>JBCDIX010000012.1:0-110133 GCA_038748405.1 Cyanobacteria bacterium P01_H01_bin.21 | reverse complement strand
CTTGAACAACAAGTTGAAGATGCTAAAACGACAGATGTACGGCAGGGCTGGCTTGGAGCTACTCGAAAAGCGATTTGTTATGGCTGCATGACCAGTGGTGGCAAGCGATTTCCTGAATTCACCAAAAGCTCGGAAGAGCCTTCTTTTGACTTTATTTTGTTTAGCTTCAATGGCATTGACTATGCTTCTCACAAAGATCGGCTCAAGATCTTTCAGGAGATTAAACGTGTCGGTAAGCAAGGTTGTTATTTTTTCTTTTCTAGCCATAACTTGCAAGCGCTAGAGAAAGAGTTGACCCTACAAAAACAAATTGTACTGAATCCTGTTAAGACCTATGTGAATTTAGTGATGCTAGGTCTGTTTTGGTTATTTAACCAACCCATGACTCGGGAAACGTTGGCGGCCTCGGAGTCTCTGATTGTTCGCGATGAATCCCACAATTTTCGTTTAGAGACATACTATATCCGCGCAGCACAGCAGATTAGACAGCTGTCTAAGGGTTTTAGCCATGTAGAAATTTATCCCTGGCAAAGCACAGAGCGAGTTTTAGATCTGGACGCTTCTGCCATGGAGAGGGATTTATGGCTTTATTACCTATGTCGAGTGGATTATACGGCTTAGGCAAACATGTATGATAGAACCCAGCTACGAAGAAGTTTTCTGCCCTACGAGTTTACGATCGCAATCTACTAGCTCACCTTGACATCTACGATTCGTTCAAGTGTGGACCAAGCAGCTAAAAAGACCAACCAGACTGCCCTTTTTAGTCAGTGCAAGCACTAATCTGGGAAATATACAGCCGACGACTTCACTGTCACCGCTGTCATCTACACTCACAAATACAGGAGCCTGTAACTCTGGTGTTTCATCAAACCATTTTGCCAGAGCCTGCCAAGCTTTGATGTCACGTTCAACATCTTCTTTATAGTCTAGGTCTACATTGTCATCATCATCGTCATAGTCTAGGTCTGCATTGTCTTCTACCCAACTAACGACTCTGTCTAATGGCTCAACTGTAATTATGGCAGTATGGTGAATGGTGCCCCCAAAGGCTGAACGCATTAAATCTTCTGTAATCTTTTCTGGAATATTAGAGTCACTGTTCGCAACAATATAGAATGGCGAAAATTCATGAGTGTCTTCATCTCCCATATTGATATATCTGTCATCCATAATTTCAGCTGCTTCCTGTGACAGATGCTGACATAGGTCAAACTCGGTTGGATGATGGTTGTGTTCTACAACATCTCCATCTCGACAGATGGTCCCGCAAGAATAAACAACCGCTCTTTTTGAGATGATATTCCAGACCCACTCATTTTCTGGGATAGAATTAACTGACTCAGTGATATCCATGCATTGCATCATGGGTACAAGGCGAGTTGGATCAATTTGGCAGTTTTGGATCACGCTCAATACCTCTTGGAATTCTTAAACGACAGTTATTGATAAAACAACGGCTTTGTTAGAATGTCTAATGAACAAAATTTAGATAACTACATGTTTAGATAAATATATTGAGACTGCCAGATAAATTTCTATGACAAATGTCATCCACTGATATGACTAATCTCCATGGTGGAGTTGAAATTACTATGCAGATCTTGATGAATCCCAAATTTCCATATGGCAATACGTAGGTTGAGTTGAATGTATGAAACCTAACGGAACCAACCGTTGTGTATTTTTCAACCCGCTTTATGGTTCGTGTTTTGGGATGTTGGCAATGTTGGGTTAATAAGTTTGTTGTGTACAGCCGAGAGATTTTGGTGGGGTGGAACCCAACCGACGAGTTTACGATCGCTGTTTTAGAGAACAAAATTCGTGTCTTCTAGAACCTGGTAATGAGGTATTTACCCACCCTACAGCCCCGATCCCCTTACCTTATAATCAATCTCCTCCACCGGCAGATTCTCACAATCCCAATCGCCATAGCGCAGCTGCAACCGTCGCTCCTTGGCATACTCCACCAACTGCCCACTAAACTTATCCGCTTCGGTGCCCAACCCCTGAATCTTGATCTTGCCGTTAAACACCGTCGCCCGTGCTAGATAGAGCACTAGATCATCCCGCGATGGTCGATTTACGGTCACACTTGCTGTCAGGTGCGCCACTCCCCGCTCGTCTAACTCTTGGGGTAGCGCCATCGCCGTATTGCGAATGCCCCGAATTGCCACGATTGCAGCGGCCACAGCCATAGTGATATCTACCCCGCCGTTGGTAAAGATGCGATTGCTCGACAGATACTGAAAGTTTCGCTCTCGTAAATCATCGCGGATGCGACGATGGATCAGGTTTTGCGGATTGTACTGGGTGAGTGCTCCCACAATGGCACCGCAGGCAGCCCGTGGTTCGCGCCAGGGAGACTCTCGGGTTTTGCCGTAAACCTGTTTGTCTCCATCCCGCAGCCGACCGACGTGAGTTTTTAGGTCAATCGCCACTAGAGATATAGACTGTGGATTGCCTGCATACACCCGCTGCTTGAGCTGTTCGTCTAGTTCGTGGGCTACGGTCACATGGGCTAATGTGGCACCGTTATCTGTGCCACCCCCGGCTGGGAAAAAGGCTTCTAGTTTGAGTTCGCCAATTTCAGAAAGGGTGGCAAACCGGGAGGCGACAACATCACGATAGCGTTTGGTGGCTTCGCCCTGGTGGATGCGATCGCCACAGTTAGTGTAGGCCAGAGTTGTAACTACACTAGGCAAATTCATGTCTGCGCCACAGGCTTTCATATCGGTGGGGCAGGTGGCAGCAAACTGCAGTTCGTCTCGCAAAATCTGCAGACCTTTGATCAGGGCGTAGCGATCGCTAACAATCTCATTCAAGTAGTTGTGATAGGCGTTACGTTCCATGCCAAAACTGGCACCGAGCTTCCAGAAGTTGTCCACTCGCTGTTGTGTGGCAGCTACATCAAACGGTGTTGCCATGGTTGTTGTCTCCTCTTAGCGCTTCCGCTGGGCAATGGTGGCCCGCTGACCAATGTTAAAAACATCAAACGGTATGACGTCTGATTCGGGTTTTTGAGTATCAAAGTAATAGCTGGTGATGGTGCCTAAACCGGTATCTAAAATGCTAAACGCCGTAATGTCATTTCTGGCGATGTAGGGTAGCGGACTGCCGAACTCGTCTCTAAGCGGTTTAAGGGTGGGCACAATCGGCGTCAGTCCGTTGGGGTCACCCGTGGCGACATAGGTTTCTTTATAGCGGCTGTCGTTGGGTACCTGTCTAGGTTTGGCCTCAGTGTGGGCGTCATAGGTATTGCCCACATTAGAAGATTCTAAAAACTGCATACCGCTGTTGCTTTCAAACCGATTCCAGATGTGGGAGTGACCGTAGAATACCAAATCTGTTCCGGCATCTTCTAACAGCGGCAACAGATAGTTAACAATGTGATCTTCATCTTTGGGATATTCGTAACGGATGGCGGTGAGATTACGGCTGTCGTCGTAGTCGTACACGGGCACTGGTGTGGTAAACGCCGGTACGATATTGTCACCTAGAGTATGGGCCGGGTGATGTAGCATCACGATTTTGTACTTAGCCTGCTGAAATTCATCGCTGGCTAGCTCTGTCTGCAGCCATTCATACTGGGGGCTATCCGGTTCAATGCTTTCAAAAATCATGTGGCCATGGCCCCAGTTTTGTGGGTTGCCCAGGTCAGCGGCCCGTTCTTGATAGCGCCCACGGGTTTCGTCATCTACCGTAAACGTGCGCCAGATTTGGGTCACATAGAGAGACACCAGCCGCACATCACCAAAGGTGGTGGCGTAGTACCGCTGGGTTTGACCGTCACCTCGAGGGGATTTGGGCAATGAAAAAATCTCGTTATAGGTATCTATATTAAAGGAGTGGTTTTTGAGCCAGCGTCGCTCGACGTCGATGCTGTTGGTGGGGTTATAAATGTCTTTGTGCTGGTCGTATATGGCTTTGGCCGCGCTCCAGGGCACAGGGTCGTTATATTGTTCGTTTAAGTTGTTGGTACTGCTGTAGCGACCCATGACTTCGTGGTTGCCGACAGCCGGAAACAGTGGAGCATTTTGGATAATCTGACCGCCTGTGTAAATGGTGCCGGGGTCGTTATCATCCTTGGTTAGTTTGTAGCTGGCTCGCCCTTGCAAACAGGGGAAAAAGGCCCCGCCTCTCGTATCGTCAAACCATTCAGATGCGCGGTCGGGTATGTTGATCAGATCCCCGGCCAAAAATACGCCATCTACCTGACCAATGGTTTCTTCAACTTTTTGTAGGTTGGCCGCCGTCATCGGCATCAGCTGATGGTCGGAGGTGAGTAAAATTTTGAGGGGGTCACCCGGTAGCGGTAGCGGACTGAGGGAAAATTGGTCGCTGCGGACTGTAGTGCCATTATCATTGCTGCTGACAGAATAGGGCACTCGCACACCGGGACGTAGACCGGTGATTTGTGCTTCATGTCGCCAGATGGGTCGCCGTGTTACGGCTTCATAAGACTGTTCTGTATTTGATCTGGCGTCCTCACGGGTACGGCTAAGCAGAGTGGTGGTGGCGTCTACGGTTTGGTCGGTTGGGCCGTATATTACCTGATGGTCGCTGCCTTCAAACTCGGTAAACCAGACTACTCGTACCGATGACTCAGTCGGTGTTTGTAAAAATGGATCGCTCAGCAGGGTAACTTTGGATGGCATAGCTGTGGGCTGAGTAGGCACTCTGGGAATGGTGTGGGTCAACTGTACAAATATCACCACACCTAGGGAAAACAATAGTCCCAAGACTACTAAGGTGCCGGTTTTGGTTTTGCCGGTTTTGGCTGGTGCCATGGAGATGCGTAGGGTTGCTATCGTAGGGGCGAACGGATGTGTTTACGTAGATACTAGCCAATTCGTGACCCAGATCTAGGTGACTAAGGTCGTGACTTCAGTCAGTGCGTTTCACCGTTGGCTACTTTACCCTGGTACAGAACTCGCTTTGCTGATACCCCGGTTAAAAAATTGTCTAATGCTGTTTCCATTTTGAAAATCAACAAGGAATGATGTAGGGGGCAAGTCCATCTCTCGTAAAATCTGATGCTGACTGGGTATTTAAGGTAGTTGACGGTTGATCTCGATGGCCAAATTTAACCTGTCAAAATTGAATCGCTGGGTGACGCCGTTGGTTTTAGTCTCGATTGGGCTGCACGGCTTGGTGCTGGCACTGCCGATGCCCAGCCTAGAAACACCACTGGAGCTGCCAGAGCCATCGGAGACAGAGACGATTCAGGTGGTGACATTGCCAAAACTGGCCAGATCGTCTGAGACATCTAACCCGCCAATGCCCGAGCAGCCTGAATTACCGCCAGAGGACCCGCCGTTTGTAGAGGCACCAGTCGAAGAGTTTGTACTGGCTGATCCGGAGCTAATAGACGAGCTTGAACAGCCAGACGAATGGGTAGAAGAGGAGGAAGATTACTCAGAATCTGGGCCGGAAACAGATGGGGCTGATATGGGCGCAGACGAGGAGGTTGAAACGGATGCGCCAACTCTGGAGCAGCGGCTAGCGAGTCTCGACAGCTACACAAATTTTGACGGTACGCGGTTAGGGGAGATTGCGGCCTCCGGCAGACTTAGCGAGATAGCCCAAGCGGGTGGTGAATGGCCCAGTCCACTGCGATCGCTAGAACAGGCACTATCGACCGTTGATATGCCGCTACAGGAGTGTTTAGATGACCCGCCAGGAACCTCGGTGAGTGTGATGGTTGAGGTGGGGCCGGAAGGGGCATTAATTGGGGAACCGGAGCTGCTAAACAGTGCTGGCTACGATGTGCTGGATGAAAGAGTGTTGGAGATTGCCCGCACAGCAGACTATGACGCTTATCACCAAGCCGGTAAAACAAAAACCTATTCTTACACTGTTCAGATTGACTATGAGGCCTGCAATGTAGCTGATTTAGCCGATACCGAGACGACCGGCTAAGGCTGGGCTTAGGGGTAGCAGTGTGGCCAACATTAAAAACAAAATTAGCAAGGCCAGGGCGGCACGGGCGTCGTCTGGTTCGCTAATGTCGTCAATACAGGGGCGTTCTTCACCGCGCTGTAGAAACAAGATTAGGGCTCCCCAGTAGAGTGCGAGGGGGTTGGCCAGCGCCACAATTACTAAGAGCACCAGGGTAACGGCGGTGGCGCGTCCAGCAATTTTGCGACCGTAGATGGCCTGGACAATGCGTCCCCCGTCGATGCGTCCGGCGGGCATGACATTAAGAGCGGTAATGACCAGACCAAGCCAGCCCATAAGCACTAGCGGGTCTACATCGACCAGATCGCTGGTTTGCAGGATATCGCCCAAAACGGCCCGAGACAGGGTGCCCACCAAAACAGACTCTTGGAAAAATTCGACGGGCAGCTGGTAAAGACTGCCAGGGTGGGACAGTACCAACCCCACTATCAACATGGCCAAAGACAGTAAACCGCCAGCGGCTGGGCCGGCAAAGGCAACGTCAAACAGAACGCTGCGATTGGGCACAACAGACTCAAATCGGGTCAGCGCTCCAAAGCTACCCAGCTGCCAGGCGGGTAGGGCAAAGGGTGGACTTAGTTTGACTTGATGGCGGTTGGCCTGCCAGCGATGGCCCAGTTCATGGACACCCAAAATGGCTAAGACAGCCAGGGCGGTGGGTAGCACCTCTAGCCAGCGGCCCGGCTGCTCAAACAGGGTAAAGCCTTTGAGTAGGGCTCCGGTTTCAAGGCTGGTGATCAGGGTTGCGATCGCAAGGGCTACTGCCAATATCTGCTGCGGTAAATTGGCCGGTTTTGGATCGGTGGTACTGGGCAATACAATAATGGCCGGGCGTTCATCGGGACCATCAATTAAAAACAGCCGGTAGCGATCGTCAAAACGGTTTTCTAGCTGAGCGGTAAGAGCTTTAACTGTGGCATCTGCCGTTCCTCGCAGATTGCCCTTAAAGAAAACACCCGCCTGATAGGGCACCGTTTCAGTTCTAAAAAAGGTATCTACCCCAAAAATGTCTTCAATCTGGGCTAGATCGTCGACTGGAATTGCCGGGGGGGTAACTGGCTGGGTTTCAGCCACGTCAGTAGTCTCATGAGCAGTGCCTTCACTGTCTGGTGCTGGTACGGCTGTTTCTTCGGCCACAGCTGGTTTTTCAGCTACGGGTTCTTTTACCTGGGGCATGGCCTTGGCCAAAGCCCGCAGCTCTCGACCCAAATAAATATAAGACGCCGCAGAAATCACAATCAGGGCCAGAATCCAGGCCAGATTGAGATAGATGCCAAACGTAAACAAGCCAAAAAATAGCAGCCAGGGCAGGGTTAGCATCACCGATTGCAACCACGCATAGATCCCCAACTTGCCGTCGGGTCGGGCTCGGATAAATCCCCAGACGAGAATGCCAACTGCGACTAACAAAATCAAAACCGTTACCATTGCCCAGAAAGACCGAGAACACCATTAAAACTCTGCTGATAGTTTAATGGCAGACGTCCCTTTCGGGCTAAACTCAACTGCGTAATGACGCTGGCCCTATTCGATTTGGAATTATTGGTGATTAGTGAGACGCCGTAGTATATGACTGCCCAAGAGCCCTTTAATCGTGATGCTGAGGAGCTTTCTGCTGCATTGGCACCACCGACACCGCCCGTTGCGCCAGAGCGATTTACGGTGGACTACAATCCAGATCCTGACTTTGCATCCGAGCCCCATGTTGAAGAACTGGCTGTGGTGCCTACCCACTCACCGATGAAGGTTTCTGCACCGCTACTGATTGCGATCGCATCCACCCTGATCACCTTTGTCGGTCTGGTTTTAGATAGCTTTTGGCTAATTTTCTTTGGCTCTCTAATTGCGCTGGCCATCTCCATTCGGTTAGCCATGCCCACGCTGCGGGCGGTGGTTAACGACCTATCGCCAGAACAGCGCTCATTGATTATTGCTATTCCCAGCTTGAGCCTGGGTATCTACGGTCTGATGCAGGTAAGCGGCATAAACGCTCGGCTGCTGCGGTGGGGAGCCACCCTACGGTGGGAGGCCATCGGGGCGCTGGGGGATTTTTTGGGCGCTATTGGCCAAATCTTTATTGCCGTTTTGGCCCTGTATGTCGCTTGGCGACAGTTTATTATTTCTCGCGACCTTACCACCCAGCAAAATTTGATTACCCAGCAGCAAACCATCGATGCTTATTTCCAAGGCATTTCAGAACTGGTGCTGGATGATGAGGGGCTGCTAGAAGACTGGCCCCAAGAGCGAATTATTGCAGAAGCGCGCACTGCGGCCATTTTGGGCAGCATCGACGGTGCCGGTAAAGCTAAAGTACTGCGGTTTTTATCCCGCTCTAAGCTACTTACTCCCCTGGCTCGCGATCAGCGGCTGGGTCGACCGATTTTAGATGGGGCCGGTGGCTACGCCGAAGATCGCCTCAACGGCACTCGAGTGATTGACCTGGGGGTCATGCTGGCGGCAGCCAACCTGTCTGGCAGCGATTTACGCTGGGTAGATCTCAGCGGCGTCAATCTGATTCGGGCCAACCTGGCTCAGTGTAATTTAGTGCGTACCGACTTAACACGGGCGGTGCTGTGCGACGCTGATCTATCTGGGGCTGACGTGATGGGCGCTCGCTTTTTCTATGGCTTACCCAATACAGCCATCCCCCGCACCCGCAGCGATAGTCCCAATTATGAAACCGGTGAGTTTACCGGTGCTGTTGTCGAAGGCATGGACCTTTCTAATGTGCAGCGGCTTTCTGAAGCCCAGCGCTGCTACTTTTGCACCTGGGGCGGCAGCAAAACTCGAGCAACCGTTCCCGGCGGCTGTCGAGATATTCCCAATCGGCTGGGTAGGTAGCGGGTGTTTAACTGCCTTACGTAAGCCTACTTGTATAAAAAGTTCTTGTAAGGTTGATGCAATTCTGGTGTGATTTTTCTATTAATCAAACCAGGTTTGGGTAAATTGAGACTAGCAATACTGCTTGATGCTGACTCAATTACAGACGGTGGGGTTTTCCCATCTTTGCCTACTGCCCATCTTTTCATTGTCCATGGCCACCAAATCCCAACTTAGGAAACGCTCCAAAAAGCGGTCCGCCGCCCTATCAGAGCAAACTACAGAAGCCCCCGTTCTAACTCGTAAAGAACAACGGGCAAAGGAACGAGAAGTTGCTAAGGCCCGCGCCAACCTCATTCAGTTTACGGTTCTGGCATTTGTCGCGTCAGGCGTAGTGGGCCTTTTGCTGGGTCTAATGGTGGAACCAACGCTGGGGGTCGCCGCTACCGCCAGTTTGCTGTGTCTGAGTCTGTCATTTAAGTACCAACGTCAGGCCCTGTATGCATTTATTATCTATATTCCCTTTTCCGGAACGGTGACCTATATGCTCGGAGGGAATGCCCTTTTGCAGCTGGCAAAGGATGCATTCTATATTCCGGCCCTGATTGGTGTCATCCAGATGTGTCGTAAAAAACGTCTGGATATTTTATTGCCAGAGGCGATCAAAGTACCGCTGGTGCTGGTGTTATCCATTGTCTTGCTCAATCTTGTATTGGTTAATCTGCCCCAGCAAATTCAGGCAGGTGGCAGTGAAAGACCTCTGCTAATGGGTATTTTGGGGCTCAAACTTTTGTTGGGCTATCTGCCGGTTATTACCTGCATCTATTATTTGATGCGCACCTCAGAGGACCTTTACTTTTTGCTGCGTTTGCAGGCAGTGCTGGTAATTGTTTCCTGTATTCTGGGATTTGTGCAGTACTTGATGCTAAGAGCTGGGATTTGTTCAGGTACTGAAGGACTGGGGGTTGAGGGGGTTGAGCTGTTTAGGGCCTCGCTTCAATCTCGCTGTTTTGTGGGTGGTTCACTCCTCTACAGCCCTTCCCAGGGGCAAATTCGATTGCCGGGCACCTTTGTCGCTCCCTGGCAGTGGGGCTGGTTTTTGATTTCCAGCGCATTTTTCAGTTTTGGCACCGCTTTTAATGATCGCTCTCCGTTCTGGCGACTGGTGGGGATTATTTCATTGGTCACCATTTTTGTGATGGCAGTGGTTTCAGGTCAGCGGATTGCGTTATTTCTAGTGCCCATTGTGGTCGGTGGTCTGAGTATCCTGACAGGTCAGGTGGCCAACCTTAAACGCTTTGTTCCCATTGGGGTTATTTTGGGGTTGATTTTAGTGGGGCTGACCGCCCGCAATCCAGAATTGCTGCAGGAGCGGGTGGATAGCTTTGAAGCCCGATGGAATGCATCGCCCCCCCACGAGTTTGTGGCACAGCAGTTTAGGGAAGCACTTGACGCCCAAAACGGGATCTTGGGCAATGGGGTGGCGAGAGCCACCAACGGAGCCCGGCTTTTTGGCAATATCCGCCTGATCGAGACCTATCATCCCAAAATTCTGTACGAGCTGGGGCCCCTGGGTCTGCTGTTTGTGGTCCTACTATATTTGACCCTAACGGTGACCACATTTAAGGCCTATCGCAAAACAAAGGATAAAAACCTGCGGGGCTATGCGGCCTCCATGTGGGTGTTTGTCTTATTTATTAGTACCTTTCCTTACTACTACCCTCTAGATGTTGACCCGGTTTCTGTTTATTACTGGCTAGCGGCAGGCATTGCTCTTAAGATCCCCACGTTAGATAGACAGGAGCGGGAGTTGGCAAATCCGAAAAAGAAACGGCGATCGCGTAAAAGACCCCAGGCTGCCCCCCAGGAAGCCTCTTCATCGGCCTGAGACTCGGCACTTTTGTTACGGGGCTGAGACATCGTTCAAAATGCCCCGCTCTACCTTTTTTATTCGTAATGACTATAGTTCCAGAACCCTTTATCTCAGTTGTTATTCCCACCTACGGGCGTGAGGCTGTGCTCTGCAGCACCCTCAAAAATGTTCTAGAACAGACCTACCCGACTTTTGAGGTCATCGTTGTTGACCAAACTCGCACCCATGAACCTGCAACGGTGGAGTTTCTTGACAGCATTAAAACTCATCCAAAGGTAGCTCTCTATGCCGTTGACTGGGCCAGCTTGCCAGCGGCACGAAACTATGCCATCGAACGGTCCCACGGCGACATTATTTTGTTCTTAGATGACGATGTGGAACTGCCTCCTGGCTTTTTGGCAGCCCATGCTCGCAACTATCAAACCCCCTCAGTAGGCGCTGTTGCCGGTCGAGTTTTTGACCGCATGAAGCTAGCCGAGTCCCAATCAGCCAAGCGGATTGAAACGCTGCCGCCAGAGGCGATGGATCCTGGTATTGCCTGGTATTACATTGACCTGGTACACACCGTTAATCCACAACAGGTGTTAACGGCTCGGGGCTGCAATATGTCGTTTCGTCGGGATGTATTTGTCGACCATGGGTTGAGATTTGACGAACGGTTTCAGGGCAGCGCTGTGCGTGAAGAGTCCGATTTTTGTCTGCGGTTTCGTCAGACGGGTCTTAAAATTTGGTACGACCCGGAGGCTAATTTAATTCATCTGGGTGAGGAGACCGGCGGGTGTCACGATATGAGTACACGGTCTCTTAAGTATCAGCTGACGTTTTATCACAATCACTTTTTGATGGCCCTAAAAAATCTTACGCCCTGGCAGCTCCTCAGGCTTTCGGGGCGTTTGTTTGATTGTCATGTGCTGGGCAACCCTCCCTGTAATAAAAGTGGATCTCCAGTCAAAATTGTCAGCCGGTTTTTCTTTTACGCGCTTGGTTTTCTAAAAGCGTGTTGGACACTGATAACAACCTTTGCTAGCAAAGGTAGGGTTTACAGTTTGCCGATTCAAACCATGCCGCCGGCAACACCCGCCAAAGTGGTGACTGGCTGATGTTGCCCAAACCACTGTTGTTTTAGTGAAAAACGGTAAAAAAAGCTAACCCATGAAAGTTTTAGTTGCTAGCCACAGCTACATTGTTGACCTCAACTGTGAGAAGTTGCGATCGCTAGCCCACATGGGTCATGAAGTCACGGTGGTGGTACCCAAACGCTGGAATCCGGGCGGAGTCCAAAATCGCATCATTGAGCCTGAGCCTCGCCAGGAGGGGACATTTCGCATTGTACCGGTAGCAAACTTTAGTCAAAACAACCAAGGGCTACTCAGTTTTGGCTGGGGCATTGTTGATCTGCTGAGAACCTTTAAGCCTGACATTATTCAAGTAGAGCAGGGCTCAAAGTCGCTGGGTTATGCTGAACTCATTACCCTAAATCGACTGTTGGGGGGCAAAGCCAAACATCTCTTTTTTACCTGGTGGAATTTGCCCTACGATGTCAAATTCCCCCTCTCTTTGCTGGAGGGATATAACCTACGTCACACCGATGGTCTAGTGGTGGGTAATCAAGACGGTGCCAATATCTTAAAACAGCATGGATACCAAGGACCTGTTCGGGTTATGCCCCAACTAGGGGTGGATGAGGGGCTATTTTGCCCTAAACAACAACCCCAGCTACGCCAGCGGCTATCAATTGCTGACAGTAGCTTTGTGGTGGGATTTGTAGGTCGTTTTGTTCCAGAAAAAGGGCTGTTTACCCTATTTAACGCCCTTAGTGCCGTTGTCGATCTCCCCTGGACTTTAGTCTTACTGGGTCGGGGGCCTCTTAAAGAAGAACTGCAGACTAAGGCTCAAACCCTAGGTATTGCAGACCGGATTCGCTGGATTGAGAGCGTACCCCACGACCAGGTGCCAGACTACATCAATCTAATGGACACTCTGGTGCTGCCTTCTGAAACCACCTATGAGTTTAAGACACTGACAGCTGTCGGCTGGAAGGAACAGTTTGGCCATGTATTAATCGAAGCCATGGCCTGTCAAGTACCAGTCATTGGCTCTGATTCTGGTGAGATTCCCTATGTGATTGATGATGGTGGTCTTGTCTTTCCTGAAGGAGACCATAAAGCTTTGGCCAAGCAACTGCAGACGCTAATCCAGAAGCCTCAGCAGCAGCAGCAGCTGGCGAAAAAGGGCTACGCGAGAGCCATGAAACACTACACAAACAAGGCGCTGGCGACAGAGCTTCTGGCCTTTTACCAGGAACTGCTGGCGTAGTCTAGCTAGACTCTGCTGCTGTCGACAACCGTATTATGTTGCCAGTTAAAGAAGTTTCATAATAACGAACCTGAGCAATTATTTTTGATGTTCCGATTAAGGCCAAGGTGGAAGTTGACTAAACTAAGCCTAATCAACGAAATGTATTGAGTCCAACCAGTGGTCATAATAGCGAAGCGTAATTCCTTGATAGGTCGGTTTTCAGTGTTGTTCGGTACGGCCCTGATCGTATCTGCCTGTGGCGGCGGCGGCGACAGCAGTGATGACAGCGATAGACCTTCAGCAAGACCAATTTCGGCATCCGATCAGTTAGTTTTACAGGTTCAGCCAATTCAAGTTTGTGATGACGCCGGTATCGTCTGCGCCCAGGTCGAATTTTTTGAAACCATTGCCGACAAGATTTGGGACCAGGCCAATATTGATATCGCGTTTCTGCCCCTCAACCAGCTCAACGACAGCACCTATTTGACAACCGATGCTGATGAGTTTTCTGATATGTCGTTTTCGGGCGATGACGGTGATTTTGGTCGACACCCTGACTCTAGTCGGACTGAAGGACCGATTAACCTATGGTTTGTGGATGTGATTGAAACTTCCACCGGTCTAATTCAGTTTGGGAATGCTTGGATTGGGTTAAACGGAGTGCTGATCAGCGATGATATTTTGGACTTTAATGGCACCGAGCGGATTGATGTTATTGCCCACGAGCTAGGGCACAATCTGGGGTTACGCCATACTACGTTTGGGGCTGGCCCTGCGAATAATCTGATGAGCAGTGGCGGGAGGCGTACTGTTCCCGACTCCATCGACGATATTTTTCCAGATGGTGAGCGTCTGTCGCGACTCACATCAGCCCAGATTAACAGGGCACGAGACAGTGACTTTTTGACAGGTACATCTGGAGACAGTGCTCCCCTGCCAATCACCGAAGCAGATGCGGTTCTAGTCGAAAGTTTTTCGGCAAATTTATCCAATACTGAGGCAGATGTAGTGCTGGCCGAAAGTTCTCCAGCAAACTTATTGAATAACGACACTGTCCCACAGTTGCTCTCATCTGCCCCCACGGCTGTTCCCGAGGGATCACCGTCATGGCTAACCTGGTTATTGTTAATGTTTTTAGGACAGCGAGTGTATAGTCGAATTAATCGTTAGTCTTTTCTAAATCCATGGCTAAGGGCCTTAATATTCTCCAGATAGTGCCGTCTATTTCGCTAGTGTATGGCGGCCCTAGCCAAATGGTGCGGGGATTAAGCAGCGCGTTAGCTCAACATGCCAGGGTAACGGTGCTCACCACAGATTCCAATGGGGATGAAGGTCAGGCCCCGTTAGAGGTGCCGCTCAATCAGCCCGTGGCCACAGACGGCTACGAGACAGTTTATTTTCGGTGTTCGCCGTTTCGGCGCTATAAGTTTTCGCTACAGCTGCTACAGTGGCTAACCCGTCACGCTGCAGAATATGACATTGCCCATATTCATGCGCTGTTTTCACCCGTGAGCAGTACGGCCGCAATGGTGGCCCGGTGGCAAAAACTGCCTTATATCCTGCGGCCCCTTGGCACCCTGGACCCAGCAGATTTGGCTAAGAAAAAACAGTTTAAGCAACTCTATGCGGCGGTGCTGGAGCGGCCCAATATCCAGGGAGCCGCCGCCCTACACTTTACCAGTGACCAAGAAGCTAAGGTTTCAGATCGCTTTGGGGTAACCACTCGCGACATGGTGCTGCCCTTGGGGGTGGTGCTGCCTGAATTTAGCTGTAGTGAAGCTGACGCCCAGCAGTCTATCCGCCAGCGGTACGACATACCTCAGGGTGTGCCAATTGTGTTGTTTATGTCGCGGATTGATCCTAAGAAAGGGCTGGATCTGCTGTTGCCTGCCCTAAAGGCATTACACAAGGCAGGCAGGCCATTTCACTTTGTCCTCAGCGGTGGTAATCCTCAAGACCAGGGCTACGTGGAGGCGATTAGTCAACAAATTAAAACGTCTGAACTAAATGATTGCACCACAATTACTGGCTTTGTTTCTGGTGCTCTAAAGGCGCAAATTTTACAAGCCGCCGATGTCTTTGTGTTGCCGTCCTATTACGAAAACTTTGGCATTGCAGTAGCCGAAGCGATGATGGCGGGTAAACCGGTGGTGATTTCAGACCAGGTACATATTTGGCAAGATATTCAGACTAGTAAAAGCGGTTGGGTAACAACCTGTAACCAGGCTGACATTGTCCAAAGTCTTACTGAAGCCCTGGCTGATGCGGCAGAACGTCGCCAGCGCGGAGAAAATGGTCGTCAGTTTGCTCAAGCAAACTATGGTTGGGATGCGATCGCATCCCGCATGATCGTGCAATATCATCAACTATTGGACAACCTAAAGCAGTAGATAAAGTCAGTAACATTGATTTATCTCAAGCCATGCCTCCCAGTGGTGACCTAAGATAAGCACCCCACCTGTTCCATCGGGACCCGCTTGCGAGATATCTTCTCCGAGCTGGTCTAATGCATACTGGTGCATACAAGCTAGTTCTTGTTCCATGGATGGAAACCCAAGTGTGCTGTAATTAGAACACCTAGGACCTGCCAAAACAAGTGTGACTATGGTTAGGGCAATTCGCTTGTACATGAGATAACCCTAGGCTGTATGGGAATCAAGTTCACGGAAATTGATAGATGTCTTTGCGAATTAGCTCCAGTAAATCCGATGGGAGATTACAGGGTTATGATTTCCCGATACACTAAACCATTGTGTCCTTTGCTACTTGAGTACCCCCATGACAGAGCAGATTGGCTTGTTTGGTGGTCAGTCGGCCCCCGAAGCTGACACCCTATCGCCCGAAACCTGGGAGCAAATACCTACCAGTGCCAGTATTCCAATTCCCTCAGGTACCTATGAAAACTTAGACCAGCTCGCTAAGCACTGCAACCAGTGTCAGCGATGCGATTTGGCCAGCGGTCGTACCAATGTAGTGGTTAGCCGAGGCAACCCGAATGCCTCCATTATGATTATTGGTGAAGGTCCGGGACAGCAGGAGGACGAACAGGGACTGCCTTTTGTAGGTAAATCAGGTCAGCTGCTAGACAAAATTTTGGCCTCTGTACGACTAGATACCCAGAATGACGTCTATATCTGCAATGTCGTCAAATGCCGTCCCCCTGGTAACCGGACCCCGACCGCGGGTGAGGTCAACGCCTGTGTAGGCTATTTGAAGGAGCAGGTACGCTTAGTCGATCCAAAAATTATTCTGTTGACTGGGGGGACTGCCCTGAAGGGGCTACTTGGGGTTAGGCAGGGCATTACCAAAGTGCGCGGCAACTGGATGGAATGGGAAAACCGCCACTGTATGGCAATTTTCCACCCCGCTTACTTATTACGGAACCCATCTCGAGAAAAGGGCAAACCCAAATGGCTGATGTGGCAAGATATTCAGGCAATTCACCAAAAGCTAGCTGAGCTAACGGCTGAAAGTTGATAATTTTCAATTTTCAACTATCAATTTCAACGGCCTCTGCCTGACAATCCGTGAGCCATCGCTTCACCGCCTGACCCACACTACCCTGACTGCTATCGCGTGGCGGTAGCTGAACGCTATCGTCTGCTTCAATAGCAGAAAACATAAACACCATCTCCCAACCGTCGTTGCTGGGAGCTAAAAACAGCCAGTGAAAGTGATTGACAGATGTGGTTTCTAACCCTGAATATTGGCGCTCCAGCGTGGTGAAAAAGAGCTGACGTAAGGGCTCACTATCGCTGGAGTTAGTCGTATAAACCCGGTCTTTAATCTCTAACGGTACCCGTTCTGGATGATTGGCAGCAATTACATAGGTGGGGCGGTAGGCGGTGGGAATATCGGCAACGCTGCTTTGCAGAATGCGGTTGGTGTAGCTGGGAATATCGCGTACCAACAGATTAGTAAGCGTGTCAAAGTCCTGGGGGCAGGCGGTCGGGGAACGGATAAAGGTGGGTTCAGATTCGACGGATTCAGAGGAATCAGGGGGAGCAGAAAAGGATGGCCAGCTCAGGCTGGAGGAAATGCCCAGGGCAAGGGTTGAGAGAAAAATAAGTCTACCTAGGAGATGAATACCGCTAGCCATGGGTGATTTCATTACAGATTTGTTGAAATGCTGTAGCGGGATCGGTCGCCTGGGTAATCGGTCGCCCAATTACCAGATAGCTGGCCCCGGCAGCAACCGCCTGACCTGGTGTCATAGCCCGCTGCTGATCGCCTTTGGCGGTGCCTGCAGGTCTAACACCGGGGCACACCAGCAAAAAGTCATCACCACAAACCCGGCGCAGATCTGCCGCTTCTTGAGGGGAGCAAACAATGCCGCTCAGACCGCTGTCTTGGGCCAATAGCGCCATCTGCAAAGCATAGTCGGTCAGCTCTAAGGAAACCTTAAGTTCAAAGGCCAGGGCACGAGGGTTAATGCTGGTGAGTAGAGTCACTGCAATCAGATTTGGCGGTGGGCACCCTGCGGCCGCTGCCCCTTCTAGCGCCGCCGCTTGAGCCGCCTGCAGCGCAACTTTACCAGCGGTGGCATGGACCGTGACTAAATCGACACCACACCGCCCGGCAGCACGACAGGCACCAGCCATAGTGTTGGGGATATCGTGAAATTTTAGGTCTAGAAAGATGCGCTTTTGTCGCTGTTTAAGCTGCTCTAAGATGGCGGGCCCTGCACTCACAAATAGCTCTAGACCCACTTTCCAAAAGGTAACGTCTGGGAGGGTATCGAGGAGTGCGATCGCATCTTCAACGCTGGGCACATCCAGCGGCACAATTATCCGCCCGGCAGCTGCTGATGTTGCCATCACGCCACTAGCCTCACAAACTTTTTCTTACCCACCTGCAGCACTTTACCCAACAGCTCATCGGGGCAGCTAAATTCCGTGTTCGGGTCAGTAACTTTCTCGCCATCTAGCTTGACAGCACCCCCTTTAATTTGACGGCGGGCATCGCTGCTGCTGCTGCACAGCGGTGTCGCCCCCAAAAGGTAAAACACCTTAGCCGGAAAATTGACCTCTGCCAGTGAAAATTCGGGCACCGCTTCAGCCTCACCGGAGCCCCCCTGCACCAGATTGATGGCATCTTTTTGAGCTTGCAGAGCCGTCTCTTGGCTGTAGGACTGGGCCGTAATATCCAACGCCAGCTGTTTTTGCGCCTCGCGTGGGTTTTCGGGAATCGTCTCTAGTGGACGCTTAGTCAACAGCTCAAAGTAGTCCGCAATCAGGGCATCGGGTACCTTTTCTAGCTTGGAATACATCGATAGCGGATCTTCCCGCAGCCCCACATAGTTGCCCAGGGATTTTGACATCTTTTGACTGCCGTCAGTGCCCAACAACAGGGGCAGCAGCATCCCAAACTGAGGCCGCAGACCAAAATGACGCAGCAAGTCACGACCCACTGCAATATTGAATTTTTGGTCGGTTCCCCCCAGTTCCACATCAGCTTCTAGGGCAACGGAGTCATACCCCTGCAGCAGCGGATATAAAAACTCATGGAGATAGACCGGATTACCTTGTTCGTAACGTTTGGCAAATCCTTCTTTGGCCAACATCTGACCGACAGTCATAGTGCCCAATAGCTCTAAAATTTTGCCAAGATCTAAATCAGACAGCCACTCCGAGTTGTAGCGAATCTCTAAGCGACCGGGTGTGTCAAAATCCAGAATGGGTCGCACTTGCTCAATGTAGGTTTCTGCGTTTGCTTTTACCTGCTCTTGGGTGAGCTGTTTGCGCACTTCTGATTTACCGGTGGGGTCGCCAATGCGGGCAGTAAAGTCACCAATCAGCAAAATGGCCGTGTGGCCTGCATCTTGAAATGCCCGCAGTTTGCGCACCGGGATGCTGTGGCCAAGGTGAATTTCTGACCCAGTGGGGTCAATACCCAGCTTGATGCGCAGGGGGCGATCAGTTTGCTGGAGTCTAGCCAGCAAACTCTCATTGGCGTCGTCAGACTCAGGCTGATGGGGAAATACCTCACTGACGCCGCGATAGATACCTTGAAAGTCGTCAGGGATAGCAGGCATTACAAAATTAGAAGCCTCGGTCATGGTGGGTTGAAGTAAATGAAATGGGCATCGCTGATCCTCGAGATAACGTTGACGGTGAGAGGTCGTTAAATAGCAACAGCTCTAGATCGGTTTGTCCCCTTAAATCAGCAATCGCTAGAGATGCGTCGTGAACTAATGGCCTAAGTTTGCAAACTTTCCTAGACATTTGACTGAGATCCACTATAGTGTCGGGTAAATATCCTTATCAGTAAGTTAGGCACTTGGGCAATACCTATCTGGGTATCGGCCCCGACCTGCTCAGCCAAACGCTTTAATTGTAAGTAGGTTCACGATACTTGCCGCCCATCATTTTACTGGTCGAATGGATCAGCTGGACTATTTGCATGGGACTCCCTGCATGTTGATGGTTCAGATGGAGAGTTTCGTGAGTAGTCAGGGCAATCTAGTGCATATATTTTTTCCTATGAGAAAGTTAATGGGTTAACTTGGCTGTAGTTTCCTTTTTTTAACGACAACGGCCCTTATAATTTATGGCTTGCCGTGTATTTCCGTAAGGATGTAGCGTACCTGTGGCATTTAATACTATCCGTCAGACCCGAGTTCCTTTGAAACTAGCTGGTGAACCCAAGCTAGTTAAGCATGTTCAAGACGTGCTGCAGATCACGGGAGCCACACTGCTGACGGCGACAATGCTCTGTAGTGCCGTAGCAGCAGGCGGTCTGGTGGGGCTTGCCATTAGCTTTCGCAACCTGCCCGATGTGCGGGCACTGCGCAACTATATCCCTACCGAAACCAGCTACATCTATGACATGGATGGTGCTTTGCTAGATAGCCTGCACGATGAAGCCAACCGTGAAGTTGTTGACCTCAATGAAATTTCTCCTCACCTCAAGCGAGCCGTCCTGGCGGTTGAGGACAGTGACTTTTACGAACACAGCGGCATCAACCCGATCGGTATCGGTCGAGCCTTTCTAGCCAATTTCCAGGCCGGTAACACGGTGCAGGGTGGTTCTACCATCACCATGCAGCTGATTAAAAACCTATTTTTGAGCCCCCAGCAGGCCATCAGTCGTAAAGTGGCCGAGGTCGTTTTATCGTTACGCCTTGAGCAAATTTTTGAGAAGGATGAAATTCTCGAAATGTATCTCAACCAGGTGTACTGGGGACACAATACCTACGGTGTTGAAACAGCAGCACAAAGCTACTTTAATAAGTCATCCAAAGACTTAACCCTGGCCGAAGCATCCATGATGGCAGGCTTGATTAAAGCACCTGAAGGACTCAGCCCCTTTGTAGACTACCAGGCGGCTAAACGCGAGCAGTCTTTGGTGCTAGACCGGATGCAAAACCTGCAGTGGATTACGCCCGCTGAAGCACAGGCCGCCAAACAACAGCCCCTACGGTTGGGTCAGGTAACCTCTTTTAACTCCAGCAAAGCGCCCTATGTAACTGAGGCTGTTGTTCAAGAACTGCAGGAGCAGTTTGGTCAAGAAGCCGTGGTCAAGGGGGGGATGCGTATTCAGACCACCATCGATATCAGGCTGCAAAATCTGGCTAAACAAACGGTTAAACAGGCCCATGTCAGTCGATTTGGCAGCGGTGCGTTAGCGGATCAAATGGCGCTTGTGGCCATTGACCCACGCACCCATTTTGTAAAGGCAATTGTGGGCGGCGTCGACCATGAAAGCAGTCAGTTTAATCGGGCTGTGCAGGCCCGTCGTCAGCCTGGGTCTGCCTTTAAGCCGTTTGTTTACTACGCTGCGTTTGCCTCAGGGCGATATACCCCCGACAGCATCGTAGGAGACACCCCCGTTACTTACCCAGATGGGTCTGGCTATTATTCACCCAAAAACTACGGCGGCTCCTTTATGGGGAATATGCCAATCCGACGTGCCTTAGAGCTTTCGCGTAATATTCCAGCGGTCAAATTGGGGCAGTCGGTGGGTATCTCTCGGGTGATTGATGTGGCCCGTACCCTAGGGATTGAAAGCCCTATGGACCCAGTTATTTCCTTGCCGCTAGGGTCTGTAGATCTGACTCCTATGGAAATGGCCGGAGCCTACGCCACCTTTGCCAACAATGGCTGGCACTCTGACCCCACCCTGATTGCTCAGGTTACCGATAGCGATGGCAATGTGCTGCTTGACAACACCCCTAAACCCCAGTTAGTGCTTGACCCTTGGGCGACGGCTGCCCTCAACGATGTGCTGCGCGGTGTGCTTGAGCGAGGGACAGCAACCAACGCCCGCATCGGTCGACCGGCAGCTGGCAAAACCGGCACCACAGACTCCCAGCGAGATGTCTGGTTTGTGGGCTATGTCCCACAGTTAACTGTCGCTGTGTGGGTTGGCAATGATGACTACACACCCATGGGCCGGGGTGCCACTGGGGGCGGCTACGCAGCCCCTATCTGGCGCGATTACATGGTTCAAGCACTGCGTAACGAGCCTGTCCAAAACTTCCGCCGTCCGTCTGAATTTATTCGACCCTAGCCCAGAGGCACTTAGCCCAGGGCCGCTATTCTTTAATTTCAGCCTTCATGCGGTCTAAGGTCGTCTGCATCTGGTCAAACATCTTTTGAGGCGTCATACCAAACTGACCCAGGTGTGTTTTTAGCTGTTCCATGGTCAGCTGAGCTGTAAAATCCTCCGACAGTTCAAATCGTTTCATAAAGACACGATATCGATCCATGATGCCTTCCATCTGTTCGATGTAAAGCTTTTTGCCATCACGATCAAACTTGCCGTAGTTGCTACCTAGCTGCATGAGGGCCTGATAATCCTGAAAGAGCTTCGTGGCTTCCTGCTGCACGATCTCTGAATCAAAAAAGCTCATACACATACTCCTAGGGACGTATTTCCGTTGGCTATCCGCTATCGGTGGGCGTTTAGGCCGACTACTCTTTCCAGAGTAAAATCTCATCTAATCATACGCAAAGGTGAGATATCCCTACCTGCGGCCTAGCCTAGCGCCCTAGAAACTTTTTAAACCAAGAGGATTGTTCCTTTGGTTTGGGAGGCGGTGGCGGTGCGGGCGGATTGGCCGCTTTTCGCTTTTCTACAATGCGTTTTTCGAGTTCAGTCAGATACTTAAGAGCAACTGAATGGCTGGGGTTAAGCTCTAGGACTCGTTTGAGGTAGACCCGAGCTAGGCCATATTTCTTTTGCATCAGGTATGCCTGGCCCAACATTGAGTGCAGCTCAATGGCATTGGGGGAAATTTTAAGGGCCTCTCTCAGTTCTTGAATAGCTAGGTTATAGTTGCCCTGCCCCAAATAGGTGCGAGCCCGCAGACCATATTTTTCAGCATAGTTAATAACCGGGGGCTCTTGAGGTTTAGGTTTTTCAGGTTCGGCATCCTTGCCTACAGGTGGGTCAATGGCGACTAAGCCTGTGCGCTTAGGACGAATGGGTTTGCTCTGGCGATGTAAAAACGCCAGATTTAGCTGACTCAGCCCCGATATAACCGCTGCAAATTCATCAGTAGATTGAAACTGATTAGCCGTTAGCTGGTTGAGCGTATTTTCATAAAAAACTTCCACCTCTGCTTCAGGAATACGCAGCAGCTGTTGTGCACTCTCAAAGGAGGGTTTAAGTTTGCCTTGACGATCTAGCTGCCCAGCACGGAATCGCATATTTGCCAACACTTCAGACCGGCTTCTCTCTTGTTTAAGCCGCTGATAAGCCGGGTTAATCACCTTAGCAATGAGCTGCTCCGCTGTCTGACTGATGGGAGCGCTGTTGCCAGCTTGAACATCGGGGTGAAGGAGTTTCGCTATCTGGCGATAGCGTTTGAGAATACGACGGTCTTCAGCGTTTAGAGAGATACCTAGGGCAGCGTAGGGGTCTTTCTCAGCGGCTGTGATCCATTCATCTTGAAATGACTTGGCGTTGGTCATGCAATGGCGGGCGGGCTCACGTACAGTTCATAAACAACACGAATAGATGAAATTCCGGCGGCTAGCTATAGAAAAGCTATTCATGCGCCTAATATCTATTGTTTTACGTTTTGATTTCTGACCTTGGAAATTGCTTTCAGGAGATTGTGTAGTTTAGCTTTGCAAAAAGCATAGTATCTAAACTATTTAGAAAAACCTATTGCCCCAAGGCATAGTTACCCCTCTAAATTCTAGACCCTTCATCTCAAATGTAGGCACTGATATGGCGCATACATCATGTTATGTAAACACCCACTAGATTTTAGCGGTTTCATTCAAAAGCAGACCATGAGCGATGGGGCAGATTTGGGTATGATACACCTCAAAACTCAGCAGTAAAGCTGATTATGGATGATTATCAAACTAGCTCGCAGAAAAGCAAAATCATGACGGCCTTTCTAGCATTTTTAGGAGCGATACAGCCTACGCCAATACCATTGGCAGGGCTACATAAGTTTTATCTGGGACAGCCTGGTTGGGGAATTGTCTATCTGCTTTTGGGAAGTACTCCTGTCCCCCGTGTTGCCGCTGCCATCGAAGGCGTTTGGTGTTTAGTAGGGCCGCAATTACAAACACGTCTGGCAGGGTTTGGCGGGCGGCTAAAACCTGTTGACTCCACTAGCACCTCCACTACGGTGGAGGAAGCCGTAGAAGCCGTGGCCAACAGTCTGCGCGAAATTGAGCAGCTGCGACAGGAGGGGCTGCTCTCTGAGCATGAATTTGAGCAAAAACGACGCAGTTTGCTAGAGCAAATTCCCTAGGGTCATTATGGCAGTGTCATGATTCAGTATTGATGGGTTCAAGGTGAGTTACCGACTATGGGTAGGGGGCAAAACAGGTCACATACATGGCGACGGCTGGTGGTTAAGCAAGCGCTGCGAGGCTTGGATCTGCTTGAAGGTCGCTTAAATCCTTTGAAAAAAAAGTTGGCGGCAGATAGTTACTATCGATTTCGCTCCGCTGAAGAGGTCAAGTTGGGGGGGCAGCTGGGTGTGCGTATTGATGCTAATCGAGCCACAGTAGATGACTGGTTAAGACTGCCAGGGATTTCAATTCATCAAGCGAGGGGGCTGGTCGAGCTGAGCCGCTCTGGGGTTTCTTTTACCTGTTGGGAAGACGTGGCAGCGGTGACGGGCATTAGTCTGGACTATTTACAGATGCTTGGGGATGTTGTGCAGTTTTACTATTACGACCCAGAGCGCACCCTAAAACAGCTGAATATTAACCGGGCCAGCGTAACAGAGCTGGTTACCATCCCGGCTATTGATGCTGGGCTGGCTGAGCGTTTGGTTTATCATCGTCAACGCTTTGGCCACTATAGAGATTGGCTAGATCTAAAACATCGTTTACAGCTCACCCCCCGCGTCGTAACAGCCTTATTACACCAGTTACGATTTTGAAGAAACTCTCAAAAATCCTTAATGAGCCCCTGGGTCTGATTCACTAGGCACATTTCGGGGCTAATTCTATAGATTCACTGGGTTTATTGAGTGATAGCCCTATCAAGTTCCGGTGATGACACTCACACCAATCTTGTAAAAGGCGAAGTTTACTTAAGTTGTCTGCAAATTCTATGGAAATGTTCTGGGTCCGTTCGTGGAATTAAGTAGCTTTAGGTAGTACAGAGTTGAGACGATGCAGGGACTTAAGAAAGCTAGCGAGACTATTAATCGAGGTATCACCGCTGTTGCCATGACTGTTGCGATCGCAACTATTTACGCAGCCATGGGCAGCGACGCTCAGGTTGCCAGTGGTAATACGTTGAGATACCAGATACAGGCGGTGTTTAAGCTGCCCCAGTACGAAGAGCAAATAACTCAAAACCCCCAGGAGAGTTTAGCAACGCTGTTACTAAGTTCTCGCAGTAATGTTTACGGCCATCAGTAAACAGTTACAGGTTAATATTTATTGCGGTAAATTTCCCTCGTCTTGATATAGGTAAACTGGCATTGCTGCTCCTCGGGATGGTTTTAGCTGTAAGGGGTCGTTAAATAACCACTAATCCAGACCGATTCATTCCCTAAATCAGCAATCGCGATAAATTAGCATTGCTGATCCTCGGGATGGTTTTAGCTGTGAGGGGTCGTTCAATAACCACTAATCCAGACCGATTTATCCCCTAAATCAGCAATCGCGATAGATTTAGCATCGGTGTCCCTTTATGATGGGTCATCATGACTAATTCTCTACTGACTGATGCCAGTCGTCGCCTAGACCGGGCACTCAAGTATGTCACTATTTCTGACGATGCGGCAGAGCGATTAAAAGCCCCAAAGGCAAGCCTTAAGGTATCGATCCCTGTGCGAATGGACAATGGGTCATTGCGGGTATTTGAGGGCTATCGCGTTCACTTTGATGATACTCGCGGTCCTACTAAGGGCGGCATTCGATTTCATCCCCAGGTAAATCTAGACGAAGTGCAGTCCCTGGCCTTTTGGATGACGTTTAAGTGCGCGGCCCTCAATCTTCCATTTGGTGGTGCTAAGGGCGGTGTCACGCTAAACCCAAAAGATCTATCCAAGGCAGAATTAGAGCGGTTAAGTCGGGGATATATTGATGCGATCGCAAACTTTATTGGGCCTGACACCGATATTCCCGCCCCTGACGTATACACCAACCCAATGATTATGGGGTGGATGATGGATCAGTACAGCATCATCCGTCGGCAGCGCAGTCCTGCAGTGATTACGGGTAAACCCGTGGCCTTGGGAGGCAGCCTTGGACGGGCCACCGCCACTGGCACCGGTGCGTTTTATGTGCTTGAAGCAAGTATGACGCAGCTGGGCTCAGCAGCCCCAAAAACTGTGGCTGTCCAAGGATTTGGCAATGCCGGTAGCATCGTGGCACGACACTTATTTGATGCTGGTTACACCGTTGTTGCTGTGAGCGACTCTCGTGGGGGAATTTACACACCCAACGGTCTCGATATCCCGAGTATTCAGAAATTTAAGGCAGATACCCGTTCCGTTCAGGCCGTTTACTGTGATGGCAGCGTCTGCAGTCTAGTGGAACATGAGGTGATTACGAATGAAGAGCTGCTTAGCTTAGATGTGGATATTTTGATTCCAGCCGCCTTGGAAAATCAAATTACGGCGGCCAATGCTGACACCGTGCAAGCCCGCTACATTTTTGAGGTGGCCAATGGTCCCATCAGCGCCGATGCCGATGACATTCTAAATGCCAAAGGCATTACGGTATTCCCCGATATCTTGGTCAACGCGGGTGGTGTGACCGTTAGCTACTTTGAGTGGGTCCAAAACCGTAGCGGACTCTATTGGTCCCTTGAGGAAGTCAATCAGCGGCTAAAACAGCAGATGGTGACGGCAGCCAAGACTATTTGGCAGATTGCCCAAACCCACAGCGTATCTGTGCGTACCGCTGCCTATATTCATGCTCTCAACAGTTTGGGGGCCGCCATGGATGCCCGAGGGACTCGGGCAGACTATGTGGGGAAGAAATAAGGGTTAAAATTGCTAGGCACATTATTGGGCCTGGAATGACCACCAAAAAATCTTCCACTGAGACATCTGCTGTTGAGAAATCTGAACCTCCAGAGGGGATACGGATTCACAACGTGATTAAGGCCAATGCCAAACTGGTGGTCATCTCTATCGCCATTGCCGTCGTCATTCGTTTGTTTATTGCCGAGCCCCGGTTTATTCCGTCCAATTCCATGGACCCTACGCTCCATATCGGCGATCGGCTATTGATTGAAAAAGTCTCCTATCGGTTTCATACCCCCCATCGTGGCGACATTGTGGTGTTTGAACCACCACCACAGCTGCAGGCCATTGGCTACCGGCGCGAGCAGGCTTTTATTAAACGGGTCATTGGTTTACCGGGGGATACCTTAGTTGTCCAGCAAGGGCGAGTGTATCGTAACGACCAGCCTCTGGACGAGCCATATATTCTGGCCTCACCCAACTATGAGATGGCCCCGGTGACTGTGCCTAAAAATGCTCTGTTTGTTATGGGCGACAACCGTAACGACAGTAACGATAGCCACATCTGGGGCTTTTTGCCAATAGAAAATGTTATTGGCCACGCCACCCTCCGCTTTTGGCCCCCGGATGATCTAGGTACGGTTTGAAGAATTATCTAGTCTGGCCCAAATGACTAAAAGAGATGATGGGCAAATCTTGATACAAGGTAAATTTTTTACGGCGGAATACCGAACCTCTTTACCTTAAAAGCTTTGCTAGGCTAATTAATGGGTAGCTGTTGCTGATGAATCGGGGCATCCTGCTCAGGCAGAGTTTTGTCCAATTAAATTCTCACTAGAGATCAGCAACGCTAGGGCTAATAATATGACAGGATTTTGCGATCGCAACGAGGAGCTTAGCTATGGCAGCAACTGACTTCAAAGATTACTATCAGATTCTCGGGGTCAGTAAGTCCGCTAGCACTGACGAGATTAAGCGAGCTTTTCGTAAGCTAGCTCGCAAATATCATCCAGATGTGAATCCTGGCGACAAAGTAGCTGAGGCCAAATTTAAGGAGATCAACGAAGCAAACGAGATTTTATCGGACTCCGAAAAACGTCGTAAATACGACCAGTTTGGCCGTTACTGGCAGCAGGGTGGTCGCCCTGGTGCGGCTCCGACAGATTTTGGCGGGTTTGATTTTAGTAACTACGGCAGTTTTAACGAGCTGCTAAACGAGCTGCTGGGCGGATTGGGCGGCGGCTTCCCAGGGGGAGCCCGCACTAGCTATCGTCAGTCTACAAGCAGCCCTGGGTTTGGGTTCGAGACGGCAAACGCGGGCAACAGCGCCCAGTTTGACCAAGAGGCCAGCATTGCCCTGGCCATGGCAGATGCCTTTAACGGCACCCAAAAGAAATTTCGTATTGGTGGCGATGCTCTAACGGTCAAAATTCCAGCGGGGGTAAAACCCGGCAGCAAAGTCCGTCTGCGCGGTAAAGGACAGATGAATCCCTACACGCAGCAGCGGGGTGACATTTATTTAACCGTAGACATTCAACCCCACCCTTTTTTCCAGTTTGATAGCGACTATAACCTGGTGTGCGAAGTATCTATCTCTCCCGACGAAGCCGTGCTGGGAGCCAAAATAGATGTGCCTACACCTGAAGGCAGTGTCACTGTCAATATTCCCGCCGGGATTCGCTCAGGTCAAACACTGCGGCTGCGGGGTAAGGGCTGGCCAAAACCAAAAGGCAGTCGCACTGACCAGCTAGTCAAAGTGATGATCAAAGCTCCAAAAACGTTGACTGACAAAGAGCGAGCCCTATATGAACAGCTGCGCACCATGCGCAGCTATAACCCTCGTCAAGACCTGCAGAATGTGCGACTGTAGCTGTGCCGTGAGCCCCTAATCGGCCAACTCATCAGGGCGATCGGCTAAATCGGTAACGTATCGCTCACCATTAAATCTCAGCACGGGTTGTTCAGTAGCTGTAGGTGGCTCAACTTCGTTTTCGACAGGTTGGGAAGATTCGCTGGTCTCTAAAAGATTTTCTAATTCTTTGACCACCTGCAGCTGCTGGTCAAGCTCGGCAGCAACGGCTGTTTGGTCTTCTAGCTCTCCTGTAAAGGAGACTAAATCAGACAGCCCATTAAGCAGCTCTCGCACGTTACTGCGTAATGTTGGATCGCCCGTGAGAGTATCCACATCAGCCATGATTTTTTGGGCACTTTGAAATACATCGCGGGCAGACTCAATAGTTTGCTGCAGCAATACCAAATTTTCACTGGTGTTTAGGGTAGAGGAAATATCACGCAGGTTTTGAGAAGCCACAGCAGCATTGGTGGCAAGCAGCTCAATATTTTCTACCAAAGCCCCCTCTTGAATCACCGGAGTGAGCGTATCTAACGCCAGTCGCAGCTGACCAGTACTCGCGCTGATATTATCCAGGGTGACCGATAAATCATCCTGGTTGGCACTGAGAATGCCGTTAACCTGAGTCAAGGTCACATCTAACTGCTCTGAGGTGCGCACAGTGGTGGCCTCTAGCTGCTCAGCCGCACCTGAGACTGAGGCTAGCGTTTGCTGGGCAGAGCTGGTCAACGGTTGAATCTCAGTCCGCAGTTCTCTGGCCATCATGGTAACCTCGCCAGTTAGCCCCACCACGTTGTCCGAAATATCGCGGGTATTGAGTAGAATTTCCCGAATCGTTTCTGGATCGGCTAAGGCTTCGGATAAGGCTGCAGAAATTTGCTGAGAGGATTCTAAAAGGTCTTCGTAGTTGACCCCAACAATGCCATCAATGCGATCGCCGTTGCATAGAATGACGTCGCTGTTACAGTCGCTCGCTAGAGGACCCGCAATGGAGCCATTATCTAAACTAGTGGCCGTGGGTGGCTGAATCGCTATGGTGGTTTCACCAATCAAGCCAGACTGGCTAGTTTTAACCACAGACTGGGCCGGAATTAACAGATCGCCTCGGTTAATCTCTACCTCAACGGCCACCGTCTCAGAGCCAGGGGCAATATTAGTAATTTGGCCAACAGGCACTCCACGATAGCTGACCGAGGTTCCTGGTAGCAGACCAGTGGCGTTCTCAAAATCTACCTGTACTCGGTATTGGCGCTGGCCAAAGCTCAAGCCTCGCAGCCACATCACCAAACCTCCAAATAGGGCTAGCCCTATTAGGATAAATAGTCCAACAGAGCCTTCACGAATGGTTCTTGCACGCATGGTTTCCTATGGATTAACGGGTAGATGGCACAGCCAGTCGTATACCCTGGGAGAGATTTCCTCAGGTAGTCATCCCAGATAATAGTATATTGGCGCTTGGCCGGACTTAGGAGTAGAACATTTTCTACTGACTTAGCGATTAACAAATTCTTTAACTAAGTCTTTAAAAAAGAGGATGCGGCAAAATCTAATTTCGGTTGCAGCTGTTTTGAGCAACCTGTAGTTTAATAGGCAGTTTTAAAAGTAGTGGATCTTTAGAGCAATGATAGGGGCAATTGTCTCTTTCAGCAGCTAAGCAACGATCGTCTTGACCACAAGGTCGTTGTAGTCAAGGTCACCGCCCCCGGACAGATCTTCAAAGCCAAAGGTGTTATCGCCAAGCAGACGCACATGGTCAACGCCGTCGGAGTTAGCACCAATATGGGTGAAGTAGATGCTAGGGTCATTGCCGGCCATATCATCGGTGAGCTGCTCAGGCGTGCCATCGACCACAATAAAGCTGGACAAGAGCTGCCCCATTTCAATTGCTGTTGTGAAGGTTTCAGTACGACCGTTGCGGCCTGTCAAATTGACGTTTGTTAAACGATTGTTGAGTGCGGCTTCTCGGTAACCGTCATCACCCGGATTCAGCAGGTTACCAAAGTCGTCAAATATCTGACCCTGCTCATTCTCAACCCGATAGAAGCCCACCAAATTGTTGTAGCCCGCGCTGCGCGACACTTCAAAAGTGACAGTTCTCACGCCGCTTTCATTGCGAAAGTCGAGTAGCTCTGAGTCACTGATATACCCCTGTAGGCCGCTTCCCAAAGGTGCTGTGGCCTGAGTGGTTTCCAGTTCAATGGGTGTGGTGTCGCCTTCCGCCTGCAAGTTGAGTTTTAGTCCCGTTGCTTGCAGAGTATTCGCTGCAATGGGCAAGCGACTTTCAAACGGATAAACCAATTGCAACGCTCCGGCTCCTCCTCGGCGGCGGCTATCTAAGCTACCGTTTTCGAGCAGAGCAAACTGCAAATGGATGTCTTTAGCCAACATCAGCGTGCGGTTAACCCTAATGTCGGGCAGCTGATCGGTTTTAAGCGTTGAAAAAACAACAATGGCGTACTCGAGCAACGCTTCATCATAGCCGGCTGCACCAGGAGCAATGCCGTCGATCTGGCCTGTCGCATCGTCGGTTTCCACAACCAGCAATTCGTTGACGCTATCTGTATTGCCCCGCACCAGGTTTAGCCTCAAGGGGAATCGCGCACTGTCTATGGGCACAGGAGCCGGTTCGGGGCTTTGCCTGGGAACCGGCTCGGGAACCGGCTCGGAGATTACTGTAGGAACTGGCTCAGGAGTTGGGTCAGGTACTGGTTCGGGTCTCGGTTCAGAAACCGGCTCGGGGGTTGGTTCTGGCTTTGGCTCGGGTCTTGGTTCTGGCTTTGGCTCAGGTCTTGGTTCGGGGGTTGGTTCTGGCTTTGGCTCGGGTCTTGGTTCAGGGGTTGGTTCAGGTCTTGGTTCGGGGGTTGGTTCGGGGGTTGGTTCGGGAGAAATAGGGGGCAGCGGTGCGATCTCAAGTACATCTACGAGATCTGCGTCCGCTAGCCCATCGTCGACACCATCGGTGTTTTGAACGGTATTGCCACCCCCATTGATAGCTGGAAAATTGACCGTATTTTCCAGTTGATTATTGCCCGAACGATTGTTAGCAAATTGAGAGTCGCGAATCGTCAAATTCTGGGCGGCGGTGCTGCTGCGAATCCAGATGCTACCCGCTTGAGCACTGGCTGTGTTGTTAACAAAGGTAGTGTCAGTGATAGTTGATTGAATCTCCTCTGGGGTATTGAGGACGATGGCCCCCCCCAGGGGGACACTGCCGGAGCTAGTAATTTGATTGTTGGCAAATGTGGAGCCTTCAATCGTGACGCCGCCTTTTACCTCAGCCCACAGACCGCCGCCTTGAGAGGTGCCGGTATTATTGTCAATGATAGAGTTGCGAATGATCAGTTCAACCCCGTCCCCTGGCTTCTCATCGCGAGCTGATTGCACCGCGATGCCTGCACCGCGCCGTGCCGTGTTGTTGGTAATTCGACTGTTCTCAATAATGTATTTGTCTTTTGAGTAGCCGAAAAAATAAAACGCACCGCCGTAAACTGCGCCCCCTTTATTACCCTCAGCCACAACATTGCGAATGACGGTGGTACCGCCGATGTCATCGGCCTGCTCGGTACCATTGGCACCATCGGTAAAAATGGCCCCCCCTTCACGCAGAGCCTCATTGTTTCTAAACACCGAATCTTCGACCTTGAGGTCAGTCAGCAGTGTGTAAACCGCGCCGTAGGTTCCTTTGTTGTTGGTAAATGTGGAACCGCTAATATCTAGAAATGCACCACCCCCGACGTCGCGCAACCCGTTGCTATTAACAACCTGTGCCCCGGTGCCCCCACCAAATGTGGAGATGGCACCGGCACTAAACCCATCAGCCGAGGTGCCATCATTGCCATCAAACACGCTGTCTTTAATAGTGGCAGTGGAACCGTAGGAAACAAAAAGGGCCCCGCCCCGCTCACCGCGGTTGTCAATAAATCGAGAATTTTCCACCACCAGCGTGTTGGAGTCACGCACTTCAATGGCCCCGCCTTGCAAGGCGGTATCCGGGTCGCCATCGACGGCCCGGCCATTGGCAAACGTCAGGTTACGTAGTTCGACATCTGAGTAGTCGTAACTAATGTGCATAATCCGCGTTTGGTTTTCACCGCTGAGGGTGAGGTTGCGCGCGTCGCTGCCGTCAATGGTTAGGCTCTTGTCGATGACAAGCTGACGTTCTAGGCGGATGGTTTGATTTGCTAATGTCGATGAAAACCGAATCGTATCGCCATCGTTAGCTGAAGCAATTGCTGCCCGCAAAGAACCTGCACCACCATTGTTCGTGTTGGTAACTGTTAGGGTAGCCATCAGTTTTTTTGTAAAGGGAGGTTATTGGGTAAAGCACTCTCTTACACACTGACCGATGGCCGTTGTGCTAGTACTCTATTCCACAAAACCGCGTCGAATCCGCACTATTCCCTAATGGTTTAGGCCATAACTGTCTTGACTACGGTGGTATCAATTGGCTACTCGAATTGGACCGTCAATGGCGGCATTAAAAAATTGCCGTACGTAGGGATTGGGGGTGGAGTCAATTTCTTCAACCGGACCCATCCACTGAATCGAGCCCTTGTGCAGCATGATTACCCGGTCGGCGGTGCGACGGATTGTGCTGTCTTGGTGGGTAACAATCAAATAGGTGCTACAGCCACGGTTGCTGTGGATGCCGCGAATTAAATCTTCAATCACGGTGGATGCAATGGGATCTAATCCAGCCGTTGGTTCGTCATACAGTAGGACGGTTGGCTTTTCTTGGGCCTCACGGGGGTTAGTGATGACGGCACGGGCAAAGCTGACTCGCTTACGCATACCTCCCGAAAGCTCCGCTGGATAGCGATCGCAAATGTTGGGCAATCCCACCATTTCCAATGCGTGCTTTGTTAGCTCGTTAATCTCCCGCTCTGACAAACCAGATTTTTGATACAGGGAAAACCCGACATTTTCTTGCACCGTTAGTGAATCAAACAGGGCTGCCTGCTGAAACACCATGCCAATATTGACTGGATCGTCTGAATCTTCAATTAATCCCTGGCGTTGCTGGCCAGCGACAAAAATATCGCCTTCATCAGCGGCCAGTAATCCAGCAATAATCCGCAAAATAGTTGATTTACCCGTACCCGATGGCCCAATCAGGGCGACGGCCTCACCGGGGGTTACTGTTAAATCAACATTGTCAAGTACCTGATTACTGCCAAATCGTTTGGAAATACCTTTGAGTTCAAGAATCGGAGTATCACCTTCACAGGGGGATTGGGGAACAATCGCGTTTGGTTCTGGGACAGACATGGCGGCAGTTACGATAACTCGCTAACGAGCTGGTGACAGCTTATGACAAGATAACCCATGGTTGTGAAAAGGGCGTGAGAGATAGACTATGCTCTTGTGGATCGATTCAATACAAAAATTCTTAAAGCGCAACATCCGATTTGTTTGGCAAGAAACAAAGGATTTAACCCCGGTTCACAACCGCTGGGTCCGTTGGCTTTTACCCGGCCTTTTGGTCAAACGCTGGCTGTTTTTGAGCACGGTTGGTGTGCTCTTAGTAGGGTTGGGGGCCATGATTTGGCTAAGACTAACGCCTGTATTTTTTACAGTGCGGTTTGTCTCGACCGTACTGCGCACCATCACCCAGCTGATTCCTCGATATATTAGCGGCCCTTTAGCCATTATATTCGGGGTATCGCTAATTATTTGGGGTCAAAGCCGCACCCTGGGCTCAATTACAGAAGTTTTGCTACCGGGCAGTCAGGAAAGTAGCCTGTGGGATGCGATCGCAACCCACCGCAAGCTCAACCGAGGTCCCCGCATTGTGGTAGTAGGTGGCGGCACTGGGCTCTCCACCATGCTGCGGGGGTTAAAACGCTACAGCGCCAACATTACGGCCATCGTCACCGTAGCCGATGACGGCGGCTCATCAGGTCGTCTCCGTCGAGAAATGGGCGGACTGCCCCCCGGTGATATCCGTAACTGTTTGGCCGCTCTAGCCGATCAAGAAAAACTGGTTACAGAGCTATTTCAATATCGGTTTAGCAGCGGCAGCGGTCTTAGCGGCCACAGCTTTGGCAACCTATTTTTAGCGGCCATGAATGAAGTAACCGGTGATTGGGAAAAGGCCATTGCCGCCAGTTCTCAGGTATTGGCAGTGCGGGGCGAGGTGCTGCCCTCCACACTTAGCGATGTCAAGCTATGGGCCGAGCTCAGCGACGGTCGTCGCATTGAGGGGGAATCAAACATTACCAAGGCTCGGGGGCGGATTATCAACATTGGCTGTACGCCCTCTGCTCCACCGGCCCTCCCCAAAGCGATCAATGCTATCAAAGAAGCTGACTACATCATTATTGGCCCTGGCAGTCTTTACACCAGCATTGTGCCTAACTTACTGGTACCTGATATTGCCGATGCGATCGCATCAGCCAAGGTCCCCCGAGTGTATGTGTGCAACATTATGACCGAGCCCGGTGAGACTGATGACTACAGCGTGTCTGAGCATATTCGCGCCATTGACCGAGCCTGCAGTCGGCGCTTGTTTGACGCTGTTTTAGTCCAAAAACGTTCCCCGTCTGCCGCCGCGTTAGAACGCTATCGCAAAGAGGGAGCCGAGCGGGTTGTCTTTGATCGAGATGCTGTCATTGCCTCAGGGCGACGAATCATAATTGCCAACGTCATGCATGAAACCGAAAAGGGCACCATCCGTCACGACTCACCCCGATTGGCCAAAGTCCTGATGCGCTGGTACACGCGAGTGTATTAGCGCTATTCAGCAAAAAATCGACGGGATACCCAACTAACGATGCCGCTGATAATGGCCCCAGCCATCAGAATGCCAATGGAGGGCATAAATACTGGGTCCCAAAGGCGATACCACAGATCAAACCCTAGGTTAACGTTGGTCGCTCGTCCCACCAAGGCCGCTGCAAACCAGACAAAGCTGGCCAAAACAAAAAAAAGATTGATGCTTAAAGCGGTATTGAGCCAGTTAATTAATCGCTCTTTCATACACAAAGTTTAGAAAACCTCAGCAATCTGTTAGCTTGATTGCGTCCATTTCATAAATTATCTCGAAACCGAGGCGACTTAATCAATAGTCAACAGATTAAGTCGCCTCGGTGATAACAAAAAGATGAGTCAAGGTTGACGGGCTAAATACTGTAGTGAGTCTTTCAATAGACGACTTCAAGACTCAAAAACACCCAATGACTTACCCCCATTTATCGATAATTGAAAGCAAATTACTTAACCAAAATAATCTCAAAAAAATATGGCTAACCTACCTAAGGTCGCCATACTGTAGAAGTTGAGTTTTACCGAAATGGGTTACAGGGGGGTGAGGGGTCTACCCCTTACACAGCATCAATATCCAGTCCCTGAGATGCCTGTAAGTTGTCAGGATCAACATAGTGACAAACTGACTCATCAATACAGATTAAGGCCCAACCAGACTTTTCAATCCCCATCAATTCATAGGGGCCATCCTGTACAAAAAATCCCTTATGGTTTCTAGTCTCAGGTTTAACTTCTACAGCACGCTTATCCATTTTTTAAGGCTCCTTGCAACGGGGTGAGTTCCAACAAAAGAAAAACTTATCGGAATCTTTTCTTAAGCTTATCAGTTCCTTTTTATTTCAAGCGTTAAGTTATCTGACCGACAAGAATCGCTCAAAAATCGCGGGGATCATTGTCCTGCAACCCTTACAAAAAGCTGAAGAAAGCCCCTTGCCCCAGGATGAAAAAACAAGGGTTAACCCTAGGTTCTCTCAGCGATCTAGACAAAAATTGATGAATTTTTGTAACTCTATTTTTTGTCTAGATAAATTGCAAGGCTTGTGTCCAATCCTTATTTGGCAAGGGTTTGACTTATTCAAAAATCCACTTTTCCACTTTTTTGAGACTTTTCCAGTCAGGCTTTCTCGTTAATCCTTCTTTAAAGTTCTGTCGGATATCGTCCTGAACTTCCTCGACAGACATCACTAACTGAGACGCTAGCTCTATATGTTCCCGCACCCCTTTACGATCGCTATCTAGAATCGCAATGGCTATATTGATGTGAGCCTGGGGATCTTGGGGCGTAATCTTAATTGCTTTTTGAGCAGCCTTATAGGCAGCATTGGGCTTTTCGGCCAGCAGGTAAAGCCACGATAGGCAGGTATAAATAGCACTATTCTTAGGGGCTTGGGCGCTAAGGTCCTTAAATGTCGGAATCAGTGTTTCTACCGGTTCGCCAGCCTGATAGCGGTTTAGACCTGCTTCAAATTGTTCGTCAATGGTTTGGCTCATAGGGAAAGTCACTGTCAAAAACTTTCCCATTCTAAACCCTGGCCACGCCTAGACCGAGCGCTTTTTAAGTGGCGAAAGCGACTCTGACAAAAATCTGGCAAACAGGTTGTATGGAGTCCTAAGCTCTAAAGAGCCCTAAGCACTAAATGACTTACCACAGCCGCAGGTTTGGTCGGCATTGGGGTTAGTAAACTGGAATCCGCCGCCAATTAGGGCGTCACTGTAGTCAAGAACAAGCCCATAGAGATACAGCATGCTTTTTTTGTCGCAAATTACTTTGAAGCCTTCATAATCAAACACTTCATCGTGTTCGCCAATGTTATCAAGGGTTTCAAAGTCCATCAGGTAGGACATCCCTGAGCAGCCTCCCTGGCGTACTCCCACACGTAGGCATAAATTATCTCCCTGTTTCTCCTTTAGTGCGAGGACATGACTCAGGGCTGACTCAGTCATCAGGATTCCCTGTTGCGATTGTGTGGCTTGGGTCATGGCTTAGTTGTTTAAATTAACGACTGACGGCTCTAGTCTAGTTTAGCTCAGCCATTGATAGGGAACGTTTCGAGCTTCAATGATTGTTATTGAGTTTGTCTAGGTAAATCATTTGTGCAGCTGCTTGTGTGTAATTTTTAACAGTCACTTGCCCGCAATTATTGAACAAATCTATCGGGTCGTAGCAAATGATGACATTCTTTTCCACAATAGAGGCTGTTCATAACAGCAGCTATTTGCTGGTAAATGTGTTCAAAGTAACCAATTGTTTCTTTGCTAGCTAGCCTCTGAATTTATGCCGCCACTAAGCCCGTTTACTCGCCGTCGTATTCAAAAGTTGCCTCAAACCAATAGTGTTTGGGAGGGTGGGCGCTGCTCAATGCCTAAATCGCAGGAGGATGACCGCGACTGTATTTTGTGGATTGATGGCAATCATGGCTATGTGCGCAGTGTCGACATGGTAGCGACTGACAGTGGTTACGAAGCAGTCGCTAGGAGTCTATTGCAGGCGATTGAACATCCCCAAGGGCCCGCTGAACCCGGTCGCCCCCAGCGAGTCGTTGTTAACGACCGGGAACTTCAGTTTTTTTTACGGGGTGTGCTGCAGGAGTTGGATATTGATGTGGTCTACGGGGCTAAGCTGCCGTGGGTTGATGAAATATTTGATCATCTGCTGTCTCAGATTAGTACGCCGCCCCCCTCTGTTCCGGCTGCCTACAGTGAGCAACTGCGTCAGAAGGCTCTGGCACTTTGGCATCAGGCTCCTTGGTATCGTCTGAGTGAACAGGAACTGCTGGCGGTCAAACTGAATCGCTGGGATGTCGACACGCTATATGTCTCTATTTTAGGAATGGCCGATGTGGACTATGGTTTGCTGTTTTATCGCAGCCTAGATTCGCTTTTGCAGTTTCGCGAGCAGGTGTTGTCGTGCGATCGCATGTCGCCCCAGCTTTTACAACAAGTCTTTCTTACCCAAGACTGTTTTTTTCTCAACTATGCGGTTGATCGTCCGCGTCAGCCAGAGCCAGACGATTACGAGTTTGGTAGCATTCACCCCTTAGAAGGCATGCGTCACGAACTTGACGATGTCGAAGCAGCCACCTTAATCGTCACCTTAGACGCCCTTCAGCGATTTTTTCAGAAAGCCCCCGATCCGCTTGATGTATTGGAGCCCATTGAAACAACATTACGGGTTCCGAACCCCTTAGAAACCGAAAGCCCCAAGCAATGTACAGTCAAGGTCATGTCACTGCCAGAAATCTCTGCCAACTTAATGGCAGAAACAGAAGACATGCTTGAGGTTAGCGATGAGATCATTAATGTTCCTGTAATACAAGACGATCTCATCCCCGATGGAGCGCTGATTTTGCTCACTAAGATGTCACCCGAGCGCTTAAAACAGCTAAGTTCAAGTAATACCTACTACCAGACGCTGTCCAAAGAAAAAACCAGCGTTAGCAAAGCATCTTGGCCCGTGGTTATTATTCAAACGTCACGCCCCAAAGCCACAGCACTCATTCAGCAGATTGAACACCTGGGAGGCATTCAGGCCATGTGTTTCAATCCTGGGCACGACCCGTTTAATCAACTGACGTTTCAGCTGGGTATTTGGCAAACAGGGGACAGTGGCCTACACCTGTTTCACGAATACGACATCGGCGATCATCATCATCGCAAAGCGTTAGACAAATGGCAGCAGCAGCAACTCAAAAGCCATGGCTGCTGTGGAGTTATGATTGCAGCAGGCGTCACTGGTCGAAATCGAGGGAACCCTCAATCAAAAGACATTTTGGCTTTTCTCGAAGTTGATTTTTGTGCTCCTGAGGTTCTCAATCTAGAACCTCTAGTGCTGAGCTATGCCATTGAATAGCGCCTAACTTCAGCTCTCTTGTTGTTCCACAAACAGCCATGAAACATGATTTGGGGCTGATTCTGCAGTTTCTCTAGTCTACCAATCTCCTCACTAAAAAAGATTAAAAACAAATCCTTTAAGATTACTATCCTGATGTTCCCATTAAGATAGGTACCACATTCAAAGCCGGTCTAACATCAGACAACACCTAAAGTTTGATGGAATCAAGTCCAATAAAAATCAGAGTTATCGTTTGCAGCCTTGATGTTACTTGTTAAACAGATAAGGATTGTACCAAATCTCCTAAAAAAATCTGGATTCTGTTGATATGGCTGGGTAATTTTTATTAAGGATTGACTTATCCATCAAGAGGATTTACTAAGGGATTCAACCTATGAAGTGGGCTGTTGTTTCACCGTTTTTTAGTCAGGATGACGTCGATAACTGCCGTTGGCTCAACAATTACTTTTCTGAGGATGAGCATACCTTTCAGCTAATTGCTCCACAACAGTCACTGCCTAAATGGCACGACAAAAAAGCAAAGGTAACAACTTTTTCAGAATGGCAAATATATTGGAAACAAGCCAAAGAAGCACTAGATACAGAGGCTGATGGACTAATTACTGTCTTTCCTCAGCTGCCTGCTGCCATTGGCTTACAGAAGTTTTTAAGACGCTCCAATAAACCAGTTGTTGCTTGGGTATTTAATGTAGGTAGCTGCAGTACCGGTCCCCGTCGGTGGCTAGCACGCTTTAGCCTAAACAAGATCGACCGATTTCTTGTCCACAGCTATCGAGAAATTGAAATCTACAGTCAATGGCTGAACCTACCCAAAAATCGGTTTCAGTTTGTTCCATTTCCATCTCCCGATATTAACGTTACTTACAACGAAGAAACAGACAAGCCCTTTATCACCTCGTTAGGCTCAGCCCATCGAGATTTTGACACACTATTTCAGGCAGTTGAGCAGCTCAACCTCCCTACTATTGTTGCATCTGGCAAATCGGCATTAGAAGAACTCACAATTCCAAGCCAGGTGCAAACCCCCTTTGGCATCTCTCGAGCGGAATGCTTCAGGCTAGCTCAGCAAGCTCGTATCAATGTTGTTCCTCTACAGCCTAAAGAGGACGTCACCAGCGCTGGTCAGGTAACAATGGTGGAAGCTATGGTAATGGGTCGGGCCATCATTGCCACCGACTGTTATGGCACAGCTGATTACATTACCCATGGTGAAACAGGTTGGCTAGTTAAGCCTAACTGTGTAGAAAGCTTGAAAGAAGCGCTCCAGCTTCTTTGGCATGACGACAATCTAAGACAACATTTAGGTAACAATGCTCAAGCCTATGCTCGAGCCAATTTTTCAGATTCAGGAGCAGCCAAAGTCGTAGAGGCCGTACTAAACGATGTCACTGGAAAAAAAATTGTCAAATCCCAATCCGCCGCCTCTGATCAACAAATAATGCCAGTGTCATCTTAATCGTTTTACAAGTCTGCAAAAAATGTCCTAAACGTACTGCGCGGATGCTTAAGCCAACTTTGAGCGACTGCTCGTATATCTGCCCGACGGGGGTTAGGATCGTCAGCCGCATAAACCGGATCGCATCCAGCCTGTTTAGCCCAGGTTAACCACTTACGCCGTTCTACCCAAGAAAATCGCCCAGCCATGGCTTGGGTAGTCAAAATCAACCACAGCCGCCACTGATTGCAAAACCGATATACGACAGTGTGATCCCAGTTTTTATTCTGTTCTTGAATAGATTTGCCATACTCAATGTCGTTGTTGGCATAGGCCAAAACTAGCTGATCTAACGGTAGCTGACGAGCAAGTTCAAAGGCCATCTGCCCGTAGAATCTAGGGTTAAAGTCCATCAGCAACAGCTCATCACCATCGACAATAAACTCAGCTTCAAATACACCGTAATAGCCTACGTCTTTGCAAATAGCTTTGAGGTATTCCAGTACAGTGGGATTCATGGGACGACTCTCAAAACAGAGCCCTACCCCTACCCGAATTGGGAACTGTAACACTTTAGCCGACGCCCGTGTGAGAAAAACCTCTTGACTCTCATCGACAAACCCAGCCACACTGTAGGTATTCTGACCGGCAGAAGCATGAAACGACTGCACCATTGGCCAGTTCACCTCTGGGTCAAACTCCACCAGCAGCGGATGATAATAAAATTTCTGTTGGTAATCTGGATAAATCTCTAACAGCTTTTCTGGTGTCTCACAGACCTGCCCCTTTTGACGGCGCAACATACCAATTTGGGTTCTTGGTTTAATTAATACCGGATAGGTCAGGTCATGGGCCAGGGTTTCAAGTTCTTCCACAGAGGTCGGTGCGATTGTGGATGGAACCGGAATATGGAGCTTGTGGGCAACGGCATGCAGCTGCGGCTTATTTAACAGGGTATAGATAGTCTCAACACCAGGACTATAAAGCTTGTAATATTTGCCTAACTGCTCTCGGTAGCGGGCAATCAGCCAGGTCATATCGTCGCTCGATGGATAAAGAAACGCCCCAGGATGTTGTTGGCCATAGTCCATCAGCCAGGTAAAAAACTCCTCAAAATTTTCCACTGGTGGGGACTGCAGCGCCTTAGAAAGATAGCGAGACCGGTGGGTTAAGGTAGCCGTATTGGGGTCAGCCAGCAGCGTCGACTGGTTATGTTTACCATAAGACCGTACAACCGCTAAAGTGCCAAAATAGTCTCCCATGGTCATCATGATAGGAGCTTGAACAGATGGACTAAGGGCAACCATAGGACAGACAATGATGTAGCTAAACAGATCTGAAATACAGGTGAAACGGTTTACTCAGCCAGACAATCCATGTGGATAAGGCTTTCAAACGTATCGGATTGACGGATAACAAAAGAGTGGCCGTCGCTCTCTAAGCCGACAATACCGGGTTTGGGAAATGAAAATGCCCGTGCCTCAGGCACAAAGTAGGCACCTGAATCCATAATGGCCAGGGCATCACCTTTTTCTAACTTAGGCAGCCGCCAGGCATGGTATAGGGTATCCCCCATGTGACAAATAGGCCCTACCAGACGATAGAGTTCTTCAGGTTGGTGGGCCTTTTGCGTTAGGGGAAATACCTGGTGAAACTCAGTTTGAACAATTTCGGCAACGCTGACACCGGCATCTAAAATACCGTAGGTAAAGATTTCTGATGTAGCTCTGGTGTCGACGATACGAGACAGCAAAAACTGAGTATTGCCAGTAATCGCGCGACCTGGTTCAACCACTAATTCTGGAACAGGGCGCTGCACGCGATGAAAATAATTTGTTAGCTGTTTGGCAATCAGGTCGGCAAAGTCTTCCAGGCTTGGATAGCTATGGGGTGCTGGCTCTCGGGCTTCAATCCGAAACGTGGTGCTGAGCTTTTTATCAAAGTTGGATAGCGATCGCACTGTCGGAATACCAATACTCCCCCCTACATCTAAAATCTCAGGGTGAAAGTCAAGCTCCTGGTGCAGGGCATCCAAAAAGTCTAGAATACCCTGGAGATAGTTCGCCGTATCTTCCAGGTTCTCAAACAAGACACCCCGGTGACAATGCACCCCAATTACATTGAGTTCGGGCATGGTAAGCGCCTGCCGGTAGGCAGCCAGAGCTTCTCCCGTATCCACACCTAAGCCAAACTGCCCGCTCCATCCCTTAGAGAACACCAGGCGAATAGCAATATTGGCTTTCTTGCCCACCTGCCGCGCAATTTTGGCAAACCGCTCCAATTCTTCACAATGATTGACATTCAATAGCCGAATCTCTTTGTCAATAGCGATTTTGATCGATTCGTCAGACTTAGCTGGTCCGTTATAGATGATTTTTTGCGGAGCTACCCCCAGACGCAGCGCTAGCCACAGCTCGTAGGGAGAAATCACCTCGGCCCCAACACCATAGCTGTGTAACAGCTGCAATACCCTAGGGACAGGATGAGTCTTATAAGAATAATAAACATTCAGCTGTTGGCTTTGTTGATGCCCGTACATCATGGCATGGGCATTGTGTTCTAGTTTCTCGGTATTCAGCACATGTAGCGGGCTACCGTACTGTTCTAGAATGTCGTTAAGAGCAACACCGTGTAAGGATAGCGCACTGTTTACATAGGACAGATTCCATAGCTGAGGAGACAGGTTCTGTCGTACACCCACTCGTTTTTGCAGTGCCTGCGTACTGAGGTCGCGTACAAGTCGTTTGGCTTGAGCTTTCGGCATGGTTGGTTAATCGTCCGTAAGTATTCTAATTACACTGCCCAGGGCATGGGGTGAGTGGGCTTAAATGTGGTAGTCATTTTATAAGTACAGCTCATTTCTAAACTGTTCTGGATGGCTAAAACCAGCTCGTTGTTGTGTAGTGAGAAATCTGCTGAAAGACGACCGGGGCGGTTTTCCTTAATCGCTGCTGCCACTTCTGCCACACCTCTAGAAAAATCCATATGGTTTGCCCCTTTAGACTTAAATGTGGGGGGCTTTTTCACCATGGGCAACGTCTGCTTAAACGGATTCATAAAGACCTTGCGGCGAATCTTCATCATTTTTTGCAGCTTGACGGGGCTTCCATAAAACCAACAGTCCTGAATACTCAGCACGCCTTTGTCGCCAATCACCTTAAATTCATGGTCATGGGGTGCAACAATACCACAGGTCAATCGGGCTACTACACCCGATTCAAATTTGATACAGGCTACTGAAAAATCAGGCGTATCAACAGGTTTAAGGGGAACATCTGTTTCTTTATCCGCAATCAGACAAGTTGAAAACGCTGTAACCGTTTGAGCAGGGCCAAAAAAGGTTGTGAGCCAGGTAACATAATAGCCAGCATGTTCCAGGGTGCAACCAACTTCAAACTCATCCTTATAGGGCCAGGGAATTCCCGATTCGCTGAGCCAACGGTCATAGGGCATCTTATGAATCAGACCATCGTCCATCTCTGCATACACTAGACGCACGTTACCGATTACATCATCCCTTAGAGCCTTCCAAAGGGTTTGAGCCGACTCACTCAAAACATTACAGGGGGCAGATGAAATGTGCAGCCCTCGAGACTTTGCCAGCTTAACGAGTTCTTTCGCCTCAGGTATTGTGGTCGCTAACGGCTTTTCGGAGTAAACATGTTTGTTAGAGTCTAAACATGCCTTAGACACTTCATAATGGCTCCGAGGATTGGTCAAATTCAAAACAATATCAACAGACGTATCCTTTAAGACAGCATCCAAGGTCTCATAAATAGGAACTGAATAACGCTGGGATAGATTTTGGGCGCGCTCTGGGGTTTTATCCATCACCCCAGTTAGTTTGAGTTCAGGATGAAGCGGTAGTGTTTTAAGATAGTAATCGGCAACAAAGCCACAGCCGACAATCGCGATATTCATAACGTAAGAACTTGCTATAAAAAGTTTGGAATCAGAGAGGCAAGATAGCTAGATAAGAGTCTTTGAGAATAGTCACTAAGGCTGCATGAAACCATAAAATTTGATTGCATCATGGTTGTCATGTGATGGAAACTACATCCGAGAGAACCCTAATAAAACACAGGAAATGCTAGCTGCTTGGTTAACGATTGTCGTCCTCTGCTGTGACAAACTTAGACAATAGTTTGATATAGGACGACTGATAGTAAATGGCGGGTTCCGAGAGTTCCCATGTGGGTATCTCTGGATCGCTACTGTCGATATAGGCTTTCATGGGTGGTCCCGCAGTTAATGTCTCATCACCGGAATAATTTTGATTGGGACCCCCTGTCAAAAATCCAGGAGTCGGACCACGTTCAGACGTTAACGCATTTCTGTAAACATCCTTGTCAAGCCATTGATGATGCATTTCGTTGGCGGATGTTTCTGCACCATACTCATACATATTGGTGAGATAAACCATTCCCAAAGGATTCACTCCGTGGAGATAATGGAGCGCACCCGCTGCTCGATCCGTGTAATCAAACCATTCAGCAACATTAATCCCCAAGAGGATCGGATCGTAATTGGTGTTGCCATAATTGGCTTTGACTTGATTGCTTCCCCAGTGATATTGTTCATCCGGCATATAGGACCGAAAAGGATCTAAATCGTCATCGTTGCCGTACGCTTCTGGGTTGTCGGTCAGTGTTTTTTCAAAAGCGGCCAGGATCTCATCTTTGAGAGTGCTATCTGCATTAGGGAGCTGGGTGTAAAACAGCAGCGCATCTCCCTGGTGGGGATAGTAGCGAGACCAGACACCATCGTTATAGGGGTGAGACGAATAAATGTTTTGAGCCACATAGTCTGAATACTGAACGTCTCCTGTGATGGCATACAGATAGATAGCTGCGCTAATAGTGGCTCCTAGCTGTTCTTCTGGGCTCATATCGGCATCTCCCGATTTGATTTCACCCGTGTCACATTCGGTGTCTATCGGGTTGGTTTGATACCAGTCCCAGGCAGCCTTTGCTCTAGATTTTAGGTCTGTGGCATAGTCACTAAGTTCAGGAATTGATTGAAATTCCCATGCTGCGTGGGCAAACATACTTGCGATCGCAATCGTAGACGACGAACATTTAGGCCCATAATATCGAGGTCGCATATCTTGACTTGGAACCCCTGTGGTGGGGCTGTAGTCAATCACCCCTATCTTAATAAAAGCTCCCCCATCCTCATCCTGCATCCGCTTGAGCCAGTCCAGTTCAAACTTAATTTCATCAAGCAAATCAGGAATACCATTGCCCGACTCTGGGATATTAAAATCATCCGTCCAGACGTTAGGATTTTGCCCATAGGCGCTCAAAAGCTGATGTACCGGTTGTAGGGCAAACGTAACATACTTATTTGTATCACCCGCATCAAACCAGCCTCCTCGCATATCCCTAGCCAGAGCTGGATTAAGTTTATCGTTAACAAAACGAGCCTCCGTATCTTGTCCGGGTCCCAAATAGGCCGCCTCATCAGTCCAGCGAGCATCAGCAAACGGCTCTTCCTTGGCAAATCCACTGCGCTGGTAGAAAAACATCTTAGTGGCCGCAATCAAGACATCCCGATAAACGTCTTCGCGAATTTCGAATTCAGCTGATTGAGTTTCCCCATCCTCACGCACGAGTACATACTTACCAGGCTCTTTCATTGATGAAAAATCGACCCACCAGGCCCGCTCCCCAGACTGAATATGAACAGCTCCATTTCCCCACTTGACTGGGTCAATAACATCGATAATTTGATCGGTGTCCACATCTCGCAGCTCATAGGACTGAGCACCATCCGGATGACCAATCACAACAGCCACTTTTGGATCTTGTGGACGATAGCCAAATTGATCCACTAAAATTTGCGACTCTTGACCGTTAGCTGCATCAGAACTGTCTGAACAAGCCAACGCCCCTACGGCGAGCAAAACAACACCCGTGATATTTGCCAATCTGCTCAGAGATGGAGCACAGAACTTAGGAAACTCAAGCATAGGAAGCTGGTAAAAATTAATAAAAGAGAATTGATATAAGCTATTGTTTTGCTTTCTAAGCATGAACACCTTTAGACAAGAGTGTTCATGCTTGACCTATTGCCAGTTACCTTGGCGCCCCAACAAACCAGAAAGTGTTCCCATCCCTTTCCAAATCTTCAGCAGGGCTTCAGCTAGCTTATGTTTGCCTAGTAAGACAGACGGACCTATGGAGACAGCCCCCAAAGTGATTAGCCCAAGCCCTTTAAGGGTACGAATCGCTTGCAGTTTAATCGATGGATATAGCTCAGTTTCAATTAAACTGTGGACACTCCAAGCCCAAAAACCTCTCTTTAAAATCCACCGTAGTGATAGGCGTTGATCTGCAATGGGCTCATAGAGTACGGCCTCATCTGCCCAAACAATTTTATGTCCTTGCTTGTGTAAATAGGAAAATAGGTAGGCATCTTCTGCACCTTTTTGTGCAAAGCGATGATCAAAAAACGTTTCTCCTTCCTTAAGTCTCCTTAAAAGCTGAGTGCTGAACATCACATTGCCTGTAAAGGCTGTGTCCATTTCCCGGCCAGTTTTATAACGAGGAAAGGAATAAAAATCCCCCGCCTGAATCCAACCAGGCACCTGCTGTCCTTCCCTGTAAACAGCTAAAACAGGTCCTGACATAATGGTCGCATTATATTTTTGTTGATTGATGAGAAGTTCTTCGAGCCATTGAGGGGTCGCCGTTTCATCGTCATCTAACATAGCAATGAAATCAGAGTCCTGGGAAGCCTCAGCAATACAGCGATTGCGAGCATAGGTAACTCCTTGGTTAGTCTCCACAACGTAGGTCAGGGGCCACTTAAAGACAGGCCTAATCGCTTCAACTGTTGCCTGTGCAGAGCGAGCAGCATCATTGTCAACAATAATGATTTCTACAGCTGGCGGAGCAATGCGACTGAATGTTAGCTTGTTCAAGGATTCTAACAAATCATGCAATAGGTTAGGCCGTTTATAGGTGGCGGCACAAACTGAGACTTTTATTAGAGCGCTAGATGAGTGAGTGTCACACTCCACATTGGGTAATTGATTGGAAATCACCTGCATCATTAAAGCGATTAAGACAGCACATGAGTTTAAATTCGGATATCTCAACATCCCCAAGCTGTTGCTCATTAGAGTTAAGCATCAGGGCTAATTGGGACTATGACGAAATGAAGGATACACAGCTAATATGCCCTCCTGCATATATGAATATAAGGCAGGAAAAATTGTTCCGTTCAAGTTTTCTTAAATAGAAGACTATCAATGAATATAAATAGAGTGTCTATAATTTTGATAAGAGAGGTTTAGGCAGATGAAGCGACTAACGTGTATAAGGAAAGCCATTTAAGGATCTTAGCCTCTGGGGATTACATGGTTTCATCGATAATTTAATCCAGCTATCAAGACACATAATTTTGAAATAATGGTCAAGGATACAGTATTCTTTCAACTAAATTACGCTAAAAGCCTTTTATCAAAATCATTTGTTGTCGCAAACAGAGTAGAGTGACCTGTGATATGCCGGTCAAAATCACGTTGTTCCAACAGAACAATACTTATATAAATTCAAATTGAGTAGAACTAAATCTATGAATAAACCTATTCGCTGGGGTATTCTAGGCACTGGCGCCATAGCTAGTCATTTTACTGAAGGACTAAGGCTAGTTCCTGATGCTCAACTGTGGGCGGTTGGTTCTAGAACATTAGAAAAAGCCCAAACATTTGCCCACAGGTTTCAATTTCCGAAAGCCTATGGAAGCTATGAAGAGTTGGTTCAAGATCCTAATATCGATGTTGTCTACGTCGCAACGCCTCAAACTCGTCATAAAGCGGACAGCATCCTCTGTCTTTCTGCAGGCAAGGCTGTTCTCTGTGAAAAACCATTTACAGTTACCTCTCAAGAAGCCAGAGATGTAATGGCAGTTGCTCGGCAAAAACAAGTCTTTTGCATGGAAGCGATGTGGATGCGATTTATGCCGCTAATTCAAGATGTTCGCCGTTTAATCCGCCAGGGCGAAATTGGGGATGTACGCCTGTTAACGGCTGACTTTGGCTATCCTACAGAGTTTGATCCTCAAAGTCGTTTTTTTAATACTAATTTAGGTGGTGGTGCACTCCTAGATAGAGGTATTTATCCACTGTCTCTAGCCTTTCTTTTGCTTGGGAAACCCACTCAGATAGGCGGTGAGCCCTGCATCGGAGCAACCGGTGTGGACGATCAGTCTGCAATGATTTTGCGTTACGCAAACGGTGCGATGGCCGTATTACATGCCACTCTACGAACGTATAGTTCTAACGAAGCCGTCATTATTGGCACACAAGGTAAAATTGTTATCCAGGCTCCTTTCTATAAGCCAGAACACGTTACAGTTCATCGATTCTCAGATCAGCCTGTCGTTGTTACCTCCGGAAAGCATAGTTATGCTACTGGATGGAAACATTCCATAATAAGTACGCTAAAACAAAATAAGTTGTTAAAAGCATTGGCAAAACGCTATAAAAATAAATCTCAGGATATATATCAAAGTCTCGTAGGTAATGGTTACAACTATGAAGCTGCGGAAGTTGTGAAATGTCTACAGACAGGTAAGTTAGAAAGCGATGTCATGCCGCTATCAGAAACTATCGAAATTATGGAAGCGATGGAAACATTGCTACAACGGTGGTACTCAGCCTAGGCAAATACTACTTTAGCTGCCATCATTAGCACCCAATTAAATAGCATGACCGCTAGCAAGCGCATCTGCTAGCGGTCATGCTGATAAAGTACCTAACTAAAAATCCGCTCTCAAGCTTTTGCACAGAATTGTCAGTTGCTAGGTTCGTCTACGTACCAACTGCTTTTTCACTACCAACCGACACTCGCTTAACCTGTCGACTCCAATGGATACTAGGTTTTTCCAAAAGCCAGTAAGCCCCTGCTGCGCAGGCTACGCACAAACCAAATATAGCAACTAGTCCCAGCATTTCTGTTATCAGAGTCTGGCCTAAAATTTTATAACCAATAAAGAAAGCTACTCCTGAAATCTTATTGTGAAAAAGATACAGGCTGTAAGAAATTAATCCTAAAAACTGTAGCCATTGCCAGTTTAGGGTAGATTCCATCAAGTTGGCACGACCAATCTCTAGTAAAAGCACACTGGTAATTACACACGTAATCGTCGCAGCGGGTAGGAAAACAGCTGTTTCTGATACCTCTGCAGATAGAGATGAGATTAGTAATAGCCCTGCATATGTGTAAAACATGTGGCGATAGTATCCTTTTTGTTGCCAGGCCCAGTAGGCAAATACACCAATTGCAAAACCATGCCAGGTAGATAAGAAGAGTCCGGGTAATAAAGTATCTGAAAGAATGTTGAGCGGCCATAAAGCTCCTATTAGCAGGCTAATGCCAAAAACTATGTGACGACTGTAAGCTAGCTGAAGCTTTTCTTCCATCCACTGAGAGAGACCCAGTAACACACAGAACACAATGTAGAATTGCATTTCTAAACACAGTGTCCAGTAAATATCACTAATGGGATCGAACCGAAAAATATCGTGGAGATAAAATAAATGAGCCGTCAAGCTGCCGATTGAAGGGAATTCAAATAGCTCACTCGTTACTTTTGCAGAGAGAAAATCAAACAGAAGAACAAAAACAATCGAGAAATAGTAAGGTGGGCTGATACGAATAATTCGACGTAAGCTAAAGTTTTGAAAGTAAGAGTAAGTAACTCGTATTTTACGCATTGAGTGGGCAATGACAAAGCCGCTCAACACGAAAAATATGGGTACACCCAAGTAGCCCCATTCAAAGAGAACGGTCGTTATAAACCCGGGTAGTAATTGGTCTAGGTTGCTAAGATGCCCGCCTGCGTGGAAGTGAAACAGTACCACCCAAGTAGCTGCTATACCTCTTAAACCATCAGCAAAACAAAATCTAACTTTAGTTTTTGAGGTGGCCATGTTCATTAATTTATAGCTGTTGAAGAAGAAAGAACAAATTTAATCAGCCGTGATACCGAGGACTATACAGAAAAGATTTACTGATGTATCAAGCTTGATAAAACTCTAGCTAGCTCAAAACAGTGGACGCGAGGAGACTGTTGCCAGTTCCATTCAAAAACGATAGGTGACGTGTCAAAATTAGTAATGAGAGTTGTGATACTCAGGTTCAGGAGTTGGTTTAGCTTAGAGATTCTGAGTATGAAGTTCTTCCTTATTCTTGTAAAAGAAAACTAATGCCCACAGGGTAATAAGCTTAAAACTCTCAGATACTAGCGTTGCCCAAATTGCGCCGTACCAGGAAAATTGGGGAATTAAATATAAATTGAGACCAAAATTTAGAGCTGCTGAGGTTACCTGTAAGCCACTTCTCAGTTTTTGTAATCCGGCACCTGTGAGAGTGTCTGCGGCAATAAATTGTAAAGCCGCTATTAAATGGATAGGTGCTAACCACCGAAGTACGTTAGCAGATTCGGCATAGTCTACTCCAAGGACGGTTGAGACAAAGGGAGCCGCCGCAATCAGAGCAATGGCCGATATGATACCGTAGCCGGTGGCAACCGGTACTAGCTGACGGGCAAACTTTAATCCATCTTTGATACCAGAAGCGCCATGGCGTAAAAAACGCGTGTAGGTAGCACTCATGACAGCGAAGATAATGGTATACCCAACATCAATAAATCGATAGCCTGCGCCGTAGATACCAGCCACTTCGACGGATGCCAAACTGACCAACATGGTTTTATCAATTTGGGCATTGACTGTTTCTGCCGATGCCGCGATCGAGAAGAAAAATCCCTCAGAAAATTCAGGTCGATACTTTTTTAGATCGAAGATAGGATGACCAAACGAACGATTAACTCGTAAAACCGAGATCAGAGCTGGAAGAATTGAGCCAATGCAATATAAAAGACCCCAGACAATAACATTGCTATCATTAAAGAAAACAAGGAGTACAAGTGCTGCAATAAGCTTGCCAATGCTATATAAAATTTTAGCTTGAGCTGCTAGTCTGACTTGGTCAACGGCAATAAAAGCCGCTGTAGCCAGCTCCCACATCTTCAAACCCAACAAATCAGCTAAGAGTACCAGCAGTACAAGTAGCAAGGATATATTGGTGGGAAAAAATATATTTGCTATCAGAAGTGTAATCGGGATTAGGCCAAATACGAATAAAAAGGATGTAAGTAATGTTGTTCCCCAGTATCCTCGAAATAAGGTTGGATCTCTGGCAACATGTTTAATAAAAATATCGCTACTGCCAAGACCAACAAATGGAAATACGGCAGCAACCAACGCTGTAGTACCAATAAAAGTACCATAGTCATCAGAACCCAGTACCCTAGCAACAATAATAAAGTAAACGGCTTGGATTAAAACACTGGAACCCTGGGATAAAATCATCCAAAGGCTATCTCGTACTAGAGACTTTTGGAAAATATTGCTAATTTTGTCGATAAGGTGTCTCACCTGATTCTCTAAGTTATTTAGTCGTTAATTTTCTGAATACGGTCAGGCTATAGTAATCAATATCTGAGCGAGCAAGTGAATCATCCTTCGCTTATTTTTACCTTATCTGCTAAGCCAAATCTGTTGATATCCACTAGATATTTAGCTTCAACAGAGGCAGTGAAACTAGTTGAAGCTGTTAATATCCAAAAAATGTTGTTTTGAATTAATAGTGATGTTTCTGAGAGATTAACGATGACAATGTAGAGGGAATACACGGCTAGCCAGCTACTCAGCCAGGACCCGTAGAGACGAATTCTAGCAATTCCTCTGAGTAACGTTTGCCATAGCGAAAGACAGACCATAGAACTGCCAATAATTCCAATCTGCAAGGTCATATCTAGAAAACCATGGTGCGAATCTGGAACTTCCCACCCAGCTCGTTCAATGATGTAGACTGACTCACCGTTGACACCTCGCCAAAAAGCAGCCAACCCGTACCCAAGGGCGGGTCGCTCTCCAATTTTGATGAGAATATATTCCCAAATATCTGTACGGCCCGTTAGGGTCGGATCTTTACCAATAAGCCTCAGAGTAAAGGACATTAGAGGATTATAGGCCATTGCAATAAAGGCAGCAGTAGCGGCCAAGAAAATGACGGAAATTAGAAGTTTTCGAGGCTCTGCCCTAAAGATACGAGTTAGAACGACAATGGTCATTACAAAAACAGAGTTGATTAGTGCTCCTCCAGATGTTGTCTGGATAACCATCAAAAATGAGAGCCCGATACCCACGAGAAAGACCCACTTGTGATAACGATCTTTAACGTAATTAAACAACATAAACTGGACGGCACATGCCATTACCATTATTTTCCCAGCTTGGTTTTTATGTACAAATACTCCTCGCCAGGCGCCCAAGTGAATACCGCCCATAATGCCGTATTTAGGCAGAACGATTGCAAATAAAAGACTCAGAACTGTAATGGTTACCAGAACATATCCCAGGATCATTACTTGCTGTTTTAAGCTAAAGCGACTGGCTAAATAGACTCCAAATAAGGTGCTGAAGGTGAGGGCGATCCCAGCGCTGAAAGTATCTCCTGGAGCGTAGGACCAAAAAACAGATAGGGGAATATAGAGAGAAATCGCTACAAAAAGTGGATTGCTTTGCAGCGTATACAATGTTCGTTTATACCTAACAGCAAGTAAAAGAAACGTAATGAAATAGTTAGCCAAATAAAACAGTTTGACCGGGGTATAGTTGGCATTAAGAAAGTTAAAGCCATCCCCTTCACTGGCTCCACCAGTGATGATAACGATCAAAACAGCGTCTGAATAAACTAGTAAAGAGAGAAAGGCAAATGCATACTCAAATCTTTCAATCCACTCTAAAATTAGAATTCTACGTGCTTGTGTTTTAGGGTCTTCATTTAGAGTTAGCCCACGTGCTGGAATACTGCGAAGTACCATAACAGAGTGAATGACGTTAAATGTTGAAAGCTAACTACTGCTGAATATTTGACCCGATTGAGTGATTAAATGTTTCTAACTAGATATCAGAAGGTAAATTATAGGTGTCAGGATCATAGATTTTGTTGGTTCCTTTGACATCCACGATAAAAAAGTCAATGGCAACAATAATTGAAATTGCTAATACAAAGCCAGCAATGATGCCCATTGCGATAATCTTTATGGCCACTTGAGAAGAGGGTTTCTCAGGGGGAATAGCGGGTTCAATAACCTGGATAAAGTTAGTAATTTGATTTTCTTTAACTTGAAGTTCTTGGCGTTTGTTTAATAGTTCTTGATAGGTTTGTTGAGCGGCTGATAATTTTCGCTCCAAGTCACGTTGACGCTGTTCTAGTTCAGGAAATCTGTTAATCCGCTCTTGATACTCTTGAATGTTGCTATTGACAGCTCTTAGACGTTCAGTTAAGGCCCTAAGCTTAATATCATTGTCAACGTACTGTTCAATTAACTTTTCTCGAGTGGCTCCCATCTGGAGTAAGCCCTCTCGAATTCCACTACCCGCTACATCATTCACGCGCTCTTCTAAAAGAACGCTCAGAGAGGCCTCTTCAGCTCGAAGATCTGAAACAATTGGGCTCTCTTCTGTAAACTCTACTTGCTGCGCTGCGATATCACGTCGAACCTTATGAAGATCTAGAAGAATGTTTTGAATCTGTGGAGATTGACTTAAGCTGTTAGCTTTGATTGCGTCGGATACGCTCAGCTGTAGCTCACCACCTAGAGTGTCTGCTATGGCAGCTCTCTCTTGCAATGTCGCCTGTATGTCAGCTTGCTCTTTGCGCAAATTATCCAGAAAAGTAACAGCTGAATTAGTTTCTTGCTGAAGATCTACTACATTATAGGTCTCTCGAAAAACTCGTAGCTCATACTCTGCTTCTCGCACCTGTTCAGCCGTAATCGGTAATTGCTGATCTAAGAATTCTCTGGCATTGGCGGTGTCTACCTGTGTACTGGCAAGTTTTTCTGATCTATACAGCTCCATGAGCGTATTTAAAATATCAGCCGCCTTAACTGGATCCTCGTCCAGATAAGCAAACGATAGAACGTCGGTTGAATAAATCACTTGAACCTGTAAGTCTTCCAAAAAATCTGGAATCTTTAATGGTTTACCATCATCGTCCTCTAGCTGTAATGTGTTGATGGCTTTTTGAATCAAAGGTTTAGACGTAATAACCTCGATTTCAGAATTGAGAGGGCTTTGGGCAAACGTTACGGTACTTAATGGGCCTGCATCTCCCTGCTCTAATCCTGTTAATGAAGCCGCGCGGTCTAATTTAAATAAGAGCTTTGACTCCGCCAGGTAGGTTGGCTTCATCATTCTAGCGACTGTACCAGCTCCTAATACTGTTAAGACAAACGCTGTGGTGGCCGGTACCATGCCACGACGAGTTGCCGCAAATAAGTACTGAAGGTTTAAATCAATAACGTTACGAACAAAATTCATAGCGAGTTAGGCTGTCACCAGAGAATGTTAATTAAAGATGAAATGAGTAACTGGAAAAGATTAGTCAAAGATTTGGCACCAGTTGCTAATTAATGCCAAATATCCCTAAAAACAGATCAGTGAGCGGCGAGAAAATTAAACCAGCTGTGTCTGAAGTGGCAGCTAAATTTGAGCGTCCGATAATGATTGTGTCTCCATCTTGTAGCACTGGATTTTGCTCATTACTAACCCCTTGAGCTAAATCGATTTCAACTGAGCGCTGAGTAACGTTCCCGTTAGGATTTAGACGAATTAACTCCACACGGCTGCGTCGAGCCCGAGAGTTAAACCCTCCAGCCGTTAAAACAGCTTGATTCAAAGGAGTATTTGGAGAAACTTCAATACTTCCAGGGGATTTGACTTCTCCAATCACGTTAACTTTGATAGATGTAGGTGCAAATGTAGTACTTGCGAGGGTGATTACTTCTGAATTATCAATATTTTCTGCGGTCGGAATAATAATCCGATCACCATCTCTGAGTAAAACGTCCTGACGGAGGTCGCCAGTTTCTACTAAACTCCACAAATTAACTTCAATTGGTTCAAGCAGTCCGTCTCGACTAATTTGAATAGAGCGAACATTTGCAGAACGCGTAATCCCCCCCGCATTGCTAATGGCTTGGGTCAAACTAGGCCAAAATCTGACACGACTCTCACTTGCTTCAGATTGTTCACCAGCCTCTGAATTAACTTGTAAGGTGTAACCGCCTGGACGTTTGACTTCTCCAACAAGACTGACCCGAAGTGGACGTGGCTGTAGCAGCTGAAAGGTAATTCTTGGATTACGAATATAACGACTGTAGGCATTAACCACCTTGAGTTCGGCTTCGATAGGATTAAGACCAGCAACATCAATTTTGCCAACCCAAGGCAGTGTCAGAGAGCCATCTAACAAAACAATTTGGTCAATGGGCTCTGCAAAAATTTCGAAGTCTACCAAAACATCAATTCTGATTTGATCACCAGGCCCCAAAGTGTAACTTTCTAAAGCTACTGTTGATGAGTTATTGGAGAGATAACTCTCTTGAGTAGTGACAACATCTTGATTCTCAAGAGGAAGTAGTTGAGCCAATGCTGACGAAGCCACCAAGCTAGTAGAAATACCACTAAGGATTAAGGTACAAGCAATTTGTACTAAACTTTTCTCCACAAAGCTCAATCCGTCAACAGTTCGGAATCTGGGCAAAGATGTATTAAGGATTGTTGTTTTGAAGAGTTCCATAACTGTCTTTAGAGGAGTGTAGGCAAACGAAAATGGCAGGCTAATTTACATCGACTCAGTTATAGGACTGGTCTAGACGTGATAAAGTTTCAAATTCTTTTAGTTTTAACTAAACCAAGAGGACAAACTAGTGAGTATTCCTATTTATGCACTTTGTTAATACAGCATGCCCGTGTTTGCTTTGTCTGTTTGTTCCAAAGATGTTAATTTGGCTGGGTTTCGTAAATTTACGATTTACCTATGGTAGTAAGTACATCCAAAGACAATGCGCTGAAGTTATGTCCTTGAAAACTGTAGTACCAAACCCTAGGTCTGCAATGGCTACAGAACACTAACTAGGGGAAATGATACGCTTTGATCTTGAATAAATCGGAGCTTTAAGACTGTATTGTTTCAGCCATTGTTGATCGGTTGTAGTTCTCTGCAGCCAGTGATCGATCAGAGATATCCAATGTACCGGCAGCTGAAGGGATTGCCAGGTTGTTTGACTGGCAGCAGACAGTTGGGCGTAGGTCTTTGGGTTTGTAAGCAGTTGATCGATGCGTTGAGCTAGCGCACGGGTGTTGCCAGCCGGAAAAATCATGGCATTGACATTGTGTTTAAGACTGTCCGCCAATATTGGGTGATCAGATGTCACAATCGGTGTATGGGCCTGGAAACAATGATTGAGAATGGTATTTGAATTCTCTAGAGATTCGTGGCGGCTGGGCATAACAAAAACGTCTGCCTGGCGAATCAGGTGAACTAAGCTGTGCTCTGGAATATTTTGGATAAACTCAACATGGTTTAGCTGCAGTTGTTTTGCCTGAATTTCAAACCGCCTAATATCGCCTTGACCCACAAGGTTAATATGAATATTCCATCCTTGGGCTTTGAGCTGAGCTGCGGCAATGAGTAAGTCACCAATGCCTCTAGTGGTCAAAATGGGGCCCACATAGATTAGCTGAATTGGATTGAGGGGCGATCGCAATTGCTTAGCTTCAAATGTTTCCACTCGATTAGAGGGGGGCCAATCCCAGGGAATTAACTTATCACGCAGGACCCCTCTACTGGCTAGTGTTTCACATTGATCTACGCCCAGAGCACCGACCCAATCGACGCCGCTGTGATTTAACGCTTTGGAGAGCTGATAGTTGTCCCACTTTCGCCTTAGGCTTAGCGGCGTTGGTGTCTCTTGAAACATACCAATACAGTGAATATGCTGACGAGTTGCCCATCGAAATAGAGCAGACTCAGCCGTATCAATAACAAGATGAGTTGGGCAAAAATCTGCCAGATGCTTCAGGATAGATTCCTTTGTTGTGGATAGGCCACTGCCGATAACACGCACTCCCGTAGGCAAGATTTCGTCATAAATCTCATCTGAGGCACATCCTAGAATACCCACCTCCTGTAGTTGAAATCCCCAAGTTGTTAGTCCTTCTAATACAGTCAACTGCTCAGTATTTAACACACCGTTCTCTATACCCGCTCGATAGGGCTCGGTTGCTTGGACTAGAAGTAAACGCAGTTGCTGTAAGTCCATAGGGGGGATCGTTAGTGAGAGGTCGCCAATTTAAGGAGGTAGCGCAAACGGCTGTACTCAGCCGTTTCGCCGCAGCTGTTGTTATCTAAAGCTTTTGGCGATCGCCGTTGTGAACTATGGGCGCAAAGCTGTAAATACACCGATGGAATATCGTTTGTTAGTAAACCTCAGCATACCTACACTAAATCTTTACGGAAGTAATAGCCCTCTCCCTGTAAGTGTTTCCATCTTTGCAAACTCTTTGCAGACTCTTTACAATGCTGCTCGGATCAGTGAACAGGCCCGACCCACCTCCTCAAGAATTAGTCGAGCAGGCACCAAGATTATCCACTCAAGTTCTGGGCTGGGTACTCTATCGATGGCGATAGCAACGCTGGACCCTACAGGATTCCAAATCTATGCCGATGTCTGAACTGATATCTGAAACGGTGGCGACCATTTTGGTGATTGATGGTGAGGAGAATCTAGCTGCAGTATTTTGTAATTTACTCAGTCTTAATGGTTTTGCCACGTTGCAAGCTGCAACCGGCCACGACGGTCTTCAACTGGCCCAGCTAAAACAACCACAGTTAATTGTATGTGATACGGAGCTGCCCGATATCAGCGGATATGATGTGCTGGCAGGTTTGCGATCGCACTCGGCGACAGCGGTGATTCCGGTCATTATGCTGAGCGATCACAACAGTCCAGACACATTCCGGCGCAGTATGGAACAGGGGGCCGACGACTATTTAACCAAACCTGCGGATATTGAGAGCCTTTTGCGAGCAGTCCAAGTCCAGTTAGCTAAACGTGAACAGCTGGCCAGATATTTTGCTAGTCAGCCTGTCGAGTCACCCCATGAGAAAATTCCAGCTGCAGACTTAGAAAAACAGTTTGAGATCGTCAGGCAGGTACCCTGGTCAGCCCTATGGGTTATCCGACTGCCAGACTACGGCACATTGCAAACAAAGTATGGCCATGTTTTTGGTCAGCTGGTGCTTCAGTCAACCGAGCAACAGCTACATCAGTGGAAAGAACAACGGTGTACAAATACATTTTCCGTTAATACCCTCACCTATGTTGGAGGAGGTCGATTTATTGTTCTTTTCAGCAGCTCTCATCAACCTGATAAACAGGTTTATACAAAAAACGTCGACGCTCTAAGAGCTGACTTACAGCGCCCTATGGTGATTCACAATCACCGATTTTCTCTAGAGATTTGTATAGATATCATTAGTCATTCAACACTAACAGCAGCCCCTTCATTGGATGCGATTCTTAGAGATCTGAGCTATTCTGACCGAGCGGTAACTCAACTCTCTCTTGCCGCACGCATACGACAGGCGATAAAACGAGATGAGCTAGAGCTTCATTTTCAGCCTCAGGTTGACTTGGCAAGCGGTCAGATTATCGGAGCAGAGGCATTAGTGCGCTGGGTTGTACCGGGGAAAGCACCGATCTTACCGGTTCAGTTTATTCCGGCAGCCGAGGAAAACGGTCTGATGCTACCTGTTGGCGAGTGGATTTTAGAAACCGCCCTAGGACAACTGGCTCACTGGCAAAAAAGACAGCTGTCTAGCATCAGCATTGCCATTAATCTCTCGGTCTATCAGCTACGCAGCCCCCACTTTATCGAGCAGCTAATGGCAATCGTCAAAACAGCCAACATAAATCCAGTCATGGTCGATTTAGAACTCCCTGAGCGGCTAATCATGGAAGACTTAAGTCGAGCTAAAGTCTTGCTAACAAAGCTCCAAAACAAAGGATTTAGCACCGCCATTGATGACTTTGGATCAGGCTCTTTGAGCCATTTGCAGTATCTACCAGTTAACATTCTCAAGTTAGATAAATGTTTTGTTCGCGATCTACACTGCAACAAAAGCAACCAGGTTATCGTTAGAGCTATTATGGAGATGGCTCGAGGATTAAATATTTCCACCATTGCCAATGGTGTAGAAACAGCCAGAGAACTCTCTATCCTCAGACAGCTTAAATGTCAGAGTATGCAGGGTTATCTCTTTAGCCCGGCCCTGACGATACAAGATTTTGAAAAGCTCTTATTAGAGTCGTCCAAACCCTTACAACAGGTGGGCTAACTCAGCCAAACACTATTAAATCTCAAGGTCAAAGTCTAGATAGATAAATACATCTTGAGGGGCGCTGTCGTCAATATCGACCAGCGGAACACCCAGGTCTAACCGCAGGTCTAACCCGTCAACCGGACGATAGGTAAAACCCACGCCAGTACCTAAAAGAAAACGATCGTTATTGACCGTAGTGCCAGATTTGGTGTTCCAGACAGCGGCCATATCAACAAATGGGCTAAGCAACATAATGGGTGCTCCAGACTCATCTCGCTGTAGCGTGATGCGGTCTTCAACAGATAAACGCACACCGTTATCGCCAAACCGGGCATTTTGACTATATCCGCGGACAGACTGACGCCCCCCAACAACAAATTGTTCTGAGCCTAGCAGCGTGTCTGTGGCCAGCTGCACATCTCCCTGAAAAATCAACAAGTGATCTTGATTTAAGATCTGGGCACGCTGTACCTGCCCTAACCAGCTCACAAACTGGCTGTCTGCTTGGGGAGAGTCTGAATTGGTAGCATCCAACCAGTCCACACCCAGGCTAAACTGAGAGCGCAATGCCCAGGCTCCTTGGGTATCTCTGCGTAGAAAATCCTGCCCAAATTGAACAACGCTGGCGCTGTTGCTAGAAAAGTCAGTGGACGCGATCCGGGTTTCTCCATCTCGATGTCGAAACCCAAGGGAGAGGGCAAACTCTTCGCGGGGAGTGCGCACCAGGGGTTGGCGATAGGTGAGCTCATACACCTGGGCATCCCCTTCAATATCAAAAACGGCTAGCTCCTGGGGAGAAATAATCTCAAACTCACTGGGTAAAAATCGAGCCGAGAGGGTGCCATTCATTGCATTGACCGGAGCACTGTAGCTCAGCTCATACAGATGGGAGCCTCCAGTTGTAGCACGATAGGCCGCTGCTCGAATTTGATCCCCAATGCCGAGGGGATTGCGATAGGTAACATTTGCCCCCATCCGTACCACACCAACGCTCACAGGTGAATCAGTATCCAGGGTTAGATGGGCGTCAAACGGATCGGACTCGTCCACACGTACCACCAGTATGCTCTGGCCTAGACCGGTACCAGCCCGCAAACTTGCTTCAATATTGTCCAGCAGCGGGTCGGTTCGCAGCAGCCGCAGCTGGTCTTCTAGGTCAAACTGGTTTAGGGGAGTATCGGCCCCCAGCTCAATTCGCGATCGCACATAGTTTTCAAGCCGCCCGGCCTCTTCAATGCGAATCTCTTCTAAGCTGCCCTCAATCACCTGCAGCTTGACCACACCCTCGGTAATTGGCTGATTTGGCAAGACCGCCCGAGAGGTGATGTAGCCTTCATTCAAATACAGCTGAGTGACAGAATCCGCCGCCTGTCGTAATTCATCGATATCTAAATCGCGATCAACAAAGGGAGCTAGAACCGTATCAAAATCTGATTGGTCAAAAACAGTACTGTCTAATACTTCAAACCTCTGCACTCTAACCGTAGGACCGGTTTCCGGCGGCTCTACAGTTTCAGGAGGAGTGACAGGCGTTGTCGGCAATACGGGTTCAGCCTCTTCAGGCTCAGGCTCGGGCAATGGCTCTGGGAAACTATCTGCAGGCGGAGGTGTGGCCGGTACCTCTTGACTGATGACAGTTCCTGATAGTCGTGCCCTTAAGCCACCAATCTCGTCAGGCGGCAGGAGAGAAGGTAGGGGTGGCTCACTAAGCTCCTCAGATAGTTCGGTCGCGACAGTGTCATTCCCTGGAGAGGTGTCGCTTAAGAAGCTATTGTCTTCATCACCTACCGGCAAAGAGCGCTTACTTTCATCAACTACCGGCACGCTTCCATCTAATGGCTCTGGTAGCGATAACTCTGTCAGTGGAGGGCCACTTGCCCCTGCAGAAGCGGCTGCACCGATGCTGATAACGGTACTCAACAACATAAGAGCTGTTAATTTCTGTTGCATAGGTCTCCTCGTTTCTCCACCAGATAGGTGCACTGCCACTGACTCGCCAAATAACATTTTGTTAACAGCCTGCTTTGCCCGTGCCGACTGTATCACAGCGCACGTCGCTAAATTTAAGAAAGCAACGCTAACGTCACTCTGTCTACAGACCTTTACAACCTATTCCCTACCGAGATTTACATAGATTTCCGGTAACTTTTGACAGTTTTCGCATCAACATCCCTTAGTTAGAATGCCCAAACAGCAGCGGTTTTTACCTAGGCTAATTATTTGAGCGTTGCTAATCCTCGGAATAATTTCATCTGCATAGGGTGTGCCGCATTTCTAACAGAGCGGTGCATCCCTTAAATCAGCAGCGGAGTTATGGGTCGTTCTGTCGCCAGATTGCATCAGCCACCCGAGCAACGTCAGCCATAGCAGTGCCGTTATGTACCCGCAAAATATCAGCGCCACCTGCGATCGCAGCAGTGCAAGCGGCAGCAGTACCCCATTCTCGTTGCTGTGGGTCGGGCTGATCTAAAATCCAACCAATAAAGCTTTTACGCGATGTGCCCACTAAAATTGGACAGCCCAACTCCGCTAGGTCCGACAGCTGCCGCAGAATGTCTAGATTTTGGGGATAGGTTTTGGCAAAGCCAATCCCCGGATCAATACAGATATTTTGAATCGGGACACCGACTGCTAGAGCCTGCTTTATTTGTCCCTGTAAAAACTCTGAAATTTCGCCCATGAGGTCGTCATAGTCAGTCATTTGCTGCATTGTTTCTGGGGTACCCCGCAAATGCATCAAAATAATAGGCACTTCTTGCTCGGCAGCGACTTTAAGAATATCGGGTTCGTAGGTAGCCCCAGAGATGTCATTAATAATATCTGCGCCCGCTTCGACCGCAGCGCGAGCTACCGTAGCACGTGTGGTATCTATCGATATTACGGCTTGCTTGAGGTGTTTAGCCTGCCGGATGGCCTCAATTACGGGTAAAACCCGATTGAGTTCCTCACTTAGGGAAATCTGCTCTGCCCCGGGACGGGTTGACTGACCGCCAATGTCAAGAATATCGATGTTGGCCTCTAGCAAACGCTGTGCCTGTTTTAGGGCTGACTCTACAGAGTTAAACTGACCGCCGTCGCTAAAGCTATCGGGTGTAACATTAATCACCCCCATCAGATAGGTGCGATCGCCCCAGTGAAACTGATGACCACGGATATCCCAGGGCTGCCGACTAGCGGCAGAGCGTCTGCCTTCTGCCATAAACAACCGAGCCAGCCGATCATAGGTGCCAGGGCCAATGTACTCTGGATGAGCACGCAGCTTACTGTACATCCACACCAGGTCTTTACCATCAAAGATACGAATATCGACAAACCAGCTTTTAAGCTGTGGTCTAAGACCATTGGCGGTTTCAAGTGCGTCAGTCCATCGTTCAAACTCCTGCTTAAAACCGCGGGTTACTACCGTAAAGGCCATGGCGACTCAGACTACTCAAACAAGGTCAGCTGTCACCCATACAGCTAAGGTGACAGACTTTATCTATAGTCCGCCAGAGGTGGCCCAGGGGGCAACGAGAATTTTGGTAAAGCCCAATCTGGGCTACCCCAAAGGACCGCCTGTAACCGTGGGCATGTCGGTTTTGTCGAAAGTATTACGGGGTCTGCGTCAAGCTAGCCCCCATGGTGAAATTTTGGTAGTAGAAGGCGTGTGCTCTAAGCTATCTCTGTCAGAAATTGCTGGCAAAAATGGGCTATACGACATCTTGGATGAAGGGATGACTGTACTAGATGCCGACACATTGCCCTGTATTGCCTATCCTAACCGTTCCCCTCAGCCTGTCCGCTACTCAGAGATGTGGGCGCCTAAACTGATTCAGGAGGTAGACTGCCGTATTTCAGTCAGTGCCTTCAAAATTACTAGCCTAAAGGAGCGACCTCTGGTGTCGGCTACTCTAAAAAATTTGTACGGGCTGTTTCCACGAGCAAAATATAAGGCTCGCAGCGCTAATTCTAGAGGGCAGCTGCATCGGCCTTCGGTACCGCAAATTTTGCAGGATGTTTATTGCTCTATTGGCTACTTGTTTGACGGAGGTGTGGCCGACTGTAGTCAAAAATTTGTAAGTAAGGACTGGCGACCAGATGTTGGTCAAGGTTTTGAGATCGGTCAGGTTGTATGGGGCAATGATCTAGTGGCCATAGACCGTCAGGCTTGCAACATTGCCAATGAGCCTGCAGCTAGCTACCTGGACCCGATAGAAGCTCTCAGACAGAACGTCTAAAAGGGCCTTTACGACCAGGCAGTGGCAGGTTCATCATGGTATGAAAATCTTCCTGTACCTTCAGCGTAAGCCGTCTGGAGATTTGCCTTACAATTTGGTTCAACAGCTTATCGCCAGACGTCTTAACAAAGGACTGGGGCAGGGCTCGGATAAATTTGGGCATCCGCACCTGAGTCTGTAAATTTAGTTCCCACTCTACATGTGTGGACTGCCCAGAAGGAAGTTCCTGCTGCTGTCTTTCGGCCAGGGACATGGCGGCCCGAAAATCTACATCGTAGCCCTCTGGCTCGTACCCTGGCACAGGAATCGTCTCGATGCGATAAATGCCTTTGTTTTGAGGCAACAGGTGCAGACCGATTTTAGGCTGTACCTGGAAATTTAAGCTGGCAAAACGCCCTAGGGAAATGGCATAGCCGTTGTGACCAATGGGTTTGACATCCATTGGCTGAGCACAGCGAGTAAACCAACCCTGGTGAGAATCTAGATAACTAGAAACCGTGTCAACGTCGGCATACATTTCCATGTTGCCGACGTAATATCCTTCAAAAGTCATTATGTCGGATACACCCAAATCACCGCTATTGTCTAGCGTTTGACTATCTGAAACGGCATCGGGTGACGACTGTGAAGCGTCATAAACTCCTGAATGTGAATGCTGTATAGAAGACACGTGCATAAAGTCAAAGATTTTTGTAAAACAATCTACAGATAAACTGTCAAGATGCGCGGAATGCCTGCTATGAAAGAACTCAAGCTATCGTTGAAGGCTATTTCCGTGGCCAGTATGTCAAACAAGTTATTCGTTGGAATAAACTGTCGCTATGCCCATAGGTTACTGAGTTAAAAAAACAAGCAACCATCGTCAAACCACGGATACGAAGTTAAGGACATCCAATAATAACAGTCACAGTATCCCCATTTAAGTTCTATTGTCATTCATTAAGTTTAGTCGATTTTTTCAGGACGACAATTTTTTCGGTAGAGGCTTAACCATATTCAAGGGTACGGACGCTTTTTGTAAGTATTGGGTGAACGGGTTCGATAGGTTCACTTTGCAAGTAATAGCAGAGCTTACAGCGCCACAGTGCAGTCAACGTTACAGTTTGGTATTTTGATGGGGTCAGGGTATTGCCGCAGGTGGAGGATTGATGAAGGTATTGGTGATTGGGGCAACGGGACAGACGGGACAGCAGGTAACTCGTCAGCTGAGTGTTAAGGGTGAGGGGATTACTGTCAAGGCGATGGTGCGGGAGCGCTCAAAGGCTGACTTTTCGGATGCTGTTGAGGTGGTCGTTGGGGATGTCTTAAAACCTGCGACGCTTAGTGCTGCAATGGCGGGCTGTGATGCGGTCATTTGTGCGACGGGGGCTGCTCCCAGTTTTGATATTACTGGGCCATATCAGGTTGATTTTGTGGGTACTAAGAATTTGGTTGATGCTGCTAAAGCGGCGGGTATTGAGCGGTTTGTGATTGTGACGTCGCTCTGTGTGTCTAAGTTTTTTCATCCGCTAAATCTATTTTGGTTGGTGCTGTATTGGAAGAAACAGGCGGAGAATTACATCGTTAACAGCGGTTTGACCTACACAATTGTGCGACCTGGAGGGCTGCGCAGTGAGGATAGTGGTGATGCGATTGTGATGGCTCCGGCGGATACGCTATTTGAAGGGGGAATTGCGCGGGCGAGGGTGGCTGAGGTGTGTATTGCGGCTCTGAGCGAGCCGGGGGCTGGGAATAAGATTGTGGAGATTGTGACGAGTGCTGAGGCGCAGGAGCGGTCGTTTGGGGATTTGTTTGCGGGGGTTGGGTAGGGACTGTGGTTAAGGGTGGCTTAGGGGTATCTGACGCAATTAGCCAGAATTTATCTCAATGACTTTTTGGAGGTTAATGTTGGTTGTCTGATAGGCAAACCGGTTGCTCGGGGCTCCTCCGAGTTCCCCGAACCCCTATGGGCAGGGCGGGACGCCGCCCTACAACCCGCATACTGAGTGATCGCTAACAACGTAGGGGGTAGAGTTACGGTGGGGTGAATTCCAAAAGTCTGGAAAGCTTTCCAGACTTTTGGAAAAGGCATAGGCTACGAGCGAGGCATTCTGGACAAAATTTGAGGGCCGTAGGGTGGGCACTTCATGACCACCATCTTGACCATCAGACCGTAGATCAGTTTGCCCACCGTCTGCCTAGGTTCAATAGTTCGGAGTAGCGCTCCTGATTAGCAATGCCCACCGTCTGCCAAGGTTCAAAGATTTGTGGGATGGAATTTAGAAAAACCAGCCGTAGCTGTGTAGTCCTTTACCGAGTAAATTGACGCCTAGGTAGCAGATCCAGACGACGACAAACCCGGAGGCGGCGATGAAGGCGGGTTTGCGGCCTTGCCAGCCTTTGGTAATGCGGGAATGCAGATAGGCGGCAAATACGAGCCAGGTAATTAGGGCCCAGGTTTCTTTGGGGTCCCAGCTCCAATAGGAGCCCCAGGCTTCGTTTGCCCACACACCGCCGGAGATAATACCGATGGTGAGTAGGGGAAAGCCAAGGCCGATAATGCGGTAGCTGATGTTGTCTAGGGTGTCTGCCAGGGTGAGGCGCTGCATGGACAGGGCGACTTTGGCTGGTTTTTCTAAAACGGCTGTGCCGCCGGCACTGCCTATGACGGGTTCAGTGGCTTCGGCGGCGCGTTTGAGGGTATATTTGCGATCGCGAAATCCACCGGTGCCGACAGAGCTACCTTTTAGTTCGACTGCCTGCCCACGGGTGACGACTAGAAATGCGATCGCAACTAGGGCTCCCACCATTAAGGCGGAGTAGCTGAGTAGCATCACACTGACGTGCATCATTAACCAGTTTGATTTAAGTGCGGGCACCAACGGCTCGGATACCTGCATATTGCTGGGCAGCGTCAGGGTGCCAAAAGCGGTAATTCCCATCGCGGCAGGAGCCGTCATAGCACCGACCCAAAGGCTATTGCTCATACGCTCAGCAATCAGGTGCATGACTGTAATTCCCCAGGCAATAAAAAAGAGAGATTCGTAGAGATTGCTGAGGGGAAAATAACCGCCTTCAATCCAGCGGGCGACTAGAAGCGCAGCGATACAAAGATTGGCAATGGCCATACCGGTAGTGCCCAGGGGTTTAAGCCAGTTGGTGCCGGCAAACGCAAGGCTACTCCAGTAGAGCAGCATGGTCATAAACAGGACAGCGAAGGAAATATTGTCGAGCAGTCCTTGAAGTGTGACTAGATCCATCAAATTAGGAGATCTGCGAGTGTAGTAGCCGTTAGTGTGACGGCCATTACAATTTTACTAAAGAAATGTGGACCCAGGATAGTCTGGAATGTCGCCTTGCTAACTCTTTCCACAACGAATCGTGAAATCCTTCAAGAATTTTTGGGTGGTAAGGATAAATGGTCACTACACTGGCAGTCGATAAGCTCATGTGTCTCCAACACATTCAGACAATTAACTCTGAGTTTTCTAATACGAAAAATGACAGAGCTGAATGTGAATATAGTTTAGTGACAAAAAATAGGCCCTAGAGAGGTAACTATGGATGCGACTGCATTATGGCAACGATATCAAGACTGGCTTTATTACAACGAGGAGCTAGGACTCTATTTGGATGTCAGTCGTGTAACCTTTGACGATGCTTTCGTGGCTGAGATGACACCTCGGTTTGCTAAGGCATTTGAGGCGGTCGATGCCTTGGAGAAAGGTGCGATCGCAAATCCAGATGAAAATCGCATGGTGGGTCACTATTGGTTGCGAGATCCAGACCTGGCCCCTAACGATGACCTGCGCAGCGAAGTTGTTAATACCTTACGAGATATAGAAAATTTTACTCAGCAAATTCATACGGCCATCATTACACCGCCCGGTGAGGAACGATTTACCGATATTTTGTCGATTGGGATTGGGGGATCGGCACTCGGGCCTGAGTTTGTTGCCGAAGCCCTAGCCCCTGTTAATCCACCGCTTAGTATCAGTTTTATTGATAATACAGACCCGGCGGGTATCGATAAGACTTTAGCCAGATTAGGGGATCGGTTAAAAACTACGGTGGTTTTGGTGATCTCAAAGTCTGGAGGCACGCCAGAAACTCGCAACGGCATGCTAGAGGTCAAAGCGGCCTATGAAAAACGTGGCTTAGATTTTTCTAAATATGCGGTGGCGACCACAGGGCGAGGCAGCAAGCTGGACAATGTTGCTAAATCTGAAGGTTGGCTGGCGACATTTCCGATGCAGGACTGGGTCGGCGGACGCACATCGGAACTTTCTTCAGTGGGGCTTTTACCCGCGGCTCTCCAGGGTATCGACATTCGCGCTATTCTGGCCGGTGCGAAAAAAATGGATGCGGCCACACGAGTGCCAGACCTGCAGAAAAATCCAGCAGCACAACTGGCGCTGGCCTGGTATCGCACAGGTAATGGTAAGGGCGAGAAAGATATGGTGATTTTGCCCTATAAGGATAGTCTGCTGCTGTTTAGTCGGTATCTGCAGCAGCTGATTATGGAGTCCCTGGGTAAAGAAACAGATTTAGACGGCAACCGCGTTTGTCAGGGAATTGCTGTCTATGGCAATAAGGGCTCTACTGACCAGCATGCTTATGTTCAACAGCTGCGCGAAGGGGTAAATAATTTCTTTGTCACCCTGATTGAGGTGCTTAAAGATCGCGAAGGGGGCTCGACAGAAATTGACCCCGGTGTCACATCTGGGGACTATCTCTCAGGCTTTTTACTGGGGACTCGTAAAGCCCTATTTGAAAATAATCGGCAGTCTATTACCATCACGATTCCTGAGGTGACCCCCACCATAGTGGGCTCATTGATTGCGCTGTATGAGCGGGCCGTCAGTCTGTATGCAGCGGTGGTGAATATTAACGCCTATCACCAGCCCGGTGTGGAAGCGGGTAAAAAAGCGGCCGCCAGCATCCTCAATTTGCAAAATATGGTGGTGGATGTGCTGAGTAAAACCGGAGAGTCCCTAAGTCTGGCAGAATTGGCAGACAAAGTGGGTCGCCCTGATGCGGTTGAGGATATCTATAAGATCGTGCGGCACCTGAATGCGAACGATCGCATGGTGGCCATTGATGGCAATGCAGGCAGTCCGGCCACCATGCGGGTCATGGCTCGATAGATAAGGTCAGCTACGGCGGATCAGGTACTGATTAGATCGCTCCATCAGACTCGACCGATGAACAATCGGCTGAGTCTGATGGCATGGGCAGCAGGATTAAAAATTCGGTGCCGCGGTCTAGCTGCGACTGAACTTCTATACTCCCCCCGTGGTTTTCGGTTACCACTTGGTAGGCAATAGCAAGTCCTAGTCCTGTGCCTTTATCGACGGTTTTTGTCGTAAATTTACGGTCAAAAATTTTGGTGCATACATCCTCAGAAATGCCCTTGCCATTGTCACTGATGTGGATAGCCACCTGCTGCTCTGGGGTAAGCTGAGTCGAAACCGTAATCTGCTGGGGGTTAGCCTGCAGCTCATCCATGGATTTTCCTTCGGCTAGTTCATCAAACATGTCGATGGCATTGGCCAGGATATTCATAAAGACCTGGCTGAGCTGACCCGGATAACAAAAGATCTCTGGCAGCTCACCATAGTCACGGATAATGTGGATTTGAGGACGACGCTCGTTGGCCTTAAGTCGATATTTTAAAATTAATAGAGTGCTGTCAATACCCTCATGGATATTGGCCTTGAGCTTTTGGGCATCGTCAGTGCGGGCAAACAACCGCAGGCTTTTACTGATATTGCGAATGCGATCGCATCCCGATGTCATTGAAGCCAGCATATTTGGCAAATCCGCTAATAAAAACTCAATATCTAGCTGTTGCCGCGCTGCGGTGACTTTTTCCCCAGGTGACGGAAAAGTCTCCTCTAAAAGTTGGATATAGGCCATCAGATCTTTTATGGAGAGCTGTAGTTCAGCCACATTTCCGCCAACAAAACCAAGGGGATTATTGATCTCGTGAGCGACCCCCGCCACCAAATTACCCAAGGCCGACATTTTTTCACTTTGGACTAGCTGTAGCTGGGTTTTCTTAAGGTTTGCCAGCTGTATTTCCAGCGCCTGTAACAACTTTCGATTTTCCCTAAAAGCAGTCGAAATCTCCTCAAACCAGGGCACCCAAACCTTAGGAAGCGTATCAGGAATATCCGCTACAGCCGCTTGCTTCTCATGCTCAATATGAGTCAATAGCTGGCTGGCTGGTTGAATAAAACCATACCTCAACAACTGACTGGTTGCCCATAAACAAAGCCCTAAACCAATCAGGGGAATCATGGACGCAATTAGACCGTTGGCAAAAAGTGTGTGATAAATGGCACTTTTTGGCACGAAGAAAACAAGATCCCAAGGAGTATCCAATATCTTGCGGTGAATCACCCAAAAAGAGCCAACATCCTGCACTTGATTATCAGGGCTAGATGCGATTAAATCTGCTCTAGCTTTTAAGTCATCTGGCAAAACAGCGTCAAGCGTCTGAATTTCGGCAGCGCTGGTTGTTTTTAAGCCAGAGTAAGCCAATAACTGTTGATTGGTTCCTGAAATTAGCAATGTTCCCTGGGGATAGGTAAAATTCTGAATCTCTTGATTTAGCCGGTCGAGGGTAATATCAATGGCAACAGTGCCGTGAAAGCGATCATACTCATAAATTGGGACATTAGCAGTTACCATCATCCCTTGCCCAGCTAAATCAAGGTAAGCGTCCGTCCACGAGATTTGTCGCTGAGGATTATTTTCAGGCAGCCCCTGGGTATAAAAGGGTAGCTCCAACATAGATTTTTCAAAGTCAACCTCTTCAGTGTAGGGATACAGGTTCATAAATCCAGACGCTGAGATGTAATAGACCCAGGTGGCTTCCTGCAGGTTGTCTTGGATGCCTCGGAAGATTGGTATGAGCCGTAGCGTCATATTGAGCTCACGTTCAAACTCATCAGACTGCTCTGATAGGATTCCTATTCCCTGGACGTTTCCCAACGTGGCCAAAGATTCCTCCATCTTTGGAAATAACTGATAGCGGTGTTTTTTAGTTTGGATAACCTGATATCTCAGAGGTGAGATGGTTGACCGTCGAACAGATAATCTTAGATCCTCTTCAGCGTTGATCTGTAAAATATGTAGCTGATCGGTTACCGATTTAACAATACCGTCCAGATTGATGGCGTTTTCAAAGAACTTGTTTTGGACGATAACCTGCTCATGGATGTAGGCAGAACGCCACTGTACCCCCAGAAAACTTAGGGAAATAAGTAGAACTACTAAAAAAGCTCCAGTTAAAAGGTAGCTGTAGCGTTTGAAGGGTGGCATGTGCTGTACTCGTCAAGCCAAACCATATGAACAATAAATGCTTTATTTATTAGGCTGTCCAGCTTCAGGTTCTAGACCAATATCCCTTTAATTCAAGGCAAAATCAGTAGATATTCGAAAATACGACTACTCCTGATATGACGGCATCAGCCAAATGTATGAATCTCCTTAAAAAGAGGTCCGTATGATTCACCCATTCGCTGCCCGCAGCAGCCAGTCAATGGCAGCCAATATCATTTATGTATGCAATGCATTAAGAGAGTGCACCCTACATAAGGTTAGCGGTTAATTCTAATTGGTAACCATGTTCTACAAATCAGGTTTTACAATCAATAGATGCTGTAACCCATTTCAACCGCTTTCATGGCTTTTTCGTCCATTGTTCGTGCCCTGAGTAAGGCTGCTTTAGCTCAAGAGTTGCTCACAAAGCTAGATAAACAGCAGCAGCTTGTGCTCAATGGATTACCCCGCTTACCCAAGGGGTTAGTAGCATCGGCGTTGGCCCAGGCTCAAGATCGCCCCATGCTGGTGGTAACCGCCACCCTAGAAGAAGCAGGACGCTGGACCGCACAGCTAGAAGCCATGGGCTGGCCCAGGGTGGCGCTCTATCCTACGTCAGAAGCCTCCCCTTACGACCCGTTTGACCAAGAATCGGAGATGACCTGGGGACAGCTGCAGGTGCTGGCAGATTTGCTCAAAGACTCAGATAAGCCCAGCGTTATTGTGGCGACAGAACGGGCGTTACAGCCCCATTTGCCCCCTGTAGAGGCATTTAAACCCTACTGTCTGCAGCTAAAGCAGGGCATGGAACTGAATCTAAAGGAACTGGCTCGGACCCTGGCAACGTTGGGCTATGAAAAAGTACCCACAGTAGAAACCGAAGGACAGTGGAGTCAGCGAGGAGACATTATTGATGTGTTTCCGGTATCAGCGGAGCTACCGGTACGTCTAGAGCTGTTTGGTGATGAGTTGGAACGACTGCGAGAATTTGATCCGGCCAACCAGCGGTCGTTGGATAAAGTACCAACGCTATTGCTGACAACGACTGACTTTAGTCCTCTGATTGCTTCCAAGCTAGATGAGCAGGGAGTGCTGCTAGACCTGATGCCGCCACAGGTGCAAGAAGAGTATGAAAACGGTCAGCGGGTAGAAGGGCTGCGACGGTTTCTAGGGATTGCGTTTGGGCAACCCGCATCACTGTTGGACTATCTGTCAGAAGATACGCTGGTGGCGATTGATGAGCCCGATCAGTGTCGGGCCCACAGCGGTCGCTGGTATGAGCAGGTGGATGATTACTGGCATGAGGTCAATGAAGCCTTGGGCAACAGTGATGAAATTCAGCTGCCAGGGAAGGAAGTGCCAAAACTGCACCGGACATTTGATGAGGCGTTAGAAGATTTATCGTTGTTTTCTCAGCTTTTGCTGTCAGAAATTGCTGAGGATGGCCATGGGTTAAATCTAGCCAGTCGGCCCATGCCTGCGATTCCCCATCAGTTTGGCAAGCTGGCAGAAACGGTGCGAGGGGAGTGCGATCGCAAACATCAGATCTGGCTAGTATCTGCCCAGCCCTCCCGCTCGGTTGCCCTCCTCCAAGAACACGACTGCCCAGCCCAGTTTATTCCCAACCCTAAAGACTACCCAGCTATCGAAAAACTCCACAGCCAGTATGTTCCGGTTGGGGTCAAATATTCTGGCCTGGCGGAAGTGGAAGGCTTTATCCTGCCTACATTTCGCATTGGTATCGTCACCGACCGCGAATTTTTTGGTCAGCATACCCTGGCCACCCCCAGCTATGTGCGCAAACGCCGTCGCGCTGCCTCTAAAAAAGTTGACCCCAATAAACTGCGGCCCAATGACTATGTGGTACACCGCAATCACGGTATTGGACAATTTCTAAAGCTAGAAAGTCTCACTATCGACGCTGAAACCCGAGAGTATTTAGTGATTAAATATGCCGATGGCCTATTGCGAGTAGCCGCAGACCAGATGGGGTCTCTATCGCGATTTCGAGCCTCGGCAGAAAAACGACCCCAGCTCAACAAAATGAGCGGCAAAGCGTGGGAAAAAACTAAGACCCGCGCTAAAAAAGCCATTCAAAAAGTGGCGGTGGATTTGCTGAAGCTGTATGCTCAGCGATCGCAATTAGAAGGCTACGCCTATCCCGTCGATATGCCCTGGCAACAGGAGCTAGAAGATTCTTTTCCCTATCAGCCCACCCCGGACCAGCTCAAGGCAACCCAAGATGTTAAACGAGATATGGAGAGCCTGCGGCCCATGGACCGTCTGGTGTGTGGCGATGTTGGCTTTGGTAAAACCGAAGTGGCCATTCGCTCTATATTTAAGGCCATTACCGCTGGCAAACAAGTAGCGATGCTGGCTCCCACAACAATTCTTACCCAGCAGCACTATCACACCATTAAAGAGAGATATGCCCCCTATCCCATCCAGGTAGGATTGTTAAATCGGTTCCGGACCGCCAGTGAGCGCAAAGAGATTATCCAAAGACTCGCATCAGGGGAGCTGGATATTGTTGTCGGCACCCACCAGCTGTTAGGTAAAGCGGTTAAATTTAGAGACTTGGGGCTGCTGGTAGTCGATGAAGAACAACGGTTTGGAGTAAACCAAAAAGAAAAAATCAAAGCTATGAAAACTCAGGTGGATGTGCTCACCCTGAGTGCCACCCCTATTCCTCGAACGCTGTACATGTCTCTCTCTGGTGTGCGAGAGATGAGTCTGATTACCACACCGCCCCCGTCTCGACGGCCAATTATGACCCATTTGGCCCCCTACGATGCTGAAAAGGTACGAGCGGCGATTCGTCAGGAACTAGATCGAGGAGGGCAAGTATTTTATGTAGTCCCCCGTGTGGAAGGGATTGAAGAGATTGCCGGTCGCATTCGCGAGATGATCCCATCCATTCGCCTGGCAGTGGCCCACGGTCAAATGCCAGAGGGTGAGCTAGAAGCTACAATGCTAGCCTTTAGCAATGGCGAGGCCGATTTAATGGTATGTACCACCATCATTGAGTCTGGATTAGATATCCCTCGCGTCAATACAATTTTGATCGAAGACTCCCAGAAGTTTGGTCTCTCTCAGCTGTATCAACTGCGCGGACGGGTGGGTCGTTCTGGCATCCAGGCCCATGCCTGGTTATTTTTCCCACGCCAAGACAAACTCTCAGACAAAGCCCGTAAGCGACTGCGGGCAATTCAAGAGTTTACTCAGTTAGGCTCCGGCTATCAGCTCGCCATGCGAGATATGGAAATTCGCGGTATTGGTAACCTGTTGGGGGTACAGCAGTCGGGGCAAATGGAGGTGATTGGCTTTGACCTATATATGGACATGCTACAGGAAGCCATTGCTGAGATTCGGGGTCAAGAGATTCCACAGGTAGATGACACCCAGGTTGATCTAAAACTAACGGCGTTTATTCCCAACAACTATATTAGCGACACCGATCAAAAGATGAGCATTTACCGCTCACTGGTGGCCGCTGATACAAAGCGAGAGTTAATGCAGATTGTGACAGACCTAAACGACCGGTTTGGCACAATTCCAGCGGCTGTAGAACAACTTGTAAAAATGTTAGAGCTAAAGCAAATTGCCAAACCGTTGGGCTTTGCCAAGATTAAGCCAGAGGGTAAGCAGCACATCGTGATGGAAACACCGATGGAAGCTCCAGCCTGGAAGCTGCTGCATGAGAAGGTACCAGGGCATTTGAAATCCCGTTTTGTGTATGCATCGGGCAAGGTGACAGTGCGCGGTTTGGGTGTAATGAAACCGGATAAGCAGTTGGAGAATTTGATTGAATGGCTGGGTTACATGAGGGGGGCATTGAATGAGCCTGCATTGGCGGGCAATGGGGTTTCGTAGAATTGGTTATATTAGATGCAGAATTTTCACCTTTGTAGGTTGGGCTGAATAATTGGAATTCCAATGGTTTAGTAGCCTGTTGGGTTTCGTTTGACTCAGCCTACGAAGGGTTTGGCGAGGTAGCATATGGCGTCTCCGTTTCCTGGTATGGATCCTTATCTGGAAGGTTATCTTTGGCCTGATGTACATAGTGCATTGGCCAATAAGATCCGGCAAATACTGACCCCTCAGGTACGACCTAAATATACGGTGCGCTTAGAAATCTATCTGGCAGAAGATCCCAATCCAGAAGGAGAAATTGGGATCCTTTATCCAGATGTGGAGGTTTTAGAATCTGGTCAACGGAGAGTTCAACAGGCTGAAGCATCAGCTACCACAGCAACGTTGACACCACCAGGACTATCGCTCCCTGTGCTGACATCGGTGCCAGTACGCCTGGCTACGGTTGAAATTCGAGATGTGGCTCAAAATCGGTTGGTAACCAGTATTGAGATTCTCTCTCCTGTCAACAAACGAGAGCCAGGACTAAGTATCTATCGCCAAAAGCGACAGCGGCTGTATCAGGCGAATGTACACTTATTGGAAATTGACCTGCTGCGCCGAGGAACGCGCCCCTTTACCCAACCGCGTTTACCTGAGTGCGCTTACTGTATAGCACTGACCCGAGCCCAGGCAAAACAGATCGATCTGTGGCCATTACAGCTACAAGATTCCTTACCAACGGTACCTGTACCGTTAACTCAACCCGATGGAGACGTACCCTTGAGTTTATCTAAAGCCCTAGCCGCTATCTACGAAGAAGCCGCTTATGAGCTTTCTTTAAATTATAGTCAAGCACCCCCACCGCCTAGCCTTTCGGAAAGTGACACTCAGTGGATGCGAGAACGGCTATCACTTTAGAGGATTTACCCATTGCAATACAGCTATCGCAACAATCCAATCAGCAAAGCAATCGGAGCGGCGAGCAATATCCACATGGCATTGCTCAGGCCAATTTGGAGAGCAACAAAACCAAGCAACAGTGGCGCTAGACTGCCGACAAGACCAAATAGGTTACCAAGCGTGATTGCCGTACCACTTTGCCCTGGCATTGCGGTGTAAAGCTGTCCTTGTAGAATCGAGTACCATCCGGCGTTAAGGAAACCGAGACACCCCAAAATGATGCACTTGGTGGTTATGGAAGGAACCAATAAAAAAGCAGGATAGAGACCCAATACTAAAACAACGCTGACCTTGAGATAAGCTAATCCTCTGATTCTCTCTAGTAAGGGAATGAGTAGGAAATCTCCTAGGAGACCGCAGACTAGCCAAATGGCCATGGCAAAACTGGCCTGGGTTGCATTGGTACCCACCACATCGACAAAATAAAGCGCAACAAAACCCCGAAATACATCTAGCATCAAATCGGAAAACTGTAGCAATATCAGCCAGCGCAAAACATTGGGTCGTTTTAATGCAGCGATCGCATTGTGGATTCCGTGGTTAACACTATGGACCTTAGGTTGTTCAGCATGGGGTGCGGGTGCAAATATGTTTGGGGCTCGCCAAAGCAATATGGCCATAAGACCGCCGAGAACAGCCAAAAGAAACAACGCCCCTCGCCACCCTTGATTGAGCGCGATCGCAACGGCCAAAATCACAGGCCCCATCACATTGCCCAAAGAACCCGCCAGGGTCCAACGTGCCATATTGCGCTCATGGCGGGTGGGTTCAAGGTCCATCAGGGTAGCTTGGGCCACAGTAACAAAGCCCCCAGAAGCAGGCCCCAGCAGCATTAGCCCCATCAAAAACCCGACAAAGCTTTGGCTAAAGGAAAGCAGCAGCAGTGCGATCGCAAAGCCGATGCCTCCTCCCACCACTAATCGCCGTCGATACCCCATGTCAGCCCAAATACCAAAAATCGGCTCAATGAGCTGACTGAGCGTAGTAGGGGCCGCCAATAATAGACCTACCTGACCATAGGACAGGTTTAACTCCTGGCGAATCAAGGGCCAGGCTGGATCTAGAACACCCCCGACTAGCTCGTCCAATAGTTCAATGAGCAGGAAGATGATGGTCAAACTCATCATCGAGCTGACGGTTTTGTTTATTCCTATCAATCGCATTGTAGATTTCTCCGTCCTTAAAAATTTGCTGGCTTTGCCCAAATCTCTTGTCCAACTGGACTAGGAGGAGGAATCCATGAACAGAACTGCTGCCTTGATAACGAGACAGGCAGGTCTGGCGATCGAGTTTTAGAAAGTTACCAAGGGGGGAATCTCATCGCAGATTAGTGGAGTTACTGCACAAGTATATGTCCAATACGCAGTGTGCATAGGGCGGAAATCTCTACCCTGCGTACTACGTTTGGTAAATTTTCTACATCCTGACTAAATAGCGCCTGATGGGCTGGCACAAGGCACAGCCTCTACAGGGTTATCTATTTTGAGGCTGTTGTTTGGATTTCGGATTAGAAGCCTTAATTATCAAGTCGGCCAAGAGCAAAGATCGATGCGGAGGAGTTCAACCTTGCGCCTCAAAAGCTCAAGCTGATAGATGACTCAAAGTTAATAGATATAGCTTGTTTTGCCAGAACGGATATCTGAACCACTCACGAGTCGTGAACACACAGATCGCTTCGGCCCGATTGCCCACTCGACAGGACTGCGCGCAGTATTCAACAACATGAAGATATGAAAGCTGTGAGCATGCTAATGTCTGGAATGAATGGCGGCGGACGAAACGGCAAGTCCGTCACCCACAATTTTTCCACATCGGTCGATTGAGACCAAAACTGACATATCATGATGCTCCCGAGTAATCAGGTCTGAAGCTTAGTTTTTTCCCACCATGCGTGCATAGCGTGAAACATGTCCTCTAGGTCGAGTGCGCGCTGCGTGGCGGAATACTCCACACGCAGCGGTACTTCAGGATAGACCTTACGCTTGACCAGCCCATCTTTTTCAAGTGCGCGGAGCTGATTGGTCAGCATCGTTTGGGTGATGCCATCGATCAGTTTTCGAAGCTCACCAAATCGTTTCGTCCCTTTAAAGATCAGAATTTGCAGGATGATGAGCTTCCATTTACCGCCGATTAATTGAGCGATATTCGGCATTGGGCAAACGCCTTCGATTACAGGTACGAGTGGCTCTGACATTATTTTTCTCGCCTTGTTTTAACGACTATATTCAGTCTTATTTTGATTCTTAGTATCAAAAACAATACTACATCAGAAAAAACTGCCTACTTGTCAATCGATACCAACCTTTGTCTATGATATCTGCAAGATTGATGAACTAAAAAACAAGGCTAATAAATACCTCCAACTCATGATGAGGTTATCCATCATTTGTTCTTTCGGACAACAGCCTGGCAGCTGATCTCAATCCGGGCGTCGGTAAGTTCTTCCAAGCCAACAAGTACACAACAATTCAGGAGTTTCAATATCATGCTTGTACGATCCACAACAATATTTATCATTGCTGCTGTTAGCGTTGTTGTCGTCTTATTGCTCAGTATCGTACAGCCTGCGATCGCCGACGACTTTGTTGAGTTGCCTCGCGCTCTTGAAATTGAGCTGGCTTTAAGTGCGCTACCAGAAGAGTTGCAGGATGGTGCAACGATTTATGTTCGAGACCCGGAAAAAGGCTTTGTACTACATCGCGAGGGCACAAACGGGTTCACTACCTTCGTTGCGCGTACGAGTGTGCGCTTTTATGATGCTGATTGGCCCTACACGTATCCCAGCGACCAGCTGATTCCGGTCGCGTTTGACCGAGTAGGGGTGCAACATCACATGCAGCCCTATTTTGACATAGAGCGCCTGCGCCTCGAGGGTGTGCCTCCGGAGAGGGCAAAAACAATTCTGCGAACTCGATTTCAAGAGGGTATCTATACCGCGCCAGAGGAGGGGGGGCTTTCTTATATGTTTGCGCCGATCCATCGTGCCTATGGGGCACCGGCAAAATCTGACGAGAAAATCACAGTGAGTTTTCCACACTATATGCCCTATGCACCTTATGTCATCACCGAACATTTGGGACCGATGGACCCCGACGGTCGTGTAGGTAGCTTGGATCACGGTGGACCCAACGCAGGACCACACGGATACCTGTATTTCATGGTTCCTCAAGACCAAGTTAGCGAAATACGCGCCAAATACGCTGACATGCTCGACCAACTGTGTCAGTTGCACGCTAACTGGTGCTTGCCGGACATGTAATGGTGATTAAGATAATCGACGCCACAAGATGCAAAGATTTTCTATTCAGACACCCAGGAGTTACGGTGAAACAAGCGGTTCGGCTTGGTAGGCGCGGTCAAGCAATTCCAGAAAGGCGGGGGCTTCTGGCAGGGGTACCGAGCCTATCTGGCTGACGGCTATACCAGGCGTCCATGAGTTCATGACTACGCCCCCAGATAATGCTGGCAGGTCGGCCAGTGTAATTGCTTTAACGCGTTGGGGAATCCCAAGCCGTTCCAGCTGGCGGCGAACAGTTCCCATCATGGTTCCGGTGAGTATCTCTGCCAGAGGCCAGATCACTGAGTTACCGTCCCAAAAGGCTAAATTCCAGATGGTTGCCTCGCTGAGTCGGCCTCGACTATCAGGGACTCATGTTGCTTAATGGAACACCTGCTCAGCAATATCAACAGGCTGTCCGGCAGCATCTACTACTGTTGCTCGATATCAATCACGACTTTTCCAACATGATTGGCCAACTGTAAATAAGCCAATGCAGTAGACGTCTGTTCCATCGAAAAGACCTGATCGACTTCAGGTAAGACACTATGAAATTCCATAGCTCGTACCATATCTTGGTAATGCTCACGGCTACCAACCGATATGCCTTGAAGCCGTATGGCTTTAAACATAAGTTCTGGAATTATGAGGTCTTTTACTGTGCCTGATAACACACCAACAACAGCAATTACCCCGCCAACCTTAACAGCGTGAATAGACTGCTGAAGTGTTTCAGCACCGCCTACATCCAAAATAATATCGACACCACGCCCTTTAGTTAATTCGATAACCTCGCTAGCCCAATCTGGCTTATCACGGTAGTTAATTAGATGATCGGCCCCCATTGCTTTGACCCTCTCAAGCTTGGCATTACTCGATGAGGTCATAATGACTTCAGCACCGAAAGCTTTTGCAAATTTCAAAGCCTGAGTAGAGACGCCACCTGTGCCCTGCAGCAACACAACGTCTCCGGCTTTAACACCTGCTTGTGATAGTGCCGACCAAGCCGTGACTCCGGCGCAAGGAAGCGTTGCGGCTTGTATGGCTGTCAAATGCTTCGGATATTTTGAAACGCCATTTTCATTGAGGCATACATATTCACTGAGAATGCCTTCATATTTTCCTCCAGCAAGGGAACTATCGGCCACTTCTGCTGTAAATTGACCTGCTAACCATTCCTGAAAGAAAAGAAGATTGACTTTATCCCCTAGTTGAACACGACTCACATTTTCACCTATTTGCACTACCTCACCAGCACCATCACTTAGAGGAACAAAAGGAAGTTCGATATCGTCGCCAACCCCAAATCCACCAATGACCATCAGGATATCCTTCCAATTTAGCGAAGCCGCCTGCATTTTGATGATCACCTCATGATCACCTGGTGTCGGTACGGGCCTTTCAACAATCTCTAAATGATCGAGTGAACCACGGGCTGTAAATTGTACTGTCTTCATCCATATGCCTCCAGATAAATTCGCCTCCCTTGTCTCCACCAAAAGCACAACTAATGAGGTCTAATTGCTTCAAGAGATAGGAAATTTGAGTGCTCTTGAGTCATCACTCTACTTCCCCTGCTTTGGACTTTAGACAAGACTAATCATATTCATCGGCACTAGTCCTAGTCACCTGGTAGTAAAACCAAAAGATATCCCTGACACAAATCATAGGTATTGCTGCTGGTGAGATCAGAATTGCTTAACTTTCTCGATCTATCCCCTAGCAGAGTCAATAGGTACCCCTGCATCATCTACCTAAGCTTTTATTTGAGAGACCTTATTCAGTCTGAGTTGTAGACGACATATGAGCAGATAGAAATCACTCTCTAAATACCAACTAAATACTCGCAGAATATAGAGTTGTGGAAACTTTTGTTGTTTATATACTCTGTGATTAATTCACTGCTAAAGACCTTTCGGCGCTTTCAATTGCTCTTTACGGGTAGAATATATGGCAATCGCTTCAAATCCCAACAATAGAAAACTTTCAACAATAGAAAGCATCAAAACAAGTAGCAATTTCTATAGATTGTGCCATCCTGATGGACAAAGCCGAGTTTGCTAAATAACCGGATAGATCGGTGGTTAAGTGCATCGATATCGGCCTGTAGGCATTTGATTTTGCGATCGCAAACTGCATACCGAATCACTTCATTGAGAGCTTCTTGCATATAGCCATGTCCCCAGGCTGACCTGGCAAGCATACAGCCCACCTCAGCCAAGTTGTTGGTTAGGTCAAAAGAGTGCAGACCACAAGTACCAATCAACGCTTGGTCAGCGCGTCGCTCGATCCCCCATTCCAGAGAGATCTGTTCACTAAAGAGACGATTAACACTTGAGAGCATCTCGTCTACCGTTGCTGGGGTTGGAAATGTCTCATCACTGGCAAACCGCATGACTTCTGGGTCGCCATAGATAGCAAAAAGACTGGCTTTATCACTGACCGACATAGAACGTAGCGTAAGTCGATCAGTTTCTAACTCAGGGAGGATCGCTGGGAAAGACTTCATGCAGCACCTTCAGTACGCGAGTGTTACCGCATCAAGAAGCTGACTGGCGCTTACGGTAAGCATACTGCCCATGGATATTGACAGAGTAGGGCACAGCATATGTGAGCAGTCCAGCTAGCCAGCGGGCGGGCGTCATTTTGCCATTAGCCAAGGCAGGACCGTGGTTGATACTAAAAAGAATAGTGCCAACAACCATCGCAACCTTTGCAGCACCAGGGCTGAGATCACGATCAGTAAGGGCAGACAAAAAGCCTTTCATAGCTGCAGCGAATATTAAGCGATTTATTTTAAGCAGATACTTAAAACTTAACATAAAATGTATCAAATCAAACAGTTTTTAGACTCTATTTACTGCTCGAGTCATTAGATGCTCTAGTGAGCTACCCGCACTGGGCGCATAGCAGTGATGCCCCCACCCTTTTAATTAGGAATCAACGCATAACGATTAATCCACTGGCGAACTCCACTTGGATACCCGTCTGCCATTTCTAGCGCAGGCATCCCGTGTTCATCTAGCACCGTCTCAATCCGCCCATAGGCTTCTGGTAGCCGATCAAACTGAATGCCCGGAAACGCGTGGTGAACCGCGTGATAATTTAGCCCGCCAATCAGCCAGCTAAACCAATGACCAGCCTGCAAATTTCGAGAAGAATATAGCTGTGTTAGCTGATGACCACCCACATTTCGCCATAGACCATAATGCTCTAAATGAGCCCGAGTTTGCGCAATTACACCAATAACTCGTTCTAAACACAGCCAAAACAACAAATACCGCCAAACGCTGGCCTGAGAAAGAACAACAACTGTAATTAAACAGACTTGGACAATGCCCATGCCTAACAAATCTGCCAATAGCTGAAATCTTAGCCGTGGCAAGAGTTCCTGAAACCGTCGTCCACCTATCAGAGTTTTAACAACGATTCCTAAACCGCCTAAAATAAATACATCGAGTAGCCACTGATGACGCATATACCATCGCACTAGAGGTGATGCTTCTTGATACTCTTTCTCAGTCCACTGTATTCGTTCTGGATCGCGCAGATCTAGACCATTCCAGCCATGGTGTAAACGATGCAGCTCTGAATAAACACCCACGGGCCAAAGCATTGGCCAAGAGATAATTCTTGCTAATGTCTCTTCGATAATGGGCCAACCCAAAAGCGTGTGATGAATCGCATCGTGGGTGCAGATTAGCCAAAATGCGTAAAACATTCCAGCAACAACGGTCCAAGCCCAAAATCCAATTTCAGCTTCTGTTGTCCAGGCTAGCGTTATACAGCTCAGCACCAGAGTTCCTAACATACTAAATCGCCAGAAACCTGGCCAAAATCGTACAGACTGTAAATCTGCAACAGTCTCTTGGAGCACTTGGTTTGAGACCGTAGACTGCTTGTGAGCATCTGTCATTGTTCTGCCGACACCGATGGTTTTGCCTATTCTACTAACGTAGCTCTAAAAAATGAAGAAACTATGAGCTGCCCAGAGCTGTCTCCTAAGGATTGTTCCAAAGCCCATAGCCATCTGCCATTTCAGGAGAGACATCTGGCAGATTTTTGAGTACCTCATTCCAAGTGTGATGTGACTGTAGAGTAGCGACTACTATATCTAGTGGTTCTGGCAGAACTGCCGGAAAATTAAGCTCATCAGCACACTGCAGTTTAAAGGCTAGCTTCTCGTAGGGTGGGGTAAACTGCGCATTTACCCCTGCACGGTTGCCCCTTGTGTCGATACGATACCAGCCTATTTCAGGTAAGTAGACCGCATTTAACCCATGCAGACAGTAGGGGGCTCCCTGTTCATCCATGCTCAGACGCTGGTAGCAAAACCCAGCGGGAATTGTGTTAGCCCGCAGTAAGGCCGCTAGTAGATGGCTTTTGGCATAGCAGTAGCCTGTGCGATGTTGCAACACTTCAGACGCTCGACGGGTGACTGGGTTTAGCTGATAGTCAACACTGTGGCGGATGTTGTCTCGTACCCACACAAAGCAAGCGTTTGCGATCGCAGCTGATTGCTTGTAATCTGCGGCTAACCTGTTTGCCATGTCTAAAACTGCCGGATGCTGCCAGTCAATAATATCCGTGGCCTGCAGATATGCATCCATTGCTACATCATTCATTTTGCCTACCGTTGCGAGCCTTCTCTTAGCACCTTAAAGAATGCGATCGCTAACTGTAGCCAACCATGTGGGGCATATCCATCAGGGTTGTCGATAGCTCTTAACGCTCTCGTTACCGTTGCTTGGCTGAGAAACTGGCGATAAAGCTAGCCCACCAACCGCATTGTGTGTGGAGAGTTGAATCGCGATTGAGCGTTCATGCCAAAGGCGCGCTGAATATTATCCAGAGTCATAACGACAGTGGGGCGGTCGTCTGCCAGTAGCTGACGATTTAGCAACAGCAGCCGATTGTAGCGCTGGAGATCGTCTCCCCATTCATGGCTACACACCAGTAATGTCTTGCGGTGGGCGCTTAGCTCTGCAAAAACTCTCACCATAATGGTTTCAGTTTTTCTATCAATGCCGGTAAAGGGTTCGTCCAGTAAAAATAAATCGGCCTGCTGAGCCAGCGCCCGCGCTAAAAATACCCGCTGTTGCTGCCCACCCGAGAGCTGACCAATGGGGCGATCTTTGAGGGGCAACATCCCCACCCGGTCCAGGGCCTCACTCGTCATGCGTCGGGCATCTGGCCCGGGGCGACGTCCCCAGCCCAGAGATTTGGTTTGAGCCATCATCACCACATTCCAAACCGTGACAGGGTAGTCCCAATCGATTTGCGATCGCTGGGGCACATAGGCTACTCGCTGCCGCTGTCGCCAGAGTGGGCTGCCATCTAGCAGCACCCGCCCACGACAGGGGGTTAGACCCAAAATCGCCTTAATCAGAGTGCTTTTACCAGCACCGTTAGGGCCAATCAGACCTACTAGCTCACCCGGTCGTAAGCTTAAGGAAACGCAGTCTAGCGCTGAAACACCCCGATAGTTAACCGATAGGTTCTGAACCTCTAGCATTTAAAAAATGATAATCGTTCTCGCATGCCGTTAGAAACTATAGCAAATTTTTCAGGATGCGCTGCGTTATGCAGTAAAGGTTTCAGAATTACTGGTCAGAAAGTTGGCCCGGATAACGCCTACATAGACAACACACAGAATGTTGCAGGGGTAGGAGCCTTTAAGATTCCTAAACGATTAAGGTCTATCAAAGGATCATGAAAAGAACAGGCGCTAATGCCTAAAAAGTAGCGACTGCGTACATGGGCAAGTATCTCTAGGGGCAAATGCCCGGCTATGTTGGACAGGTCTGAATCATTAGACCAGACAGGGCTATGACAGATAATTTCTTGTGCTGAGAAAATTAATGCCTCAGGGGTATCGATCTGCAAGAGGGTGGCAATCTCGGTTGCAGTTGCTCCGTACCCATAGGCAAAGGCAGCGGCCAAGGCAAGGTTTAGAAACCCGTGCATTTTCACGAGCCTGCCGTTAGGGAGTTTGTGCAAGCCCCGCAGAGGATGGTGTAAACCACCAGCCGCCTTAAACGGAATCTTGGCCTTAGCACAGGCGACAATAAATTGGGCTAAGGTCTCAACACTGGGAAATGCCGCTGCTGTTGGTCCCCCAGTTTGTACTTTGGCCGCCGCTCGGGTCCCCCGCAGCTGAGCAAGATAGTCTGGCAGAGACGTAGTCAGGGGCACTTCAAAAAAGAGATCGCTGTGGGGAGGAAGGTGGGGCAATAGCTGTGCGATCGCATCCGGACTTCCTTGAGTAAATTCCAATGCTGAAACCGTAAATCGGTATTGTTTCTCCAACCAAGGTGCGAGTAAATCCAGTGCCTGTAACGATGGCTCTAACACTATACTTAACGGCCAAAAGGCAGGTGCATAGTACTGTTCCAGGTTGTCTAGATACCTTTCAAACTGGGGCAGCTGAACCATAGGTAATACTAAACGACCCAGCATCCAGCGATGATCGCCAGCACTGTAGCGCTCATAGGCAGCAACAGCTTTGGCTAGCTCCAAATTTGCAGGCAAAAAAACTCCTGTATAATCAATCAACGTTGAGAGAAGTAACCGAAGGGAGGGGGCAGTCATCTTAAACTAACGTGTAGACTTACAGGGTTAATGATTTTCAGCAAACGGATAAGAGAATACGGGCAGACCGAAGAGTGACATAGGCTTCTACCTTTTTGACAAGATAAGAAATTGTGCCATTATCCAGACCATATAAATTATAGTCTCTTTTATCTGAGTGAGTCATTATCTATACTAGACGCAAAAAGAAAAATCGTAGAGAGTGCTATGCCCCTTATGAGATTTATTACAAACTGGTCGGCTCTGTGTATTAGCTGACTTCAACTAAAGCTATGAAGCGGTATGTTATTTTATGCAGTTGCCTAATGGCCTGAAACAAGAAGCTAAGCCTCAAAGTTGTTTTTTAAGGATAAGGGCCATACTGACGACTAACACTCCAACGGACTGAGCGTCTAAGGAGGAATCTATAAACACACCCGGAACATTATCATTAGAGCAAAAATTTTAGCTAAAGGTTTTTAGAGAACACATTGAAAAGCTCTCATCCGATCAGGCTCAAGTGCTGTTGCTTGAGGTAATGCGTTAGCTGATGCTTAAAGATAATTGACACACGTATAAAGAATGTTGTTTACAGCTGTAGGGCTCTTTTAAGGTGGCTGTTAGTTAACGGCCCTCAAAGCCAACATAATTTCGCAGGTTATCCGCATTTTTTATTGATCGATCAGAGGCTACTGAACAACTCAGCCGCGCCTGGCGCGTTCACCTATGGTGTGTTCTGACGCTTATCAAAAAACAAACCATCTGTCAAAATACCTTTGCTAGGGCTAAACAGCAGTGCCAACACAAAGCAGCTAAACAGAGTTAGCGTAATTGCAGGCCCCGATGGAATATCTAAGTAGTAGCTGATGTACATACCCACCAGGCTAGAGGTCACCCCAAGACCTGCACCCACAACCATCATCCAATGCAGCTCGGTTGTTAACAACGATGCCGCTGCCGCTGGGCTGATCATCAGAGCCATTACCAAAATCACGCCTGCAGTTTTCATACCGGCCACAATGGCTAGGGTCACCAGGGTCATCAAACCTAGATTAATTGTGTTAACGGGGAGTCCGCTGGCGGCGGCCCCCAGATAGTCAAAGGTAAAGAACAGCAGCTCTTTGTAGAATATTTTGATGACAATCAAAATAGCGACAGTAATCACCCCAATCTGCCAGACATCAGCGGCACTGATGCTAAGAATGTTGCCAAAAAGTAGTTCTTCTAGATTTAGACGACTACGCAACGTCGTCAATAGGGTTATCCCCAATGCAAAAAAGCTAGAAAAGGTAATAGCCATAGCCGTATCTACCTTCACTTTGGATTGGGTTTGAATCCAGGTGGTGACAAATGTACTGACAATGCCGGAAACAAATGCACCCAACAAGAGGGGGATACTGAGGAAGTTTGCGATCGCAAGCCCTGGCAATATGGCATGGGCAACGACATCTCCCAATAACGCCATCCGCTGTACGATTAAATATGTTCCTACCACTGGGCATAAGATGCCAATCAACACACCTGCAAGGAGTGCCTGACGCATAAAGTCATAATTTAGAGGGTCAAACAGCCAATTCATAAGGGAGTTGTGGGCAAGCATGGGGCTTTGGAAAAGCCTGGGCGCAGGGTTAGTTTAGCATCCAAAAAACCCATCTACCCTCGATTAGCAATCGTTTTGAGTGGAAGAGCGTGGTTCTCACACACAACAAATTCAGAGAACGCTTGCAGAACAGACTCAAAATCTTCAATTCATGTTTATAATGTTCAATAACGTTTGTTCCCAAGTACATCAAGAACACATCAAGAATAGATAAAGCAATTGGGAAAAAGAACTTAAAGCTACCCCTACGAAAGGTTTATAGCGATACTAACCTAGCCTGACAGAGCTAGGAAAACAGCTTTAGTTTGTTAAGGGGCATCTACCAAACAATGCCTTAGCTCCTTAACCAAGCTATTTATGTCAGTTCTAGAAAACTCATTTTCTGAGTCACAAGTTACAAGTGATTCTCTTGATGGCGGGCACATTTTAGACACATTAGGATTGCCAGCTCAAGAGAAACCACTCGGGTTAGCCGCATTTGAAGAAGATGCCACTGAGTTCTACGATGACGGCACTCTAGAAAACCCTTATCTGCTATGGCAGAACCTCACTGCAACCAACAGCGACCAAAGCTTTACCCACGACCTTTATCAGTATCTTAGTAATCAGCATAATCTAGACAATAATTATTCGGACGCGAGTGATCCACTTTTGAAGAGTGGTACAGCAGTCAATGCTCGTCCGGGCTCTCATGATGAAATGCTGTTTTATGCACCCGATTTAGCATTCTCACAAATCGAGACGGTTACTGATACGTTTGCGAACAACGCCAGTAACACTATTGTTGCCGGTATTTCCTCTAGGGAGAGTGACCTCAACGATGGTACACCTGATACCATTGATATTACGGATCTGCCCACCGAAATTTTACAGGCAAACCCTGGTGTCGATAGTGCCGTTGCCAATGATGGAGTAGACGACGCAGCTGCGATCAGAGCAGTTGTTAACTGGGCCGCTGCCGAGCGCAAAGATGGGGCGAGCGATCAGTTAACCATTTATATTCCTGAGGGTACCTTTGACCTGGCAGAAACCGTAAGGGTAAACACAACAGACGTTATCCTAAAGGGGGCCGGACAAGGACGCACGGTATTACAGAATGCGGATGATTTTAGGGTAGGCACGGCTGGTTTGCCCGATGAGGAAATTGACTTTAAGTCAATTGACCAAAAGGCTTACTTACTTTATCTAAATCGTGACGCAGATGATGTAACAGTAACGGACATGACCCTGACTGGGCCAAACGTTCATGGTGGAATTCTGAGTGATGGCACTCATAATCTTGTCATTAAAAATCTTGAGCTTAACAACTTTTTGTGGAGTTCAATTCGTCTCTTTTCTGTAAGAGATGCCAAAATTCACGATAATGTATTTATTGATGCAGGGGGACGTGTAAACGGCATTACCGGTGGTTCCATTTTTGCCACATACCTAAAAAGCTCTGAAATCTACAATAACGATATTTCTGAGAGCGGAATCCGCGGGGGGGAAGTTTACGGTATCAAAGGGCGAGAGTTTAGAAACACTCGCATCTATAACAACACCATCAGTGCAAGTTTTGCCATCGAACTCCCCTTTGAGCATGACAGATTTGTTGAGATTGATCACAACTATCTTGACGGTGTTGTTTCGTTACCCAGACTCGGTGGCGGCGGCGTCCCTAAAGATGGCTATACGTTTCATATTCACCACAACTACTTTACTCGATCCTATGCCTTAGAGTGGGCTCGCAACGGAGTTGAGGTCAATCATAATGTTTTTGCCTTTGATACTGACCAGGATAACGGTAATCTGATCACTAACTTTAGTGAAAAACCGGCTAAGGGGCCCACTAAATTTCATAACAATCTGATTCTGAATCCGGGTAGAGGGGTGGTCTGGCATAAGAGCATTTACAATAATTTTTCGTTTTACAACAATACCGTAATCGCCAATGAAACCGTAAATTCTAGAGCAGATGGCCTTTTTGGCTTTCATGAGAAGACGGACTTTAGCACCATCGAGATTAGGGACAATGTTATCGAGGTCAACGGTCTCTCTCGCCCGCTGATGCGTAATCAGGCAAGTTACGATGCTGTGATTAAAAATAATCAGCTCAGCAACATTTCGGATGTTGACAGTTTCGACAATCCTGATACGGGTGCACCACAGGGAGTAACAGAGTCTCTGCAGTTTAGGGTGGGTGCTAATGGTGAATTGGCTGTTAACGGCGCAGAAATTCGTCCAGCAGCTGGACAAAGATCGAATACACCGCAGTTTAGCAGTCGGCGTAGAGCTAAATAGCAGGGCTTACTCATCGATAACGCTGAGCTTAATATTGGCTTCTAGAGTATTTTGACTCAAGTGGCCGGTCTGTAGCTTGCCGTCAATAACAGCAGCCTGAGCAGGCACAGCGGCGGCAGCCAGGGCAATGTGACCATCGGCCACCGCTAGCCCTAGCGTGGGGTCAAACCCTCGCCAGCCGCCACCAGGCACATACACTTCAGGCCAGGCATGCAGCTCATGGGCCGTTTGGCCTGCATCTCCTTGCTGGTAGCCGCTGACAAAGCGTGCTGCTAGCCCGACGGCCCGACAGGCGGCCATAAACAGGACTGTAAAATCACGACAGCTGCCCCGTTGATTGGCCAACACCACCCCTGGAGACAAGGGTGGCCCCTGATGGCGCATCTCGTAAGCACAGGTTTGATAAATGGTCTGGGTCAGCCCTGTTAAAAACAGACCGATATTGCCATTAACGTGGTGGAGCTGTTGTTGAGCCCAGTCAATGACGGCAGGACTCTCGGCGTAGGGTGTAACCAAATAGGGATTAATCTGATGTTTAACGGATTGGGGATAGTCGATGGGGGCAGTAATTGCCCAGGCTGGTGAGAGATAGTCAAATGGGTTGATGCGCAGGGTTTCTACATCACACTGACTGACAATTGTTAGGGTAGTGATATCGGTATCTGGAAACCACACCTGGCGACAGACATTTCCTTCTAAATCAAGCCAGTCGATGGTTTTACGGGGAGTCGGCAAAATCTCACAGCTAAAGTAGTGTAGCCGTTGGCTGCCGTCTACCCGTGGCTGCAGCCGCACGATGTGAGTTCCAAGCTGTACCGGGTCAGCATACTGATAGCGGGTCTGATGAACGATGCGATAGTGCAAGGAAATGCAGGAGGAAAAGGACAGCCGAACGATTGTGGGAATGAGATCAGCTTTGTTAGGAGCTAACGCTGTCTATGCGGATAGTGATAGCCCAAAAAAGTTTTCTGTGATAGCACTCCCCACATGATTGAGGTCATTTTGAAGACCATCTAAAAACTCATGCAGCCCTGTCTGAAAAATTTCTTCTAGGGTGATGTAGTCGAGCTGCGATCGCAGCTTACCCAGCCGGCGTTCACTGCTGAGTCGCCAGCTACTAACGGGCGACCCTGAGATTTTATTTAAGGACTGTTCTGCCTGCAAAATGCAACAGCGAATAGACCGGGGAAATTCAGGATGCAGCACCAAAAAGTCTACAACACCTCTAGGGTCAATCTTATGCTGACATTTGCGATACATCTCGTAGGCACTGGCAGACCGCAATAGCGCAATCCACTGCAGATTGTCTAACGGGCTACCCACCGCCGCTACCGACGGTAGCAAAATAAAGTATTTCACATCCAAAATTCGAGCCGTCTTGTCTGCCCGTTCTAGAAAACGCCCCAGACAGCCAAAATGCCAGCCTTCGTTGTGGGACATGGTTGCATCCATCACACCGGCAAACAGGTGGCTGGCTGTTTTTACCTCAGGGTAAAACGCATACAGTTGAGCAATTTCACCAGATTTAGCTGCTTCTTCCACCATCAGATAAAACTCATTTATCTGCTCCCACATTTCTGATGAAATGATCTCCCGGACTGAGCGAGCATTCTCCCTGGCTGATTTTACACAGGAGCGAATAGAGTTAGGATAATCAGCATCAAAGGTGAGAAATTTGAGTACGTTCTCGGCAGTTGGGTCACCATAGCGGTCTCTAAAAATCTCTTGATCACCGGTTGTCACCACTAATGGCTCCCACTGTTGCATGGTTCCCATAGGGGTGTCCAACAGCAAATGGAGATTGACTTCAACAAATCGAGAGACGTTCTCCGCCCGTTCGACATAGCGATTAATCCAGTAAATTGAATCAGCAACGCGGCTTAGCATAGTGATTAGTTTAAGAGCATAAGAGAACAAAGGGAGAGTGTTGAGTTAATTTGCAGCTGCAATAACCCAAGTATCTTTACTCCCTCCCCCCTGGGATGAATTGACCACTAGAGAGCCTTTTTTCAGGGCGACACGGGTAAGACCGCCTGGATTTACATAGATATCCTCACCGTTCAATATAAACGGACGTAGGTCAACGTGACAGCCTTGAAATTCATCGCCGATCAGCGCCGGCACCCGTGACAGGCACAGTGTGGGTTGGGCAATATATCCCCTGGGGTTGGCCTTGATTTGGTCTGCAAAGGCGTCACGCTCTGGTGCGCTTGCATGGGGGCCAACTAACATGCCATAGCCACCAGAGGCATTGGTGGCCTTAACAACTAGCTCATTGAGGTGATCGAGAACATAGGTTTGTTGCTGAGAATCTTCGCAGAGATAAGTGGGTACGTTGGGGATAATTTGGTCTTCGTTGAGATAGTAGCGCACCATGTCGGGGACATAGCTATATACCATTTTGTCGTCGGCCACGCCTGTGCCGGGCGCGTTTGCGATCGCAACTCGTCCCTGACGATAGACCTCCATCAGACCCGGTACCCCCAGCAGCGAGTCAGCCCGAAACGCCTGCGGGTCAAGAAAATCATCGTCAATGCGTCGATAGATCACATCTACCCGCTGTAGCCCTTTGGTGGTCTTCATCTGGAGATAGCCATCGGTGATCACCAGGTCACGGCCCTCCACCAGCTCAATCCCCATCTGCTGGGCCAAAAACGAATGTTCAAAATAGGCAGAATTATAAATCCCTGGCGAAAGTAACACCACCCGAGGATCGGGAACACCATCGGGGGCCAAGTGTAACAGAGAGGCCAGCAGCTCGCTGGGGTAGGCATCGACTGGATTGATGTTGAGGGCTTCAAACAGTGCCGGAAAGGCCCCTTTCATCACCCGTCGATTTTCTAAAACATAGGACACCCCTGACGGACAGCGCAGATTATCTTCAAGCACGTACCAGTTACCGTTGCGATCGCGGACCAGATCCGTTCCAGTAATATGGCACCAAATCCCTTTAGGGGGCTTCAGACCAATGCAGGGGGCTAAAAAACCAGGAGCCGACTCAATTACCTCTCGGGGAACAATACCGTCTTTAAGAATAGCCTGGTCGTTATAGATATCATCCAAAAAACAATTCAGCGCCTGAATTCGTTGTTTTAGTCCCCGTTCTAACCAATGCCATTCTTGACTGGGCACCACACGAGGTACCACATCAAATGGAAAAATTCGCTCTGTCCCCTGGTTATCGCTATAGACGTTAAACGTTACCCCGAGCTTAAACAACATGTTTTGAGCCATTTGCTGACGCAGTACCAGTTCACTAATGGAAATGTCGCTAATACGCTTAATCAGCAGCTCTGCTTCTGGCCGAGGCACCCCACGACTAACAAACAATTCATCGTAAAAGTCACCCGGATCGTAGGAGTTAAACACAGTTAGCAGTCTCAATGCGCATATTCCACTGATTAGCGGCTATTGGCATCAGAAATTGTAAAAGCCCATACATCTGAGTAAAATTTAATACCAGATTAATCCCTCAATACTCGAATAAACAGACTTTATGTCTTGATAGGCAACGGATTTCCCTTTATTTCAACTGTCTGTGCTTCCGTCCAAGCTTTCACATAGTCAGGGCTATAGCATTGTGATATCTCTATGATGATCCTAAAGAGCACTCTGTCATTGATGGTCTGCAAGAATTGTCTTATCCAACAGCCGACCTCTCGTTTTTAAGAAAAGAGAGAATAAACGATAGTGGCTTTAAGCGATCTTTGAGCGTATAAAAGATTTTTTATCAGTTTAGAGCATGACCACAGCTGGAGCAAAAGCGATCCTCAGGGGCAACCTTTTTACCACACTGACTACAAAACTGTCGGGTAGTAGACGATTGGGTCTCCATTTTTAACTCCATATTCCCCACCCGCATTTCCATCGGCTGCATTGTCATTTGCATGTTGCCCATGGTCATTGGCTGCATTGGCGGCATCGGCGGAACAGCTGTTGAAGTTTGCTGCATAGATAATTGCTGTGACCCAGCAGGGGCGCTGGTCATGCTAACGCTAGTACCTTGGATAGAGATATGAATCTCTCCTTGGGCCGTAAACAGGGTAAATATAGCACCACCAAGATTTTGATAGGCTTTTGGCGGCGCTGTCCAGGGACCGGTCGTTATACTGTTGCTGGCCTGCTGCTGTTGCCCTGGTGTTGCAACTGTTGAGGTGATAATTGTTTGATCGCCCTGATTATCTAAATAAACCTGATGACCAGGGCTAAATTCACATACGTAGGCCATGATGATAGTAATGTAGAGCTGCCCTCTTAATGATGACCTTTGGCTCAAAAATCTCCAAAAAACATCAGCAAATCTTAATCCTGCACCATACCCAGCGGGTGCATTATCTTCCACATTAACCCAATTGAGATAGTGAGAGGCACATCAGCCAGGTCCACATGTAGCATCAAATTCTTACTTGGTGTAACTAACCAAAAAACTTTGCATTAGAAACACATTAACCTGCATTTCTAACACAAAGTTGTTATTTTCTATTGTTTGTACTTGCTACTGAGCAGTTTTAGCTTTGGCCCGTCTCAGTGAAAACGCTGCCCCCCCAAGAGACGCTAGGGCAAGTAAGGTGCCAGGTTCAGGTGTTTGAACGGGATTTGGGTCAGCAGGTTCCTGCGAAACAAATGTCTCACTGGTCTTAAACTCTACTAGAGTTAGCTGTTGGGAAGTCGTAAAAAACTGATTAAAGCCTCCCGACACAATAATAGATGCAGTTTCTTCTAGTTCGTCTGGACCACTAATGAAAAGCTCATCATCAATGGTTTGCTCAATATTAGGTGTCGATTCAACAGATAACACATCACCATCACCAAGCGTATCTAGACTGCCAAACAATTCAAAGCTTGCTAAGACAGTTGCAGCCTCATCCATTAATGCAAAGGTAATACCGCCAGTGGTTTGCGCTTGTTCAGAATCAGGATCGTCAATAAACGTTAATAAATCTAAAGAAGCGAGAAAATCAAAGCCAAAATCGGTATTTGCTGAGATCTCAAATTGGCCTAGAACAGAAGCCTCACTTTCGGCAACCCCTGAGTAGTTTTCTCCTTCTCCAAATACGTCACTAAAAATTTCATTGAAAGAGAAAGCTGGATCTTGGCTAAAGATAGCTTCTGCATCTGTATCAGTAATCGCTGTTCCGTCTCCAGAAGAGATTACGAAAGCATCTACGTCAGTATCTGTTGAGACAGAGTCAGGTGATTGTGAAAAATTACTAAAAAAAAACGAACTGCTTGAGGATGCAAATGTAGCGGCTTCGCTAGGAAGAACTACTGTCAAAAGGCTAAAAAGACTTGAAGAAACAACTACAGTTAACTTTGAGATATTTTGCATGGTTTTTATGGAACAACTTTGCCCACGTTGTATTTCAATTTGGGTAATGCAAAGTTTCACCCATCTAAAGAGAGAACTCTTAGATGGTGCCAGCATGTAGGTGTGATAAAATATCAACAAGCTAATGGGAATCTATTCCAACTACTGTTTAACCAAACAAAAATGTTAGGAATAGATAAAGCACTTAGATTCAGCCAATTCCGCTGGACAACAACAAGTCTATATGCTAGAGATTACTGTATTGTTAGCATGGGCTGTCGAGAGTTCCTATTGTCTGGACCACTCTCACTGACTAAAACCTAAGTGGTTGATGATGAATGAATTTATATGTTAGATCTCTCTTATTAGGCAAACACACGAACTAGATACCCTATGGGCAAGAGATATTTCATCACTCATACAGCAGGGGTAGATGACAGTAGAGGTAGATGACAGCAGTCGTTGCAAAACTGACTGCTCTAAATATATGGGTTTTATAAATTAAGTCCCTGATTTCTAGGTGTTATCTCGGCTCGTACTATAAGTATCCTAATTCTTTCAGTACTCAGAAGAGTAAATTAACGATAAATAACCTGAAATTTCTAATAAAGAAGTGACAAAATTAAATCGATTAATTACGTATGTGTCGGCTTTATTGTATCAATTATGGAGTCGCTCACTTACTATCAATCGAGCCTAGCTAGGAAGTAAGCTAAGCTCGATTGGTAGTTTTCGATTTTTTGCATTCTACAACAACTAAAATGCCCATGCTGAGCAGGCGCTCATAGAATCAATCTCAGTATTTGTATCGGCCCACGCAGCAAAGTGACCTCCTTTAACTTTATTGGCTTCATTTACGGAGAGCTCCAGGTAGTTTAAATCTCTGATACTTTTAGCAGAATCATGATCAGGTTTTCGATTGGTGAACGGATGTGATTGTCTGGACTGGCCTTTATCGGAGACTGCGCAACTAGGAAAACCATTTTCCTTTATCAATCTGTTAAGAGTTCGATAAGGAATGTAGTGTCCTGGTTCATAGCCAGCATTTTTGAGAATTAACACACAGGCCCAGGAATATTTCCCATTGAGGATTGCATCAATAATAAGTGCAAAGTCGTCCTCACTCATGGAGGCCTTCATGCTTTCTGTATTAAACATCATGATGTTATTGTCCTTAAGGTAGAATGCCGTGACTTAGATTGGATATCCGATTTGAATTTCAGACCATTGAAAGAACCTATCTAAACATTAAGAGAGCTTTCCTTGAGCTTCCGGATGGGAGCGAGCAAAAAGTCTACAACGCGACGTTTACGAATGATGATCTCTGCACTAGCTGTTTGACCTGCTTTGAGGAGAACTACTTTTTGTTCATGGATGACATGATCGCGATCTAGATAAATTTCGACTTCGTATACGGCTCCCATCTGCTCATCCATTGTTGAATCTGGTGAAATTGATGCGACTTTACCCGAGACAATCCCATATTCTTGATAGGGAAACGCATCAAACTTCATTTGCACCGTCATACCTGTCTGCACTAGTCCGGCTTCTTTATTAGGGATCAATGCAGACAGCACTAAAGGTACTTCTACTGGAGCAATTTCGACAATTGTCTGTCCAGGCTGGGTGACTTCGCCAATATTACTAATATTAATCGATGAGACTGTTCCACTTACTGGAGCATAAAGGAACATATGGTCTAAGTTTGTTTGAGCGGCGCTTAAAAGCGTTTTAGCCTCAGCAATCTTTGCGTCTAAGTCATGGGCCTCAAGCTGTAACCTTTTTAGTTTTTCTTGAGCTTCAAGCTCACGTTTTGTAACTTCAGCCTGCCTTAAGTCTAGTTGGGCATTCAGCTGTTCTGAGTGAGCTAGAGCTTGCTGAACTTGTCCCTGACGTTCAGTCATGACTCGGTTGCGATCGCGTAATGTTTGTTCTACGTCAAACAAATATTCTTTCGAAATTGCGCCTTCATCCAAAAGCGATTGCAACCGCTCTAAACGAGATTCATTTGCCTCAACATCAACCATCAACTGAGCGACTAAATCTTGGCTGCTGCTAATATTTGCTTGAGATTCAACAATAGCTGCTTCTTGTGTTCGAATCTCAGCCTTAGCAATGGCACGCTGAGCATCGGCTTCATACTGTGTTTGAGCAATCAGCCCTTGGGTTTTTTGAAGCTGACTAATTAAGGCCGTAAGGTTTTGAGATAGCCGCTCAACCTCTGCTTTCAAGACATCAGTATCGAGTTCTACAACGACCTGTTCTGCTTGAACGATATCTCCTTCTTCCACCAAAATTTTAGAAACTTCACCAGCGGCAATTGGCTGCACCTTAAAGGTATCTCCTTCTGGAAGAAGCTGACCCTGAGCATAACTAACTTCCTGCATCGTGCCAAACCAAGCCCAGGTACCAAACAGACAGGCAAAAATAAACCCAACCAAAATCATGTATCTGGGCAGAGCGGCAGGAGGATGATCAAGCGTGGTTTGCAATGCCTCGCTCCAGTTAGAAGTTTCTTCTATCAAGGCTGGCTCTACAGTCGTTTCCCTAGAAGAAACTGGTCGAGATTTATGAGACTCATGGACATAAGTATCAGGCAATTGAGTCAGCTTTGGATCAGTGAACATGTCATCACTCCATCTACAGATCAAGTTGTTGCTGTGCGAGATGATGGTATAAACCTTCGGCGGACATTAACTCTGTGTGTGTGCCTTGCTCTACTAGCACACCATGGTCTAAAACCAGGATGCGATCAGCATTACGAACGGTAGACAGCCGGTGGGCAATGATAAAAGTGGTGCGCTCTCGACTGATTTGCATCAGATTTTGTTGGAAGCGACGCTCAGATTCTGTATCTAAAGAACTTGTAGCTTCATCCAAGATTAAAATCCGGGGCTCACCGATTAAGGCTCTGGCAATGGCAATGCGTTGACGCTGACCACCGGATAACGTTGATCCCTGTTCACCAACCTTAGTGTAGTACCCTAGCGCTAGGGATTGAATAAACGCATGGGCTTCAGCGAGTTTAGCCGCTGCAACTGCCTGCTCTAGGGTAAACTCATTGCGAAACAGGGTGATATTTTCCAAAATTGTTCCTGAAAATAAAAAGCATTCCTGAGGAACAACTCCCAATTGAGTTCGCAGAGACTGAGGAGATATGTGACTAATGTCGTGGCCATCAATCAGTACCCGACCTCTCTTGGGATGGTAAAGACCTTCCAGTAGTTTGACCAAGGTTGTCTTTCCTGAACCGATGCGACCAACAATGGCGATCGTTTGACCAACTTCTACGTGAAAGTCTAAATTTTGCAGAGTGTTTCTCTCTTCATCTGTATTGTAGTTAAATGTGACATCTTCAAACGTCACCGCTCCCTTAATTGTTGGCAGCACTAACAGTGGATATTGAGGGGATTCTTCGGGCTCAGTCTCAAATACGTCATTTAAGCGCTCTACGGAGATCAACACTTCTTGCAGTTCATCCCATAAATTGGCCATCGCTAAGACTGGGCTGATTACGTAGCCAATCATCATATTAAAGGCCACTAACTGACCAATGGTTAACTGATCTTGGATGACCATATAGGCCCCTGCCCAAAGTAGAACCACTCCGCCAATGGAGTTGATCAAGCCGTTTAAGGCTCCCAGACTAATCGCGAACTTTCGCCCCTTAAACGAGACATTTGTCAGTCGGGTGGCCCGATCTTCCCATAGCCAACGCACCTCTCGCTCAGTCGCTGTTGACTTAACTGTGGCGATCCCATTGATCATTTCAACCAGAGAAGAATTTTGATCGGCAGCTTCTTTGAAAATCTCTCTAGAAATCTTACGAAGAAAAGGTGTGGCACCTAATGTAATAATTACAATGGGTGGAATTAACCCTAATACCAGCAACGTCAGTTGCCAGTTGTAGTAGACCATCAGCCCGAGATACACCACACCTGTCAGTAAATTGAGCCAGGCCAATACAATTTGACCAATTAGAAATCTGGTAATCTTAGAGTTTTCTTGAACCCGAGTAAGAATATCACCCACTCGTCTCGACTCAAAAAAGTTTAGTGGCAAACTCACAGTATGGCTGATAAAACCGGTTATCAGCGTCAGATTTAGGCGATTTGAAAAGTAGCTCAGTAGGTATGACCGGGCGGATGACATACAGATTTTCCACAGTCCAAACAGAAGCATGCCTGTCGCGACCATATTCAGTGTACTGGCACTTCTTTGCACCACCACCTGATCCATGATGATTTGGGTAAAGAGTGGTGAGAATAAGCCAAAGATCTGAATCAGAAAAGACACCGCGATGATTTGAAAAATCAACGATCGGTAGGGGAGTAATGCATGAACGTAGCGCCAAAGAGAAATTTTTTGTTTTATATCTGTCTCGCGTAAACGCTCAGTCGGGTCTAACAGAAGCGCATAACCTGTCCACCGACGTGAAAACTCCTGGCGAGATACCGTTTTCACACCCATTGCGGGATCGGCAATCGTGACTTGAGTAGTTTGAATTGCATACACTACAACAAAGTGATTACCCTCCCAATGGGCAATCCAAGGGTTTGTTTGATCAATCATGCGTCCCAAACTAGCCCGAACTGGTCGAGCGTGAAACCCTAGACTTTCTGCAGCGCTCGCTAGCCCTTTGAGTGAGGCCCCTGAAACACCTACATTGGCACGCTCTCGTAAGGCATGTATTGGAAAACGCTTACCCCAGTAGCGAGCAAGCATCGATAAACAAGCTGCCCCACAATCAGAAGAACTTTGTTGCTCTATCCATGGATATTGATGTACCCAGTCAAGTAAATGACGTCTAACAGGTTTAGGTAAAGTCAGATTCTGAGCGTGTGATTGCTCATCAGGTAAATCTCCCGCAGTTGGGTTTGATAGCTCTGTTCCCCACAGCTGAGCTGGACGCTCATTAGCTTTTAAGCTGGATGAGGCAATGTGTCCATTACCATTGTGTGAGACTTCACCTACCAAACGCTGATGCTCATGCGGAAAATTAACTTCCAACTCCGGTATCAACGTTTTAGAAATTTCCCATGCATGCTTTGGCAAACAGTAAATTTGCAACCTTGTACGAGCAATCCAATCCGTAGGGGTCTTATTGGGATACCCCCAGCTGGTGCCAATCCCCAGTGGTTTAGCTGGCTTCTGATAAGACTCAATTTCTCCCAATTTTAGCCAAAAACGTCCGGTCTCATCAGAAGCCGCTTGGCCAATATCAGCACCAGCTTCGAGCCACGTTTCCCCCAGATAGGGAACCCAAGGTCGCAACTGATGAGCAGGAATAGAGCGCAGTGAGGTTAATGTTCTAAAAAAGATCAGTCGCTCTCGTTGTTGTGCTTCTTTAGTCCATTGCTGTCTTAGGGGAGCACATGTTTCCAACAAGGTCTCGAGTACTGCTATAGGAATCTGCAGGATTTGAACATCGCTAGCAGCAACTGCACGATACTCCAAGGGATGATTAATGAAGCAACTATCTGCTCCGAACGTCTCTCCTTCGGTAACTACCTGCGCAGTTACTTGATGGGGTTGCTTAACACTGGCGCAGAGAAGTCGGACCTGTCCTTGATACACAAAATATAGATATCTGTTGACATTAGCTGCTTGAGTCCCTGATTTGCTAAAATGAACACATAAATCAGGTGAATTAGCAGATATATTGTTGATAATCTCATCACCCAATCGATAGCTAACAAGATTGGCATCAGAGATAAGAGTAGTGAAAACGGTCGGATCTATGTTGGCAGGGATTTTGTACCATAGCAAATTTTCGATGTCTGTTCGTAGAACACCGGAATTGCCTGAAGTTCGACCGTTCAGTACCTTGAGCCCTTTATTCATAATCAAAGTCCCGTAGAGGGCAATACTGACTTTTTGCAAATGGAAAATATTTAGACCAAGCGATTAGATTAGAGTTTTACGACTCCGAGACCGTAGTGCAATAGGCAAACTTAGTTGTCATTATAGGCTTTTCAAAAACCTGTTTACCCACAAAAGACATGTTCGCTTAGCTTAAGCTTGACAGACCTTAAAAGTCTTGACAGCTACAAGAGAATTCTAAGAGGCAAAAATTCACTAATACCCTAACTACAGTATTTGTCTGCAATCAATAACGAGTCAAAATTAGCATTCGGTTAAAAGGCCTTTAAACGTATGTAGTCGATGCAACATAACAATTATTAGCCGATATGATCTATTGCTATGGAATGAACCGGAAGAGTTATAGCCAACATCAAAAATCGCTAACTTGCTTGGGCGTTGTCAGAAAAAATTTTCCGAGATAGCCCCTATCTCTAAAAAGGTGGATCTACCTTTCCTATGTCCTTTTCTGGTTTTTGATTTCTTGGGGAATAGTAGCATTTTCGATATCTTTAAAGGAGTTTGTAAAAAGTGTTTCGGATAGCTACAAGATTGCTCAATTAGAAACCCTAAGTAACTTTGGATATTTTTCTAAATCCACGAAAAATTGACGATAGTAGTGATTTTGAGAAATTCTGAGTGATCCAGCCACTCCATGAGCGCTTCCGAATACCTCTATTTATATGATCGAACAACCTATTATGCAAAGTTGTTTTATAAATCCTTTACAAACTCAATTTTGAAAATCTGAGTTCTCCAAATTCCATTAGAACTTTCTATTACTATCCTTACCAAAAAAATGTTGGTAAGGATAATGGTGAAATCCTAAAAATCTCTATCAGCGTTAGATTGGCGTGATTGCAATTGTGCGATCGCAGCTAATAAATTCACTCTTGTCATGAAAACTTTTAAACAAGTAAGGATCCTTTTGTATCTCGCACTTCATTCAGCATTATGGAGATAGTTAGCTATAGATATTCAAACGTACTGCAAATAGTGTTATTGACAATACTATCAACGGTTTTCATTAATTGTATTGACTAAAATAACAGCCAACACAACCCTAAACTAGCCAGAAGACTATAAAGTCTTTCTTTGTAGTCAAGATGCCTCGCCTTGATGGCTGTTTTCAGGCTCTTGGCTATGAGACTTAAGTTTAGATTTAAGATAGTTATATAACCAGGTTTCTGACACCCCTGTAATACGAGAAACACTGGCTACAGGAATTGCCTCGGATAGAAGTTTATCAATGAGCATCTTTGTCTCATCAGAAACAACGGTGTTAGTGGGCTTAGCAACGAATTGTCGACCACAGTTACGGCACTTGTGATTCTGCTTACCACTGTGGCTTTTACCATTCTTGACAACATGGCTAGAACCGCAGCGAGGGCATTTGGGTAAGGGATCTAACATTGGTAGAACGCACACTTAGGCTGTAGATGAACTTATGTGTCATAATTCGCACATATGCAGCATCAGAATTATGCGTGACTTCCACAGCTCTGCAGACAAAGTTATTGTAATTTTTTAGACAGAGCATTTGTTTCTCCTTTAAAGTAGAGAGGAACAGAGGAAGTACTGTCATCATATTCTAACTGCTTGAATCGCCGCTGAGTCTAGGTTACAAGATCAGTGTATTAACAACTGAACTAATTTTTCAGTCAGAGGAAATCCCGTCACGTGTTCGAAATGGGTAAACATCGGACTTGGATCAGCGTTCAAGAAAATAAATTCACCCTGAGGCGACAAGCGCCAGTCAATGGCCGTCCACTCAAGGAAGAGGGCTTGGGCGATTTTAAGACACGCTATGTGAATTGACTTTGGCAAGATCGCTGGAATAAACCGCGCTTGTTTATCCTCTCGAAAATCGAGATAAGAGCTTCTAATTTCTGCGGCATAAACCTGTTGACCAATTACGTAGCATCGAATGTTAGTCCCTGGCACATATTCTTGTAACGTAACAGGAGAAAGTCGGAAAACTTGATTTAGTCGTTCTCGTTCAAGACGAGAAAATTTTAATAATCTTGTAGGCGCACCTCCATACACAGGTTTAAAAATAAGCTGTGGGACAGTCGATGCAAACGCTCGAATATGTTCAGGATTGTTGCTTATCAACGTCTTGGGAATGGCCACACCCAGCTCTTTTACCGCGGAGAGCTGTAATGGCTTTTCTTGATGGAATTGATGAGCTTCCCAGGAATTAACCCAACGAGCTGAACACCCTCGAATTAAAGAGCGTAGTATGCTGATGGAGTCGGTTACTGCTATTCGATACTGATGTGAGTCTGGGAGTAAAGGAACATCTACGGGCAATAAAGTGCTCCAAAACACACTGTGGATATCGTTGAGATGAATAGTTTTGCCAGTAGGTAGCTTCAGATAGCCTCCATATGTATGGGGATACCATGTTAACTGTAGATGTCTAGGAAACGTCTGACTGTCCCAATACTCCACGATAGCCCCTGCACGTTCAAGCTTATCCTTAAGATAGGCAGAATCATCATCTGAAGCATTGCCTAATATCAGAATATGCATCGTTAGGCTAAAGAAAGTGGATATTTCAAGTAATAAGGGCTAAAAGCGCTCGATCGCTTATTTTAGTGTCCTCAGAATCTAGGCTTATGATACCTGTGGGTTACCGAGAGCTAGTTCTTTCTGAACAGTAGAGAACCAGATATACGCTTGGCTAACTTTCCTGGATAGGACTGTTGAATTTTGGTAATGCCTACAAGCGTCGTTCTATCGTATTACCCTAAAGATACAAGAGAGTTTATGGATATTGCTAAACACTTTAGCAGGCAAGACATTAACTGTTGCTATCCATTTAATCTGACACAATCTGCCAAATCGGCAACATAGCCCTTTAAGAATAGGATTAAATATAAAACCAACCAACTAAAAATATCCTTTTGAAACCTTGAAGATTGTTTGCGATCGCTGATTTAGAGGATGAACCGGTCTAGCCATTGCCATTTGACGGTGTCTTACAACTAAAGTCATCCTAAGGAGCAGCAATAACGGACTGTTTTATCTTTTGAACATCCCACAGGTTGTTAATAAAAGCATTCCTCTCAAGGTCACACGATGAAGCCCAGGTTATTTCGTTTCACTATCCTTGATGATGCAATCAACCCTAACCTCACTTTTACGACCTTACTCTCTAGAAAAATTTCTATCTGAAAACTGGACCCAGCAGGGAACTGTCATACCTGGTGAGAACTCTGATAAGTTTCAGCATCTATTTTCTTGGCAACACCTCAATCACTTGCTGAACTTTCACCAGCTTGAGCCCCGCTTTGTTTTACATGGTAGAGTCCTCCCCACCTGTGAGCCCAAACATTGGATAAAACAGTGTCAGACAGGTGCCAGTTTAGCTCTTAGCCATGTCGATAATCGAATTCCGGAACTCGCAGATTTGGTCTGGGCTATTCAACAAGAATTGGGACACAGTGCTGTCCACGCTAATGTTTATTGCTCCTGGCCGTTTCAACAAGGATTCAACAAGCACTTTGATTCCCACGAAGTGTTTGTGATGCAGATTGAGGGGCAAAAGGAATGGTTTGTATTTGAGGATACTCACAAGTATCCTTTTAGAGAAGAGAATTCAGATGCTTACACGCCGCCAAGCGGTAAGCCTTATATTCACTATGTCCTCAATCCAGGTGATCTGCTTTACATACCACGTGGTCACTGGCACTATGCTATTGCTAGAGAAAACCCATCCCTACACGTTACGTTAGGAGTCCGTTGCTTTACGGGGAGGGATGCTCTGACCTGGCTATTCAAAAAGTTGCAAGCAAAACTACAAGAAGAAGAAAGCCTGCGCCAAAATCTACCCTTGATGCCCCACGGTCAAACCCATCAGCTTGAAGCACATGTGCGGCAGATATTCGATGATTTATCGAATACATTGGAGCGTGACAAGACACAGCTTGCTAATCACTTTGCAACGTCTCAATTATTGACAATGACCCTTGTTCCAGAAATATCGCTACCCGACCAGGTTGGCTTTAATCTCTTTGAGCAAGGGCTAAATACATGTCTAAGACAACGTAAGTATCAACCTATTCAGGTAGAGACTCTTGATGAAGGCACATATTTGATAGTTACCCCACAAAAGACAATGAAATTCAAAGATCTGCCACCCAGCGTAATAGATACCCTCATCAAAAACGTGTTTAGTCAGAAGTCTTTTACCATTAGAGACGTTGCCCGACAGCTATCTGACTGCGATCTTGAAACCATAGTCTTGCCACTGCTGGCTGGTTTAGTTAAAGAAGGCATCCTGGTGGAAGATAGTAATCTGAGCGCAGTAACTTCAGACAAAACTGAATTCGAGATTGCCGTTGACTTGACTGAGAGCAGCGAGGGGGGGCACGGGGGCATAGAGACAGAACTAGTGGCAACAAGCTGAGTTTTCGCTCACGCCAGCTTTTAGGCGATTGCCAAACTGGGGCGGTTGCCAAACTAGCAAACACTTTTGATTAGTCTTTGTGCATGAGATAGGTTAACTCACGCTCCAACCATTCCTGAAACAGCTTGCCTAAGATTTGATTATGAACGTCATCTGTAAGCTCTGCAGGCAAAAATTCTTCCACCATCAGCAGCTCATAGACATCCTCAGATTGGATGGGGCCTATAATTTCCTGAGGTTGACTACCAAATATATGAGTAGCCAAGTCAGGGGGTAAAACCCAGCGGAATACGGTACCTTCATAACCACAACAGAGCCGTCGATGTTCATTGATGTCATGTTGATGAGCCACTTGGTAAAAGCTGGTCTCAGCTTCAGTAATTTGGTAAAAAAGCTCTTGCGCCAGTGGTGCTTCATGTACTGAGATCCGGTAAAGTACAACCCTCTCGTAATTGAGTTTGTTTTGAGTGAAATAGGTCGGCACTTCCTGCTCAAATAAATGCTTAGCTAGCTTTTCCTGTAATAACCGCTCACGAATACCAGACTCCCACTCTTCGGGGGTAATGAGCTGATCTTCTAACCATTGCAAGGTATCTTTTGCACTCTCAAGCTTCATCTGGTGACGAAGTTGATCTGATTTGGTTTGGACTTCTTCCTCATCGAGAATAATTTCTTTATCCACAGCGGCGGCATTCACGATTTGGCGACCAATAATCTGCCTGCAAAGATCTTTAACGCGCAATTCTTGCTTGAGAAAAGAAATTAGCTGCTCTGCTTCTAAACTCAAGTTGCCAAAACTAATCACTAAAGCACTCCGGTATAGATAAATTTATTATTTGGTGACGGTTCATCCCGACCCCTTACCTCTGAACTAGATGTTAAGAATTTTAGCTGTTTAGTTGAGATGGGGAGAGTGAGTAAGTGCATCCTCTGAGAATGTAGTATTACCTAAAGGATCAACAGTGCCTGGAATAACGGCTAAAATACCACCGTCTGCAAGTTGAATTGCAGTACTCTCAGTGATACCGTTGTTGTCGAGATCATAGTTCTCCAGCACAATATCATCCATGATAAAAAAATTTGCATTAAGCTGAATTTTATCCCCTTCTTCTGGGTTAAAATCAAGCACAAAGCTAGGACACCCAGATATACAGGCATCAGATCTCTCTATGACAAATGTGTCTGGACCACCCCCTCCTATTAGAATGTCTGGACCACAGTCGCTAATTAAAACATCTGCATCATCAGTTCCGATTAGATAGTCTATAGGGTACTCTGAAACGCAGCCGGTGCTTTCGTTGCCTACAGCGGTATTCTGTTCTTGAGCGGTTTCTGACGAAGGAGTTGTTGATACGCTAGTATCAGCGTTGTCAGAGCTAGCCTTAATCAGAGCAGTGTCAGTTAAGGCGGTATTTAGAACGACGGCAAGAATATCACCAGCCTCACCCAAGCGGATAACTGTAGATTCGAAATTTTCGTCATTGTTGAAATCAGCTTGCTCAAATACTAGATCGTCAATGGTTAACCCAGCCGATAGCTGTAGATAATCAGTATTGATGTCAAAGTTAGCAATAACATCGGCATCATTGATGGAGCCTTTTCCTGTATCGGACAAACTAAAGATATTAGAGCCCTCACTGCCGACCATAATGTCTTGCTGAGTTGTGCTATTAAGGACTTCGTTTCCCTCGCTACCAATCTGAAAGACAAGTGTATTGGAATTGTCTGTTGGAGCCTCTGAATCTGGATTAGAATTAGAGCCCTGGTCGATCTTGTCAGCAGGAACGACAACATCGGTTGAGGTTGTCGCCCCATCAGTCGTAGCCGTCGCTCTGCCACTACTTTGACTAGATGTGGCACCTGGTTCAAAAACCTCTTGTGAACTACTACTCGTCTCTCCAGATGGAGAAGTTGCTACAGCGGTGCTATTGCCGCCTGCGCCTGTTTCATCCACAAACGCAGTTGAACTGCTACTGCTGCTGCCTGCGACAGGCCTGGAGGTATCAGGACCTGATGGGCTCGGCGGTATATTAGTTGAACCATTGCTAGAAGTAGCCCTGGCAGTAGCTGTAGCACTGCTTGCCCGGCCTGATGCACTACTTGAAGACGATGCATTAGCGGAGCTGCTTGAACTTGACGCGCTAGACGAAGCGGTTGAATAACTAGCAGACTTGGAATCTTCCGACGATACACGGACCACATGAGACCTGCCCATAGTGAATTCCCCAACGTTAATGAACAAGTACACTCTTTATGCACTCGGCTAAATGCGATCGCATTCCAACAATATACTTTTGACAAGACTATATGAGTTTGCTCGTATACTGTTGCCAATTTGGCAGAAATTATAGACCTAAAGCAGTAATATCCATGCCTAACAGGCTAATGAAGTAAAGCCTGTTAGGCATGGATACACAACATAAAGGAGCTCTCCCCAACCGAGATGGCCCAAAATAAGATATTGAATCTTCAGTAATCAAGGTCTCTAGAACCCCGCGCTAATGTAGTAGCCCTTGTGAGTGTACTCTGAATAACTTTTAGAGGTGCTAATGCTAACACCATCATCAACAGCAATGGCAGTTGCCCCCGCATATGCCACACCTTTGAAAGTTGTTTTAGTCAAAAAATTGGTGTTACGTTCACTCTTAGCAGCATATGCTGTTGTATGGGCGGTAGTAAATGTGTTTTCACCAAAGGAAAATGCACCTGCATCAGCAAAGGCAACGCCATAGTTTACCTCTGTTACCGTATAAGCTTCTGTGAAAGTAGTCCCACTTCCCTGCAGATCATTGCTTACTTTATCAATGTCTGTCATGCTGTCAAGATCGGTGATTTTCATAGCTCTCTTCCGATTGATAACTTCAGAATCACTTAGGAAACAACCTAATTGAAAAGACTCTCAATTCTGCATTTACAAATTGAACTGGATCACTTTACATGAATGATGAGAGAGAGAGTCTTTAAAACCTCCATATTCAGAAAAACTGCAATTTCTGCGTGAAAAATCCCTGCACAGCATTTAAGTAGATGACCATAAGTAAACATCGCTCTAGATCGCTGAGATGCTTATCTGGCGATTTTTGAAACATTAAGGTTTGGTCACCTACTTAAATGCTTTACAGTTATAGCTTTGACATTGAAGACTATTCGAAAAGAATATCGTGCAACGACTACTTTAGTAACAGTAGCAACAGATTTAAAGTGGTATGTAACGCATTCAGGCAAGACGATCGTCATCCCCTATAAAAAGACAACGTCTCTCATGCCATACCAATAATTTTCGCTGCTCCGATTGTCTATTGGCGGACTTCAAGTGAATTGTTAAGAGACAAATGAGAAGGAAGGCGCACCTAAAACAGACCCGATATCTACGCCAATAAATGCTGCAATGAGGTCATCATTGAAGAAAATTAAGCCATTGCCACCTGAATCATTGCCAAAGCCGTATCCACCCAGATTATCTGCATTCAGTTGGACAACATCTACATTCAGTTGAAAGTCTTGAATCTGAGCAAAGTCGCCATTACCAAGACCAACATAGAAGACATCATCTGCATCTCCTACAATGAAGGTATCTGCTCCACCCTCACCTGTGAGGTCATCAACTTCTCCACCAATACCCCCAAGCAAAGTATCATTGCCAGCACCGCCAATCAGGACGTCAAACCCAACACCGCCAACTAAGTTGTCATTACCATCTTCACCCAGAATGACATCATTGCCTTCGCCGCCATTGAGCTCATCATTACCGCTAGGCGAACCGTTGTTCGACCCACCGAATAGAGTATCCTCACCAGTAGACCCAAATATTGTGTCATTCCCTGATTGGCCAAAGAGGAAGTCATTATCACGACCGCCAGTCATTTCATCATCGCCTGAGCCGCCCAGGAGTAAATCGTCACCGTCGCTTCCAGAGATAAAATCATTACCACTGCCGCCATCAAGGGTTTCATTTCCTCGGCTGCCAATAAGCTCGTCATTGCCACTTCCCCCGCTCAGAGTGTCATTTCCCTCGCCAGCACTCAAGAAGTCATTACCAGCACCACCATTCAGCTCGTCATTTCCTCGACCACCAATCAGAGTATCATCGCCGAGTTCCCCATTGAGTTTATCGTCGCCATCATCCCCGTCAAGGAAATCATCCCCATCACCACCGAGGAGCGTATCATTTCCATCTCCACCAAAAAGATTGTCCGCACCGTTGCTAACACCATCCCCATCGCCAAAGATAAGGTCATCCCCCCCGTACCCTCTGATAAAATCATCCCCAGCAAAGCCAACAAGAGTCTCGTCCTGCTCAAGGGGCTGACCAGTGTTTCTATCTCTACCCCTAAGACCCAGGATAGTATCATCTTCATCAGTGCCCAAACCTAAGGTCTCGCCCAAACTTAATCGAATAAAAGCCATGAATTAACCCCTAAATAACCTAAATAACCTGCAGCAAAATCGCATTTCGCTAACATGGTGAGGTTATTTGTTTTCGTAAATTTATTGCTGCCAAATTGGCAGATGACTGAGAAGTCATATAAACTCTTTACATTAGATTGATAAGATTGTCAGTTTGATGAATTTCAACATTTATCTGTGTTTTTTACTTCTATAGGGCTTATGCCACTAAGAGATAAATTTCTAAAAATTTGCACAACAAAACTGTTCACGAAAACATCCTTAGGCCAGAAAAGTTTTATATCACAAGCTTTGTAGCGTTACTAGTTCTGTGAATCCTTGATTTCCAGCTAGGATGTGATTCATTTCTGGAGCCACATCCCAGTGGAAACCAAAAGATGCCCATTATCAACTCATCCTAAAAAGGACAACAGTCTCCTGGAGCCCTCAGTACAGGACAAAAGCTTGAAACATAATGAGGAAAGGGGTTTGATGAGTTAACCACAACTCCAAGAAACCCCTTATGTCAGAGCTTAACGCCTTACGGTCGCTGTTGCAGCCCCACCTAGGTTGGCATGGAGCCCGAG
>JBCDIX010000011.1:0-116743 GCA_038748405.1 Cyanobacteria bacterium P01_H01_bin.21 | reverse complement strand
CTGAGCTGAGCCAGAAAATCAGGTATTTCCGTGATTTGATTACCACTAAGGTGGAGCTCTTGAAGTGAGCTGAGCTGAGCCAGAAAATCAGGTATTTCTGTAATTTGATTACCACTAAGGTGGAGCTCTTGAAGTGAGCTGAGCTGAGCCAGTTTTGGTGAAATATACTTGATTTCACTGGTGAGTGCAACTAATGTTTTTAGATTGATTAGTTGATCAATCCAATCTGGTATTTCACCTACAGGATTGCCGCTGATATCCAAATAGTGCAAATTTTTCAAATCTGCCAAACAGTCTGGTAATTTTTTTATTGCATTTCCTATGACACTTGGAATGAGACACTGTTGGCCATTAATTATTGTGTAACCCCACTGCTGACTACCATCCTCGTGTTTCTTTCCTTTTCCTAATGTCAGTCGTTCAAGCTGGGTCAGATGACCAATCGCCTCAGGCAGTTCTGTCAGCTCATTGCCCGAAAGGTCTAAATCCGTCCATCCCTCTGCTGCCGCCTGGTCAATCAACGTCAGCAGCTCATCTTTAGTCATTGCCATCGTCCAACTCCAGCCCAGCCTTCATATTGGCAAAAATTGCTCGATTTTGGCTCTACTGACAGATTAATAAAATCCGAAATTTGGATAATACAATGGTGCCTCTTTCAAGATTTGGCTGGTCTAACCAGCAGATCTCAGTAGCGGATACAAGTCCCTCAAACACCTGCTTGACTCATCGATCTGGGCCTGATAGCCTACACAATAAGCGACTGACCCCAGTTGCTTTTCGCACCCAAAAAAATTAGCTGCGCGAGATGGAAGTGCTACCAACACAACCATCTCGCTAACCCTTCCAACTGAGGCTACCAGTTGGTGAGCTGTGAGCATTTTACAGCCACCCTGAGTTTAGTTGCAGGGTGGCTAACTTTTTTGGGCGCTTTCCTCCTGTCGTTTCGCGGTTAAATCCCCGCAAAGGAAAACGCCCCTATGACTTTTTCAAACCAGGCGCCCGGCGTACCAGTGCCGCCCAGTCTGCCTGCCGACTTTTCCAGCAGCCTACCCCCAGGCAGTTCCATCCGACATATCTTGCTCGGCCATCCCAGCCATATCCGCCAAACCATCCACCTGCTCCATAAACTCCGCTATGTCGAAACCAGCCAGTGGAGCCCGCTGATCGAAGTGCCTGATAATCGGTTGATCTTAAGACCAGAGGCCGATGAGGTAATCAGTATGCTGGTAAAGCGGCTGTAGGGCTTCGACTTCGCTCAGCCCTCGGGAGCCGGATACGACTTCGCTCAGCCCTCGGGTATCCGAATACTAAAGGCGGAGTTTAGGATTGCTGTGCTCAGCCAGCGGCTGGGCACTAGGTTGAGCACTGGCTGGTTGAGCGGAGCCAAACCCAGCCCCATGCAACAGAGTATAAAAACAAGGAATCACAAATAATGTCAATACTGTCGCCAACGACAGACCCGCAAAAATCACCACCCCTAACGGTTGCAAAAACTCTGAGCCTTCGCCTACACCCAACGCTAGCGGAAACATCCCCAACACTGTTGTCACCGTTGTCATCAAAATCGGTCGTAACCGCTGCGGGGCTGCTTTTAGCATCGCCACCATGCGACTGCACTCCTCGGTTACATAAATCTGATTTGCTAGCTCCACCAAAATAATTGCATTGTTTACCACAATGCCCACCAGCAGCACTGCGCCGACAACAACTGTTGCCCCAATGGCTGTTTCGGTTACATATAGACCCAAAATTCCGCCTGCTAAAGCTAGCGGCACCGTCAACATAATCACCAATGGGTCAATCAGTGAGTTGTACTGCACCGCCATCACCGTAAACACTAAGAAAACTGCCAGACCCCCCAGTAGTCCTAACCCTTGCTGGATGGCTTCATTGCTTTGAGCACTAAAGCTAGGCAGTCGAGTGACTCCATCTGGTAACGTCACCGTTGTCATTATTTGCTCTACCTCATCTAGGGCTTCACCGAGGCTGGCTTCTTCTGCCAGGCGACCTTCAATAATAAATACCTGTCGCTGATTAATTCGCTGAATTTCACCCAAAGACTGACCGCTTTCAATCGTGGTCACATCGCCTAGACGTATCTGCTGGTTCTCACTAAGTAGTGGCAGCTGGCTTAGCTGAGCCGGAGTTTGTACTAAGCTATCTGGTGTTTGTACGCGCACATCCACCAGTCGATCACCTCGCTGTAGCTGAGTGGGCACCGTACCTGTGAGGACTGTTTCTACAGTGCGACCAATTTCCTTAGCTGAGAGACCGACATCAGCCGCTCGCTCCCAGTCGGGGCGAATCTGGATTTCGGGTTGGGGTGGATCGGCATCAGGTAGATAGCTAGCCAGGGTAGCCTGCCCGAGAGCATCCAGCACTTGTTGGCCTGCTTGCTCTAACAGTGCGGTATCGCTGCTTTGCAAAATAACATCCACATCGCCGCGCACGGGTGAATTGCTAAGAATCAAACCTCGCACAGAACCGGGAGAGACTCGCATCCGAGCGTTTACCAGGTTAAGCTTTCGCAGTGCCTGATTCATGCGGTCGGTAAAGGCTTCAACATCTGTGCCAGGCTTGAGAGTAAGGGTGCTAGAACCGCGCAGGGCATTGCCAATGCTGGTGCTGCCAAAGAGAAACCCACCGGCTGTGCTAAAGACGTATTCGGTCTCTGGCTGGGTGAGTAAAACGTCGTCGACAGCGGTCATCACTCGGCGATTTTCTTCTAGGGTGGTGCCAGGCGGCAGCTGCACCCACACCCTTGCCTGACCATTACTAATGCTGGGTAAAATCTCTTGCGGAATTTGTTGTACCATGGCCCAGCTACCGCCACCAAACACTAACAGTGCCGTAGCAATGACGGTGACTCTATGCTGCAGCACCCAGCTGAGAGTTTTTCCATAGCCTAGGGTTAACCCTTGTAAACGCCGACCGAACCACTGAATCGGCCAAAACGTTTTGATACCGCTGGATTTTTTGACGGCTAATAGCCGTGCTGTGAGTGTGGGTACCACGGTCACAGCAACCACCAACGATGCGGCAACGGCCAGACTGATGGTAATAACCAACTCGCTAAACAATAGTGAGATAAACCCACCCATGAGTAAAAATGGCAGCACCGCTACCAGGTTTGTTGTTGTCGAGGCTACCAAAGCGGACTCTAGTTCCTGACTGCTGGCTTCTGCCTGACGAATGGTTGAGCGCGGGCTGCGGGCGACGCCTTCGGCAATGTTTTCTAACATGACAATGGCGTTGTCTACCACAATGCCAACGCCAAGCGCGAGACCCCCCAGACTAAATACATTGAGCGATAAACCAAATAGCCCGGAGAGTAACAGGGTGACCAATGTGGCCAGAGGAATGGCTAAAACGATAATAAATGTCTGTCGCAGGGAGCCAAGAAATAGTAGAACGGCAATGGCTGCCAGCACAGTACCTGTTAGACCTGCTGTTGCGACATTGCGGATCGCGTTTTGGATAAAAATTGATTCATCTAATGTGACATTGACAATAAGGTCGGTAGGAACTGCGCCTGAGGCTTTGAGCTGCTCTAACCGCTGTTTGATGCCATCGACTACGGCAATGGTGTTGGCAGTGGGTTGTTTTTGTATGCTGACTTTGACCGCTGACTGGCCATTTAGGTTTACAAAGATACGCTGTTCTTCGCTGCCGTCTACCACATCGGCAAAGTCTCGCAGATAGACCTGCTGATCGCCCACCTCAAAAATCAGGTTGCGAATTTCATCGGCATTGCGAAATCTGCCTGCTACCCGGGTGAGGGGTTCGTTAGTGGGGCCTTGAATGCGTCCTCCAGAGGTATCTTGGTTACGCTCGTCTAATGTGTCGAGTACATCCGTAATCCCTAAACCCAGGGCCTGCATCCGAGATGGATCAAGGTTTACCTGAATTTCTTCCTGGGCACCGCCTGAAACGTCGACGCTGGCGACACCCTGTACTGTGTTTAGCTCTCTTGCTAGTTCTTCGTCGGCAAATATCCGTAAATCTCTACCCTGTAGTGTTGCGGATGTCAGGGCCATCTCATAGACCGGTAGCTGAGATGGGTCAAACTTAAAGAGACGCGGCTGGTCAATGGTGTCAGGCAGACGGTTACGCGCCCGGTTTAGGGTGGCGGTTGCGTCGTTGAGGGCCTGGTCAATGTTACCGCCTGGCTCAAAATATAAATCGACACTAACGCGTCCTTCTCTGGTTTGGGAGACAATTTGGACAACGCCTTCTGTAGCTGCGAGAGCCTGCTCTAGGGGGCGGGTAACTTCATCGACCGCTACGTCGGGTGAGATACCTGGCGCATCCGCTCTTACTCCAATACGTGGATAGGTAATTGAGGGTAACAGGTCGACGGGTAGCTGCGATGTGAAAAATAGACCCAACACGATGACGGCTACGGAGAGCATCAGCGTGGCAATGTGACGGCGGATGGCAAGGGTACTGAGACTCATGTCTTACTCTCCCAGTCCTTCAGACAAAATGCTTAATCGTACTGTTTGCCCGGTCTCTAGTGGTCCATCACTTTTTACAACAAAGGGTTCGTTTGGCTCTAGCCCAGAGAGAATTTCGACGCGTCCTTTTTGTTCTTGCCCGATGTCTACTGAGCGAGCAACAACTGTGGTCTGGTCATTTTCTTGCTCAATGACAAAAATGGTAGTTTCGTCGTCTCCATAGTCTAGGGCACTAATGGGGACAACAATGCGTTCGTCATCCGGTGGTGTAAATTGCACTCGGGCGAGGAGTCCGCTGCCAATACGCCGATCGGGGTTGGTCATGGTGACTTCTACGGTTACTAGTCGTGATGTGGTGTCGGCTACGGGAGAAATGCGAGTGATGCTACCAGAAATGTTGTTTACATCGGGGAAAGCGTCGAGGCGAATCTGGACTGGTTGACCAACAATGAGCTGCCCTAGGTCTAGTTCAGAGACTTGGACGGCAACTTTGAGGGTGCTGAGATTACCGAGTTCAAACAGGGTGCTGCCGGGTTGCACGTAGTCACCTGGGTCGACTAGTCGGGTAAGGACCGTAGCGGGCTGCTGTGCCGTTAACTGCACCCATCTAAGCTGTTCTTTGGCTTCTGCAACAACGGCTTGCTGGGCATTAACTCGGCTACCGGCAGCTGCGATCGCATTTTGTCGTGCTTGCACTTGAGCCTCAGCAGAGTTAACAGTCTGTTCCGCATTCACCAGGGCTAACTCTGCTGCCTCCGCCGCTTGCTGAGAAGTTGCACCCTGGTTAGCCAACTGCCGTAGCCGGTCCGCATCAATCTTGGCTTGGTCGCGGGTAGCTTTGGCTTGAGCAACAGCAGCCTGGGCATCGGCGATAGATACTTGATCTTCCGCAACTTCGGAGCGTCGTACCGAGAGTTCTGCCTGGGCTTCATTTACCCGTGCTGTTAATAAACCACTGTCTATTTGCGCCAACATTTCACCGGGCTTTACTGCGTCACCGATATCTGCCGTCAGCGCGACCACTTCACCAGCGGTTTGGGCTCGCAAAGCAAACTGCTGCTGTGGTTGCGTGGTGCCCGTATATTCCAGTGGTTCTGCCAACGTACTAACTTCAGCCCGAGCCGTTTCGACAGCGGATGGAGCTTCAGGGCGACCTGACTGGCTAACTTGAGCCTCACTGGGGGTAAAGAAACCGCAGCTGGGCAATAGCAGCGCCAGCCCCAACCCAGCAATTAACTTAAAACTGTGTCCTGGTCGCCAAGTAGTCATAGGCTGTTCCTACCGTTCGCCTTGAGTAAGAAGGTCAGAGCGATGCGCTGTATCCCAGACGCGGCCCGACACATCAGATTTGATTTATACGCACATTTTAACTTTTGTTAAGAAAATCGGACGCATAAATTGTAGAGGCCACTACTGAACAGAAAAAGATAATTAGTATGCTTGTGCGTTTACCAAGCTTGGATAAGCTTTTTTGAGGCAGGCAACACGCTAACTGAAGAGGGTATTTTCTTGCGAGAGTCTTTTCAAACATTTTCTGGTGCCTGTGATATTGCCCGCGAGACGATTGAACGAAAAAAGTGTGAGCAGCGGTAGGGATAAAATGAGCAAGCGTCAATTGTCACTCAAGTTAAAGAGGGTAATAGAGCCATGACTCAACCCATTAAATATGCCAACATTGCCGACATATACGATAGCTATGTCCAAACAACTTTAGACATTCCCTTTTTGCTCGACCAAGTTAGGGGGGTATCATCAGACATCTTAGAGCTGATGTCTGGCACAGGACGGATTTCACTGCCCTTAATTGAAGCAGGAGCACGGATATCCTGTGTGGATAAATCCCCTGAGATGCTGGCTATTCTTGAGCGAAAATTGGCTCAGCACGGGTTCTCTGCAGCCGTCCATCCGGTGGATGTGTGTCAGCTTGATCTAGATAAACAGTTTGAGCGTATTCTGTTGCCGTTTCAATCGTTTGCAGAGATATTGACCCAACATGAACAGCGCCAGGCGCTTGATCGAATTCATCAGCACCTGTCGTCAAACGGGCGTTTTATCTGTTCGCTGCATAATCCCAAAATTCGCTTGAAAACGGTTGATGGTCGATTGAAGCTCAGGGCCCATCCCCCTTTGCCAGATGACTCAGGTTCATTGATGCTCTGGACGATGGAAACCTATGATCCCGACAATAAAATTGTTCATGGTCTGCAGTTTATTGAGACCTACGATTCCCATGGGATTATGCAGTCTAAGCGATTTATGGAGATTCAGTTTAGTATCTTGGAAAAGGAAACATTTGAAACAATGCTCAACGATGCTGGGTTTAAGACTTTAGCGCTATATGGTGATTATGCCTATGGAGACTTTCAACCCATGACCAGTCCTTTTATGATTTGGGTACTTGCTAGAAAATCTTAAAACAGTATGGATGTTGGTGATTTAAGACAAGAATATAGCCGAGACGGTCTAAGTCGAGAAGACCTGAGCTCAGATCCGTTTAGTCAGTTTGAACATTGGTTTCAGCAGGCTTGCGATAGTAACGTGCCAGAGCCTAACGCCATGAGTTTAGCCACCGTATCAGCTACCGGAGAACCGTCACAGCGGATGGTGCTGCTGAAATACTTTGATCGTCAGGGGTTTGTTTTCTTTACTAACTATGAAAGTTATAAAGCCCGACAAATTGAAGAAAATTCTAACGTATCACTGTTATTTTTCTGGCTTGCATTAGAACGTCAGGTACGCATTTCAGGAAAAGCAGTCAAGATTCCTACCGCTGAATCTCTGAAGTATTTCACTACACGACCACGTGGTAGCCAAATTGGAGCCTGGTGCTCACAACAAAGCACAGCTATCTCTTCTCGTAAAATCTTAGAATTAAAGCTGGATGAGATGAAGCGAAAATTCCACAATAAAGAAGTCCCCTTGCCATCAGCCTGGGGAGGATATCGAGTACTCCCTCATCGATTTGAATTTTGGCAAGGAAGACCCAATCGTTTACACGATCGCTTTTTGTATTCCCTTACAGATACGACATCTGATTGGGCTATTGAGCGATTAGCTCCCTAGATTGTTTGCTAAAACTAAAGCATCCAGTTGCACGGCCACCCTATGCTCAGGAGATAGATGGTTAAGCTCGGGCTCGGAAGAGTCTCGGAGTAGCTGTACCTTGATTAAGCCCCAAGTATTTTGTGAGACTAACTTAGGTAAGACTAACAAAATAGACGATTCGTTGTCTCGAGTGATGTGCATCAGTTTCTGAATGGCTGCTTTTTGTACTAGCTCATTCGTCTCATACGCTAAGACTTGGTCTAACCCAATAATTAGCGGATACACTGCTATATCTGCAATGCTTTGCTGTGCCAGGGAATGAATACTAGCTTGAGCTGGCAGATGGCACAGTATTTTAAGCAGTGGTAAGACAGCGGCACTGCCAAATTTGGGCAGCAGAGCTGAGAGCTTTTCACGGATCTGCTGTGATTGTGTTGTTACAAATAAATGAACAACTAAGCCTAGAAGTTCATCAAATCTGTAAGTGTCAATACTCTCAACTGTAGTTTCAGTCGTTGATAGTTCGTAGATTTCTAAGAGATCGCCATACTGAATAGAATGTTGGCTATATAGTGCGACTAGTCGAGTATCTAGCAAGGTAGACATGGTAAAAATCAGCTATGACGAGGGTGAGCATTCACGACTTGAAGCATGCTCCAGTCGCTCTCGGATGGTTTGCAGTTTGAGTTGGACAGCAGATTCAAGAACCGAGGAGTTGCCTAAATCTATCAAGACAAACCTTTAGGCAAGAACTCCACACATGCCTTGACTTTTAAGGTAAATACTTAGGTAGCGGACGATACGCTTTATTGATTACTTTACTTTTACAACGAGTTCAAGAGTATTGCAAGCTACAGATTTAAAAACTCTGATGTAGTGTTTCAGTTCCATGACATTGATGAGTCTGATCGACATATCTACACAGGGAATTTTCTGCCTTAAATGTCTTGATATATTCGTCAATGCCTATCTTATCCTAGTGTCTAGGCAAAGCTAACCAGAGATAGAGAGTAAATCTTTTGAGAATAATGATAAATCTGAAGAACACTCTGAAAATTTCGGTTTCATTACAAATTGAGTAGTTGGGCTCTATCAGTCATAGGTTCAGGGATCTGAACTATAGACACTTTTCTATAAGTCCATAGATTTTTTGTGTTTCTCACATATGTATAGACAAATTTCGCTAGCCCCATTCTTAGTGCCAAGGGAGCGTTGTCTAGAAAGCGCAAGTGGCAGCGGAGTTATGGCTGATGGTTGGAGGTTAGCAGAAAGCCACAGCTCCGTTGAAAATTAGCCAGCTGAGCTAGCTGGGTGTTGTTGAGGTATTCTTCCATATCAATGTTATTTACTTCCACTCGTTCGACCACAACAGGTGCAACCCCTTTGTCGATAACACCAAGTTTAGCGGCAGCTGAATAGGAAACCAGCAGAGTATCATTCCAGTCATTGACTTCAACAACAACAGAATGACTTGTTTTCTCAGACTGTAGATGAATTTTAGAACCAGGTGGTAAAAACTCATGGGCAGCCGTATAGGCTGAGTTATCAAATGTTTCTCCATAAGCCGTTCTCTCTCCTTCAAAATCTTGGTGGACCCAGCTGATAGATTCTCGCTGACAGGAGCCAGAAATGATTGGATGGGCTGGAGTGCTTTTCTTATGGATATGATGTTTGCTTTTTATACTGTGGGGTGTTTTGCCAACCATGCCCAGGCTGCTAGAGTTGCGAAGATTTTTGGCAATAGACAACGCTTCGTCGTAAAAGAAGGTAAAGAGAAACCCAACCAACATTAGGGATAGAGGCACTAAAAGTGTTTGTAGTTTTGCGATCGCACCGAGTTTGGGTTTCATGGGGGCAGGTACTGACTTAGACCGCACAGCGCTCCCCAATACTTTCTTGAGTGCGTTGACGCGAGTCGTTTCTATGTCATCCAAATACTCTGGATGAGACGTATAGAGCTGTTCATTAATCTGCTGGTCAACTACCTGAACCAAGGTCATTAATTCAGTATTTTGACAGGCGCGATCCAGGATATACTCCATTGTTTCTGACTCGACGTCAGAAAGAGTGTCTTTAACCGATAGAGCGAAGTAACTTTTCAGGAGTTGTTGATGCTCAGAGTCCATCATTTTGGATTGAATATAAATGTGGAATGAGGCAATTAATTGTCTTTGGATATGCAGATCAAACTTTGGAGTGCGATCTTCACTGTTACTCATTAGACTACCTTTGGCTGTTACAGCAGAACACATTAATCGTTTTCTATCGAGCTAAAAAACACTACTCTCAGTTTGAATAGTGCCCTTTCTCCGCGTTTTCTGGTTGTTTGATGAGACACTTTTTTGTTCTCTAATGCAGTTAGGTGTGCGGCAATTTCTTTCCAAGAGAGTTTGTGTACATGCTTTAGAGTGAGAATTTCTCGGTCTGATTTTTTTAGCTGTTGCCAGGCCGCCCAGAGGCTATCAATATGTTTGGCATGTAGTTCGATGAATGTATCTGACTCTGATGGTGTACTCAGACTACGAATGTCAGCATTCACTTTCCACTTTAGCCTGTGATGAGACTGTAGCTGCCTCTTTTTCTCTCGAATAATATTAAGTGAAACACGATTAATCCAGCCTGGAATGTTTTTGATGGGCTCTCCTCCTAGAAGAGCCTTCTCAGTTCGAATAAATGCCTCATGCAATATGTCTTCGGGGGTGATGGAGTCCCTGAGGCGATGCTGATGTAGACGTCGTTTAATACAGAAAAGGATTGAACGATCATTATGCTCAGCATTAACGGCTAATACTCGACTAAAATAGTCTCTTAGATCTTTTAGCCTACGTTCAACTGACCCATGTGAATCGCACTCAGAAGTGTTTCTATTTTGGTTCATAGCCATGCTGAGTAAGCACCCTTGATGGTAAGACGCTGGTTGAGAAGTGTTGTATTTAAGGGAGTGACCAGGTTGTGTATTTGAGAACACAAATGCTTCCTTAGAAATTCAACAGAGAATAGTAAGGTGCGATCGCATCTAGGCTCTCAGCTACAGCAGTAAAATAACAAAAGCACTAACTAGAATTGCAACAATAAAACCGCCTGGTTCACCTCCCAACTGATGTCTTGTCGTATCTCTATGAAATCCGCAATTTAGACAGTGATAATCAGTATTTCCTTGTTTTACAATTGAGTGTTTACCGCATCGAGGGCATTCAATTGTGGTTTGAAACTCTAAGGGGCTTAACATGAGTATATAAAACCTTTGAAGGTCTACACTCTAATGTGCGCTCGAATCAAAAATGTGACATTATCTCTTGTTTTTTCTGTGTAGAAATAAATGAGATTTTGATAGATGTTTAAAATGTTGTTTAAACAACAATCTGAAAGCCTTAAAGAGAGTCTGATAGTCCATGCTGTTGCGCTGTTCCAAGCAAGGTCATGAGCTTTCCTGGATTAATAAAGAGCTCAATACTGCTGAATTGAGCCCTTTAAACACAAAAATGGGCACCTGCAAAGAGGTGCCCATTTTTGTGTTAGAAACTATGGCTTATTGTGGTAAGTTCTCAGGTCTCACAGCTACAGTTTGACGTTCACCATTACGCTGTACCTCTATCGCCAGTTGCTCACCAACGCTGCCGTTGCCTACGATCCGCTGCACTTCGTCTGACTCAGTTACAGAGCTACCATCAATTGACTTAATCACATCTCCAGCTCTGAGGCCACTTCTAGCCGCAGGTGAGTCAGACAGAACCCGAGCAATCAAGACGCCCTCATCTTCATCGACAGACAGGCCGCTATTAGGGTTAGTGTTAATATCCTCCCTTACATTTGGGCTCAGCGTAATCATCTGAATTCCTAAGAAGGGATGTTCTACACTGCCAGTCTCAGCGAGTTCTGTTGCAATCCGTTCCACCATATTGATGGGGATTGCAAAGCCCAGCCCTTGTGCACCATTGATAATGGCCGTATTCACACCAATAACCTCGCCCTGTTGATTGAGCAGTGGTCCTCCTGAGTTACCAGGGTTGATGGCAGTATCGGTTTGAATAAACTCTACCCGCTTGTCAGGTACACCCACCTGATTACTGGAACGCCCCACCGCGCTGACAATACCGACTGTGACCGTATTGTCTAGGCCCAATGGGTTACCAATGGCGATAGACCACTCTCCGGGTTGCAGTTGGTCCGAGTCACCCAAAGCTACGGTGGGCAGATTTTGCTCATCTACTTTGATGACCGCGATATCTGTGACAGGGTCACTACCGAGTACTTGACCCTCTAGAATGCGACCATCTTTGAGGGTGACTGTGACAGTGTCGGCACCATCAACGACGTGAGAGTTGGTAATAATCTGACCGTCCTGGCTGATGATAAAGCCTGAACCAAGACCGCGCTCAGTTCGCTCTTGACCACTTTGAGGTAAACGACCGCCAAAAAATTGACGAAAGGTGGGGTCATTAAAGACATCTGGAATTCGCTGACTGACGGTGCGCGATGCATCGATACGCACAACGGCTGGGCCAACGCCGGTAACAACGTCGGTAATAAAGTTAGGATTTGCTGTTGGGATGGTCGGAGCGGCAGGTGTCGTCTGAGCAATAGCCACATGATTTTCACTGCGCAGCGGTGACTCAGATGACCAAGCTAGAAAGCTACCCGCTGTAGCCAGCCCAGCACCCATTACCAGGCTGCTAAGAACTGAGAAACGCCAGGGACGGGTAAATTTGCGATGAATCGAATTGGACATGATTTAGGACAGTTTCGCTTCAGTTGTCCCTAGCTTAAAAAGTCGATATGACATTCCTGTGACAGTGAGTTGCCAATGCTGTGACAGCTGTAGGTTCTTCTAATGGCTATATATCTCTAAAACTCTTGCTCTTTAAACCTTTGCCATTGCTGAGGAGGGGGTGGCAAAAACTCATAGGAGCCAGCGGCGCTTCCTGGCTTAGCTGTGAGTACAATATCAAACGAGAGAGAAATTCTCAAACTATCTGTGTGATTCATGGTGACACCATGACGCTGTTTGGCTGGAAATATAATCAGTCGTCCTTCCGTGGGCAAATACATGGCCTGGTCCTGATTGAGATAATTCCAGGTGGCGACAATGTTGGTATTTTCGCTACCGAAACCAGGGCTCACCTCGTTTAAGCGAGCATCGTCAAAAAAGACTAAACTACCGGCTTCGTCACTACCCGAGTTGGGAACCGAGATGTAATACACAGCGCTAACATGAGCCGTGTTGTGACAGTGAGTTCCCACTTCTTGCTGATGACGCGAGATAACGGGCCACGCCCGTTGAATATAGAGGTCTATCTGGCTGAGATCTAGGCCCAACTCCTGTAGGTATTGCTGCACATGGTGCTCCACTTTTCCTACAATCCATGCAAACCTGGGGTCAGTATGGATTTGTTCTGCACCGTGAAGATCGCCTGTCCAGGCCATTTCTGGAAATGCGCGTCGCTCATGGCCGTCTTTTTCTAGCTGTAGAGCTGCGTCAATCAGCTGTTTTTTATGGGCCGCAGCATCGGGCAGGTCTTCGTAATAAACGGCTAGGGGAAACCAGGTATCAACGGGCATGACTATCTTTGCTATTAGAGAAGGTGCAGGGCAGAAAATGAGCCATGCACCCATCTGTCAGAAAATACTATAGCCGTAGAACTAAGGTCTCTACTCGTTAATACGGACTAACCGAATCTCCGTGCGCTGATTTTGTGAGTCGTTGGGAGCTATCCCTGGCAACGGCTCGCTAAACCCTTTGCCTTCAGCCGAGATGTTGTGATTGACTGATTGACTTTTTAAATAATCCACCACTGCTTGGGCTCGCTGTTGGCTGAGTCGCTGGTTTAGAGCCGCGTCCCCAGTTCTAGACGTATGGCCGATTACTCGAACAGCAACTGTTTCAGTGTTAAATTCGTTGATCTCAGTCGCTAGCTGAGTTAAGGTTTGCTGACCTTCAGCTGCAATCGTAGCTGACCCTGTTTCAAACCTTACTTCGCCTCTCACTTCCAAGTTACCAATAGGCTGAGCGTCTTGAATAGCTTCTTGGGTAAGCGGAGTCTGTGGTTGTTCTTCAGTGGCGTCTCCGGCTAAGAAATTCGCTAGCTCAGGGTCGTCGGCCTGGACTAATTGAATCAATGACTCGGTATTGGCGACAGCCTCAGCGATAAAGCGATTGCTATAAAGATCACCCGCCTCGGGTACCTGAGATAGCTGACCCGACAGCACCAGGATGGCCGCTGTGGCATCAATCCGTTGGGATAGGGTGCCATCCTCCATCCAGCGCCCGGCCTCTACGGAGGTAAAGAAATCAATGCCGTCGATGACTACGTCAGCCTGAGCTGGCGAGAGGTTACCATCGGTTTGAATCAAGGTTTTTAACTGAGTGTCATCTTGGGCGGCCTGGTCCATGCGCCGATAGTAGGCAGACAAGAAATCAGTGAGCTTGTCACTTTCCTGCTCGATTGCGTCATCTGAAGCTACGATAATGTCCAAAATGGCACTAGGCGCATCTTCGCTGGAGAGCACAACCGTGTGGCCTTGCTCGCGAGCCTGACTTACAAAGGGCTCCCAGAGGACGGCAACGGCAATATCTTGATTGGGGTTTTGGAGTTCTTGCCAGGCTTCTGAGGCTTCAGCCACCTCCAACTGGTTGAAGTCAGACAGGTTAAACCCATCAAAGCGAATATCTAGCACTCGGGCTAAAAACTCACTGGGTGTATCTACGGCATAAGCTAAGCCCAGGGAGTTCCCTTGGGCAACTAGCTGACTAAGGTCGTTGAGGGATTTGAGTTGTGAATATTTGGGGGTATTGAGTACCACCGCGTCGGCTCCCACAGTGCGGTCAATCAGGCCGACGATCTTACCTTCGGGTTTGTGCTTGAGATACTGATCTAATGTGGTGACAATGAGATCAGCACTTCCATCTTCCAGGCGTGCTGCTCGCTGGGCCTGATCAAACTCATTCTCAAAACTTAGAGACAGACCTAGCTCTTCTAGTTCTTCGTTGAACTCTGGGGAGCGAAAGGTGCTGTAGCCACTAAAAGTATCCCCTAAAATAACCAGACCATCTGCGTCACCACCAGATGAAAAAGGCATTTTCGAGAACAATGTGTCCCTCCAGTGCCAAACACCTAGGGAAACTGCAAGAACACTCAGAATATAGACAATTGGTGGTGCCCCACCTCTACGTTTTGACACTAGTACGACCTCCAGTAATTTCCCATAGAAATTACCTACAATCCTTACGCCATCAAGTCAGTACAGTACGCAAATTGTTCTTTGTTCTTATGGTAAGCAAGCCCGTAGTTAACCAATTCATAAACACGGTTACGAATTGCGACTCAGTATATGGAGTCAGGTTTCTTAAGCAGATGGTTGCTGCCGCTGCTTGAGTTCCTGCAGGCGTTGGGTAATTTCTTGCTGCTGAGGCGGGGCATCAGTATTTAATGCGTCAGCTGGGTTTACCGACAGCTCTACATAGGCCCGCTTTTCTAGATATCGGGTATGGACTGAATCCTTGGCGGCTTCAAACTGAGCGCGGGCAGATTCCATATCCTGCTCGTTGTGGGTTTCGGCAATGGCGGTTAAGGCTTCGTTGACCTCAGTTAAATTTTTGAGGGCTTGAAAGTCGCTTTTGTAGCGTTCTAATCTTTCTCGTTCCTGTCGTAATTTTGATAGGGAGGCGTTAACCAGCTGTTCTGCCTGTTCCACTTGCACTTCTAGCTTAGGTAATAGCTGTTCGAGTTCAATTGTGTAGGTTATGGCAGCTTCTGCATCGCTCTTACGGCCTTCTTTTTCAGCGCGTAAAGCCGATTTTTCAGCGCGCTTCAGGGTATGTACCTTGCGCAGATAGGTTTGTTTTGCCCGTTGGAAGGTGGCGTACTGTTGGTTGGTGGCAGTAGCGAGCTGCTGTACTGATTGCTGCATGGCTTTAAGGGATGCTTCAGCGGTTGCGATCGCATCGTCATCTAAATCCGCCTCATCGCCTGTCTCAGGAATCTCCTCAGAAATTCCCCACAGCCAGTTCCATACATCCAGAGTTACCTTACCTCCGGGTTCCCCCATCAACCAATAAACGGCCTTTTTCATGTGTCGTTACAGTGAAAAGAATACAGCGGTTGCTTTTAATAAGTTTTCAGACATTGAATCATTTCATCGGAACATATCCCAGAAACTGGCTGCTTCTATCCTAATCAGTTGGAGTAGCGCTTTAAGGGATCACCTCAGAGAATTCACACACAATTTCCCATGCTTCATTTTTTCTTTTTTACTGCGATCTCGATCACTCAATCTGCTCAGATTTTTTCAGCTAACGTTTACTAAGCCCTTAGGTATCCATCAATCTAGCCTCAGGCATTGTGTGGATAGTAGTAATCGAAGCAGCGCACCGCGCTCATCCTCACTAGGAGACTGTAACCAAAATGAAGAACCTACTTTCCACTGGCCTATCTGCTTTGATGCTGACGATTGCTGTCGCTCCTGTTGCTCAGACTATCAACGTTGCTGATGCCCTAGCTGCTCAGCCCAGCATTACTCGGGCGGCTAAGACTTTGCTCACCTCTGGGCAGTTCGTGACCGTAGACCAAGCCAAGGACACCACGGGTACTGCCCGCATTGTCGAAAAAGACGGTCAGCGCATCCTAGAATTTGACGGTGCCTTTGACACTGCCCGTGGTCCTGACGTGCAAGTGGTGCTCTACAGAGGTGATTCTGTTCCCGTAAGCATCGATGAGAGTGACTATGTAGTCGTAGGTGACCTCAAGAGTTTTGAAGGCTCCCAAGGGTATGTATTACCTGCAGATATCAATCTTGATGACTATGGCTCTGTGGCCATCTGGTGCGCAGAGTTTAATGTCACCTTTGGCTACGCTGATCTCTGATATGCAGGGGCGCACTGCGGTGCGCCCCTACTCAAACTCGGGTAAATCTAATTGCTTTTGCTTTTGTACTTCGACCACGGGAGCTTCGGCAGGCATCAGCTCCTTTTGACGCTCTTCGAGTTTGAGCGGTAGCTGTACTTTCTGTGGTTTCTTGGCCTGCTTGACCTTCGGTAGGCTGCGTTCTAAGTCATTCAGCGGTCGAGGAATCACCATAACGGCGCTAAGTTCACCGATGCGCTCGGCCTCGTGCATGCCCGATTCGACGGCAATCGCCACATTTGACAGCGACCCGCGAATCAAAATCGTACATAGACCCTCCCCGATGGTCTCGTGGGAAAGCAGCTCCACTTCAGCGGCTTTAGTCATCGCATCAGCAGCCCCCACCATCGCTGGAAACCCGCGGGTTTCCAGTAGACCAATGGCACCACTGCTCATTTGAGTTTCCCCAATCCCCTCTAGCTCCCCAAGACGCGGCAAGATCGGCAGCACTTTTTCCATATCAGCCATAGGTCTGGGAATCAACGATGACGAGACCAGCTGCCCAAACTGCTTAGCTGTTTCCACACCCGCATGAACCGCCATGCGTACATCGGCTACACCGCCTCGGACGATTGCGCTACATTGACCACCGCCAGTCTTTTCATAACCCACTAAATAAACGTTGGAAGACTTCATCATGGCGTCAGCAACGCCGATAATGGCGGGAAAGCTGGTTGTTGAGACCACACCTAGAGCTGAATCCTTCACCCGCCTCAGTAACGACATGGCTTTATCGGTTGAACTAGCTAAAACGGAAGAGTCTACTGGCATCGTGAGTCTCAAGTAGCGTTGGGAAGCCCTTGGGTGCTTGTGGTGGTTGAGGTCCAACTACGGCCCTACGAATCCTAATAATTACCGCTATGGCAGGATTTTGAACGGGATTAAGACTTATCTCAACACTTTACGGGGAAAGTTCTAATAAAGGTTTCTAAATTTGATGTGTCAATCTATTAAAAACTTGGGTTAAACAGTAATTTGGCTAAAAACTCTCTCGTTAGAGAGAATGCTGTTGGCAGATGAGTAAATGACTGATTATATATTCTCTATTCTAAGAGTCTTTCCCAAATTGGCCACCTGACTCTCCATTATCTAATGGTTGTCTGTGAGGAAAAAGCGCTGATAACAAATTGTTAAGGTGCTGACGACCATAGACATGATTGTCAGACGTAGTCATCGCTGAACCGTTATTTGCTGCTGTTGTGTCATGAGGCGTGGCTGCAGGGTCAACCTCCGGCACATTAACGGCTTTGGGAGAAACTGCTTGGGGCTGTACCGTAGGCGATGTCCTTGGGGGCATTGGCATCGAGGGAACTGGATCGTTCTCAGCTTGAAAATTAGGAGACTCAAAGTTAGAAGGCTGTGAGGCGTCGCTAACTCGTCCTGAATGAGAGACTTGCGTCTCCACTAAGGCGCAAGATGGAATGATCGTGTTGGGTGCGATCGCAGGATTAATCAGCGTGCTAGACGGCCCCACACAAGCGTCTTTACCCACATAACCGTGACCTACAATCAGTACCCCTGTCCCTAAACTAACGCCAGCCTCAACATAAACACAGCCCTGCTTAGCTTGAATAACAACGCCAGCCCCCACACACACACCAGGGCCAACCCGAATTGATGCACTAGGAGCAGCCCTAAGCACTACGCCAGGTGCAATAGCCGCTGAAGCATCAACAACAACGTCACCGCCACGATAGTAATGGGTTTGACTCACAAAATGTAGAGGCGAGGGTTCCATCGCGACGGCATTGAATACAAAGTTATGGACGTTGAATCGTGGTTTCTAACACGCGACACTTAGCACGGGGGTCAACACCCACCAAACGCACATAATGCCCGGCGTGTTCGGCTAGCTGAGCTTTGAGCGCAGCAATCACCTCTGAAGGACGGTTGCCGCTCAAGGGAGTGCCGGTTTGCCATGCACCACTGCGATACCGACGCTTGTCCGCATACTCAGTACTAACGCGATATCCCTGATTAACAAGCTGGGTCACCTGTTGAGCCAAATCAGAACTGACAGAAGCACTGCTGCCATTGCTGTTGACAGACTTAGCCTGACTGCTGCCATACGTGGCAGGCTGCGAACCGGCAGACCCGCTAGCAACTGGCTGTCCTGGCTTTTGAATGGTGATAGCGCGACCCCGCTGCTTTACTCGTGGGTCAATGGCAAAGATGCGCACGTAATCATTCGCATGCTCTGCTAGCACCTGTCGCACAGCAGAGATAGCAGCAGACTCATTGGAGGCGGATACCGCAGGAGCCGTTTGCCAGATACCGCTGCGATAGCGACGTTTGTCTGCAAATTCAATACCGATCTTTTGTCCTTGGGCCAAAATCGAACGAATCTGAGGAACTAACTCATTGCTGGTTGCAGGAGCGGCACCGTTTTGACTAGAAACAGGAGCGGCACTGCTGCCTCCAGATTGTAAAGCGACCGGCTTACCATCACCCCGCTGGATAGTAACCGGAGCTATCCGGCGTTTGGCCACAGGATCAATGCCAAACATGCGCACATATTCGCCAGAATGTTCCGTCAAACAAGCCTGCAAAGCATCCATTGCTTCCGACTCACGGGTCGCCTGGATAGGACTGCACGTTTGCCAAACACCACTGCGATAGCGACGGCGATCAGCGTGCTCCGTGCCAATTTTGAAGCCCTGACGAATCCATGCACGGACTTGACCCGCAATATCCCCAGCGACGCTGCCATTACCGTTGTGATTGGCCGTAGTTGCTTGAGACGCCGCCGTAACTGTACCCCTATTTGCTTCCACCGGTCTCCCATCAGGACGCTGCACCGTCATCATGCCGACACGACGCTTGCCCACGGGATCAATACCAAAAATCCGCACATAGCTGTTTTGATGCTCAGCCATGCAGCGCTCTAGCGATGCAAAGACATCGCCCTCACGACTGGACTGCACGATGGGGCAACTTTGCCATACACCGCTGCGATAACGACGCTTGTCGGCATACTCTGAGCCAACCTTATAGCCCTGAGCTAAAAACTGACGGACCTGCTGAACAATTTCGGGTGCTAGTGCTTGCATAGTATCTATATTGCCAGTGGCGTATGGAGTGTGTGGGCCGCTCGCCGAGTGGCGGGCGCTCTGAATAGGAACAGCGTTGGCTGCACCATCGGGATATCTAAACGCTTGTGTAACGCTGCCCACCTGAGACTCGCGGGCATGTTCTTGAACATGGGGCTCAACAATATCTCTCACCAAGGCTAAATCCGCTTCAGTCACCATGGGCAAAGCGTCCGCCTGGGCTTGGGTCGTAACCACCGAGCCAGATGGTACACAGCGACCCGGAGGCACCTCAACATCTTGGACTAGAGCGTGCATCATCACAATTACACCAGTGCCCAGACGTGCATTAAAAATTGTTGATCTAAAACCAACAAAACATCCCTCACCTAAATAGGCAGGGCCATGAATCAGCGCCTTGTGCGTAAGTGTGACACTCGGTGACAGCCAAACAGCATAATTCTGACCGTTATCGCCCTGAACACAACCATTACTAAGGCCGTGTATGACAACACCATCCTGAATATCGCAGTGGCTGCTGATGTAAAAGGGTAATCCCTCATCTGCCCGAATTGAGGTGCCTGGGGCAATCGATACTTCAGCCCCCACATATACACTACCCACAACCTGTGAAAACGAATGGACGAAGGCGGTGGGTTCAATCGCCGGTTTAGCCAGCGATTGAAACTGGGCAGAGGACGCCATGGCTTTCTTAACCATTGGCCAATATCCTCCCAAGAAAGCTATTAATTAAAATCCTCACGCTTGTCGTACAGTGAGCCAGAATCCAAACTAACGGTGTCAACAATGGCAACAATGGCCGCATCTACCGGCCTTTTCTCATAGCCATCATGCTGACGAGCAGCACTGCCGCGGGTAACTAGAACCCATTCACCGGGACCAGCACCCACAACATCAGCTGCTACCTCATAGTCGGGTAACAAATCGCCGTTCTCACTAACAAATTGAATAAGTAAGAACTTAACGCCCGTTAAGCTTGGTTCTTTACAAGTACTAACAACCGTGCCGCGAACCTTCCCTAGGCGCATGCCCTATCTACCATAGGGGCGGATACCACTTACGCTCTCGCGAAACTGTTCAACAGCTTCGGTGTAGCGGATGGGTAACACAAACTCCAAGTTTTCATGGGGGCGAGCAATGATGTGGGTAGACAACGTCTGACCACCGTTCACACGCTTAACATTCTCGACACCAGCAGCAACTGATGCCTGAACTTCAGATACATCACCGCGAACGATAACGGTCACACGACCACTACCAATTTTTTCGTAACCTACTAGGGTTACACGCGCGGCCTTAACCATCGCGTCAGCCGCCTCAACTACCGCTGGGAAACCCAGGGTTTCTACCATTCCTACTGCGATTGCCATCGATTTTTACCTTGATATGCTATCAGTCTTAGATTGAATTCATCGAAATCAAAAACCTAGGTCCTAAACTGTTCGACTGCTTCGGTGTAGCGAATTGGCAGTACAAACTCCAGGTTTTCGTGAGGGCGGGCAATGATGTGAGTCGATAACACTTCACCCCCATTAACGCGCTTAGCAGACTCGATCCCAGCAGCAACTGATGCCTGAACTTCAGACACGTCGCCACGAACGATAACGGTTACACGACCGCTACCAATTTTTTCGTAGCCAACTAGGGTTACACGCGCGGCCTTAACCATCGCGTCAGCAGCTTCTACAACAGCGGGAAAACCGCGCGTTTCAATCATTCCTACGGCAATCGGCATTGTCGCAAATCTCCTAGAAAAACAGCTTTAGTTCAAGCATCCGTGTCTCAACTAGCGAAGTTAAGAATTCTTTCTTAGTTACTTCACACATCGAGACGCACCTTGCAAACCGTTAGTCTGCAATAACTCCATGACTACAATTCAGAATACGAGGGGGTCAGCCGTTTGACAATATAAGTCTCAATGATTGTTTCTAATGTTAAGCATTATAAAAGCTGATAATCATTTGCTTCGGAATGTAACTAAAGATTTCTATTTGTTGAGCTAAAAAAATTGAGATTTAGTGATTCAGTCTGCAAGGCACGCATTCAGGGCTGTTGGATGACTCATGCATACGCTCGCTTAAAAAGAGCTTGTTTGCTGAGAATGCTGTCTGAATGGACAAAGGCTCTGCTTGAAAGCGGGTCATCAGGTACGATTAGCAAATATAAGTGATCTTGAAATTGGCCATAGGCATTTATCTGGGCTAAAGGTTGCAATTGAATCCAGTATCTGAGTTTTTTGCGCATTTGTACTTTGTGATCGTCCGCAGGTTGCTGAGGTGGAGGATGATCGGATAGTTGTTGCATCAGCAGAGTTCTGTCCGATTTTGAGTGCTGATGGTGAGCTTGGTACGAATGGCTTGGTGCTTGGAATATTTATTGGCCGGTGGGCTTTTTGATGGCAATGATGCAGTCTCTAATTCAATTAAGTTGGCTCATCCCGATCTACGGGTTCTTGGGGGTTATTTTTTCTTTGCCCTGGTCTATGGGATGGGTGCAGCGGACCGGGCCTAGACCAGCGGTTTATATCAACATTTTGATGACAGCCCTGGCATTTGTGCATGGTGCCTTTGTGTTTATGGGCATTTGGAATGTGGGGTCAGTGGAACTCCATTTCCCATGGCTGCAGGTGGTTGATCTGTCGCTGAGCTTTGACTTAGATTTGTCAGTGCTCAATCTGGGGGCGATGGAGCTGTCGACAGGTCTGGCTCTTTTGGCTCAGATATACGGTTTAGGCTATATGGAAAAAGATTGGGCCTTGGCTCGATTTTTTTCGCTCTTAGGGTTTTTTGAGGGGGCCGTAAATGGTGTTTTGCTGAGCAGCTCTTTCTTTTTGGCCTATTTTTTGTTAGAGATGCTAACGCTCTCAACCTACCTGCTGGTGGGGTTTTGGTATGCCCAGCCGCTAGTGGTTAAGGCGGCCAGAGACGCATTTCTTACTAAACGTGTTGGAGATATCTTGTTATTGATGGGTGTGCTCGGTCTGGCTAGCTGGGCTGGAGATTTGCACTACAACGAACTGTACGAGTGGGTTAAAGGGGCAAATCTGACGCCGCTTGCAGCAACGCTATTAGGGCTAGCTTTGATTGCAGGGCCAACAGGAAAATGTGCCCAGTTTCCTCTGCACCTATGGTTGGATGAGGCCATGGAAGGCCCTAGCCCAGCCTCGATTTTGCGTAATTCGGTGGTGGTAACCTGTGGAGCCTATGTGCTGATTAAGCTGCAGCCGATTGTGGTTTTGTCTCCGGTAGCGCTGAGCGTCTTAATTGGTATTGGTACGACCACGGCTATTGGTGCTTCGCTGGTTGCGATCGCACAGGTTGATCTAAAGCGCGCTCTCTCTTACTCCACCAGTGCCTATATCGGTTTGGTGTTTATTGCGGTAGGGGCCGAATGGCCTGGTGTTGCCATCGGATTGTTATTTACCCATGCTGTCGCCAAGGCCCTGTTATTTATGAGCACAGGTGCCATCATCAACAACACCAGCTGCCAAAACATTACCGAGCTGGGCGGTGTCTGGTCTCGTATGCCTGCAACGACGACGGCCTTTGTGGTAGGTAGCGCCGGCATGGTGGGTCTTCTGCCGCTGGGCGGGTTTTGGGCACTGCAGCTGGGTGTCGACTTTTTGCGTCGTGAACATCCTGTGTTGGCTGCTGTATTCTTGTTGGTCAATGCCTTAACCGTCTTTAATTTGGTGCGTATCTTTCGTCTAGTGTTTTTAGGAGACGTTACCCCTAAAACCCGTCGCTCCCCATCAGTCAACTGGCTGATGGGCACACCCATGATTGGTCTGAGTATCTTTGTAGTACTGTTGCCATTGGCGCTGGTGCGAATGTCTCTACTGCCGCCGTTGCGCTTTTGGCACCCTGTGGTCTTTGGCTCACTGATTGTCTCAGGAGCGATTGGTTTCGCCCTAGGTTGTACAGCGCCCCTCAGTCGTTCGCTTGCCCGCTCAACTCAACGCACCATGCGAGTGATGCAAGACTTGTTGGCAAACGATTTTTACACCGAAAAGCTGTACCGGGTCACCGTTGTGTTCTTGGTTAGCCAGTTTTCGAAAATTGTTAGCTGGTTTGACCGCTATGTCGTAGACGGAGCCGTAAACCTGGTTGGGATGGTCTCATTAATGAGTGGAGAAGGGCTGAAGTACAGCATTTCTGGCCAGTCCCAGGGCTATATCTTCACCATTGTGGTGGGAGTGAGTCTGTTGGGCTTTTTGATGACTTGGGCAATGTGGTAAGAGGATCTTAAATGCTGAGTGCGCTGTTATTAATTCCATTGCTGGGAGCCCTGGTTGTTGGATGTTGGCCCGGAAAGTTGACCAGTGGACAGGCTAGAAATATAAGTCTTGTCTTTTTAATTGGTAACCTGATTGTGAGCCTGTGCTTGCTACCGCAGTTTGACCTGTCGGTAACAGGGCTCCAATTTCGTGAATCACTTCCCTGGCTTGAAACCTTAGGGCTAGGGTATGAGCTTGGTATTGATGGTCTCTCTCTACCACTGCTGATAATTAATAGTTTGCTGTCACTGGTGGCAGTTTATGCCAGTGAGGTAGATATTCGGCGGCACCGATTTTATTATGTCTTGCTGCTGTTAATTACCTTTGCAGTGGCTGGGGCGTTTGTTGCTCAAAATCTTTTGCTCTTCTTTATTTTCTATGAGCTAGAGCTGATTCCTCTATATTTGCTAATCGCTATTTGGGGTGGACCCCAGCGGGGATATGCAGCAACAAAGTTTTTAATTTATACGGCCATCTCTGGAATTTTGATCTTGGCTTCGTTTTTAGGTCTGGTTTGGCTCAGCGGGGCATCAAGTTTTGATTACAGTGTCACCATGGCCCATGGTCTGCCGTGGATTCAGCAGGTTGTTTTGTTAGTAGCGCTGCTAATTGGCTTTGGGATCAAAATTCCGCTGTTTCCTTTTCATACCTGGCTGCCTGATGCTCACGTTCAAGCCTCTACGCCAATTTCTGTTTTGTTGGCAGGTGTGCTACTTAAGCTTGGCACCTACGGTCTTTTTCGCTTTGGCGTCTGCACTTTCTCTGAAGTGTGGGTAGATTTAGCCCCGTATTTGGCTTGGTGGGCTGTGGTTAGTGTTCTTTATGGTTCACTGGCAGCTATTGCTCAAACAGACATGAAGAAAATGGTGGCCTACAGTTCAGTGGGTCACATGGGCTATGTTTTGTTGGCGGCTTCGGCATCTAATCCACTGAGCTTTGTGGGGACCGTATTTCAGATGGTCAGTCACGGATTTATCTCAGCTCTGCTGTTTTTGGTGGTTGGGGTGGTCTATAAGAAAACTGGGACGCGAGATTTGAATGTGCTACGGGGGCTGCTCAACCCGGAGCGAGGCTTACCGCTGATCGGTAGCGCCATGGTTTTAGCCGTGATGGCCAGTGCCGGTATCCCTGGCATGGTGGGCTTTATTTCTGAGTTTATTGTCTACCGTGGTAGCTTTGTAAGCTTTGCTCCTCAGACGCTGTTGTGTCTATTGGGGTCTGGGCTGACGGCGATTTATTTCTTGTTGCTGGTAAATCGGGCGTTCTTTGGTCGTCTAGCGACAACTCCGACCCAGGCTGTAGAACAAGATCCTGTTTTGCCTGTGGTGACCTGGCAAGATCGTGCCCCTGCATTAGCGCTGGTTGGGTTGCTATTTTTGTTTGGTCTTAGCCCCAGCTGGATGACTCGTTGGATTGAGCCAACCACAACGGCAATGTATGAAGCGATGCCTCTCAAGTTAGAACGCTCGTCATCTCACTTAGCGATGCCCCTTGCCAAGGCTCCCATAGATTTAGCTAGCTGTTCGGATGGAGACTGTGCTTTATGATCCAAACTATGCCTTCTCAGTTGAAAGATATTCATCCGTTTGCCCACTATGCTGACCGTCTGCTGGCAGGGGGGACGTTGCTACCAGACACGCCAGATAATGTGGTTGAGGTCATGGGCGCTCTCGATAGCTATGGCATTGTGTTGGATCGCTATTCCATTAATCTTATCCACATTGCTGACCATCAGTTTTTGAATCTGTTTCCAGTGTTCAAATATTTTGATGGAGAGATTAATCCGGCACGAATGTGGCGACATTTTTGTCATGATCGGATTAACTATGAATATGCTGAATACACCATGAGAGCCATGATGTGGCACGGTGGTGGTGGTTTAGATGCCTATTTAGATACTGACGAGTTTCGGCAAAACTGTCAGAGTGCGATCGCAGCCAAAATTCAATTTAATCCGGTGCTGCAGCTGTTTCATCGGGTCTTTCCTGAATTTCTTACAGAACAGATTCGCCAGCTCTCTTACTACAGCGGTTTAGGTCAGTTCTGGCGAGTGATGAGTGATATTTTTACCTCCCTGACCGCCCGCTATCGCCGAGGAGAGATTCAACATATTCCCCAGATTGTTGACCACATTAAAAATGGCTTGGTTGCTGATGCCGCTCGTCCCATTACCTATCGTGTGGAGATTGGTAGCAAAACCTACGATATTTTGCCTGCCTCTGCCGGGCTAACTTTTTTGCCCGATACAGCGATTCCCTATGTGGAGTCGATTTTCTTTCGAGGCACGCCGTTTTTGGGCACGGTTTCCTATAACGCTCAGGCTCAACAGATTTCCCCAGATAAGAGTCGCTTTACCTACGGTGCGCTCTATGCAGACCCTTTGCCTGTCGGTGGTAGTGGCATTCCCCCCACGCTGCTGATGCAAGATATGTTTCGCCATCTGCCGGACTATTTGGAGGCGCATTACCTCAAAACTGAACGAGGTTTGGGAGACGTGCGGGTAAAAATTTGTGCCAGCTTCCAGCGCTCGATGTTTTGTGTAACCAATGCAGCTTTGATCGGGCTATTGCCCAAAGGGGCTGATGCCAAAGACCCCAAGGATGTTGAAGCTAATCGTGAATTTTTGCTGGGGTGGATGGATCGTCTAGCATCTTCCCAGTTAGAACAGGTCCAGACACCTTAGGCCAATCATAAAAAAACCGGTAGGGGTGTTCCATGGAACGCCCCTACCGGGTCGGAAATTTTTCTTGAGAGTTTGTGAGAGCTGCCCCAATTCACTGCAATCGGCGCTAGGCTCAAATTGTTTGCTCATTATCTGCCTATGACTTCCACGGTTTCACCGCCGCCTGCTCCTGCCATAGCACCACCTGCTGTCGCCGTGCTCAATGTGGATGGAATGATGTGTGCTGGCTGTGCGCGCTCGGTAGAAACCCAGCTGCGTCAATGTACTGGTGTGGCTGCTGCAACTGTGAATCTGGTGACCAAAGCGGCGGCTGTGACGTATCAGGCTGAACAAGTTGAGCCTGAACATTTGGCTGACTTGCTGACCAATGCAGGGTTTCCGAGTCATGTCCGTCAAGGTGAAGAGCCAGGTACCTGGGCTGAGCAGCAAGAAGCTGAGCTGCAGGGGCAGGGATGGCGAGTTGCGATCGCACTTACCCTGCTAGCTCTTTCAATTTTGGGACATCTCCAGCACATCGGTGACCCAGGCAACAGATTTGCTATTCCCATCCTTAGCACCCTCACCTTTCACTTTGCCCTGGCCACTCTCACCCTCATAGGCCCGGCGCGAGAAATTCTTCGCGATGGTTGGCAGGGAGCCCGGCGGGCTCGTCCCAATATGAATACGCTGGTAAGCATTGGTGCTTTAAGTGCTTACACCACTAGCGTTGCAGCTTTACTATTTCCACGGCTCGGCTGGGAATGCTTTTTTGATGAGCCCGTGATGTTGCTGAGCTTTATTTTGCTGGGTCGGACCCTGGAAGAACGGGCACGTTTTCGGGCGACTGAGGCCCTACGCAACCTGGTCGCGCTGCAGCCCAGCGTTGCTCGCTTAGTCACAGGTGCAGGGGACACTGTGGAAATTCCCATCACTCAGGTTCAGGTGGGCGATATTCTACAGGTTTTACCCAGCGATAAGATTCCGGTAGATGGGCAGATAGAGTCTGGGCAAACCACCATCAATGAAGCCATGGTGACGGGGGAAGCCTTGCCCATCAGTAAGCAGATGGGCGACTCAGTCATTGGCGGCACCTTAAATCAGTCTGGTACTATCTCCGTCAAAGTTAACCGGACTGGAGCTGACAGCACCCTGGCCCAGATGGTGAGTTTAGTGGAAGCGGCTCAAACCCGTAAAGCACCGATTCAGGGTCTGGCAGATACCCTGTCCGGCTACTTTACCTACGGTATTTTGACCCTGGCGCTGCTTACATTCCTCTTTTGGTATAGCGCTGGGTTTGCCATTTGGCCCGATGCAATTCAAGCCGCGCTTAACCCCCATCACCACGGCCACTCTGTTGTCGAAACCTCAAGGCTGCTAGTAAGTCTAAAGCTAGCGATTGCTGTGGTGGTGGTTGCCTGCCCCTGCGCCTTAGGGTTAGCTACACCCATGGCTATCTTGGTGGGCTCTGGTATCGGTGCCCAGCGAGGGTTGCTTGTGCGTGGTGGCGATGTGCTGGAAACAGCTCACTCTCTAGATACGCTAGTTTTTGATAAAACCGGTACCCTAACCACCGGTCAGCCCTGGGTAACCGATTGTGTTAGCTATGATGCTGACCTGACCCAGGATGACATTATTCAAATTGCTGCCAGTGTTGAGCAGGGGACCCGTCATCCCCTGGCAAATGCTCTGCTGACAGAAGCTGACCAGCGAGGGCTCACCCTAAGAGAGACTACGGACAGCAATACGACTCCAGGGTTGGGAGTGACGGCTACCCTCGACAAAAAGATTGTTCATCTTGGCAGTGATGCTTGGCTGGCTCAGGCCAATATGAGCATTGATGATGCCAGCGACGTTACAGACCGGTTAAATGCTGATGGGAAAACCCTGGTCTATATGGCTGTTGATCATCAATTAGTGGGGATGGTTGCGATCGCAGATCGCTCCCGCACTGAAGCTAAATCAGTTATCCAACAGCTCAAAGACAAAGATTTAGACGTGCAGCTATTGAGCGGTGACCGCCCCACAGTGGCTCACCAGCTAGCTCAAAACCTGGGAATCGCCACTGCTGAGGGAGGAATGACCCCAGCTGATAAAGTCAAAGTAATTGAACGCCTACAGCAGGCGGGCCACTGCGTCGGGTTTGTTGGGGACGGCATCAACGATGCCCCTGCACTAGCTCAGGCCGATGTCGGTATAGCCATGCATTCGGGTACCGACATTGCTATGGAAACGGCTGATATTGTGCTGATGCGCGATGATCTAACCGATGTTTTAGCAGCCCTAACTCTCAGCCGTAGCACTTTTAACAAAATTCGTCAGAATCTTGCCTGGGCCTTTGGTTACAACCTGATTTGCATTCCGTTAGCCGCCGGAGTGCTGCTGCCCCGCTTTGGCATTTCCCTAAGCCCCGGCTTTGCTGGCGGATTTATGGCCTTTAGTTCCATCAGCGTGGTGCTCAATTCGCTACTGCTGCGCTGGCAATTAAGAGAGAGCAAATAACTTACAGCAGTATTGGCACAGTTCATAGCTTTGAGCGTGACTATTTTGGTTCACTAGAGAATTTAATGCTTCCAGCTAACATCCTCATAATCTGTAGAGTCTTAGCCAAGCCCTCATCATGGAGGCCGTCTACCAAAAATCAGTTACCCTATATCCCAGCTCACCCAGCATGTCTCTGAGCATCGGCATACTTAGACCAATCACATTGCTATGACAGCCTTCTAGCTTTTCTACAAAAAAGCTACCTCTACCATCAATGGTAAACGCTCCAGCACAGTTCATGGGTTCGCCTGTGGCAACATAGTCTTCGATTTCGCGATCGCTAACCCAGGCAAAATAAACCCGCGTTACCTGACACCGAGTCAGGGTTTTGACCGCTTGGGGTGATACCAGGGTATGCCCCGTAAATATTTCACCTACCTTACCCCGCATTTTCCACCAGCGCTTAACCGCAGCCTCTGGTGTTTCAGGTTTACCGTAGATCACACCGTCAAAGGCGAGTACCGAGTCACACCCCAGGACTACTGCGTTAGAAAATAGAGGGGCAACTGTTTCTGCTTTACCCAGAGACAGAGCTTGAACTAGAGCACACGGATCACTGAGGGTAATTTGATCCTCATCAAATTTGCTGGGTGACGCAAAGTGCTGTATCCCTGCATTGAGCAAAAGCTGACGTCGTGCTGTAGACGCTGACGCCAACACAAACTGAGGAACGACCATAAAATTAATACACTGAAAATGAAGCAACTGATTGGGTCAATGCAGTTTTTAACCGCTTCCATCGGGCTTCCGGAACCGAGGCATTAAAGGTAAATAGCTGGCCACGGCGTACAATCGCGCTGGCTAAGTTGTGCCGCTGACCTTCAGGAGTGCTCGTCAGATACTCAAGAATGTAGTAGGTTTTGCCTTCACCCGTCTCGACATTTTGAGCATTCAGAAGTTCTACTTCACGGTTGCCACCAGCCATTTCCGTAATACTTTTCGATAGCTTATAGCCCACCTCGGTAGGGCCACCCAGCTCTTCTAGAGTCTTACCTTCTGCTACCGGACTAACGACTACACTGACATTCTCAGTTGGATTAATAATGTCGTGAAACACCACATCTGGACCATTAGAAACATTGATCTCAAGCCAGCCAGTGGGGTAGCTAAACTGATAGCCCTGATAGCTATTGACATAGTCCAGCAGACTTACAGGGGCCGAACCGCTGCAGGCCTGTAGGCCAAACATCGTGGCAAACATAAGGATTAGTGCAGCTAGTCGCTTTAGCATTGGGAATACCAGTTAAGTAATGTGACACATATTGACAATCCCCATTGTCGCATTTTGTGGAAAGTCTGTGCTAACTGGCTATGGTCTGGTTCTAAGTTTTCGCTCAGGCTAACTTAGTCTTTGATCGCCATCACGCCAGTGAATATAGTCATTCTGTAGTTTACTAAAGATGCATAAACAATCACTGCGACCACTAGGCTTGATGCTATGGATTGTGTACTAAATCTTCTTTTAAGCGCCAGTTTACACTCTCAAACTCTGGTGTCTGTAGAGTACGGAATTGATCAACCCTTTGGCTATTCTCAAATTAGTCTTAAGAGTGCCCCTATGCGTCTAGATGAGGCAGAGATTCAGCAACGTATGCAAACACTGCCCGCATGGTCAACAGACGGAGAAACGCTATTTTATTGCCGCACATTTAGCAACTTTGTTGAAGCGATTGATTTTGTTAACAGCCTGGTTGAACCTGCTGAACAACTTGCCCATCACCCCGATATTGTTATTAAGTACAATCAAGTATTTGTTCAGCTAACTACCCATGATGCTCAAGGACTAACAGAGTTAGACTTTCAGCTGGCAAAGATAATTTCTCAGTTATAAAAGAGTTTAGCTATTGTGGGGGTTTTTATAGTTCTCTTCTACAGATTGCCGTACCTCGTGTTGCAGACGCTCAAGCACCGAATCTGTTTTAGCATTGTTTACAACAGTCTGCATAAGGGTTTTTATACCCTGAGGTCCCCAAGAACAGCCCTGCTCTAAATACACACGGGCGGCCTGACCTACTGCGTAAGTGCCATAGCCGGCTGCTGCTGCCTGGGCTCCCATGGCTCCCGCATAGGCCGTGAGCCCAGCAGAGCCGTCTACCATACTCCACAGAGCAGCGCCGCTTTTGCCAATGCCCAAAAGTAAACCGCTACCTAGCTCACTTATCAATAGCGTGCCTGAACTGCGAACAATAGCCTGCCACAGTTTGCTAGCTTCAAAACTAGTCATGGGAAAACCATAGAGTTTGGCCAAATTGCGAATCATCACCAAGTCAGAGGCAACGCCCCCTAAAAGATCCAGTACCGCTACCGGGTTTAAGGCAACAGCTGCGGCCTTGTATTTGGCAAATTGCAAAATAATATCGTCAGCTGCGGTCTGATTTAGCTCAGCAGTCGCCTTGGCTAAATGGGTGTCAACTTGATTGGCCTGATGGAGTGTATTTAGGGCCACCAGCGTTGGACCCTCAGTTTGAAATAGCTCAACAAGAGCTGTTTTAAGTGGCTCAATCTCTGGTGCAGGGTTTTCCCATTCTTCAGTTATACGACCGTCGGGCCATTCTACCCGCACTTGCAATGGAGCAGGTTCTGCCGCTACTAAAATAATGTCATCTACAATCGGGATATCGGACTGTGAGATTGTTCTGTTACTCTCTGTGTCGTTCTCTGTTTCAGAATTATCAGTAGATGTTAGCTGAGATTTGAGACGCTGTAGGTTGTTATAGACGGCTTGACGATCTGTGTCTGGATATAGGTCTGTTTTGTTAAAGACCAGCAGCAACGGTTTGCGTGTTTCGTGGAGGGTATGCAAGGCCGTATATTCAGTGCGGGTGATGTCTCCGGCTACTACAAATAAAATCAAATCAGCCTGTTGAGCTACGTCTTGAGCAACTTGGCCCCGTTCGGCTCCTTCAATTTCATCTAGACCGGGGGTATCAATCAGCTCAACTTTGATGGTCTGCTCTCTTTCAGGCACAGCCGGTGTCCAGTAGATTGATCGAGGCCATTGGGTAACCCCATTTAGTGGGCCTGTTTCAAGAATCTTTTCGCCTACAAGGGCATTGAGTACAGCGGACTTTCCCCGGCTGACCAGACCAAAGACAGCTACCCGTAACAGAGTGCTATCTAGCTTGTTTAAAAGGGTGGTTAGCTGGTCAATACCAGATTTAACAGCGGCCTGACGCTTGAGTTCATCAGCATCTGAGCGGGTAAGCTCTAGCTGTGGAATATAGCGATCAATAGTTTGTCGCAAACTCTCACGGGCTTGTTTGACAAGGGGGTGCTCGGTTTTTATTGCGTTTGAGACAGGGCTTTGCTGGGTAGATGTTGGCTGCATTAAAGCGGGGTCAGTCATGGTTCACAAGAGTGCTCAGAGCTAAATGCTTAGGCTGAGAGTTGTCGTTTGGGCAATTGAATATTGCAAATATTCAATTGCCCAGCAATATTCAATTGCCCGTTGCCCGCTTTTGCTGAAACCTTTTAGTTTGCAGCAGCACCAATAGCAGGCAGGTGAGGTAGTGCTCGGGTAACAAAATCTTTGAGAGCCAATCCCTGACGGGCTTGTTGGAACAGTGTTTGTAGACGAGCTCCTAGTCCGGCAAAGTTCAGCTCAGTGGTTTCTTGCAAACTCTGTTCTTCAAAGTAGTCAATCAAAGCTAGACCGGCTAGGCGAGTGAGGTAGGCTGCGCTGACACCTTGTAGGGCTCCACCTGCCAAATAGGTGGTGATGTGGGCTTTAAGCACTGTACCTAGGGCCTGAGATGCTAGCTCCACTAATCCCAATTTGACGGTTAGCTCGGCAATCGTTCCTGCCGCGGCTTTGGCCTGGTCTACAGAGAATTTTTGACCATAGATAGCGCCGAGGTCTAGTACGAGTTGGCCATTGATGGCTGCAGTCGCTAGCAGATCGACCGTGATAATGGGGTTGGCAAATGCGGTACCTGCTGCAATCCACTGCATCTGCTCGATAACGGGCATGGCCCTTTGGCGGCGGTATAGATTGATCTCTTGGATAATTCGCTGCTGCAGTACTTTAGTTTGCCGCAGTGTCGTTGCCATGACTAAGGGGGCTGGTTCTGCAATAAAGCTATCCAGCTTCTGAGTTAGGGGTGTGATGTCGGCAGCGGGTTGCTCAAAAAATTCGGCGATTTCACCTGATTCTAAATGGCGACGAACTTTGATGGGATTTGGGTTCGCTGCGATCGCAACGACCTCCACTCCCCGTTCTGCCACTCGTCCTTTAATGCGATCAAGCACCACGGCTTTATCCATCGGTGTGTACTGGTCTTGCTTATTGAGTACTACCAGCACCTGATAGCCTTCAGAAACCAGCGTTTCTAGCTGATTTAATTCTGAGGCCGTCATATCGCCTGCTACCAACAGCAGCACCAAGTCAGCATCGTTGTGGTCCGTGAATGTAAGTAATGGTGGCTCGTATGATGCCTGCAGACAGTGACGGAGAGCGGTCTTGCCGGTTGCCTTGTGGCCAGCGATCGCAACTTTTAAATCGGTACGCTCCAAACTGTCAAGCAAGAGGTCATACTCGGTGCGATAAATTTCTGCCTGGGCGTCGGCTTTACTGTCTGCCGCTAATAGCCGATCAATTAGATTGTCTATACGCTCTAGGGCTTGGTCAATGGTATCGCGCTGTACTTGCACCTGTTTAGGGATGGTAGGAACCACGCTGCGTTGACTTTGCTGACGGAACCACCATAGTCCTGACCCCAGTGCGATCGCACCTAAGACTAACGATCCATCCATGGGCATATGATGCACCACATCCAATAACCACAGACTGGCGCTGAGACCTAAACCACCGACTAGAATAGGACGCTTAATTGCGATATCCATAAGTCCCTCTACCCAAGAGTTGCTTCTACTACATTTTATAAAGCGAGTGTGGTTCTACTAGGTGGAAAACCCCACAGAATTAATATAAGCCTTAAAGATCGGCCAATTGGCGGTGTTGTTTTTACTACCGTCTTACAGAGTCAATAGACTCCATCCCTCATAAAGAAAAGTGAGTCAGGGTGCTATAACTCAAGTACAGGCGTTTTATAGAGTTGCTCCCATGGCTGATGAGTCCGTCCTACGGCAAAGTTCATTAATTGGCCGATTAATGCTTGATTATGGCACCACTGAGGAACTAGGGCTGGTGGACGATCTGCTAGTAGATCTAAATCAGGGGCATGTGGTGGCACTCCTGTGTAAAGGACCAGTGTGGCAGCGACAGCGCCCTGTTTTTAGCTGGAGCCAGATCGTCAACATTGGAAGCGATAGCATTGTTCTGCGCACCCAAGATTCTGCATCTGCAAATGCGTCAGCCCAGTCGATGATGGGGCTAGAGGTGTGGACTGATACGGGCAACTGTGTGGGACAGATTGTGGACTATCGGTTTGAAGGGAGTGGGGCTGTCGTGCAATATCTATTTGCGCAATCCGGTCAGTCAGGACTGTATGGACTACCCCCAGAGGCAATTATTAGTGCTGGGCGCAAACGGATGATGGTGGCGGCTCAGTCGGTTGAGCAGGCTGATTACTATGCTGATGAAGCCGTACCCAGTGATCAGCAGGGTTGGCAAACGACGGCCCAAACCACCGCTCAATCGTTAGCCGATCAAGTGCAGCAACGGGCACAGGACTGGTCGGGCTACGCTCAAGAACGCTGGCTACCCGATGATTTAAATGAGCAACTACAGTCGACAACTCGGCAGCTGCAAGATCGAAGCCAGGGATTGCGATCGCAGTTTACGCAGCAGTTTTCCAAAGCAAAAAAACGGATCGGTCCTATCAATAAAGCGTTGGAAAATACTGTAGAAAATGCCCTAGATAAACTAAATAATCAGCCAGAAAGTACCGAATCAGCTATCGATATTGATTCGTTTGAAGTTTGGGAAGATGACTGACCTAGGCGATTGCCCGCTCCCCTCTGTTTGCCCGACGTTGGTTGATGGTCATCACCACATCGATATCACTTAGCGCACCGGAGCGATCACCCTGGTCAAATCGAATCAAACTGCGGTTAATATAGGCATCTGAAAACTGTGGCTGAAGCTCCAAAGCACGATTAACGTCGGCTAAAGCTCCCTCGGTATCATTGAGGTGAAATCTCACTACGCTCCGTTCATTTAAGGTGTGTGCGGCGTCAGGCTGCAGTGCTAATGCTTGGTCAAAGTCCTTCATTGCCTCCTGATAATTGTTGAGATCCACATGAATGCGGCCCCGATGCACATAGGCATTCACTAACGATGGATTTAGACCAATCGCCTGGTTAACGTCTGTCAGTGCCCCGGTTAAATCGCCTAGGTGCTGTCGAATACCCCCGCGATGGCTGTAGGCTTCGGCGCACTGCGAATTTAGCTCAATAGCCCTGCTAAAATCGGTGGCTGCCATCTCATAGTGATGCTTATACAGCTGGACTAACCCACGGTTGATGTAGATAAAGTCATGATTTGGCTCCATACGCAACGCCTCGGTGTAGTCGTCAAGGGCTCCACCAAAGTCTCCTAGATTGGCGCGTGTATTGCCTCGATTGTTTAGTAGGGCCAATTTGCCTGTGGTCGGACAATCTTGAAGCACATGACTCAATTGCTCCAGGGTCTGAGGGTAAACATTTGTGAGGGCGGGATTGAGCCGTAGAGAGATACAGTAGTCCTTCATGGCACCCGCATAATTGCCAAGCTCTGTCTCCAGTGCTGCTCGGTTGTTGTAAGCGTCTGCAAAGTCTTTATCAAGTGCGATCGCTTGGTTAAAATCTGCTAGAGCTTGTTTATGATTTGCCTGGTAAAAGTGGGCTAACCCCCGCTGATTGTAGGTGGTGGCGCAGGCCGGTATCAGTGACAACGCTCGATTGAGATCAGTGATGGCCAACTGAAAATCACCACACCGCAGCCAAGCCACACCCCGCCATAGATAGCCTCGAGGAAAATGAGGCTGTAGCTTAAGGGCATAGTCAAAATCCCGAACAGCGCCCTCATAGTTGCCCAGCTCTAGACGCAGCAGTCCGCGATTGCAGTACCCTCGCGTAGATAGTGGGGTCAGCTGAATGCCATGTTCAAAATCTTCTAAGGCCGCATCGGTATGACCCAGTTTGCGGTGAGCATTCCCTCGATTGATATAGGCCGATGCATAGGTGGGGGCAAGATGAATCGCCCAGCTTAAATCTTCAACAGCAACGCTGTGGTTGCCTAATGCGTAGTGGGCACATCCCCGGTTGTAATAGGCTTTGGCGTAGTTTGGTAAATACTCAATGACAGTATTAAAAAGTGCGATCGCACCTGTACAGTCACGTTGTCGTGCCAGATCTACCCCTTGATTCAACAAGTCTTTTGCAGTCATGTAGCCTCACACTCACCACACCTTTAAAAACGTCATCTACAGCCCATCTCAATGAACTCAGACGCCGTTAATAACAACAGACATCAGATACAAAACCCTTTTGTATCTAGATATTTGAACTAGACGTAAGCCATCCAGCAAATGTCCCTGCCTAGGATATTTGCCCAACTCAGCTGCCGCCAATCCTCAAGTTGATAAACCTAAGGTGGTAAGGGGCTCTTATGTTTACAGCAACAGAGCTAGCACGATCAATAAATAAAATCCTTGCACAAAAAATATTTTATCCCTGAAACGGTCTAAATAGAAGCCATTCCAAGTTTATTAACAACCTGTTGTCAGCTGTTTTGCATATTGCCCATGCTCAGTCAGCAGCCGAGCCAAATCTATTGTGGTTAGCTGACCAGCGTCTACTACGCAACGCCCATGAATAAAGCTGTAGCTAACTTGGGGAATTTGGCAAAAGATTAAAGCCGCTACTATATCAGCATGGGTCCCTGCAAATTCCGGTCGATCAATATCAAAAGCAACAAAATCGGCAGCCATGTTAGGGGCTAAATAGCCAATATCATCTCGCCCCAAAACCTTGGCTCCACCACGGGTGGCCACGTCTAGAATTTCCCTGGCTGTCATCGTAGCGACATCCTCCGCAGCCACTCGAGCCAGCAAAAAAGCAGTGCGTGCTTCCTGCAGCATATGGCTCGCATCATTTGAGGCTGCCCCATCTACCCCTATACCCACCCGTACTTTACGATCAAGCATTTTACGGATAGGGGCAATGCCGCTAGCAAGACGCATATTACTACAGGGGCAGTGAGCGACCCCCGTACCTGTATGACCAAACTTTGTGATTGACTCATCGCTCAACTTTACACAGTGAGCGTGCCACACATCATGGCCTAACCACCCGACCGCTTCTGCATACTCTCCTGGTCGCAGACCAAATTTTTCCAAGCTGTATTCTACATCTGAAGAGTTCTCTGCTAAATGAGTGTGTAAACGTACCCCATCGTAGCTACGAGCCATATCTGCACTGACTCGCATTAAATCTTGAGATACTGAAAACGGCGAACATGGAGCCAATGTAATACGTACTTGAGCATACCGTTTAGGATTGTGGTACTTCTCAATCAGACGCTGAGAGTCCTTGAGAATATCACTCTCATTTTCAACAATTGCATCTGGAGGCAACCCTCCTTTGCTTTTACCTAAACTCATACTGCCACGACTCGCATGAAATCTTAGACCCATGCTCTTTACCGCCTCAATCTCCTCATCTAAAGTGCAGTCATTAACAAACAAATACATATGATTGCTGGCGGTGGTGCACCCTGTCAGCATCAGCTCAGCTGCCGCAAGTTGACTACTAAGGCGCATGCCTTCCGCAGTCAACTTAGACCAAATAGGGTAAAGGGTGTTTAACCATCCAAACAGTTCACTATTTTGAGCCCCTGGGACTACCCGTGTCAGATTCTGAAAAAAGTGGTGATGAGTGTTCACCATCCCTGGCATTACAACATGGCGATCTCGCAAATCCAACACCTGATCAGCTGTATCCGGCAGTTCATCAGTGTTGCCCACCTGTTCAATCACATGGTCGCGAATCAGCATTGCCCCATGACGAATCTCACGCCGTTGCTCATCCATCGTTACCAAAGTGTGGATATTTTTAATTAGTAACGTTGTCATGGTTATTTGCCTTGAAAGTATGGCCACCATACTACAGGGAGCTGTTTGAATAAACTTAGAGATCAAAAGATTTGATAAGGCATTGTTATGACATACAAAAGGCATGCATCTGGTAATTTTTGCCAGATGCATGCCTTTTGTACAGTTAATTTATCAGTTACTCTTGATGACGTTTAAAGCAGAGCACCTATCATCTAGCAACGCACTTTATCGGATGCGCTTTTGCCAGAACTCAGTGCTATGAAACTGATGAGCTAGCATAAGTGCGTTGTTGACCAGTCACGTCATCAAGGATTTTTTCTAATGCTGTTGCTGCAGCATGCTCTGTAAAGTGCTCTTGCGCATAGGCTTTGGCATTTTGTCCTAAACGATTACGTAACTCTTCATCGTGCCAAAGTGTTGTGATGGCTTCCTTTAAGCTCTCGACACAACCAGGCTTTACAAGCCAGCCAGTTTCGCCATGCTGAATGTAGTCACTCATGCGGTAACAATCACTCACAATAATGGGTCGCCCCATGTGCATAGCTTCAATAACGGTGACATGGCCAGCCGCTGTAACATCCGGTTTATCCTGCAAAGGAATTACATTTATGCGACCTTCTTGAGCAATTTTGTGACAGTCTGCCCGAGATATGCCAAAGGGTGTCTGCACCCGATTGGGAATGTCGATACCCTCTAGTGCCGACTTGCCAGATGCCACAATTGTTGGGATATCTAGCTCTTCTACAGCCTGGAAAAAGCAGGGAAAATCTCGATGAGCTGAGCCTAGAGATGCTATAAACGGAGACTCTTTGTCTTCTGCATAGTCTCCTTCAATGCCAGAACAAGGGAAAGGAACGAACTCAAACCTATCTTTTGGAAGATTTAACCACTCGCTGTAGATGTCAATTTCTTGACGACTGTGGACAACAAATCGATCAATTTGCCTCAGGCTGAGCTGAGATAACCAGCGCCGTAGCGTACCGACTTTATAATTGCCGACGTTAAAGGTCCAAGCGACGACAGGCTTGTTTGACCGTCGTAGGATCTTCTGTAAACCAACAACAGTAGGTAGTTGGGGAAATAGGGTGATAACGCCACTGGCATCGCTGTTCAGAGCCGATGCTGCATGTTTCCAGTGAATTATCCACTGCGAGAAGGTAGTGAACTTTACCTTTCTATCGTGCCAGTTTGTAATTGGCTCAGAGCGTTCTATTAGCTGGAAATCATATTTTTCCTCTGGAACCAAGCGACTTAACCAAATATGATTATCGATATGCTCTTGTCTAAAATATGCAGCAATAACAGCCCATTTCATATGCTAACTACCTCACAGCCTTTCTGTATAGATTATGCAACGCCACTTTTCTTAGGCAGGATTAAAGAACTTAAATTGTCAAAAAATCTTCTTTGAGACAAGTTGTAAAGTTTAAATTGTGTAGCTAAATGCTTCAATGTCTTTCTCGTACTTTTCCTCTAAGAAGTTGATATCGTTTAGGCTAAAGTATTTCCTCCAGTCTCTATACTTCCGCTTAGATTTATTAGCGTGGGGCAAAGAGACAGAGCTGCCTATCTTTTGACAGATAAACTCCCAATCGGTGTTAATGTCTTCTAGTCGGCCAACATGATCAACAATTAGATTCTCACCGGTTTCGTCTGCCAGCTGTTGGAACTGAGACATCGTTCCATAGGATTTCCAGCATTCTTCTGAGTGAATAAACTCAGATACTGTACTACTGTTGAGACAAGCGACGATACCTGGCCATCTAAAAGCATCATATAGCTTAGGCAGCTGAGTCAACGCAGGAGGAACCGTTTTAACCTGGTCTATGGAGTACATCAGCTTAATCGCGGTGCCTCTGTAGCCTCCCAGATAATACGTTTTCAGATATTCGTAGAATGACACCATCCGATCAATAGGATGTCTAACTATAGAGAAGGTAAAGTATTCATTCCAAAGTGCTTCACCCATGAGGCGTTTTATCTCAGCAGCCGATGAATGTTTATAAATACCAAACTTTTTCTCATAGGCTTGTTGTATCTTTTCTCCATACTTTGTGCTGCCCAGAATGACGTCATTCCACTCTGTTTCCTGGTCAAGCGCGCGCTCGATACTAGTTCCACCGCACTTATGCAGATGGACAAACACAAATTTTTTACTGTTAGAAATTAAGGTCATCCTGGGAACCTAGTTAAAAATAAGACTCGTGATATATAGTTCTTGTGCCTGTGTTCATTAGGCGGTTCTCTATCTTCGAACAGGCTAACTTTTAGAAGCCCTTAGCAAAATTCATAGCGACCTGCTCCAACTGCATATAGAATCTCGTCGGGAAGAGATATAAAAAATAGGCGGCTGCCATTGTAATCAGCGTTTTCTTTGGTTCCTCAAACAAGATGCGTAGGTCACATGCTAGAGCTTTGTGAAGCATTTCAACGGCTAATTTGCCATCTCTCATGCTAATCGCACGTCGAGCGATATACCTTTGAAAATAAGCTTTTGTAAGATCGACAACATCAGAAAAGATTTCTGGATAAGCTGTGTTGTACTTATCGATGATTCTCTCTAGATATTCATATTGAAGCAAAACGCTAGCGGATAACCCACCGGGATTCACGCGATATAGAGTTAGTAGTTCGGGGATGCCCTCACACTCCCACTTAGTTTCTACGGCTATTCGTAACCAGCACTCAACATCTTCCGCTCTTTTGAAGCTCTCGTCGAAGTAAAAGGTTTCCTCAGTTCCGTAGAGATTATCCTTAAACTCGATGTCCTTAAAGACCTGCTGCTTGAATACGGGCGATGAGCCGTTGCCAATAGGATTGCGACGGAGAATGTACTGAGGTGTAATATCTTTTATTTTTGTGGGAATTTGTTTAAGCCCCGTAGACTTATCATGCTCATCGATTAGCTCAGAATAGCTAAAGCTAATCCCAATTTTAGGATTGTTCTCCAGATGATTGACATGTTTTTCAATCTTGTCTTTTGTCCAGAGATCGTCTGCGTCGATTAAGGCAATATAGTCACCAGTTGAGTTTCTAATGCCTGTGTTTCTAGCACCGGCTAGTCCTCGATTAGCTTGTTGAACAATTTTGATTCTCGGATCGTCAAATCGACGACAAACATCAATACTTTGGTCGGGGGAACCATCATCAACAATGACGACCTCAAGGTCACTATACGTCTGTGCTAGAACTGACCGTATCGTTCGCTCTACATAATCCTCAGCCTTGTAGACCGGGATGATGACAGACACAAGCTTTTTGTTCATGAAAATTCTCCCACTCCTAAAGAGGCACTATCTAACTAACGTATACATATTGGAAGCACTATTTTCAGACGAAAGTCGGAGATTTCAAATGTAGACTCTTAATCGATCGCCGAGCATCCTAGATTATCTTAAAGGTTTTATTAAACTAATTTTGAAGCCTAGAAATATTTATATCTTGGGGTGAAAGACCTGATTTCGTAAACTTTCAGAGAGGGTATAAATTTTGACAGAAATAGGCTCCTTGTCAGTTTTGGAGTCAAAGCTAAGTCACCCTCTCTGGCACTGCAGACTCTAAGCTATATTCCGGCTCACGCTCTGATTTTTCAGACCATGTCGATAGTATTTGTATAGAAGACAAGGATGCCCATACAAATAAAATCCATGAGTCGCGAATAAAAAGATTGCTTTCTGTCATATTACTGAGTGACAGAAAGACTAAAACAATCACTGGAGAAATAGCATATGACTGTTTAGTAATTCTGACTAACTGGACAGACTTTATTATGGCGATAAGAAAACTGCTAAAGAAAAGAACGCCACCAACCCAGCCTACAGACAGTAAAATCTCTAGAAATCCGTTGTGTGCGTTGGGTGCAGGCCAACCAACGATTTGTCGTAGAAGATCAGCCGGGCCTCCAGCTGGGCCCCAGAACCCTTCATATCCGTAGCCAAATAATGGCTTCAGGGAAATCATATGCCAAACAGCTGGCCAGAGATCGTCTCGACCCGACAGGTCCGTCCCTTTACCAAACGCCCCTAGCAAACTGTCAGCATTTGCTTGAACATAAATAGTTGCTCCACCTGCCAGTAAGACAACAGAGCTTACGGCAATAACCATATATCTGTAGTTAAGCTTTAGGGTATTACAGATAAAAAATGTCAGTGTCATTGTAAATGTTGCCAAAATCCCAGTCGTTGAATTGGCTGCAACAACCAAGAAGGCTGAGATAAGCATGACACCCCTAATGATGAACCGTCCTCTACGTTGGAAAATACCCATATACTGGGTTGCCAGTAAAAGCACTGTGGTCAATGCCATTTGTGCTCCCAGCTGATTTTTATGAGAGTGTACACCCCGCCATGAACCGGTGTGTGGGGGAAGGTGCATAACCCCATACTTTGGTAGTAAGGCTCCAAATAAAAAACACACAACTGTGTTCATACACAGGGCGATAGCTAAAAAGCGAAGCTGCTGCTTAAAACTAAAGCTGAGTGAAAAGAAGACAGAAAATGCGGTTGAACCTAAAAATAAAATACTTCGACGTGAGGAAATGTTAGGACGCGCTGACCACTCTGGTGAGATAAAAACGAGTAGCAGAAATAATATCAATAAGAGGGACTGTGGACTAGAGCGTAGCTTAGCTAGAATGAGCTTCCAACGTAAAATCAAACATGTAGTAGCGATCGCATATATCATCATGCTGATCGCCGGCAGTAAGAAATTACTTTGGGCCTGGCTAACATCTACAATCTGACCAGCTCCTCCACTGGTAATCAAGTTAATGGGATTGCCTATGAAAAACCATAGGCTAAAACAGACAAAAGTATATTCTATAAATCTTGGGATCTTTAACATGACGCCCCCATTATTTGAATCTCAGAACAGCTATTGGCAACTACGTGTCTGTACGTTTTCAGTAAAAATAGTCTGGATATTTTTTCTAAATACTAAATTTAATAATGTTGAATGTCGCTAATTTGAGATAAACCAGCAAAGCTAGACCTACTAACTTAGGTGTTTTATACAGGTTTTTCCAATTGCTAATCAATGCTCGATTGACAAAAGAAACACCGAGAAACGCTGACAAATTTAGCCGCAATGTCTGTCTAGCTAAGTACTGCAACTGAGCCGCTTGAGCCGCTTGATAATGTTCGTCGACCAAGCTAGGTGCTTTTTGACGAGCCTTTGTCATCAATATTACCCAGCCCTCTTCCATTTTCTTCAGTGTTGAAGATAAACCAGAGGAATGTAGACGATATTGGACTAATACCTGATCGATACCTTCAATTTTCCAGTGGTTTTGAATAGCGAGCCTAAATAGAAGATCAATGTCTTCGTTATACTGCATCGAGGCATCAAAGCCATCTAACTCCTGAAAAACCGACTTTCGAATGACGAGATTGGATGTCGTCACCGTGGGATTGCTGTAAAACAGATCCTGTGGTTTGAGAGTATCGACAATATTATCTGTAAGTTTGTTAGTGGTTGAGCCGTCAGACTCTATCAATTCAACCCTTGAAAAGCTTACCCCCACCTTTGGATTGGACTTCATATAGTCAACGTGAACTGACAGCTTATCTTTTAGCCAAAGGTCGTCTGAATCTAGAAAGGCGATTAGCTCACCCGTCGCAATCTCAGCGCCTAAATTACGAGCTACAGAAACGCCACCGTTTTCTTTAGAAATAAGGCGTACTCTGCTGTCTGATTCACTGTATTGGTTGACTAATGTTGCTGTATCATCTGTTGATCCATCATCAATGACTAGCAACTCCCATTCGGAATAGGACTGATCTATAACGGACTGGATTACCTCTGGCAGAAAGGCAGCGGCGTTATATGCAGGAATAACAACTGAAACGAATGGAGTTGATGTCATGATGATAGGCCGAAAAGATTCATCAAATTCTAGGATTAATCAATAAGTATCAAGAAGGAGAGAATGCCCCTTTGCCAGAAAATACGGATCTTGATACCACAATGCTAAATATAGGAAGAAGTAAAAGATGAACCCCGAGGACAACGGCTGCGACGACAAAGATATTAAATTGTGCAGCTACTAAGATTGCTGCCGTGAATATCACCGTAAAGAAAATATTCCATTTCAGACCATCCATACCCCGGTCGACGGCTAACAGTAATTGCTCTGCAACCAAGGCAAACGGTCTAGGCAGCGCAGACAAACAAATCATAATCAGAATTGGAATGGCAGGAATCCATTTCTGACTAAATACAATAGGTACATAAAATGGAGCTAAAGTGCTCTGTAATAAAACCAATGGAAATATAATGGCGGCACAAATTTTTACGCTTCTTGAATAGCTTTTTTTCAGAGAAGACAGGTTATCTCGCGCCTCACACAGATAGGGGAAGACAGAGTTAGAGACCATATTGATGGCTGTGAGACTCAATCCCAGTCCTGCATTAAAAGCAAAGAAATAAAGACCTAACTGCTCAACACTAAAGAAGCGACCAATCAGCAAATAATCAATGTTTGATCTCAGATAGTTGAGCATTTCAATGCCCAAAGGATATTTAGAGAAATCAAAGATTGCTCTCCATCCTCTCAGCGTGAATTTTCCAGTTGGACGCCAAGAATGATTTTTTCTGTAGACAATCAACCAACATGCTTGAGCAATCATTAATGCTGAAACCACACTCCAAATTCCCATGCCCATCAGCGCTAGGATAATTAAAAGTGTCTGACTCACAACAGAGTTAAGGGCAGTCGCTATGGCACCAATTTTTAGCTTATTCTCGCGTCGAAGTAGTGCGTCTTGAACCGCATAGAACGGGTTAACTAAGTAGGTGGTTGCCATCACCATGATGGGCAATATCAGCCTATTGTTTTCATAAAACAAGGCAATGGGGAAGGCCATCAAACATTGGAGAAGAAAGATTCCTACACATAGAATCCAGTTTGTCCAGTAGGCTGTGTCTATTAGGTCGTTGATTTCTTCTTTGTCGGCTTGAATTATTTTGGGTGCAATTCCACCTTTTTGTATAAAGACGTTTGAGAAATCGGTGACGGCGAATATAATCGCCATTAGACCATATTCTTCGGCAGATAAGACTCGACCTAAAACAACTACGATAGCGATACGGATAACCCGCCTAAAAATTTGACTCGCTGTTAGCCAACCGATATTTTTGACTAGCTTGTCAGAAAATAATCGCTTCAGTTTTTTTTGCATTATTGTGCAAGTTTTTGGAATAAAGAGTAACTATATAGTTGGTTTAGAATCGATTCTCTTAGCTGTAAATAATACCAGTCTTATAATGCAGTCAAGCCCTGATAAAATCAGGGCTTGACTAAGCTCAATTAATCAAAAATTCTAAGTAAAAAGCCCAGTGGATTGACTAAGCGAGCGGCTAGGTCTAGAACTGAACCGCTGGTTGTCTTAGGTACTACAATAACGTCACCATCTTGAACTTGATAGGTATCTACCAGATTGCGAAGATCAACCACTTCTTCTACTACTTCGCCAGTGGTTTCATCCATACGAACAAAAGCAACATCTTTTAATCTGGCATCATCGGTAGGACCGCCTGCGATCGCAACTGCACTAGATAAAGAGCTATTGGGTGATACTGCAACTTCTCCGGGGTTGGTTACCTCACCAACTACACGAACACGGACTGTATCTGGAGCTAAACTCGATCTTGCTAGTAACTGGCTATCCATGACTTCACCTTCGGCCAATCGAGGCACAAAGACAAGATCACCATCGCGCAGCAGCATTTCTTCCGGTAAGCTAGCCGTCCATAGAGCATCCCAAAGATTAATCTCTGCGTTGACTGTTTCACCGTTAGGTAATTTACGGACGACAATAACATTTCGAATGTCTGCTGTCCGTCTAACTCCACCAGCTTCCACTAGTGCCTCACTAACTGAAGGAGGAGCATAGGCAATTTCAATGTCTTGATTGACATTAGTTGTATCCTGCAGCTGAACCGGACCAGGACGATACACTTCTCCAGATACGTTAATAACAACAGGACGTAGAGAATTTAAGGAAATAGAGACGGCTGGATCAACCAAAATCCTATCCAAAATCACTCTTAGTTCTTGAGTCAGTTGGTCAGTGGTTTTGCCTTCTGCATTCACCTTGCCTACGATAGGCAGAGCAATTGTTCCATCGGGTAGGACCGATAAAGGCCCGGTGTACTCTGGATATCCATAGACACTCACTTCGATACGATCTCCAGGCCCTAGCAAATAAGATGACGAAGCCGCATAGCTAGTGGGAACAGAAGTGAAGTTATTAGGGGGGACTGCTTGACTAGGTACAGGCTCTGGCGGCAGCGTAGTTTCTTGCGCCAGTACTGCTGTGGATGTACAGCACATCAATCCAAGTGCTAGAGGTATAGATTTATATAAGTGGCTTAGTTGGAACATCGGTTTAAGGTCGTTTTAGGATAGGAATGCCCTTTACAAAAGCAAGGGACCCTTGCAAAAGCAAGGGATATAAGCTCAACTAAAATCTATAGTCGACCATTTACGTTGGCTGAATTACTGACGGTTTGGCCGTTGGAAACGTTGGAAAAGTTTGGCTGCTGCGGCTCGCTAACCCTGTGCGTCTGATTGTTATAGAAATAGCGATCAGAGTTACCTTTCACATTGATGCCATTAGCTACTAGTCCTAATACATTCTGCTGGGACTGTGCCAACATCTTTTTGGTGGCACGAATGTTATCAGCATTTGCCATGCCAGGACGCATAACAAGTAGAACCCCGTCTGTTGCTCGCCCTATGGTGACGGCATCAACCAGCCCCAAAATAGGTGGGCTGTCAATGATGATATAGTCGTACGCTTTTTCACTCGCCTGAAGCAGCGATGTGATCAGCTGAGACTCTAAAACAGCTAAGGGATTGAACGGAATAACACCAGCCGTGAGGATGTGCAGATTGGGCTCTTGGGGGACAATGACATCTTTAAGTGGTACCTGTCCTGAGGCAAAGTTGCTCAATCCTTGTACGTTGGGTAAATCCCAAATATGGTGCTGTGTCGGCTTACGAAGATCAGCGTCAACAACTAAAACAGAATGGCCGAGATGAGCGAGTGTGACCGCTAGGTTGGCCGCAACTTCTGACTTACCCTCACCGCCTACCGCACTGGTGACTGTGATTGTCTTAACACGGGTGCCAACGCAGGAAAACTTGAGATTGGCTTGCAAAGCCTGATAGGCATCCAAGACAGCGGAATGCTCCGTGTTTCTCACCAGAATGCTGGGGATATCTGAACCTCTGGCATTGGCTCTCTTCCAAGCAGGAATAATACCCAAGAGGGGATATTCGTATAGTTCTTGACCTTCCTGTACGGTCTTTACAGAGCGATCTACAAGATCGACCAGGAATGCCGCGATTAGACCCAACAAGCTACCGATAACACCACCTGCTAGTAAGAACAGCTTGAGTGATGGACCGACAGGCTCACTAGGAATCAGAGCGGGTGAAACTATACGTGCGTTTCCAACGTTCTGATTTTCCAGTACCTGAGCCTGCTGAAGATTTTGTAGCAGTGTTTCAAAAGTGGTTTGTGCTGCTTGAAGCTGGCGATCTAACGATCTCTCTTGCTTTTCTAAAACTGGAATGACCCGAGCCCGACTTTGCTGACTCAATCGAGCATTGGCCAGTTGTTCGACCTGTTGCTCTAAACCTGACTGTTCGCCGTCAAGCTGTAAGAAGGCTGCAATCAGATCTTGTTCTAGCTGTCCTGACTGGAGATCGTCGGCAGGTAGATTTAACTCATTTGCACTGAGTGTTATGTCAAGACGTTCTTGAAGTAGAGCCTGTAGCTCAGCTTCTTGATTGCGCAAAGTCACAATTTCAGGGTGCTCTTCGCGGTAGCGAGCCCGAGCCACGCTGAGATCAGCTTGAACTGTTTGCAAGCCTTCTAGAGCACTTTGAATACCAGGGGACTCACTGACAAGTCCGACAGCAAAGGCTTCGTCAGAACTAAGTTTAAGCTTTTGCTGAAGCTTAGATGCTTGAGCAGTTCGATCAGCCAGCTGAGATTTGAGGTCAATCAGCGTACTGTCTAATGTGAACAGTGACTCAACTAAATTGCGTGACTCTTCTTCGAGATCGACAATGTTGTTTCCTTCCTTGAATCTACGTAGGGCAGCTTCCGCTTCGTCAACGGCTGCTTCAGATTCAGGTAGCTGGGCACTGATAAATTCTTGAGCTGCCACGGCTGCAGCACGATTTGTCTGGATATCGTTTTCAATGTAAACATCCGACAGAGTATTGACCACTCTAGCCGCTAGCTCTGGGTCATCTGATGTGTAGGTGACTCTGAGAACGTCTGTTCCTGGAACTCCCGTAACCGTAAGGTTAGCTAGCAGGTCCTCAGGGCTAAGCAGCTCGCCATCATCATCCTGCAGCTTCAGCGTTTCGATGACTTGCTGGACCAGCGGAATAGATTGGAAAACCTCAATTTGAGTGTCAAGCGGGTTGTCTAAATTAGTCAGGGCTCTAAGCTCCCTTGCTCCGCCTTCAAACCCCACCAAGGATGATGCCTGGTTGGATAGTTCGAATAAAAGCTTTGATTCAGCTTCATACTCAGGTTTCTGAGTAATGCCAGCGCCGACTGCGGCAGTCGTTGTCAGGCCAAAAACAGTTAGAGCAATTAGCCAGCGACGCTGCAGCACTCGCCAATACTTCTGTAAATCTATTTCTATCTCTTTAACAGAGTTATCTTGAGATGCCATTGAACCTCACTGGGGGAAGGAACTAATTACAACAGAAAGGGTGATGATACCAAGCGATATCAGATACTAAATCTGAATTTCAACTATATAAATTTCAACAAATAATTCCATTGATAGAAAGGGATACTGAGTCCAGATAAAGGTCCTAACTAGTTACAGCTATGTGCAATTGGCCCCAGAGATATCTAGAAACTTCACTTAAATATCTTCAATAGAATTATGCCCATTTTTTCAAATGAACCAGTGAATAACCGTGAGAATTCGGTGGGAACACAAGAACTTCACGGTGCTTATCAATTTTCTAAAAAACTGATAAAGCCTAAGGGTAGGCCACAGTGTTATCAACACTATGGCTGTGGCCAAATCAATATGGCTCACTTTAATATTTCGATCTTGATTGCTGTGAATCAGAACATTTCGCTGCTTCCTGTAGACTTTGCCAAAAATTACATAAATCTGACAAACCCTTTATCAGCCGAGGTTAAATCGAAAAATATAACTACAACGTTTTCACCGAATAAAAGTAAATCACTGGAATAAGAAACACCCTAATATCGAGACGGGTTGAGTAAACTGTGCCAACAAATATTTGCCAAGCTTACAGTTGACCCTGGCCCAAATCTTAGTTTTGAAACGAATGCCAAAACTGATCTGGATCACTACCCTTGCAAACTACAATCAAGCACATACGTAAGTTAGATATACGTAAGTATTGTTTGATCATTGTTACCTGACTATAGCTAATGAATCAAACTTGGCTGATTAAGTTCCTGTCTTGATTTGCCAAGTTCTTGTTAATTTTGTGTTTGGTGACTACTGACCTGATTTTTTACAATCTATCTAGCGACCAGCTACTCGGCTGTTTCTGTAGAGTTTGCGGGCACTTCCCCCTGATCGCTGGTCGAGTTTTCGGATTCTGGCAGAGGCTCTGCCGTATCCGGCTCATCGTCACTTTTGGCAATCCAGTCGTTGACTGGACGCTCAATGCCATTTTCTATGCCCTGGGGTATTAGAAAAACCTCAACCGGCTCGGTTTCTGTCACATCATCGGTTGTCATAGCATAAAGCGATGTGCCACTGAAATCTTCATCGCCAATGGCAAGTGTGTAGTCTTCGTCGTCGACCGTTAGGTTTACGGTTGCTTTTGGAGCTTCTAGTCCGTAAGTGTCTAACTGATCTGACGGGGTTGTTAACGTTTCTTGAATAGTGTCGTTGGTAATGATGTTGAGTAAGAATGCAACCGAAGAGGGATCTGCCGGAGTTTCTTCAGGCTCAGTCATTTGCCATGAATTATCTACTTTGGTGAAAGCGAGTGTAGTATCGTCTCGTTCTACGCTGAGGGCACTGACGTCAGATTCGGCAAAATCAAACAGAGTTTCACCACTACTGCTAGACTCTCGACCTTTTTGGGTCTCAAAGATGGCAACCGCCGCTGTTAGCGCGATCGCAACACCCAACAAAAATCCTGTACTGCGCTGTATCTTCACGATTTTTCTCCTTAGCGACGACGGAACCAAGTCACCCCAGCACCGAGGAGACCCACTAGCGGGAAGACACCTAATGCGAGAACAATGACTAGAAATTGTCGTGACAGCGTCATGACGATACGTCGATTTGTAATCTCTTTTGGACGAATAGACAGAATAGAATCTTCTAGATTGCTAAGCCAGGTAACACTATTGAGAAAGACATCTCCATTTAGCTGCTGGTCAAAAAGCCCGTCAGTGGCAAATGTAGCATTGCCAATCACAATCAGGCGTGCTTCATTATTTGCTGCCGCTTCAGTCGGTTCTGGGTCAGCCGCGTCTTGGTTTTCGTCTGGCGTTTCATCTGTTTCAGCAGCGTCTGTTGGGGCATCAGTCTCGGTCGCTTCAGATGTGGGTTCTTCTGCAGTGCTTTCTATATTGTTTGAATCCGGGTTAGCTTCTCTAGTTAACACAACACCAATGTTGAACGGGCCTTCTGGTGAATTTTGCGTATCTACATTGAGTTCACCGGTTTCAGAGAGCGTTTCGGCATAGCTTTGGGCGTTACTAATGAGTAATGGCATGGCGTCTACTCCCTCCCTGGGTTCTAGGAAGACGGGTCTAGCCAGCGGATAAAAGGAGCGACCACTACTAAATGCTTCGGTAATAGGATGGTCGCCATAATTTGTAACCAGCGGTGCCGCAGGCCCAAGCCCTACAATTTGCCCTGTATTAGACGCGTCTACGATGAGGCGCTCATCTAGGGAGACACCCCAATCGTTCAGCAATGAATCTAGTCCTGGCTCTGTTTGGGGATCAACCATGAGCAGCACGCTGCCCCCTTGATTCAAATAGGTTTCTAGGGCCTCTACTTCGGGTTCAAAAAATGCCTGTTTGGGGCCTGCAATGATGACCGCATTGGCATCGTCAGGGACAGCGGCTGTTTGGGCCAGATTGAGGGTTTCAACCGTAAAGTTATCTGCTAATAGAGCCCCAGCTGCCTGTGCATAGCCCGATGTACTGCCATCAATGGTAAATTCTTCGTGGCCTTCTAGAAAGTAGACGACGGAGTTGCGATCGCGACTAAGCTGGGCCAGCTTGTTGGTTAAATCCTGTTCACTGAGCCCTTGGGCACCCAGAGTTTGTACAAATACTGTGTTCTCACCGGTATCTATGTGGACCTCTCGCCCCTCACCGCTAACATTAAATTCGCGGGCCGCATTAGGGTCCTGAAAGGGATTGATATGCTCATAGGTGAGATTCTCATTAACCTTACGATAGCTTTCTAGCAGCTGTTGGTCGTTGGGGTTTAGTGACGCATCAAAAATCACGACCCGAACAGGCTGTTCTAAGGCGCTAACGACCGATTGTGATTCTGGTGACAGGGTAAATAACCCACCCTCAGTGAGGTCAATGCGCGGAGCATACTGCACTGCGACAAAGTTGACGATGCTCAAAATTAGCAGTATCGAAAACGTGGCTAAGAGAGCGTTAGTGCCTGCTTGCGTTGAGCGACTTTGCCAAAACCTACGATAGCCAAAGCCACCAAAAATCATACTTGCCAGTGCTAGTACTACACCCGAGACGAGCAAGACAATCGAAAGAGTATTCCACGTGTCGACAAAGCCAGATACAAGTCCAGCTGTTGTCAGAGCTAACCCAGGCCATATCAGCCAACGGAAATATTTATGGGAGGTAGATGGCGCTTTCATAGAGAGTGGGGGCAGGAGGAAAAATAATGGGATGAAATGAGTTTTCGCTTTAAGCTCTAATTCTTTAATGGGAGGTCGCTGAGCTAGAGATTACTCAACACGGGCAAAGCTAAAGCTAACTCAATTTCTCTGGAATCTAAATGCCTCAATGGATTGAGCTGTTAGAAACAAGCCTAATACGGTATAGGAAAGAAACAAGATGAGACCACTAATGTCAAAAACACCCTGGGTGAAATCATTGTAGTGTTTGAGCAAAGAGAGATGGCTAATGGCTTCACCGGCTGGCCCTGGTATGTTGTTGGCTACACCTTCAATCACAAAGAGAACTAACACAAGTGCAAAGGTCAAAATAGCCGCTAAAACAGTGCTCTCGGTTAGGGATGAGATAAACATACCCAGAGAGAGAACACCTGCCGCGAGTAGCACAAGGCCACCATGGCCCAAGAATAATAAGCTTAGGTCAAACGGTGGATCTGAGGAGCTAACGATTAATGCTTCAAGCACTAGCAGCGGTAGCACCATCGTAAAAAAGAAGGTGACTACGCCTAGTAACTTGCCTAGGGCAACAGCCCAGTTAGTGATGGGGGATGTGGCCAATAGCTCCAGAGTGCCTTGTTTACGCTCCTCGGTGTATAACCCCATCGATAGGGCAGGCAAGATAAACATGGCCAGCGAACCCAAAAGCCCCAAATAGAACTGAGTAAACTCATAGGGGAGATCGAGGGGGGCACTCTGTAGCCCCGCCTGATCGGCAAAGGCCGACTGGGCCAGCAAACCTTGAGGGCCAAACACCAGTATGACCAGGAGAAAGCCGGCTAGAAGCCAAAAAATGGTAGCAATGCCATAGGCAAGGGGGGATGCAAAGTAGCTTTGCAGTTCCCGCCGGTAGATGGCAAGGATGTTGCTGATGATGGTGGTGATGCTATTCATCGCTATCAGATGGAGTATCTTCTTTGGTGGATGGGGTATCTGCTGTAGCGTCTGAGGGTGTTGCCGGGGTTGATGATTCGTCGTCGTCTGAGCTAGATGGCTCGGATGTTTCGACAGCTGGTTCTTCGGTAGTCAAGTTAATAAAGACGTCTTCGAGACTGACCCGATTGCGAGAAAGCTCATACAGACCGAGGTTGGCGTTAACGACGGCCCATGCGATCGCACTTCCTGGGTCTTGCTCAGTGGCGGCCATCACCTGAAATCGGTGGTGGTTTTCAGCCAAGCCTTCAGTGGGCAGGGCTTGGATTGACTCCACCTGATGTAGTTTCTGTAGGACAGCTTGCGCCTGATCTGGATTACCTGCCACCTCAATGGCGTAGCCTAGCTGTCCGGCAAGCCGGGCGGTTAGGTTCTCTGGGGTGTCAGTGGCGACAATGCGACCGCTATTGATGATGCTAATGCGATCGCACGTCATGCTGACTTCAGGCAAGATGTGCGTCGAAAGAATGATGGTGTGCTCCCCTGCCAGACTTTTAATCAGGTTGCGAACATCAATAATTTGTTTTGGATCTAGACCAACGGTGGGTTCGTCCAAAATAATCACTGGCGGATCGTGGACAATGGCTTGGGCAATCCCGACCCGCTGTCTAAAGCCTTTAGACAGCTTCCGAATCAGTACATTTTTCTTTTCGCTCAGGTTGCAGCGTTCCATAGCAGAGGTCACCTGCCTGTCGCGATCGCCGATGGGCAGCCCCTTGATCCGAGCGACAAAATATAGAAACCCCTCCACCGTCATCTCTGGGTATAGCGGTGGTGTTTCAGGCAAATAGCCAATGTTTTGCCGCACTGCCATAGAATTGCTGTGCACCTCATGGTTCGCAATTCGAGCCGTGCCGCTAGTGGCTGGTAAATACCCCGCCAAGATACGCATCGTTGTGGTCTTTCCAGCGCCGTTAGGGCCTAAAAACCCCAGAATTTCGCCGGGCTCTACCTTAAAGGAAACGTCACTAATGGCAACGGTTGAACCGTATGCTTTGCTAAGCTGCTCTACCTCAATCATGGTTTACCCACAGGCTCAATCGTTAAAGGTCGACTATCAAATCAATGGCGATTAATCTCGCTTGACCATTCTGCCACTGAATTTCATAACGGTTGCTGTGAAATTGTGCAACTCTATACCGAAAGAACGCATCAGCCCAACATGACGAGTAATAATCTAGGCCCTGAGAACTCCCTGACCTTTCTCTACTACTTTGGTACCACTACGCTAATTACCATTGTGCTGGCTAGTCTGGTGCTCCATCTAAGCCCCATGAGTGGTTTGCCCAATCAGCTGGGGTTGGCCATGGGGCTGGTGGGTGGCGCGCTGGGATTGTACTTTAATCGCTCAATCACGCTAAAGCAGCCGATTAAGGGGCATAAAGTGTTTCTTAACCAGATTAGTCAGCCCCTTGCTCAGCTAGGCTACACCCGCGTTGAAGACGAGAGCCTTCCTGCTGATTTGGTAATGTATGCCCGCAGCAATGTCCGAGGATTGCTCTCGGGAAAAATTTATATCCGTCTAGAGGCTAAAACGGCCTACATTACAAGTCGAGCCGTACATATTCGCGGGCTAAAACGAATCCTGACATGATTTCTGAAAGTGGGAAGGTTTCATCCCTCAACCCGGCCCGCATCCCGTTTATTCATCCTTGCTACCGCCTCAAAATGGCTAAACCTAAAAAGCAAAAATTTCCTTACTTGCTAGGGTCTAAATGGACAGCCCAGCAACGCACCATGGGATGGCGGCATTTTCAAGTCACAAACCGTAAAAATGAAGGCAAGCTGGTGTTTGCTGAGTTAGTCGCTTCCTGTGATCCAGCTGTTCGATTTTGGGTTAACGCTAGCGTGCTCAAGAACCGTCAGCTTTGGCAAGCGGGATGGCAAACCCTTGACCAAATAATTGACGCTCAAGAGAAAATTGATGGCATATCTTAACCATCACTCTTGGAAAAGAACGCTAATATATTGACTGAGTAATAATCTTTACAGAAGATGCACCACGTTTGTCCATTACCCATGCGGATAAATTTTGAGTGGCATCAATTAAAGGTTCTGTTTAAGCTAATAGTGGTTTGTGATTCTTAATCTGTTTTACAAATCTTTGATATTTATTTGGCTTAAGTGCGATTGATGTACAGCTCCAGTGCTCCCGAACCTGAATTAATGAAGGCGATTTTACAACCTTTACTGGATGATTTTCAGCACTGGTTTGGTCGCTCTATTAGTTTGCTTGAATCTGAGACTATTGATTTTTTGGGTGAGCATGAGCAACAGGATTTACTCAATCGGGTGCGTCAAGCTCAGCAACTGGTGAGTGCTTCCCAGTCACTATCTCAAGCCACTGGTAACCAGGCGGGTGTAGATATGGCTGTCGTGATGTCTTGGCATCAGTTGGTCCATGAATGTTGGAATGTGGGTATCCGCTTTCGACAGCAGCAAGCCCAAGCGGCCCCAATCAACCCTAAGGATAATTAGCGCAATCGCTTCTCCATATGCTGCATTTACTCTATCTCATCGCTTTTACCATCCTGGCCGTGTTGGCAATTGCCAATTTGGTCCGTAACCTGATTAGTCTTGGCATTGAAACCCGCCGAGGCAGCAGTAGGGATGTATCGACCACCAAACAAACACGCCGTGTCCCCCATCCCGAGTTGTTGGATGGGAATGGTAACGTTTTGGATGAGCCTCTGCTAGTGATGCGGTCCATTTCCATAAAGGATGCCCGCGAGCAGTTGGATGCTATCTATGATTCTTCTGGTAGCAGTGCTTTAGAGGACAAATCCGAAGACTGACTTAGTTCTAGGACTAGCGTAATATTCGTCCATATTGGCCAGCCACTCTGTCAGGACATCTGACGGGGTGGCTGGTTCGTTATGAAGTCTGAGAATACTCGGACAGCTCAGCGGAATTTCAGCCAAATTCTATTTAATGGGGGCTGACATCGTTGCATGGCACCCCATGAATTTAGAGAATACGTTAGTTATTATTCCAGCGCTCAACGAAGCTGCCACGATTGGCAATGTGGTTAAAACGTTGAGAGATCAGGGGTTAACCCATATCCGCGTGGTGGATAACGGCAGCAAGGATAACACAGCTGATGTTGCTACAAAAGCTGGAGCTGAGGTCATAAGGGAGCCTTTGCAAGGTTATGGGCAGGCCTGTTGGCGAGGGCTTCAGTCGGTTCCCAATTACATTGAATGGATTTTGTTTTGTGATGCGGATGGAAGTGACGACCTGAGTCAGCTGCCGGAGTTTTTTGCTAAGCGAGAGACCCATGACCTGATCTTAGGGAATCGCCGAGGTCTCGAAACAGGACGTCAGCAGCTCAGCCCGGTGCAGAATTTTGGTAACTGGCTGTCGGGTACGCTGATTGCCTGGGGGTGGGGCCATCGATTTGATGATTTGGGACCGCTACGCTTGGTGCGTAAGCAAGCGCTCGAGCAAATGCGCGATCGCAACTTTGGCTGGACGGTAGAAATGCAGGTGCGTGCGGTAGAAGCTGGACTGCGTATTTGTGAGCTGCCGGTCAATTACCTGCCCCGGCAAGGGGGACAATCCAAAATTTCCGGCACCATTTCCGGCAGTTTTAAGGCCGGAACCGTTATTCTGTCCACACTTGTCACCCTATATTGGCAAACGCTATGGCGAGGGAGTGTAGTCGACTCCGGCAACGAAAAAAAACAGCCTATCTTACTGTTTCTCAGCACTTTTTTGTTGTTGGCAGGTACCGTCTATCTCTTGCCCTACGGCAACTTTAAAGAACAATTCGCTGTAATCCACTTTTGGATTGGTAGTGCCGTCATGGGGCTAGGCTTTGTTCTGGCCTGGATGTTGCGTAGCATTCCGGGTATTTGGTTTTGGGGAGTTGCCATTGTGACTCGGTTGCTGCTGCTCACCATGTATCCTGGCGATGACATCTGGCGCTACCTATGGGAGGGCTATATCCAGCTCCAGGGGTTTAGTCCTTACGATGTTGCTCCCCTGGCTGATATCCTCAAACCACTGCGTCCAGAATGGTGGGGTGAGATTAACCATCCCTACGCCTCAGCGATTTATCCGCCGGTTACCCAGCTTGGATTTCGTGCCCTAGCGAGGGTTGGCCTATGGGTGCCCTTATTTAAAGCTGCATTTGCCGTCGCCGATTTGGCTGTCTGTTGGCTACTTAGCCGTCGATTTGGTCATCGTGCCACCCTGCTCTATGCCTGGAACCCTCTAGTGCTCTATAGTTTTGCCGGTGGCGGCCATTACGATAGCTGGTTTGTGCTGCCGCTGGTGATGGCCTGGTTCTGGTTTGATCGCCCGGCAGCTACCTCTGGTGCGCTAGCCCCGTTAACTTATCTAGGGAGTGCCCTTTTGGTCGGCATTAGCATTGCCGTCAAGTGGATTTCGTTACCAATTCTGGCGTTTGTGGTGTGGCATGGGCTGCGACGAGGCCATATCGGCATTGCCCTATTGAGCGGTGTCATTGGTTGTTTACCAATGGTGCTGGCAGCAGTGCCATTTTGTAGCGTGACGTCGTGCCCCTTGGTTCAGGTCAACTCCTCCTTTGTGGTTACCGGGCGCTCTGCAGAACTGATTCCCTATATTGTTGGACAACTTTGGGAGCCCTCTCGCTCAGCTAACTGGCTCTATGCTTTTCCCCTGGCCCTAGCTGTGGTGTGGCTGCTGCTAAGGGCAAACGATTTTCACAAATTTACCGAATGGTATTTGATCAGTTTGATGGTGATTTCTCCGATCATTCACTTCTGGTATCTCAGCTGGCTGATGCCTTTTCTAGTATCCAGTCGTAACCTGGGCAGTCGGTTGATTAGTCTTTCGGCCTATGTGTATTTTATGCTGCTCCATATGGCCTCTATGGAGAACTACAGCTGGTTGTTACCGGAAACTCTCCGCCATGTATTGTGGTGGCCCTTTGCTCTGGGGGTGGCCTGGAGCAGTGCGAAGGTAACGTGGCCAAATCTAGCGGTGACACCAAAATTGACCAGAACTTAAGCCCTTTCTCAGGCTTTGTTCAGTTGGCGATGAGAGATTGCAGAAGAAGTATCCGGCTTGATTACTCTGGCCTCTCATTAACAAATAGCTATGAATCGTAAATATCTATCCGCTATTTTTCTGGCTTGCTCCATTGGTTTAGTAGGGTGTTCTACTGGTGCAGTCACGACTTCTTCTGACGCATCCTCAGCCCAGGTAGAAATTGCATCTGCCCAAGGTGTTGATTACACAATTTACGATGAGGTTTTGAGCACCTATGTCGATGACGAGGGTTGGGTTAACTATGCTGATCTACAGCAGTCTCGGCAGGCCCTAGACACCTTTAATAATGGTTTGGCAACTGTAGACGATGCTACTTTAAGCGGCTGGAGCGAGGCGGAAAAAATTGCTTTTTGGATTAACGCTTATAACTCTCTAACGCTGAAGTCGATTATTGACCAAACACCCATCAAACCCAGTATTAAGGACATTACAGGAGTTTGGCGTCTGCGTCGGCATCCGATCAATCAGGATGAGAAGACGCTAAACAATATTGAACACGATGTTTTGCGGGTCGACTTTGATGAACCTCGGCTACACGCGGCCATTGTCTGTGCTGCTATTAGCTGCCCGCCGCTGCGCAATGAGGCGTTTACGGGAGAAAATCTGGATGCCCAGCTAGATGAACAGGTGGTGCAATGGTTGGCAAGACCGGATGGTCTCAAAATTGATCAAGAGGCGGGTGAAGTTAAGGTCTCCAAAATTTTTAGCTGGTTTGGTGTCGACTGGATTCCTAGCTATGGTGTAGACAGTGGCTTTACCGGCAGCGAAGAAGAGCGTGCTGTGCTGAATTTCATCAGCAACTATGTCAGTGAAGACGAGCGGACTTATTTAGAAGCCGGCGATTATCAGCTTAGTTATTTCGACTACGACTGGACGCTCAATGACCAGTAATAATCTAAATAGAATATTAAGAACTAAAGGGGATAGAACGTGGATATCACTGCTTGTCTGATGTTGTTTACGCGATACCCCGAGGCGGGCAATACAAAAACTCGTCTAATTCCACATTTAGGCGCGGTAAGAGCGGCTGAGCTGCAGCGATGGATGACGGCATCTATGGCTAGAGAAATGGCCGCTCTACATCCTGATATTGACCGACAAATTCATTTCTCTGGGGGCGGTCTGTTGCAAATGCAGGCGTGGTTGGGAAGACAGTTTACCTATCTACCTCAGTTTGCGGGTGGGCTAGGTAACCGTCTCCATCAGGCATTTGTAGGAAATTTTCGCTCAGGTATGGATGCTGTCGTTGCGATTGGGGCTGATTGTCCTCAGCTGAGTGCTCGCCATTTTGAGCAAGCATTTAAGCAGCTGAAAACCCATGACGTGGTGCTAGGTCCGGCGGCAGATGGTGGATACTACCTAATTGGGTTAAATCGTCCTCAATCAAAACTGTTTGAGGATATTCCCTGGGGGACTGGGGATGTGTTTGAGCAGACGGTTGCGATCGCAAACAGTCTAAACCTATCCATTGCTACCCTTGAACAGCTGCGAGATGTTGACCGTCCTGAAGATTTGGAATTGCTAACTCAAATCCCCCTTTGTATCTAAGCCTATGTGATGGGGTTGTTCCATTGTAGGGGCGTTCCATGGAACAACCCTTATAAACGTCCCACCTGTTGTGGAATTGAATAGCGAGCTTTGCTGGGCAGTATCCGCGCGTAGAGATTTTCTAGCTGAGTAATATTTTTGCTCAAGGTATAGCGGTCTAACACTCGCTGTCTAGCTTTGCTGCTCAAAATCGACAGCATTTCCGGGTGGTCTCGCAACAGTGGAAAAATCGTTTGTAGCTGTTGTGCCACTCGCTGGGTGCCAATAACGATACCGGCTCCATTTTCTAAAACCTCACCATCGGCCCCCGCGTCGGTCGCAACACAAGCCGCACCGCAGGCCATCGCTTCCAATAACGATAGAGAAAGCCCCTCAATGAGAGATGGCAATATAAAGGCATCGGCTCCCCGCAAAATTTCAATACGGCGATGTTCGTCAGCAACGAATCCTAGCCAGATTACCGAATCATCTGACCCATAGGCCGCCTTTAGGGCCATTTCTAGTGGACCACTACCCACGATAACCAGCTTGTTGTCAGGCCCCATATTGGCTAGCTTCCAGCCTTTGAGCATCGACTCTACATTTTTTTCAATCGCGAGTCGACCCTGATAGACATACATCTGGTTAGCCCGAAACTCCTTTTTGATGTTAGATGGGCCAGGCGAATAACGATAGACATCCACCCCGTTAGGAATCACGGCAACTCGCTCTGAGGGCACACCAAGCTTGACTAACAGCTCCTGCTGAATGCGAGAAAATACAATCACCTGATCATAGTTGGCTAGCCGGGGGGCGTATAGCTGGTAAGTAAAATGCTGAGTACCAGACGTTAAATTACGGCGTTTGCGATCAAATGCAGGATGAAAGGTGGCCACCAAAGGAATCCCTAGCTCATGGCAGATATCTGGCAGCTTAAAGTCCAGAGGTGACAAAGATAGAGACGCATGGACCAAATCTGGTTTAAGTTCAGCCAACACCTCCGCTAGACGACGAGCTGAGCGCAGGCTAGGAATAATTAGAATCTGGGATTTGAAGATAAAGGGTAGTGAAACCTCTTCATAGCCAATGTGTTCATCTGCGGACTCTGCATCCGTAGCAAAGTGTAGAAACGTCACCCGATAACCACGCTCAAGCAAAGCGTTTGTAATCTCTCGACCGTAGGTGACATTCCCGCAAAACGGAGACTTTTTACCAATCCAGGCAATGTGCATCTAAAGGGGGCTATAAATCAAACATTGTTCAAAGGGCGCTTCTAGACGCGGACATTCAAAGCAGACATGAACGGCAAAGCCGTTTGGTAAGACGCCCCCTAGGAACCCCTGTTTACTTAAGCAACAAACTAAGTAATCAAACTTATTGATGCTTAAGCAACTGTACGAATGCTCTATATGACTTTATCAGGATTTTAGGATTTACTTGGCCAGGAAGTATTGTGTGAGCCCAGAATTTGCCGTAAAACACAGCGTTAGCAGTCATGGCAGCCATCACTGAGGGTGGGATGATGTTTCCGCAGGAACCGTAAAGACTGTCTGGGTAAATAGGCCAGCCAGGACCACAATGGCCGCTAGAGCCAAGAGTACCAGGCGCAATCCTAGAAATGCTTCGGCTATACCGGCCAGTGCCAGGGGCAGGCTAAGGGCGATGTTAACAACGTTGTTTTGCAGCCCAAAGACTTTGCCTCGCATATCCTCAGAGGTTTGTTCCTGCACCGTAGTTTGCATGGGGATACCAACGGTAGCCGCAAAAAATCCAAGCACCGCTATCAGTGTCAGGCTGCCCCACAAGCTATGGATTGTCATGGATAAGCTCCCTAAGGCTGCACCCATACCCAACAGACCCAACAGGCTAAGCTGACGTCGTTTGAAGCGATAGCCAAAATGACCGATAAGGGCTGCCCCAATCCCCATGCCGACACCGCCGGATGCCAGCAACACACCAAACTGAGAGGATTTGAGGGTGGGGATGATTTCAGCAAGACGCACTGATAGGACTGCCAAGGCTGCAAAGACTGAAAACAGCAGCACTAGCTGAATAATGGCATTGCGGATGGGCGGACGCTGTCGGATGTAGGTAAATCCGTCTTTGATATCGGCCCAGACGTGGCTGTCTTGATTGAGGTTTTCAGCAGCTTCTCCGGTGCGCATCAGGATGAGAATCAGTCCGGCCAGACTGTAGCTTAGACCGACCAGGATATCTTTACCAATGCCGCTGCCATGGTCGAAGGGGGCTAAGAGCTGATCTGCGATCGCAAGCAGCGGTTCTCCCACAGCAAATCCAATAATCACCGACGCCATCATTGTGGTGGTGTACAGAGAATTTGCCGATAGCAGACAGCGATCTTCAACAATTAACGGAATGGTGGCCTGTTCTGCTGGGGCAAAAAACTGGGTCAGTGTGGACACCAGAAATGTAACGACTAGCAACAGACAAAAGCTGACAGGAATGCCTGCAATGGTGCCCAAATCATGGCTGAGCCATAGACCGATGGGGAGTAAGAGCACCAACCCACCGCGCAATAGATTGGTTAGCACCAGCACTGGCTGCTTTAGCCAACGGTCGACATAAACCCCTGCTAGAGACCCAAACAGAACCGCCGGGATAGTAAACGCAATCATGATGGCCGAGACCCAGCCGCTGATCGTTTGACCTGGTGCATCGTACTGGCTGGCAATAATGGCAATCATCAGTACCAGATAAACCTTATCGGCCAGCTGCGAAAAGACCTGCCCCCCCCACAGCGCCAGAAAATTTCGGTTCTTTAAAACTGGCCAGAAACCGCTCACCGGTTCTGGTGTGCTGGCTACAGCTGCATCTTTGGGCTCCGGAGAGGGGGAACCACCTGACAAGCTAACGGTACTCAAGGCTGTTGCCTCTAGCTGGCCACCAGAGTCATCAGAGATTTTTGATTCACTTGGGTCTGACTCACGAAGCATATGCAGATGAAGCAAAACAGCTGTCTATCAATGCAGCGGATCGAATGGGGCGATCAAAGTGAAACTGGGCGTAGTTTCTAAGTAGACGTTCTATACGACGCCATAAACTGTGGGGGGCTGCACCGACTCCCTTTATAGATGGTAAAGAACTAGCCTGGGTGAAAACAAGTTCTGCTTGCCCTAATTGTTGTAAAAGGGCCAATTCTGGGGCACTAATTGTTGTTGTGAGTGGACCATAGATACGCTTATGACGACCCGCTTCGTAGTCTGCTGGGCCAGCATTATTCTCTAAATGTTCTAACTGCTCTAGGGTGATTACCCCACCCGCCTGGATGCTAAACCCGATCTGCCACTGTCCCCCTAGTTGGGGTTTGATGGGCCTGCGACTCAGACAGCAGTGGTGTAGCTCTGGGGCAACACCGGCCAAGGCCAAAATATGAAATGTGCCTTGAGCTAAGCAGGCCAAGACTGCCTGTGGCGATGCATTTTCCAGACGTTCTAGATGTGCTACAAGCAGCTCAAACAGCTCTACCTGTGGTTGCTCACTGGCCTCACACAGAATTAATTCTGCCAGATATTGACTCGCTGTTAGTCGGGCTAAATCTTGACTTAAGCCTGGAAATGACTGCTGAGTTTGAGCCTGAATCATCTTATCCAGGGACTTGCCTTTAGATAGCATCAGCTCATTCACAACAAACAGACCGCTGCGTCCACCCAAGCGCGACTTGTGTTTACGAGCCCCGGGGGCGATGGCCCGTAACAGTCCGTATTCTTTTGTAAGAATGGTCATCAACCGGTCAGTTTCACCCATAGGAGCGGCTTTGAGGTTGATGCCAGTAGCTTTGTAGGTGCGAGACATAAAGGCAGGAAGGTTTGAGTTTCGAATTTTAAGTTTTATCCGTTCAGCTCAATTGCATCAAACAAAAGATCGTCAACTCAAAATTAAGCACTCAAAATCTATCTTTGTCGTAGCTTACGTTAATTTGGCTCTTCCCTTCGTATAGCCGATTCATTTTTTTAGGATCTAGCTTGGCGTGATACATCAGCTTGAGGATCTGATTTAGGGCGGCGTGTCGGTAAACACCGCGTTCTCGAAAGCGACGAGCGGAGGTAACAATGGTGCCTGGAGCGATATGAGGCGGCCCAAATTGGCTCAGTGCATTACTCAGGGCCGTATCTTCAAAAATGTCCATATTTGGAACACCGCCAATTTCTTCTAAGGCGGTCCGGCGGGCAAAAATGCAGTGGTCCAGATAAAGAATGCGGCTAAATCGCGGACGTTGAGTGGTGGAATACCACGAGGTAAAGCGCAACAGCCAGTGATCCATATCAAAACTGTGACGAAACCCGCCCCAGGTAATGTGTTTGTCAGCCATGACCTGGCCAACTTGGCTGAGGGCGTCAGTCGGTAGCAAAGTGGCGGGATGATGCAGCAAAACAATGTCTCCCTGACTCGCTTCAATGCCGATGGTCAGGCGCTGAGCACGATTGGCCGCATCTGCATAGATCAGCTTAGCCTCAGCCGCGACAGGATGCTGGGTAATGACATCGTGAGTGCCATCAGTACTCGGGCTCATTACGACAATCAACTGCTTTTTGCCTGGTTGCAGGGCTAAATTGTCCAGGATGCGGGGTAGATAGCCGTGGCGAATTTCATTCAAACAGGGTAATACAACTGAAATCATAGGTGCAGTGATGTTTGTCTACCCACCAATATGGGTGGTACGTGTTTAACCAGGTGCGGTATGCAGTTGGCTAAGGGATAAGGACTTTATAAGATCCAAAAATAAAGGCTGGAGAGACGTTCCATGGAACGTCTGTACCTCCAATTAGTAGAATTTAGTGAATTTTGTTTCTTAAGTGCTTGAGGGTGCGATTGTTCACGAGTGATGGGTGTTGAATGCCATCAAAATAATACAGAGTCTATTAAGAGTAAGGCAGAGTCTGTAAAAGCTGAGTTAGCGTTCACAATAGGCGGTTAGTCCGTCTGCAGATGCCCGCAGATTTTTTTATATCAGTGGATTCTTTTCTATGACTACTGCTGTAACCTCTCCAAATAAGAACGCGCCCCAGGTTCATGTGTTTGCTGATAAGCCTGCGCTTGTTGCCGCTGCTGCTGAGCAGGTGGTCGAGCTGATACGCGATGCGATCTCAACCCACGGTCGCTGCACGATTGCCCTTTCAGGGGGCAGTACTCCAAAACCTATTTATCAAGCCCTGGCCAAGGCCGATATCGCCTGGGATAAACTCTACGTCTATTGGGGAGACGAGCGCTATGTGCCTGATACCCATGCTGATAGCAACGCCAAAATGGCCCGTGAAGCCTGGCTCGACCATGTTTCTATCCCAGCAGACAATATCCTTGCAGTGCCCACTAATACTGATTCACCCGAAGTTTCAGCGGAGCGATATCAGCAAACTCTGTTAGACACCTTTAAGACGGGTTCAGAAGACACTGTTCCCCAGTTTGATCTGATTTTGTTAGGCATGGGTGATGATGGCCACACCGCTTCTCTGTTTCCTCACACGCTGGCGCTTAATGAACTCTATCGCTGGGTGACCGTCGGTAACAAAGATGGTCAGCCAAGAATTACCTTTACCAGTCGATTAATTAACCAGGCCCGTCATGTCATGTTTGTAGTAGCGGGGGCCAATAAGCAAGCCGCCCTTGCTCAGGTTTTTGCGCCTACTGCCGACAGTGCCGCCTATCCATCTCGGTTAGTTGCCCCGGTGGGTGAGCTGCGATGGCTCTTAGATGCCGCGGCGGGTGACGGGTTGCCAGCCGCGATAGAACGTACAGTTCACTGACCGGCTGTTGGCAATCAAAATACACCTTCATTGTCTAAAGGGGGGTATTTTATGTCTGCTTAAAGTGACTACAGCAGATAAATACAGACCAAAGTCAAAGATTGCTTATACTTCTACCAAAGTACCGACAGAAAATTGCCGAAACCGTGTAGTTTATACATGGCTAGAGCCTGGATCAGACCACTATGATTATTTGCCCAAACTGCAACTATCAGAACCCAGAAGCCGCTTCTCAATGTGAAGCATGTTATACACCGCTACCGGCTCTGATAAATTGCTCTAACTGTGGTGCAGCAGTGCAGGCAGATGCTAGCTTTTGTGGTCAGTGTGGTCATAGCCTAGCGAATCAGTCGCCAGTTTCGGCATCGTCGCCGATGGAAGAAACTCCCGCTCCAGTAGCATCTACACCTGTAGAAGTTGTTTCCAGTGAGGCGATGCCCCTTGTTGAGCCCGAACCGCTGGTTGTTCTGGATCCACTACCCGATGGCCCACCACCGTTACCTGACGGTCCCCCGCCATTACCTGATGGCCCGCCGCCATTACCCGATGGCCCACCGCCACCGCTACCAGTAGATCCAGTACCTGCAAATATCCCAACAGCAGTTGATATTTACAGCGAACCGCAGGCCCCACAGCCAGAACTAGATATTTTGGCTCCCCAAACTCAGATTCAAAGCCTATCAGCCAGGCTTTTGCATGTACAAACCGATACCGTTATGGAGTTGCCAACGGGGCTTGACGTATTACACATGGGAAAGCCCAATGATCGAATACCGCCCGATTTGGACGTATCTGGGTTTCCTGAGTCAGAAATTGTGTCCCGTGTTCATGCCAATATCCGTATTGAGGGCGATGTCTACTATATTGAGGATGTTGGCAGTTCCAATGGTACGTACATTAATAATTTACCGCTCGCTGCAGGCAATCGACACCGTTTACGCCCTGGGGATCGCATTGCCCTTGGCAAAGGTGATAAGGTGAGCTTTATTTTTCAACTTGCATGAGGGGTATCAAAAGTTTAGAACTGCAGATTTTAACGTTCGCTGTTACATTGCCATTTTTGTTGCACTGCCCTTCGATGTATTGACGTGATTACCCTATCGTTACTCCACCCCCTGAATAAAACTCCGATACAGAACTGGTCTTTTGAAGAGCAAGACGTTATTCGCATTGGTCGTTCTACCGATAACGATGTTGTTCTCTACAGCGCTGTTGTTTCTCGGCATCATTTAGAGATCCATAAGGGTGTTGCTGGCTGGGCAATTCAGAGCATCGGTACAAATGGCACCTATCTAGATGGCAAACGTATAAAGAATGTAACTGCTGAAGATGGACTGGTGGTGCGGCTTGCTCGCTCTGGGCCAAATCTACAAATCACCATTGACCAGCCAGAAAAGTCCTCAGCAGCATCAATTAAAGAACTTTTGGCTCGTCGTAAGCAGCTTAGTCATGGTGCTTCCTCTCAGCCTATCCGAACTGACCTGGATGTCGTGAAGACAGATATTCGAGATAGATTGCCGCCTGAGCCGAGCAAGCCAAATTCTGAAGGTGCCAGTGACGAACGTGCTTAGCTAATAGTTGATCTATGGCTAGAGGTGATCAGGTCTATGTTATGCGAGATGTGATGGGGGTGCCTTATCAGCATCACGGTATTGACTGTGGGGATGGCACTATCATTCACTATCGGAAAGTGGGGACGGCAACGGTGTCCCGGACGATGACCGAAGCCTTTGCACGGGGTAATCCAGTCTATACGTTTTCTCAACCTACAGCGTTTATTCCAGATGTGGTGATTACTCGTGCCGAAAGTCGCCTGGGAGAACAGCGTTACAACCTGTTTTTTAATAACTGTGAGCATTTTGCTAACTGGTGCAAAATTGGTAAGAGCGTCAGCCCGCAGCTCAGTGAGTTTGGTCTGCGTCTAGAGCAAATTAAAGTGCCTAGCGGCTTGACGCGGCAGGCGGCTCAGCAAGAAAGCCCGCAGGCAATTTTAGATTTATTTGGCAAGGCGTTAGAAAATATTGCGATCGCAACTAACACCCTTTTACCCAAGTATGAACAAGTGCAAGCCGAAATCGCCCAGTGGAAGCGAGTGGCTGAAGCCTCCCTTAGTCGCGATCGCGAAGACTTAGCTCGTGCTGCTCTGTACAAACGCCGAACCCTTCAGAAAAAGGCTGACTCTCTTCGTCAGCAGCTCCAGGATTTATCCGATCTACAAATCTCCATCCAGACAGATCAGACGCTAGCATTGAAACGGTTGAGCGACGCGCAAGCGACTCTTTACTAGTCGGTTTCTGCAGACATTATCAGGGATAAATCAGGACTGGCGGCCATTCCACGCACCGCTGACTTAGCTGTAACTGAAGTTCCTTGTCGATCTGAGATCTGCGAAGTACGATTGTAGTCTATTTATAATACAAGTGTCGTCTGTTAGATGACATCAGGAGGCATCTGTGGCCAAGCTGCTTAATATCCTTAAATACTACCGGCAATATTGGCTGATCACAGCATTCAACGCTATTGCTATGGGGCTATTTGAGATACTCGATCTCTTTGTACCCTATGCCATTGGTCAGTTGCTGAACGTTCTCTCACAGCAGCCATTAGATCGGCCGCTAGAGAATTTTATTGTCGTCATTGCCCGGCTGCTACAACAACCATACAGCCCAACATTTTCGTTGTTGGTGTTGCTCGGGCTGGTGGGCTTATTGTCCGTTGGTCGCGCCCCTATTCAACCCTGGATTGGCCCATGGTTTAACTGGGATACGGCCCTGCGGGCGCGGCGAGATAAATCTCGTCGTTCCTTGGAGAAAATTTTGACGCTACCCCTCGAATTTTATGATGAAAATAACCCTGGTCGAATCGCAGCGCGAGTTGCCAAGGGATTGGCCAACTACACATGGACCTATCCAGAAATTGTTGGTCAGTTTATTCCTAAAATCTTTCGCATCCTGGGTATTTTTGTCGTAATCGCCTTTCTTGATTGGCCAATTGCCCTGGTGGTGCTGTTATCGTTCTTAGTGATTGTTGGCTACAGTTTTTCTCGGCTGATGGGATTATCTTACCAAGAAGAAAAACTGGATAAGTACATGGAAAATACCGAGAGTCGTACCTCGGAGATTATCACCAACATTAAAACTGTTAAGGCGTTTGCGGCAGAAAGTCGGGAGCTAAAGCGCCAGCAGCAGCGATTAAACCGTGAATTTAAGGTGGTCGATTATCGGATCCATTTAGGATACATCCGACTTAGCACCTTGCAGCGCACAATTGTTCAGACTTGTACATTTGCCGTGCTAGCGCTGACGCTATGGGCGACCGTGCAGGGGAGTATTTCGCTAGGCCATTTTGTCACGATTTTGACGCTATCTAGCATGGCCTATGCAGAAGTTGACCCCATCTGTAACCTGGCGGAAATGTTTGTCCGTCGGTATGGTGCCATGGCTCGCTTTCAGGAGTTTGTAGCCCTGTCACCAGGGATGGATGCTGGTCAGCTGAGCGACGATGTTCCCGACTATCGGTTTACCGGCAAGGTTCATTTTAGCCATCTCACCTTTGGCTATGTGCCCGATAAACCTGTCCTTAAAGATATTGAGCTGTTGGTTCAGCCTTGTCAGACGGTTGCTTTAGTTGGGCGTTCAGGGTCGGGTAAGTCCACCCTAGTGAAGCTGCTGTTCCGTTATTTTGAGCCCCAAAGCGGGGCCATCTTAATTGATGGTCAAGACCTGCGGCGGCTAGACGTTACGGGCTACCGACGACGGTTGGCAATTGTGCACCAGGAGGTAGATGTCTTTAACGGCACGCTGATGGAGAATCTGCTCTACGGCAATCCAGACGCTACCGAAGAGCAGGTCTATGAAGCGTGTAAAATTGCTCAGGCCCATGAGTTTATTCAGCAGATGCCCCATGGGTATTTGACTACCGTAGGTGAGCGCGGTGTAAGGCTCTCTGGCGGTCAGAAACAGCGGATCGGTATTGCACGAGCGTTGATTATGGACCCGGATGTGCTGATCTTTGATGAGGCCACATCTAGTTTGGACTATGAGTCGGAACGGGCGATTCAGATGGCGATGCGATCGCTATTTGGTACTCGTACGCTGATTATCATTGCCCACCGGCTGAGCACCGTCCGTGAGGCCGACCAAATTGTGGTGCTCGACCAGGGTCGCATTAGCGAAACCGGTAGCCACGATGAGCTATTGACCCAGGGAGGTCTTTACCAGCGGCTACACCAACTCCAGGAAACCGGTGAGTTATTAGGGTAGGCTGGGTTGATACCTCTGCGATAATTCTCTCGCTCTGCAATATCTCTCATAAACCCAACAATCCAACATTTTGACCCACAATTCGATCTCATTTCCATGGGTGCCATTCATCGAAAGGAGAGTGTTTGGAGATGTTGGCAATGTTGGGTTTTTGGTAGGCAAAAGGTTGGAGGTGTTTTGAGGTGGTAGTCAACCCACGCGATCGCATCAGGTCTGACGCCAGTTTTCGGTTTGCAACCCAGCTACTCGGTCAAATTCTTTTTGGTTAGCTGTCACCATAATTAGACTATGGCGCAATGCTGTAGCTGCAATTAGAATGTCGTAGGCTCCAATGGGCTGCCCTTGGTTTTTCAGGATTGAACGAACTTGGGCCGCTTGTTCAGCGTCTTCTTCGCCAAATTCCAAGATTGATAGCGAGTCAAGCAAGCTAGTAATAACTGGCTCAATTTTCTTGGCGCGTTGGGGATTGTTGAATAGGCCATAGCGAAGTTCCATAACGGTGATTACCGAAACGGCGACATCATTGGGGGATGTCTGCTTAAGTAGGGTTTGAGTACCGGGTTCACCTTTGATGAAGTCGCTGATAACGCAGGTATCGAGCAAATATTGCATCAGAATAGTTCTGTCTCATTTGGAGGCAAGAGTTCTTCGCGATAGCTTTCAAAGGCTGGAAAATCAGGCACACCTTGATAAGATAAAATAGTGTCTGGCCATTTTGGAATAGATGGCTTTTGAGCAATTTGCCGTAGTACTTGCAGAATCAAGGTGGGTAGCGGAATGTTTGATTGTTCTGCCTGACGTATTAGGTCTTTTTCTAAATCTGGAGGTAAGTCAATTATGATTTGCATGATTATTTGGAACTTGGCTCAGCCTTTAAATTATCTCTTTGTGAATTCTCTTCTTCTTGTGGTTTTTCAACTGAAGGAGGGGAAGCTGGTTTTGGAAATATATTTCTAAGTTCACTTGCGAAGATAGTGGCTATCACTGCTGCTATGCCTACAAATATGGACAACCAAAACTGCCAACTCGGGTTTTTCTCAGTTTTAGGAGAAGCATTGCTATTCTTCGTGTCAATTTTATAGTTGTTACCTGTATTTATTCCACCATTTACGGTTGAGTTATTCATATGAACACTTTGATCAATACTTTTGGGATCTTTCTCCATTTTTATCGTCCTTTGATTAAGTTCATTCAACTTTTCAGATAAATCTGAATTTGTAGGTTTATGCGCTCGAATTATTTGAAAAAGTTGTTTCGGTGTGGGAGGAATCCATGTCTTACGTCGAGTGAGAGATTCTGCTTCTGCTAACCTCCATTGGAGCTTTTCTTTTTGCTCGGGAAGCTCATCGATAATTTTATGAAGTGCTTGACATGCCTTGTGCGTACCTAACTGCTGGAGTTGTGCTGGGATACGCTCTTTCCACATCCTTAAACTATCTTCTGGTCTGATTAATCGATCTGTCGAGTTTCGGAGTATTCCCTTGGCAGTAGACTTTTCCTCAGGAGGTGGATCAGGAAATTGCCTGACCATGAAGATATAGAGTTCAGCGATGTAATTTTCGCTAAGGCGCTGCTCTAGAGAACCTTCAAATTTCAGAGGATAAGAAACTGATTCAAGTATCTTTATCCCAATATCTGGATACTTCTGAATAAATTTCCATACTGTAGGCCATGTAGTGTCACCTGTGTACATTATTAATGCTTGTGCCGCAGCTATTGCCTTTTCTTTGCTTTCATTAGCATCAGTTAAGTCGAAAGTAAGTAAGGATTCTGAAAAAGAGACAGCATCGTTAGCTTGATGCTCCAATAGTATTGCTAGTAAATCACCTAAACTTTTTGAAGTCAGCTCTGTATCATGTAATTTATCAAGTAAAGCAACTTCTAACTTCTTATCCCAGCAGTATTTCAACTCTTTGGTGATTGTGATACTTCCATGCTCTTTATTCTCTTGCTTGATCAATTTGAGAAGTACTCTAATAAACTCGTCAGGTGCATATTGATATGCATTTTGAATGAGTTGCTGCCTAGCATCGATATTCTTGTCATTACGCGCATTGGGATAGTCAAGAATAATAGCCGTCCATTTCCTCCAAACTTCAGCAGAAATTTTAGAGAAAAATTCAACATCCTTATCGAGAACTAACCGGAACGCTTTGTAGCCACTCAAAGTGGAGTACGGAAAACGATTGGTACCTAACCAAGTTTCTGTATTTGGCTCGCCATCTTGGATGTAACGCTTGGCTGCAGAAATGATTCTTGATTTTGTATGTTTTTCTGCTTCTTCCCAACCTGGCAAAACGGTTAAATCCGTTTTCCAGTTTTCGATGTAGCGTTGACTGGAAGGCAATAGTGTCATTTCTCGGCATAAATGCCACCAGCTGTCCAAATGCCCTGCTTCAAAGCTTTCCAAACACTGAAGAACTCTAGTTTTGGGTAGAGGCTCTAATACAAATTTGCGATCTTGATTAGCTTCATATTGCTTTAATTCTAGATATTGTTCTTTTAGATCTTTCGCTCTTTGAGAATCTAGAATAATTGGCTCTACCCATCGAGAGAGCACATTCCGTAAAACTGGAATCTCATCGCAGGCAAGTATTGAAGCATTAATTTGTTCAACACTATTCATATCTAAATAGTAATCAATTAATTTTGCATATATTTTTTGTGCGTCTTTAGAGGTAGTCGTTTTCAGCTTTTTTATAAGCCATCCAAAATCTTTAGGTAAAAGATAAAATTGGCTCCATCTACTCCGATTAGATAGCCATAAAGGGTCTTTTTCTGAGCCTTGAATAATTGACACAATGCTTTCTAAAAGAAGATGACGTTTATCATTGTCTTCTTCAATATATTCCTTCCAGATTTCTTCATCATAGCTATCTACTATTCCGGCATATTGCTTCATCCTGAGCACGACTATCTGAGCAAGGCTTATTCTAATATTTGAATCCGCTAAATGTTCCCATGCCTTAAAAATCAACCGACTGATCAGATGAGTAAACGGATGATAGTTATAGTCATGAATGATCTCTTGTTTTGAAAACCAACTGAGAGTCAAAGCTATATCGTATATCGGAAGACGTTCTATAAAATCATGCGCTAAGAATTCTTGATAGGAGCCTCCAAAATAATTAGCCTTAGGTGGTGTCAAATGGGCCAGCACTGTCTCTGTTTTTAGGTGTCGAGGATATGTTGCTTTTAAGCTATATCCCTTTAAGTCATCTTCTGGGTCATCCTGCTCACGAATGACTAAATCTATCAGTTGATTATGAGCTAAATCATTGTCAGTATTAACTACAAATTTTGCAGCTCTTTCTCTAACTTGATTGGGTTGATTTTCATCTAAAGCTATCGTTGCTAGATCTGAGGCAATAGTCACCAGATTGCATTCTTCTGCTATGTCGATAGCTACATATCTAGACTGAATATTTTTTGATGAATCTGAAATATATAAGCTTAGCTGCTCTGGTAACTCAGGATAATTTAGTTGCTTATAGTGAGCAAAACTATTTTGATAAATAAATTCTCCATTTTCTCGGTATGTAGCTTTTCCAGTATTGTGTAGTTCTAAAAAAGAACCCAGTATCTTAGACTTAGTCTCTTGATCAAAATTGGACAAATCACCTTTGATCAAAATATTTGCATCTGTTTTGATAACCTTCTGAAGAAAGTCACCTCTCATACTAGCTAGCCATTTTGAAACGTCTGCTAATTGAGGAATAACTCTATCTTCATTAAAGATGAGGTTTTCTAGCTGCGGTAGATCGAGATTATTTTTTGCTAAATACCAAGCAGTCAGAAATTCTGCATAGGTTCTATGTGCCCAATTCATTCGATAGAAGTCATACCTACTGAAAAGTCCTGTCTCTAAAACTTCTCTAATTGCTTTTTCCCTTACTTCTCCTAAAGTTAGTTCTCGACAATCAACATCTTTATTAGAACTGTGTTCGCTACATCGTCCAACCCATACTGCATCACGATTGCAAAACATTGTGGCTGTAGCAATATACGCAGCTACGATCAGACGCTCGTCTAATTCTAAATTCTCGTTAACTCCGGGACGACAAGGATGATCTGGCTCTTCATCGCATAAAGCACGGCAGCCTTGGAGATATAAATCAGTTAAAGTCTGGTTTTCAGAAAATTGCTCGTTTTCCTTGTACAGCTTGAAAAGAAAACGTAGTGTGATTGGTTTAATGGCAAAAGGAGTCAGATTTTTATGCTCAACTTCAGATATAAATTTCTGTGCTTCAATCCCTTCATCAGTAGCAGCTCTTTCTATATCGATACTACGGAGATGAGCAAGTTTATAGACTGCATAACTCTCCCCATATAAATCCTTAAGTCCCTCTTCCAAAACATTAGGAAAAACAGCATCCCGGCAAGCTAAACGTATATATAGTCGCTTAAGTTCTTTGCGATAAGTCTTAGTCCCTAAAATATCAACTAATTGTTTAGCCAGAATTTTACTTTCAGCTAGCCCTTCATCCAGGCTATCTAAAAATAGATAGAGGTCATGCTCACCTTTCTGCCAATCAATGAATTGATCATTTTGCAGTAAGTCCTGCCTCAGATTTATACATGAACGCAGAGGAAGCGGCAGTATATCGGAGTCGTCATCAGCGTGACTGTCTGTGTAATGTTCTAGTTTTTTTATTTCGTGAGACTTACCAATACCTGGTTCCCCAAGTAAAATCAGACAGGGAATATCAGAAAGTTTTTTTAGTTCAACCAGCTTAGGGTTGGTATATTTGCCCCATTCTGAGGCTGGATTAATTAGATAGCCGCGATCGCAGACCTTAATTTCCGTCCCTTGAGGATACCAAAATCGCTTCCAGTCATAGATTTTGGGTTGCTGCATGCTAGAAGACTAATTGACCTTGACCAAGGATAGCGCTTCCTAAAAGTTGGTTGCCACCCTTACTAAACTTCGCAGCTATTAGCCATATTCCACTCTCACCTCTTCAGGGATTTCGGTGGGTTCTAAAACAACATCTTCATAAAGCTCATTAAAGGTGCCGGTGAAATCAATACTCCTTAGCTCAAACGTCTCATCTTCTACACTATAAAACTGCAAAATCCATAGCCCAGAGTCACTGCGGCGAAAGATCTCCACTCGCTGATGTCGAGTATTGATCAACACATATTCTTGCAAACTCTCTAACGCCTGATACGCTAAAAACTTATCTCCTCGATCAAACGCTTCGGTTGATTTAGACAACACCTCAACAATTAATTTCGGAAACCGTTTATAGGTCTCAGTCTCCTGATCGCGTGGATCACAGGTCACCATCACATCCGGATAAAAAAAGCGATTTCGAGCTTCAACCTGTGCCTTCATGTCAGAAATGTACAAGCGGCAACCGGTGCCTCGTACATGTGACCGAAGCGCAGCGAATAGATTACCCGCAATAGTTACATGGCTATCGCTCGCCCCAGCCATGGCATAGACTTTGCCATCAATGTACTCATGCTTAATAGGGCTCTTGGCTTCTAGTCTCAAATAATCATCGACGCTTAGATACTGCTCAGGTAAAGCAACCATAGCAACTGTAGCAGGTGTCTACTCGACCTATTGTAGCTCTAGTCAACTGACGAACGAACTGAAGGCAGTGTGGGTTATCTTTGCAATGCTATCCTTGCTCAAACTCACATTTTCCTCAGCGGCTAGCCACAGTAAATATTCAATATTGCCTGCCGGTCCACGAATGGGTGACCAGGTGAGACCTTTGGCATGCCAGCCTAACTGTTGCGCTGCGACATACACCTGCCAGATAGCCTCCGCATGGTTTTTTGGATCCCGTACTACACCTTTTTTGCCAATTTTCTCTCTCCCCACTTCAAACTGAGGTTTCACTAACAACACACATTCTCTTACGCCTGCCATCAGGTTCCAAAAAGCAGGGAGAACTTTGGTAAGAGAAATAAACGATACGTCCATCACCCCCAAGTCTGGTCGCTGGGCGTTGTCTTCGTACAGCTCTTCTGGTGTGAGGTGACGCAGGTTGGTGCGTTCTCGCAACATGACTCGGGTGTCTTGACGGATTTTCCAGGCGACTTGGCCATAGCCCACATCGATGCCGTAGACCTGTTTGGCTCCATTTTGTAAGAGGCAGTCGGTAAAGCCACCGGTAGAAATGCCACCGTCAATGCAGATGCGACCTTCTATCTTTACCTTGAATTCAGCAATCGCCTTAGCTAGTTTCTCCCCCCCTCGCGACACATAGGGCGACTTCTGCTTGAGTATCACCACCGCATCTTCCTTGATGGGTGTCCCTGGTTTATCGATTACCACTTCATTTACCTTGACTTCACCCGCTCGAATACAGCGCTGAGCCTGCTGTCGTGATTCACACAGCCCGTGCTCTACCAGGTATACATCTAGGCGTTGTTTGGCCATTGCGGGTGGGTCTTTGCTCAAGAATGATGGGCATTGCTCACCCTACCATTTTGCTTAAGTCTGTCTTTGTCGTCTGGGGCTTGCTACCTCTAGACACTGTTGCCGATTTGCCTTTAGATAGAAATGGGTAAAGAAATATTAAGTAAATCTACTTGTGGGCCACAGCGCCCTTTGTAGGTTTTTCTAGCCAGGAGCAAAAATTAAGGTTGCCATTCCTTGTTTCTCTGCCATTCCATTTCAACTGATGCCGGGATTCATGGACTAGCTCGCTGCGATCTTTACAAGAACTCTAACCTACGGTGTGGGTTTGAGATTTTTACATGTCTAGCCTGCTTAGAGGCAGGTATTTTCACTATTAAATTTACTTTTTTCAGTCAGGCTAAGGAGAACTCTTGAATATTCGTACTCTTAACGTTCCGTCCCTAAATTTGCGCTCTCTAAAACGCGAATGGTTGCTAAATCCAAAGGATGACCTGCTGGCTGGAGCCTTAGTAGGGCTAGCGCTGATCCCTGAAGCGATCTCTTTTTCGATTATTGCGGGTGTGGACCCTAAGGTGGGTCTTTATGCTTCGTTCATCATTGCGGTGATTACTGCTTTTCTGGGCGGGCGACCGGCTTCAATCTCGGCAGCCACTGGAGCTATGGCCCTGCTGATGGTGGATTTGGTTAAAGAGCACGGGCTGCAATATCTGCTGGCGGCTACCTTCTTGACAGGTATTTTTCAGGTGATATTTGGGGTGCTCAAACTGGGCCGTCAAATGAAATTTGTGCCGCGGGCGGTGATGATTGGCTACATCAATGCTCTAGCCGTACTACTCTTTTTGGCGCAGCTGCCTCAGCTCACCGATGTGCCGCTTATGGTCTATGTGCTGACTCTGCTGTCCCTGGGGATTATTTACATTTTGCCTCGGTTTACTAAGGTGGTGCCCTCGCCGCTAGTGGCTCTGGCGGTAATGACGATTGCTGCGATCGCACTGCGCTTAGATGTCCCCACTGTCGGCGATATGGGCGAACTTCCCACTGCACCGCCTGTATTTGCCCTGCCCCAGGTACCCTTCACCTTGGAAACACTGCAAATCATCTTGCCTTATTCACTAACGCTGGCGGTTGTGGGGCTGTTGGCATCCTTCCTGACTGCATCCCTGGTAGATGATTTTACCGACACCCCCAGCGACAAAAACCAAGAAGCTAAAGGCCAGGGAGTGGCCAATATGGTCACCGCCTTCTTTGGGGGGATGGCCGGATGCGGCATGATTGGCCAGTCAGTAATTAATGTGCAGTCCGGTGGGCGGGGGCGTCTTTCCACACTTTCAGCTGGCATATTTTTGCTCATTGCCATTTTATTTTTGCAAGACTGGGTGCGACAGATGCCCATGGCTGCGCTGGTAGCCGTCATGATTATGGTGTCTATTGGTACCTTTCGCTGGTCGTCGTTTACAAATCTGCGTCGTGTGCCCCGCAGTGAAGTGGCTGTCATGCTGACAACGATGTTTGTGATCATTTTCACTCGCAACTTTGCCCTAGGTGTGGCGACGGGCATTGTCATGAGTACGGTGTTTTTCTCTCGTAAAGTTGCCAAGCTGGTGTTTGTCGAGAAGGTGCTAAGTGAAGATGGGGCCCACCGCATTTACAAAGTATCTGGACAGATTTTCTTTTTGTCTCGGGATGAGTTTTCAGCATCCTTTAACTTTGCTGAGCTAGTGGAGCAGGTGACCATTGATCTCAGCCAAGCCCAACTCTGGGATCAAGGAGCTGTAGAGGTTCTAGATAAAACTGTGCAAAAGTTTCGCCGTAAAGGGGTGGAGGTCACTGTGATAGGACTCAACCAAGCCAGTGCTACTTTGCTAAACCGCCTTGCAACTGATGAGGAACTCGTTGCCAGCGGGCGAACTTAGGTTTGTGGAATCAAAAAATCTCTTGTAGGGACGTTCCATGGAACGTCCCTACAAGAACGCCCCCCACCTGTAAAATTGCGTCCTGATAAACTACTAGCATCACTGCGCTCTGCCAGATTTGCTTCTTTCAAAAAAAACGTATGAAAACGATTCTTCTGTGCTCCGACGGGTCTGCCTTTGCAGACAGCATTTATCGATACGGTGCCTGGTTTGCTTGTAAATTTCAAGCTCAAACTAAGGTATTGTTCGTCACCGATATTCGTAGCCAAAAGGTCGTTTCTACGGGCAATTTTACTGGCAGCATTGGTCTGGGGGCATCAGAGCAGCTGTTGACCGAGTTGGTTAATCTGGAGTATGAAAAAGCCAAACTCAACAACCAGCGAGCCCGGCTGGTTTTACAAAATGCTGACGAGGTACTCAAAGCCGAAGGTTTGAGCGATGTGGAGCTGATTAACCAAACCGGTTTCTTGGTGGACTGCTTTCATGACTTTGAGACGGGCGCTGACATGGTGGTACTGGGTAAGCGGGGTGAGGCGGCAGAGTTTGCCTCAGGGCACCTGGGAGCCAACATTGAGCGCATTGTGCGCAGCAGCAGTAAGCCTTGCTTGGTAACACCTCAAACCTACGCCCCAATTGAGCGGCTGCTGGTGGCCTACGATGTTAGCCCCACAGGTAAGCGGGTCTTAAACTTTTTGGTGGACGATGCTCCAGGGTTCAAGGATATCGAGATTCATCTGTTGCTGGTGACCAAGTCGGACGCTGGGAAGTCTCAGGAGCTAGCTGAGGCCGAAAAAACATTGCAGCAGGCTGGGTTTACCCTGACTGCCAGCATGTTGAACGGTGAGCCTGAAAAGGTAATTGGCGACTATATCGAGCAACACCAGATCAGTTTGTTATTGATGGGGGCCTATGGTCACAGTCGTATCCGTCACCTTGTCATTGGCAGCACCACGGTTCAATTACTGAGAAGCGTTCAGGTGCCAGTGCTTTTGTTCCGTTAGAACTTCCGGTGGCGTAAAAATTTAGTATTTCTGTATGAAACCTAAGAGGTGGGGCTGGTAATGCTAAAGATGCTGTCTAGGGAATGCTGAGATACGTTTTTCGTCGGTTATTAGTGGCGATTCCGACATTATTGGCAATCAGCGTAGTGATTTTTGTGCTGCTTGCGATCGCACCCACAAATCCGTTAGGGGATCTCGCGACCAACCCCTCTATTACGCCAGAAGTGCGAGAGAATCTGCGTCGTTCTCTCGGGTTAGATGACCCGATTTTTCTCCGCTATTTCAAATGGCTTTGGGCCTTGGTGCAGGGAAACTTTGGCTATTCCTTTGGCAGCCGTAGCCCTGTAAGTGAGCTAATTTTGCAGCGGTTACCGGCTACGCTTTGGGTAATCGGGTCGGGCTATTTGCTCAGTGCGCTGCTGGCTCTTCCTTTGGGTACTCTCTCCGCCATTAAAAAAGGAACAGCTTTGGATTGGCTGATTTCTACCCTGGCCTTTGTGGGCTTTTCGCTACCGACATTTTTTACAGGGCTGCTCCTGATTTTGATATTTAGTGTGCAGCTGGGCTGGGTGCCGTTTATTTATAGCAGTACTTTAGTGGTCAATAACTGGAGCAGTTTTTGGGCTCTGGTGCGTCAGTCGATTTTGCCCGTTGCCGTGCTGGCTCTGTTTCAGACAGCTATTTTGATGCGGTTTATCCGTAGTGCGATCGCAGAAGAGCTGCCTCAAGACTATGTGCGCACAGCTCATGCTAAGGGGCTTTCTCGTACTCGTGTGTTAGGGGTTCATATCCTACGCAATGCGTCTATTCCGGTGGTTACCTTGCTGGCCCTTGATATTCCTAGTTTGTTCACAGGGTCGCTGGTTTTAGAGCAGGTGTTTCGTATTCCCGGTATGGGGGCATTGCTGATCGACTCGATTAATCGTGGCGATACTCCGGTGGTGATGGCGGTGTCATTTATCTACGCGGTGCTAGTTGTAATCTTTAACCTGCTGGCAGATGTGCTGTATGGCTGGTTAGACCCCAGAGTGCGGTTAGGCTGAGTTGGTGACGCCGCTAAATCAGCAGCCGCTAAAATAGAGCTAGGCTGCCGTCCACTTCAATAACACTCATGGCCCAAGCCAAAGATCGTCCCCCCATACTTCAGCCAGTGCCTCCACTGCCCCCGTCGGAAACCTTGCCGACCATGTACGATTTACCGAGCGAATTTCCTGAGGAGCCTGGATTGCCTGACGAATTTCATGACCTACAGCCCCAGTTGTTAAGCCGTACGCTGCGCTTAACCCAGTACGCTCTGGATAACTATTTCACCGGGACTGACATTAACGTCTACTATGACGCCCGTCATCCCACCTGGCATAAACGGCCTGACTGGTTTCTCGCAGTGGATGTGCCCAGGTTGTATGGTGGCACCGACTTACGCAACAGCTACGTGGTGTGGCAAGAAAGCGTGAATCCGCTGGTTGTAGTTGAGTTTCTCTCCCCTGGTACTGAAGCCGAAGATCTAGGGCCGTTTTACAACAATAGTGAGGTTGCTGAAACTACCCCTCCCAAAAAGTGGCAGGTGTATGAACAGATTTTGCGGGTGCCGTACTACATCGTATTTAGTCGTTACACCGGCATCCTCCGGTTCTTCCGATTGGTGGGCGCACGCTATGAAGAGCATCCGGTGGATAATCAGTCACCCGCTCAACCCCAACTGTGGATTCCAGAACTAGAGCTGGGTTTAGGGGTGTGGCAAGGTACGTTTGATTGTATTGACCATCGCTGGCTACGCTGGTGCGATCGCGCTGGTAATTGGCTTCTAACTGATACAGAACTAGCCACCCAGCAAGCTGAAGCCGAAGCTCAGCGGGCCGAAATCGAAGCTCAGCGGGCCAAAGTCGAAGCTCAGCGGGCCAAAGTCGAAGCCCAACGGGCCAATGCCGCTGAAGCAAAACTACAGCAGATAATCAAAAATCTCCAGCAGACCGGCATGGATGCGGACACCATTGCTGAAATTGTTGATCTATCGCCAGAACAGTTACATGACTTGGGCTTCTTAGATCTTTAGGATTGTCGCAGAGCTTCTAGGAAGGCAATCACTCAATGATTCGCTATGGTCCCAACGAAGAATAGCTCTGGTAGTATTCTACAGGCTACGGTTTTAGGTAGTTGGATGCTGGGTTGTGAGCTCAACATTGGCATCCTGCATGTTTAGCAGAGCGCGTCATTCTTTAACTCAGCAACAGCAAAATCATAGAATCTCTATGCTCCAGCTTCGTCGACAGTCACCCATGGCTATATTTGGGGTCGTTATATTTTGTTTGATTCTGCTGGTAATCGCAGTAGGGCCCTATTTATATACCCAATCAGCGGACACTGTAGATTTTGCTCTGGCGAGTCAGCCCCCTAGTCTGGCCCATCCCTTTGGTACTAATACGCTGGGGCAAGATCAGCTGGCCCGTGTCATGCTAGGGGGGCGGGTCTCTCTAACGGTAGGGCTGACGGCCATGGCTATGGCCGTCAGTGTGGGCACCTTGATTGGTGCGATCGCAGGTTTCTACGGTGGTCTGATTGGCGCATTGCTGATGCGCTTGACCGATCTATTTTTATCGCTACCGCAGCTGCCGCTATCGCTGCTAATTATTTATCTATTTGGCGACACTGCCAGAGCTGCTTTAGGCCCCCAAAACGGCATTTTTGCCCTGGTTGTGTTGGTGATTGGTGGATTTAATTGGATGTCGGTAGCGCGTCTGGTGCGGGCGGGATTTTTAACGACTCGCGATCGCACCTTCATGCAAGCTGTCGAGGCTTTGGGGGCTAAACCCAGTCGGTTGATCTGGCATCATTTATTTCCGAATGTATTGGGGCCAGTGATTGTAGCAGCCACACTAGCTGTGGGTAATGCAGTACTGACCGAGGCGACGCTAAGTTTTTTGGGTCTTGGGTTTCCGCCTGATGTGCCTACCTGGGGGCGTATGCTTTACACCGCTCAAAATTATTTAGACAGCGCTCCCCACATGGCTATTTTTCCAGGAGCTGCGATTTTTCTAACTGTCTTGAGCATTAATTTTATTGGGGATGGTCTGCGCGATACCCTCGATGTCAATTAGGGCCATTAATTTGCAGGCATTGCTGATCCTTGAGATAGTTTTATCTACAAGAGGGTGAAAAATAGCCACTGTTCTAAACCGATTTATCCCCTAAATCAGTAATCGCAAGTTGTAAATGCTGCTCTTTGATACAAGCGCTAGCTTGTCCGGAATTTCTGGAGTAAGTTCTTCTGAACATCAGAAACGCTCAAATGAATAACTAGCTATTCAACAGTCTTTAAAGTTTTGAAAGGTCTTGATATAAGGGCTAATCAGAGACTGTATAAACAATCTTAGAGTCGCTTATTGTAAAGCCTGACATGGTAGAAACAACAATTCTCCGGGAAACTCGCAAAATTTATGTAGAACATTCATAGCAACATTGAGTGATTCAACAACTTGTTGGTCTGGTGTTGCTGATCCTCGGGATGATTCTATCTGTTAGATGCTGACGTATGGCATTTCTAACAGATCGGTGCATCCCCTTAATCAGCAACAGTGTTGGCTCAAGTGCAAGAGGGTTTCTACCATATGGATGTCTACCAGGGAGTTCTATCTCCTTTAAATGCGCAAACGATGGGCTAGTAGATGCTCAAGCCATTGTTATAGATATCGCGCCTGTATTACGGTTAAATCCATTGATATGCGTACAACAGCAGCTATGGTGCTGTTCTTGGCAATATCAAGGGATATGCTCAGGTTCATTTTCTACTCAAAACAGCTCATATCTGGCTTCAATGGCCGGGTATGAGCTAAAGCATTTTTGTTGTAACTAACCTATCTGTTGAACAAAATCCTTAAGCCGCGCTATTCCTTTCTCAATGGTGGCCATGTCAGTGGCATAAGAAATTCGAACACCACTATCAGCACCAAACGCAACCCCTGGAACTGTGGCGACGTGTTTCTCGTTTAGCAGGCGAGTACAAAAGTCGAGAGAGTTTAGTCCGGTCTCACCGATGTTGATAAACAGATAGAATGCGCCATTGGGTTTTACACAGCTTAGTCCCGGAATTGCATTGACCAGCTCAATGATGGCTGTGCGCCGTTTGGCAAAGGCTTGACGCATAGTCTCAACACAGTCTTGAGATGATTCAAGGGCTGCGATCGCACCGTACTGGGCAAAGGTACACACATTTGAAGTACTCTGACTTTGCAGTGTGTTAGCAGCCTTAATCAGCTCAACAGGGCCCGCTAAATATCCTAGCCGCCAGCCAGTCATGGCATAGGCTTTGGCAAATCCGTTACTGACAATGGTGCGCTCAAACATGGCGTCACTAGCAGCGCCGATGCTGAGATGCTTGGCCCCATCATATAAAATCTTCTCGTAAATCTCGTCGGCAACTACCCAAATATTGCTGGTTAATACAACATCAGCTAATGCACGTACTTCATTGGGGCTATAGACCATGCCTGTCGGGTTAGATGGAGAGTTAAAAACAAGCAGTTTGGTGTTTGGCGTAATAGCCTGCTTGAGCTGTTCAGCCGTAATCTTGTAACCACTCTCAGCCGTAGTTGGCATAATCACCGGGGTGCCACCCGCTAGTTTAACCATCTCTGGATAGCTCACCCAGTAAGGAGCTGGAATTAAAACCTCATCCCCTGGTTCGATGGTGGACATCATCAGGGAGTAGAGGGAATGCTTACCGCCGTTTGTAACAATAATATTTTCGGCGTTGTAAGGTAAGTGATTTTCGGTACGGAGTTTAGCTGCGATCGCAGCTCTCAAGCGGGGCTCACCCGCTGCTGGGCCATAGCGTGTTTTGCCCTCATCTAGAGCTTGTTTAGCAGCTGCACGAATATGTTCTGGAGTATCAAAATCAGGCTCACCGGCACTAAAACTACAAACATCTAACCCTTCAGCCTGCATAGCCTTAGCTTTGGCAGAAATCGCCAAGGTCATTGAAGGGGTAACTCGCTGCACCCTTGCAGCTAACTTGATACTCATTAGAACGCTGTTGGCCTCCGGCTCAAAACCTCATTCTGACTAGCTTAGATCGATTTGTAGTGGAGATTGCAAATCTTTATGATTTGCTTGAATCATGACCTAAGACAAAAACTCCCCTAGCAATGCTAGAGGAGCGCGTTTTCTTGATCTGTGTGAAGGAAACAGTGTGAGGAGAGTTTGTCAAGGGCTAAGCCAAGCAAGATCCCAAACCAAGGAGCACAGCTCGTACGGCAAATCGGCTGTAATTACTGTGAGTCGCTTTCCAGGAACTCCAATTTTTGGATTAAATCCATCTATCGGATTGATTTAATCATCCCCCAGATGTAGCCACCTCGATGTGATTTCATAGTTCAAAATGTGTGATGTACCGGACATCTATCGGTGACATATCCAACGGCTTTTGGTGACGTAAAAGCCCTTAGATAGTGAGCGAAATCACTGAATGAATGTCTGTATTAGAGAGCTGACATCAGCTTGGACTATGAAGTACTCAGATCAATAACCAGATAGCTAGTCCCCAAAATGGAATAAACCTTACGGCCCTGATGCGCTCATCGGTTGGAATTAGGGCTCCCATAAGCCAGATTTGAAAGATCCAAAACAGCAGCATATCGACCACAAAGGCAAGGGTGACTCGATTGTGCATAATTTGCACTCCTAAATAGCCAAATCGAGTGAAAGCGCTCCCTAGCTCAGGGCGGTTAAAGCAAAACCAGACGACTGCCAAATTGCCCACCGTCAGACCCAAGGCCCCAAAGAAACGAGCCAATATGCCTTTGGATGAGGCATCTTGAGATTCAGGCTGCCCCAGACGTAGCGCCATATAGGGCATCAAAAAAACATTGGTCAAAAACATTGCCATCCCCCAGATCATCATCTTGGGTAGGTGTTGACTACGTTTATCCATCACCATCAGGGGCAGAAACATAAAGATCCATGCTTCTGCCAAATTAAAAAATCCCTGCGCAGCCGGGTTTACCGTTGGTGCTTGCAAATAGCTAATTCCCAAAAGATTTAGCATTGGCAGAATAAAAAAGAAATTGAGAGATTCATCTAGAATCTCCTGGATTGTTTCCGGTTGGATTGCCCAGACGGGGTCCCCTGGTAGCCAGCTGGGTGGCGATAGTAGCAGTAGCCCTACGTATGCTAGAGTAGCTGCCCAAAGCAGCCCCACTAGCCAAGAGCGCATGGGGGTGGGGTTTGCTGGTGAGGCGGATGCGGGGGATGAATTTTTCATAGCTAACCGGGTTTTCGACGACCCAACCAATAACGCACAAGAGGTGTGACCAGGCGGATAATAGCAAATGCTGTTTTGCCCGGCTTAATGACTGGTTCTACACAGTCACGGGCATACATGAGTTTGCCATCTGAGGAAAATCGATAGAAACTTACACCCCGTCCATTGGGAAAAGTAATACCGTCGAGTTCAACATGCCAGGTTATACCAACGGCTAAGTCATCTCCAGCGATGTCGTCAATAACAAATTGAAAATCCTCTGGTACTGCCTGACATGATTCTGTAAACAGCCCTTGTACAGCGGCCCTGCCTATAAAGGTGTTGGCGAAATTTAAGTCTTCATACCGGCATTGCTCATCAATGAGGGCCACTGCCTGAGGAATATCCCGATGATTAATGGCCGTGTAGATAGCCTGGATCTTGGTAGCTGCTTGACTCATATGAAATTGTTCACACTAGCTTTATGGCTTTACCTGTAGAAAAGCATAATCTCTCATAAAATCTTCCTGACACACTACTGTGATAGTTGTCACAAGCATTAGTGATTGTTGTCAGACAGTCTATGTGTATTTGAAAGCCCTGTTGTATTTAGGGTTTGGCTGTCAGTTAAGAACTTTAATCTTCTTGAAGCTATCCTGAAATCTTTTGGGTATTCTTACTTTTTTATATAAGAAGTTAAGTGTTTTTGCCAGAATGAAGTTGATTGATCATGATGAGCGTGTCCCCTAATGTTCCCGCCTTTTAATTCAAATTCCAACAGACGCCGTGCTCGTCGCCAATCTGCAGTAACTACTGATGTGGCGACGTCAACGTTTCAAACCCCTGAACAGCTCGTAGATGCGGGGCTTTCATTGGCAAAACAGCAGGTCCATCAAGATGCTCTAGCGTATTTTAATCAAGCCCTCACCCTAGATCCGCATCATCTGCAGGCGCTGAAAAATCGTGCTCTGACCCATGTTCATTTAGGCCAAACCCGTGAAGCTCTGGTCGATTTGGATCGATTAATTGATTTGGATCCTAAAAATTTATGGGCCTATGCTAACCGGGCCATCATTTTTCGTGATTTGGGTCACTATGGAAACGCAGTGAGTGACTTTAGCTATTTGGTGAAACATGACCGGCCAAAGCGTTGGCAGTGGTTAATCTCTCGGGGGAGCACGTTTAAGCTAATGGGTCATTATGATGAGGCGCTACAGGACTTTAATCTTTCACTAAAATTAAACCCCCGCAACAGCTGGGCTATTAGCGCCCGTGATGAAATGGCGCTGCAGGCAAGACACTATTCGTAAAATGTTGTTGTGCTTTAGGCTCAGTTCCAAGCGCTATTTCCACAACAAGTCTTTAAATCTGTTGGGCAGATCCGCATGACTTTTAAGGGGAGAAATTCACAAGAGTTATGTCGTGTACTCTGCATTAATCTTGACGTAGTCATAGCTAAGATCACAGCCCCAAGCTTTACCAGTACCCGCTCCATCGCCAACATTGACAGTGATACATACTGGAGACATCAGCGCCTCGGTTGCGATCGCACATCGTTCAACGCTCTGACTATCATTGGCCGCATTAACAATATCATTCGCCTGTTCTGTGCTTTGAAGGCTTTGCTGGTCAGAGGTGAGCACACTTCGCTCGGCACATTGTTGGATGTAATTGTGGGCAGCAATCCGGTCAAAGGGTTTGGGTTGACCGTGTTCTAAGAGAACAAAATTCCCTAGTCTAATCGTTAACTGAGTTTGGTCCAATGTCACACCGGCTCGACCAGCAGCGCCTGCAATTCTTCCCCAGTTAGGGTCACGTCCGTAAACGGCTGATTTCACCAGAGATGATCCAGCAATGGTACGGGCGATTTTTCGGGCATCGGGGTCGTTGTTGGCCCCTGACACCTGCACTTCCAATAAGCAGGTGGCCCCTTCTCCATCACGAGCAATGCTTTTTGCTAAATAGGTGCAGACCTCTGTCAGCATGGCTGCCAGCTGCTCGGCCTCTGGTCCAGGAGCCGTAATTGCGGGTGTTCTAGATTGACCATTGGCTAGAGCGATGACTGTATCGTTCGTGCTGGTGTCACCATCTACAGTAATTTGATTAAAGCTCTGGTCCGTGGCCTGGGCTAGCATTGTTTGCCATAGACCGGGTGAAACAGCAGCATCACAGGTGATAAAACACAGCATTGTCGCCATGTTGGGGTGAATCATGCCTGAGCCTTTGGCAATACCGCCTATACGCACCGGACGCCCGTTAATGGTGGTTTCTAAAGCATGGGTCTTGGTTACCAGGTCTGTTGTAACAATAGCCTGGGCCGCAGCATGATTACCCTGGTCAGAAAGCTGATCCACCAGCTGCGGAATATGGGCTAGCAGCGGGTCCATTTTGATACGCTGACCAATCACTCCGGTGGAGGCAATTAGGACCTGATCAGCACTTGTGTTGAGGGCCATCGCTGCAGCTGTTGCCATAGTTACCGTATCGTCCCAACCCTGTTGGCCTGTACAGGCATTTGCCTGACCTGAATTGCACAAAATGGCGCGAGCAGATGGCTGGGTTTCAAGCTGCTGTTGGCAATAGTCGATACAGGCGGCCCGCACCTGAGATTGGGTGTAAACAGCGGCTGCGATCGCATCATTGTCTGACGCAATGAGTGCCAAATCAGGGGCTCCAGACGCCTTTAGACCGGCACATATGCCAGCGGCGGTAAAGCCTTTGGGGGCTGTGACTCCACCCGTAATCACCTGTATTTCACCCTGTCCCATGGTAGTTTCCTGTGCGCGACCTCAATTGGAGGCTATCGTAAGCCCTTGTGGGGTACTATCCAAGTCTTAGACATGATCCCTCTAATCAATTGATATCTGTTTCTGCGACCAACAAATCTCCTAGCACATCAACATAGCTATCAATTGCAGCGCTAAGAGAATGTCCCCGGTCTGCTAATACTGCCAACATTGCTTCAGGACTGTTGTCTGACAGCACACAAAAATGATCAATAACAAACTTGAGTGTGTGTCCTAGCTGAATCTCGTCACCAGCCAGAGGCGTAAGGGCCTGGGGACGCATTTGAATCTGTTGCCCAGCACGCGACTGATCTCTCACCCACCAAGCCAGAAACTCTAAGGTAAGCCAACCAGCTCGGTCATAGGACAAAATTATATCTGTATTGGCCCAAGCTTCATCCGTTAACCCTCCTTGGGTTCGACGCAAAAGAGCGTGGGGTAAATCTCCCATTATTCCTGGCAGCTTATGGTCTTCTAGGGGAATCTTATCCAGAGTTTTCAACCCTGTATTCACCTCTATTATGCCGCGAAAACGATAGAGGGCCTCGTGAAAACAGCTCACTTGTTTTGGATAATCATCCACCATAAAATCTCTTTTGCTTTGTCTAAATGACAATACCTCAAAGGATAGTGGGCATTGCCTACCCTACCCCATCATCTGATTAACAAAATTGGTGTAGATTTCTCCTTTGAGAAATTCAGGTCTTTCCAATACCTGTTGATGAAACCCAATAGTGGTGGGCAGCCCCGTAATAGCACATTCTCTCAGAGCCCGTTTCATCCGCTGAATCGCCGTAGCTCGGTTGGGCCCCCACACAATTAATTTGCCAATGAGAGAATCATAGTAAGGCGGAATCTCATAGTCGGTATAGACGTGAGAGTCCATACGTACTCCCAGCCCGCCTGGTGCTAAATATCCGCTAATGCGACCTGGATTGGGCCGAAAATTGTGCTCAGGGTCTTCTGCATTGATGCGACACTCAATAGAATGACCTTTAAGGGCAATCTCTTTTTGAGTAAATGACAGTCGCTCTCCTTGAGCAACCCGAATTTGCTCAGCAATCAAATCAATACCAGTGACCATTTCAGTGACGGGATGCTCCACTTGAATACGAGTATTCATTTCCATAAAGTAGAAGTCGCCGTGTTTATCAACCAGAAACTCGACGGTACCTGCCCCGACATAGTTGATTGCTTTGGCCGCGCGCACCGCTGCTTTGCCCATCTTTTGACGCAAGTCTGGACTTAGGGCTGGGCTCGGAGCCTCCTCAAGCAGTTTTTGGTGGCGACGCTGAATCGAGCAATCTCGTTCACCTAAATGCACCACATTGCCGTAGCTGTCAGCCAAAATTTGAAACTCAATGTGGCGCGGATTCTCTATGAATTTTTCTAAATAGATGCCACCATTGCCAAAGGCTGCTTCGGCTTCACCCTGGGCTGAGAGAAACAGCTTGGTCATTTCGCCGGCTTCTTTCACCAGGCGCATGCCGCGACCACCACCGCCTGCTGTTGCTTTAATCATCACGGGGTAGCCAATCTCAGCCGCCAGAATGATCGCATCTTCAGGAGTATTCAACAGCCCTTTGCTGCCGGGTACTGTTGGTACGTTGACCCGCTGCATTGTGCTTTTGGCTGTTGATTTATCGCCCATAGCCCGCATTGCTGCTGCCGATGGCCCAATAAACACAATTTTATGATCGGCGCAGATATCCACAAAGCGATCATTTTCAGCTAAAAAACCATAGCCAGGGTGAATGGCACTGGCTCCGGTCGTCATGGCAGCGGCAATAATATTAGGAACGTTGAGATAGCTGCGACTGCTAGGTGCTTCACCAATACAGATGGCCTCATCTGCTAACTGTACGTGAAGAGCATGGCGATCAATGGTGGAATGGACAGCCACTGTTGCTATTCCCATTTCCTCACAGGTGCGCAGAATTCTTAGCGCGATTTCACCTCGGTTCGCAATCAAGATTTTCGAAAAGCGCATCAGCTAGCCACTACCCCAAGGAAACTTTGTCTCTATGTGCATCATATGACGGAAGGTGATCGTACCACGTGGGCTTACCTGGGATAATTGCCCTCAAATTAACCAGACAAAATTTCGCAATTGAAGCGGCTGTTTGTGGCATACTGTCATATGCTGCGCTGAGTTTTCTAGCAGTATTCTGCGGATGTGGTGGAATTGGTAGACACGCACGCTTGAGGGGCGTGTGGCTTATGCCATGCGAGTTCGATTCTCGCCATCCGCATTTTTATGTCAATCCTTATCATTCCCATGCAGAGATAGCTGCGTCTATCTGATGCTGGGTTTGTGTATCTCAGACTGTTTAAGGCTTTGGTTTCTGCAGCGATATTTGAGACCACTTTAGAGGTTAGCTTCTGCAGAGCTTGGAGCAACCGTATATCATAAGAACAGTCATGAATTTTTGTAAACAGCTTTGACTTCAGTGCTATCAAAGGCCCAAACGAACACCGGCTGGCATTCTCTGGATGTTCTCTGGCAGGGCGATGAGACCGTTGTGAGAAAAGGTCTCCCCCATGATCAGTTATCGCCCGCATGGCAAATTCTGATGCTGGGGGACGGCTCCCCCACCCGTCATCTACAGTTGCTGACGCGGGAGCCCACCGAGGTTGATGTTATTGAGATGTCTCTAGTCGGCATGGCCGATGACGGAGCGCCTGACTTGATTAGCTATGTGCCAGGTCCACGTCTCAGACGACAGGTATGGTTGAGGACGGCTTCCGGGCAGCGCTTAGCCTATGCGACGTCCTGGTGGGAAGCCAGCCATGTTGATGAGTACTTAAAAAATCGTTCGCTTCCTATCTGGGCAAGCCTGGCTAATTTGCGAACTGAGTTATATCGAGATATTCAAGGTATTTACTACGGTTGGAGTCCCCCGCTTGAGGCCGCATTTGGTCAAAAGGGACCGTTCTGGGGTCGCCACTATTTGTTTTGGCACCATGGCAAACCACTCACCCTAATTTATGAGGTGTTTTCGCCTTATCTGATGCGCTATCTGGGGCCAATGCGCTCAGAAACAAGTCATCGATAGGGATAATTTCGTAGGGGCGTTCCATGGAACGTCCCTACGAAATTATGATTCTTGGGTATTGGCCGATTGATTGCGCCGCTTGCGGCATCGCTCCGAACAGTATTTCACCTCATCCCAGCAGTCGGCCCATTTTTTGCGCCAGGTAAAGGGGCGCTGGCAGACGGTACAAACTTTAGTGGGTAGATCAGACTTGCGACGTTGACGGGCCATTTTGATTAGGTAGTTCTTCAGGGCTCACGGTATGCTCAGAAACTAGTCTAAAGGGCATTTATTAACGGTGCTCATCTAGGTTTGGCATTTTTGCGATCGCATGTCCCCTGCACCTTCTATATCTCAGCTTCGGATTGTCTTAGTTGAACCCGCTGGCCCCCTCAATATCGGTTCAGTCGCCCGAGTGATGAAAAACTTTGGGCTGACTCAACTTGTCCTGGTCAATCCCCAGTGTGACCCCCAGTGTGACGAGGCTCGCCAAATGGCTGTCCATGCCTACGATGTGATTGAGATGGCTAAGACGGTCGGCACTCTGCCAGAAGCGCTGGTGGGGTGTCAGCGGGCTGTCGCCACCACCGCCCGTAGCCGTGATTTACAGACGCCGCTTGAACGCCCTGAGCTAACTCTGCCCTGGCTGTTAGAAGCTGTGCCCAGCGCTCTAATATTTGGACCTGAAGACCGGGGTCTTAATAATGATGAAATGCTTCACGCCCAGCGCTTTATGAAAATTGATACCCGTCCCCCCTATGAGTCTTTAAACTTGGCTCAGGCAGTTGCTATTTGCTGCTATGAGCTGTCTCAAGTGGGGCAGAGATTGCAGGCCACCACCCCAACTGCTTCGCCCGTTCAGGTCCCAACTCCAACTAAGGCTGCTACCCTGGATGAGCTGGATGGGTACTATCGCCACCTAGAGTCGATTTTGTTAAAAATCGGCTATCTTTATCCCCATACGGCTGCCAGTCGCATGCGCAAATTTCGACAATTAGGACATCGTGCTGACCTGTCTGTTGAGGAGGTCGCCATGCTTAGGGGGATTTTACGGCAGATAGACTGGGCCACACATCAGGGTACTGATTGAGGAGCTTCCTAGTGGCTCAATTTTCTTATGCCTAGGGCAATGATTCAAATCTGTTCACACCTATGAAGGATTCACAGCAGCCTCATTCCAAATCACGCCGCTCTGGTCGCCCGCGACGCCCGCGGCGGTCTAATTCTTTAGGGCCGCAGCCAGGCCCTGCTAGACCACCCCGACGGGCTGCCCGTTCTGACGCTAATTCAGGCATGTTTAGCGATATGGTTGACCCATCTCGCCACGCCCGACGTACCCGACGTAGTTCCCGCAGCACCTGGCCACCTCAACCTAGAACTCCATTTTTGCCGAAGCTGCCAATGCCGCTGGTATACGGTGTTCGACTGTTGATTATTGGCTTAGGTGTAGCTGCGATCGCAGGCACAGTGCTATCGGTGCTCACACCTGCAGATGACCAGTTGATTCAGGGGTCTGCTGCTGAAACTCAGTCTGCAGTTACCGCCTCAGCTGCACCAGAAGGGGATGTACTGGCCTCTACCCAAGAGCTAGCCGCCTTAAACGAGAGTCTAGTGGAGCTACAGGATCTCTTTCCAGAGCTGACGCCAACCACCTATGTGTTTGATTTAGACACAGGCAATTATGCAGATGTTGCTGGCAATACAGAAATAGCTGCCGCCAGCACCATTAAGCTACCTGTCCTGATCGCCTTTTTTAAGGCCGTAGATGATGGACGTATTACTATCGAGCAGACGCTGGCTATGCAGTCGAGCCAAATTGCTGGCGGTTCTGGGGATATGCAGGTGCAGCCCCCAGGGACACGATATACCGCCCTAGATGTGGCTACCCAGATGATCATCAATAGCGACAATACCGCTACCAATATGATGATCGATCTGCTAGGTGGAGCGGATGAACTTAATCAATTGTTTGCTGAATGGGGCCTAACCACGACAGTTCTGCGCAACCCGCTACCTGACTTATCAGGCACTAATACAACCAGCGCTCAAGATTTGGTCCGAATGGTGGCTCATCTACATCAGGGTGAAATTTTGAGTTTGCGCTCCCGTGACCGAGTTTTGAATATTCTGCAGCGTACTTATAACAAAAAGCTGTTGCCAGCCGGTGTCAGCGAGACGACGCTTAGCTATAACAAAACTGGCGATATTGGGACGGTACTGGGTGATGTTGCCTTGATGGATTTACCCAATGGTAAGCGATATGCGATCGCAACCCTAGTCCAGCGTCCTGAAAATGATGGCCGTGCTCAAGAGTTAATCCGACGCATCTCCCAAACGGCCTATCAAACCATGAGCAAAGCCACTCCGGTGCTTAAACCCGGTGACACATCTACTGAACCTGATGATTCACAGTCTGATGCTGAGCCATCTACTCCAGACCCATCTAGCCCCTAACGATTATCCCAAACACGTCAAAATCGACTTTTTATCTCGGGTATTTACCAAAAACTGTAGGAATACAGTTGACAAGATGGACATCTTTGATAGAACCTTTCAAGCAAGTTTCGGGGGTTTGTAGCTCATCTACACTCTGATACCTGCCAGCGCTAGAGAAATATGGTCAACACCCCTGTCGATATCAATCAGGTCAAGCAGTTAGCTGCCACTGGGCATTTTCGCTCCATCGCTCTGTGGCTCAACCATCTGTTAGTGCCCCAGTCCATTTACGCCCAGGTGCAAACCGATCGGCACCCAGGCTATGTGCAGATATTTTTAGAGTTTGAGCGTTCTCCTAAAAAAGATGCCCTTATACGACTAGTCTGCAACCGTATCTGTCGACTGGAGTCCGATGTTATTCGTGGGGTTTATCTGGTGGGTCGTCTAATTGGCTCCGATCAGCCCCTATGGCAGCAGCGAGTCAAATTGTCCCAGCGCAAACGCTCCGCCCCACCCGCTATTCAAAACGAGGGGCTCTCCCCAGCAGCCCCGGTTTCGGCCCCTGCTGTTACTGAGCAGACTAAGACCGCTGGTGTCGCACCCGAAACGGTGACTGCCACAACCTATGGCAACACTGTACTTAATGCTGTGCCGTCGTATCTAATTCCACGCGACTCCAACACCCAAGATCGGCGGCGGCGGCAAAATCGTACTGTTGCGCCATTTCCCACAGTCCAAATTCGCCCAACCGATATTGACAGCAACAGAACCTCAACTCAGCGACGGATGAGTCGGAGGCGATTGGCTCCTAAAGAGACAATTGAGCAGCAGTTTAAGTACATGAGGGCTATTGTGGTGACTGGTTCAGCCGCTGCTGCCTTTATTCTTGGCTGTGTCACCGAAGCTGTTCTATCTCAGCGGGGACAGATTGCTCGTAAGGCATCCCCTTCTTTGCCAACATTTAGTGAGGGTGGTTGGCGTCAACTGAGTGATGTGGAAACTCAAGAAATCGCCTATCGCACAGCTACACGAGGGACTGCTGTGCCCGCTGCACTTGAGCCGGTTGCCGTCATGCCCCATCAATCCAGCAGTGACCCTCAAGATCCTACTGTCACCCTCATGTTTGGCGGAGAAGTCCCGGTCGGCGATGTGCCCCTGCAGACGCCCGATGCTGTTGAGCAAGTGCTAGGTGAACTAGACGTATTTAGAGAGGCCGATGTTGCCATGATTGGCCTGGGTAACTCCCTGGCTACCGCTGATACCTCTTTGCAGGAAAACTATTTTGACCGCACTCGACCTGACGCGGTCGATGCTCTGATTAAAGGGGGCATCGACATTGTGGGGCTAAATGGCGAGGCCACAATGGACTTTGGTCGTCAAGGTTTATTGGAAACTCTAGACGCCTTGGATGGTGCTGGGATTTATCGAGTGGGTGCAGGGCGTGATTATCAAGAAGCCCGTCGACCAGAAGTTTTAGAAGTCAAGGGACAGCGAATTGCCTATTTGAGCTATGCCCCTAACAGTGAGGATTTGGCAACACTAGGGCAAGCGGGGCTCAACATACAGGAGCGAGATGAAATTATTGAGGATATTGCTGCTCTCCGTGAAGCCGTTGATTGGATTGTCGTTAATTATCGCTGGTATGGCGATCTAGACGTAGAGCCCAACTCCCAGCAGGTAGAGTTGTCTAGATCCGCGATTGATGCCGGTGCCGATTTAGTCGTTGGTTATCATCCGCAACAGCTACAGGGAGCTGAACTCTACAATTCCCGACCGATTGTTTACTCTTTGGGGGATTTTATTTTTCAGGATGAGCCCTTGGCAGATCACGACACGGCTGCGTTACGAGTCTCTCTCCGAGATAAGCAGATGAAGGTTGAGTTTCTTCCCGTAACCGTCAAAGAAGCTCAACCCCTTCCAGCGGTTGGTGAAACCGCCAAAACGATTCTCAAGCAAATTCGTGATGCATCTAATGGGCTATCAGCACCACTGCAGTTCCCAGTTATTTTAGATGCACCTCTTCAAACCAAGCCTGCCCTTAAGCCAGAAAACCCTGCTGTCAAAACTCTCGGTGAGTTAGAGCCTGCGCCGTCAAATGCGAATCCCCCAAGCTATCTAAATGAGGGAAGTGGTTTGGAACAAGAAGAACCCTTGATACCTGAGACCTTTGAAAATTTCACGCCCGACTCAGATGTATCTGAAGAGGATATGTCCAACCCAGATAGGTTTGGCTCTGGCGTATCTGAGCCTGTCCCCCTTAACCCTGCTGGCCGCAGCTCTGATGTCGATCAGAATCCGAGCGAGGGCATCTCTCCAAATCCTATGCTAAGAAGCCCCATCGAAGGTCCTGCTCAGCCAGCCATAAACCCATTAGATAGCTTTAATACTCAGCCATTTAATAATGAGGATGGGCTATCAGCGCCCTATGAAACGTGGAATTCGCCACTCCCCACTGAGCCGAGCCCAACGGATGAGCCAGAGGTCACTGAAGACGGCCCTATTCTGGAGCCAACCGAGGCCCCCTTGCTAGAGGAAGACGGCCCTATTCTGGAGCCAACTGAGGCCCCTTTGCCAGGGTACGACGCCTTAGACGACTGGGGGCAAAAGCTATCTCCCCACAAAGAATTTAACCCCATCGAGCAGCGTCAAAACAGCCAGGAGACATCTAGCTTTGAATTGTTGGATGAATCTGACGTTCAAGAATTTCCTCCAGGAATATCTACCGACTCCGAAGCAGGAGCATTTGAGGGTGTATCAGATAATGACGCTATTTCTCCCCATGATGAACCACTGGTAGGACCTTTAAGCCAACAGCCATCAGAGTTTAGTTCTGATAAGTTGGCTTCCTAAGCATTAATCATTTTTTCAAGGGCTTGCATAGAGCTTTCTATATACAAGTGCTTCATACAGGCTGTGTCCTCAGATGTAGCATTTAGCCGCCTATAGAAACTCAATAAATTTTTTCATGAGAGTATAAAACGGATCTTACATGTCTGAAATTATCGCCTGGAAAGGCTTTGGGGTCTGATACCTTGTGTTTGACAGTACAGGTGAACTCAGTATTTTCCCTGTTTTGGATACAAGGGGTTTACCACTTCGTAAAAGATTCAGGTATACTTTTACTTTCTCACCCGAATCCTTGTAGAAAACTTTGAAATACGGGTAAGTGCGCAGATTTTTGAGATAAAAGACACATTCCTGGGCCATTTTATACTGATGTTGTGCAGGGGCTCAGAAGAAAGAACATAGGCAGGTCAATAAAAATGAACCAGCCACTGATGTTGTAATCTTTGTGAGATTTATAACCGCTATGGGAAGGGCAGGAAAAGCATTAAAGCATGTACTCACTCAGTACGGAATTAGCCAAAATCGTTTAGCTGTGACAATGGGTGTGGCCCGTTCAACAGTCAATCAGTGGGTCAATGAAGTCAGTGACCCACTGGCCGATTCTGTGCCAGAAATCATCGTTGCTCTCGAAACACTGGAGCCGTCAGCGGCTAGCATCTTTTTGAGCATGTATTTAGAAAGAGGGGCCGAGGCAACGATAGACCGCTAAATAAGACTATGCAGGAGTGTCTTAGGGAATCCATGCAGGATTAATGCCAGCAAACGGAAATGCCTGAGGAGCAATTGCTTGAGGGCTTTTGTTGAGTCGGTCGCCTGATGTCTGATAAAGCGGTAGCAGCCATAGTCTTGAGGCTGAGATCGGCACGCCATCATCCAAGATAGCCGAGTCACCTGTACCCGGCGTCGTTTGATCAAATAGTAGAGCCAAACCATCAGGGGCTAGGCTCATATGTACAGATGGTTGAGGCGGTAACGTCTGCAGTTTTTGGACATCACCTGTTTCTAGATTTATAGCCGAAATTGAGGGCTGTACCTGATACGTATCACCTTCCAGCAATTCGCTGGTTAAACAGAATAATAGGTCGTTTGTAGGGTCAAATTGAGCATCTAAAATTGACCCTGTAACGGTCAAAAGTGGGGTCTCATCACCCTGACTTGACACCCAAAAAAGTGTTTGGGTGTATCGTTTCTCTGGATCATCCTGGTTAAAGCTGATCATCGCCGCCGCCGAGCCGTTGTTAGCCACATCCATTACCAGGCCATACTGGGGCAAAAAGTCCAGTGTTTCCCCACTCTGTTCATTTTGAGCATCGCCGAGGGCAATAATGGCTGTTCCCTCTCCCTGCTGTAGTAGTAGGGACTGACTGTCCGGCGCAATCATAAAGTCTCCACCCGGTTCAGTTTCTAAGCGGCGTGGCTGTTTTTCTTGAGTAATGACCCAGGGACCAAAATTACCTGGATTATCGCGACCAACTCTTTGCACTACAATGGTTTGGCCGTCCGGTGAGAGATCAAATTTTAGATTTTGGTACTCATTACTATCCAGAATTGTTTCAATTTGACCGCTGGTTTCGCTAGCATCCTTGCCTAACCCTGTTGTTACTGTGTAAAGTTGCTGGTCTTGTTGGGTCACCTGTCCACGTTCTACTGCTGCAAACAAGATCCGATCGCCCTGGGTGTAGGGCTTATAATCCAGAACTGTCCAGTTCTCTGGGGTTAAGGCGGTCTGCTCCTGAGTGCTCAGGTTATAGAGCATGAGTCGACCCTGCTCTTCTCCCTCAATGCCGATGTAGGCAAAGGCTCGCTCACGAGACTGAAAGTCAGACTCAAACGCCACAAAGTTATCTGTGTTGCTGCTAAAGCGGTCCCTTGCTTTTGGTAGATTGACCTTAAACTCGTTGCCGTAGGGCGCAGGCAGGTCGAGGGTATAGGCCATCCGACGTCCTGCCCAGCTAAAGCGACCCGGTAAAGGTGGGTCAATGGTCAAGTTTTGTTCGACGCTGGCCTGGTCCATTGGGCGACTAAAGGTGAGCAAAAAAGCGGTATCATCCGCTCCAATGCGTTGATTTTGCCAGGTAAAGTCCCTCACTCTAGAAGCAGCTGGGCCGCCAAACAAAACCATGCCACTCATAATGACGGCGAATAGCACAATAAATGTTTGAGCCAAGCGGTCGAGGGGTTGACGAGAAGGGCCGTTCATATAAAAAACAAGCTAATACTCGTAGGGGTTACGGGGTTCAGGAATAGTTTCAATCTTGGTTGGTTCAATGGTGAGCTGACGTTGACCGTTGATAGTAGAGGTCAGCATTTTTCCCTCTATCTGTAGCCAGCTGTCAGGGGCATAGGCTTGGCGAGAAACGGCGAGTTGCACTGGCAGCCCAACAGGATAAGCATCGGCTGCACAGCAGGTTAAAACAAAGCGCGACAGCATCAAGTATTCTTCAGGCCATTCCTCAGGATGGATCACAAATCCTGATACATTGACAGCCTGGTCGGCGTAGGCGTCGGGTTCTGGATAAACATTGAGGGTACGAATCCAGTCAATAATTGTACGTTCCTCTGAAGATGCCTGCCGTACAAAACGTTGGGGTTGCGATCGCGTGAGCGTCAGGCTGTCAGAAATACCCCGCTGAATCGCTTTTTCACTGGCAAATGCTTGGGGAGTGAATATAAATCCAAGCACCGCAACGCCTAGCAAAATCAGACTGCTAAGCTGAGGCGGCAGTAGCGTAGTGTGGCTGGGTGGAGCTTGTATTCGCCGTCTTCCTTTAACCAGCTTAAAGATAGCCATGCCCAGTAAGATGACGGCCGCACTGTTGGCCAGCCACATATAGTCTGGATGCAGCAGCAGAAACAGCTTGCCAGTAATCCAATATCTAAATAGGGTCATACTCCAGGCACTCAGTACCAGGACGTCTAGCCAATTTTGGCGAAACCATGGTGTTTTAGACCCACGCTTTTGTCGGGTAGCTCTGCCAGATTTTTGAGGACGTTTAACTGACATACAGGTTCATAAATAAGGTCAAAATAAAGCACATCTGGGCAGCCAGAATAAAGATGTAGATAATGGCTCTGGGCTTAAACAAAGTCATTAACAAACCAATGTTTTTGAGGTCAATCATTGGCCCAAAAACCAGAAAAGCTAGCTGCGCACCGGTTGTAAATGTGGATGCAAATGAAAGTGCAAAAAATGAATCCACTGTCGAGCAAATGGAGACAACGGCTGCCAGCAGCATCATGGCCAGAATGGATGTAATAAAGTTTTGACCCAGGGTCAAAATCCAATCCCTAGGTACAGCGACTTGAACAAAGGCTGCAATAGCGCTGCCTAAAATTAATACGGCCCCTAGCTCCTTTAGCTCTTGGACCATGTTGTCAATTACTAACTGTATCTTGACAGCAAAGGGCTGAGCCGGCGCCTTGGTGAAGATGGCAGCTGGATCATCTAGCTGGAGCGTCGAGCCGTCGGTTTGTAGCAAAAATGTGCCTGAGCGCAGCAGTGGATTAACCGGCTCTGATTTATACAGCTTAGGCATTTGTCTGGCGACTGCTGGGTGCAGAATGGGACGCATGTCAGGCTGACGGCTAAATACCCAAGCAATGGTGACTGCTATTACCAATGTGAATATGACTCGCAGGAAAACAATCTCGGGCTGGTCGCGAAATGCTACCCAAGTTGCCCAAAAAACCACCGGATTAATAGTGGGCGCCGCCAGTAAAAAACCCACAGCGACCGAAGATGGGGCTCCTTGAACAATGAGTCGGCGGGCAACCGGTACATTGCCACATTCACATACTGGAAAAAAGACTCCCATTAAACTGCCAGCGATAGCTCCCATCAGGGGGGTTTTTGGCAGAAACTTAATCAGCGTACGTTCATCTACAAAGAACAACAGCAAACTGGAGAATGCCACGCCGATCAACAAAAACGGAATGGCTTCTACCAGCAGGCTAAAGAAGAGCGTTAGGCCATTGCTCAGTTGTTCCATAGGTGTGCAACCGTTAAGACGTCTATTGCTGACCAGCTATTCTGTAAGAGATAGATGGGCTACCGCATGCCTGATTGCTCATGGGCAGTCGTAATCTACCCCATTGAGGACAGAAAGCAAAATGAGGACCCTGTTCTTACCATAGAGAAACCTTGCTAACGCTGATACTGCCTGAAAAACAAATGTCAACATCAGCTCCAGGGTCGCGCTGCCGGTCTTGGTATGCGCCAGTATAGCGAAATTGCCCCGATTTCAGACTAGATTGGGTCGGTAAGGGCTGAGTACAGACAGCACAAAAAACAATTTCAGGTTCTGGTGCAGAGGGTGCAACAGAGGGTAAGTTAACGTTCCAAAATGCACCTGGTTCAAGGGGTTTATCCATTAAAGCAGTCAGTACATGAACCGTGCGCTGCGCGGCTACTGCCCAGTCAATAGAAATATCTCTGGACTTGTAATGGGAAATCGCAATGGCCGGAACTCTTAGCAGTGTGGCTTCTCGTACGGCAGCTACCGTACCAGAGACGTAGGTATCGGCTCCTAAATTACCCCCGTCATTAATGCCAGCAAGTAGCCAGTCAATTTGAGGATAGAGGTGATGGGCTACTCGAGTACAGTCGGCGGGGGTGCCGCCGATGGCGTATTGATGCTGTGTCTGTTGTGAAACTGAGATCGCACCGCCTCGATTAATTTGATGACTACAGCCAGAGAGATGTTGATCTGGGGCAACGACACCAACATTGGCATCCCCCTGCAATATTTGCGCAACAGCCTGATGCAGCGCCTGAATACCAGGGGCATCAATGCCATCATCATTGGTCAGAACAATCGTTGGATTTGTCACAGAACAGCTTCACCTGAAAAGACTAGAATCGCAGGCCCTGTCATATGGATATGATTATCGACTGCAGACCACTCAATCTGCAGCGGTCCACCCGGCAGTTCTACAGTGGCGGTGCGATCGCACCGATTATTTAAAACCGTAGCCACCAGCGCGGCACAGGCTCCTGTCCCACAGGCTAAGGTGGGGCCAGCGCCCCTTTCCCACACCAGCATTTTGAGATAGTCAGACCGCACCACTTGAATAAATTCAGCATTGATCCGTTGGGGAAATACCTCGTGCTGCTCAAACAGAGGGCCAATATCTGTCAGAGGCACCGCAGCAATATCGTCAACAAACGTAATGCAGTGAGGGTTGCCCATGCTGACACAGGTTACCGAATAGGTCATGCCAGAGACTGTTAAGGGGCGAGACACAACTTTTTCATCATTGACCGCTAGGGTAGTGGGGATGTCTTGAGCTAATAGCCGAGGCTCGCCCATATCAACGGTGATTTGCCCATCAGGCTGTAGTGTGGGCACAATCACCCCAGCTAGGGTATTAATCTTGTAGCTGTGGGGTGGCGCGATGCCAGCCTCAGTTTCTAGAGCCTCTAAATACTTCGCCAGACAGCGAATACCGTTGCCACACATTTCCGGCTCTGAGCCATCGGCGTTAAAGATACGCATGGTATAGTCTGCCCCCGGTGCACCGGGTAGGGCGAAGATAACCCCATCAGCACCAATCCCCATGTTGCGATCGCAGAGTGCTATGGCTTGGGCTGGCGTGAGCAATGGCAATGCCTGGTGCCGATTGTCCACCAAAATAAAGTCGTTGCCGAGTCCGTGATACTTACTAAAGGGCAGCTCCATAATGTGTAGACACTAAAAAACGCTGCAAAAATTCAGCAGCAACTTACCGAAAGTAGTATAGACCGGGTACGTTATAACTGTTTCATCTAAGACCGCTATGGCTACCGAATTTGATACAGGTTTACCCAGCATTCGACAAGTACAAACCCTAATCCGTGACCAACAAACGATTGAGCTTAAGTTGCTGACTGGCGATGTGTTGACCGGCATGGTTGTTTGGCAAGACGCCTATGCGCTCTGTCTCAGCGTTGACGGTCAAACAGTGCTTGCTATGCGTACTGCCGTGGCTTACGTAAAAATTATGGGATAGTTGCTTAAGCTATTGCTATGGGCAATAAAGTCTCTCTTGAAAAGACCTTATTGCCCATATTTATGTCCTGTCAATTTAAATAATACAAATTCAGACCTCAAACACTGTGTTTGAGGTCTGAATTTTTTTAAGCCTTCATTTTGAATCAAATAATCTTATTAAGTTGGCCCTGTTTTCTCGGATTCTATTGCTTTTTAAAGGTCAATTATTTGTGCAATAAAATATGTCTATATTTTGAGGAAAGGCTTGTTTTTTGGTTTTTTGAGGGGCTTAAAAAATTATTATCACTATATCTACTAGCTTTTTTTGATAGGTTATCCGTAGTTTTATTCAGTGAATGTGTTTGCTAAGTCACGTCAGGGCACACTATCACTAACGCAATCCTTGAAGTTGATTTTCCAGGGTCTTACAAGGATTGTCAGTTGCTGATAAAACAAATCCCTGACTAATAAAGGGATTTTGTTTTACTTATTATGCAGGGCTATCTTTTCTGTCTTAAGTACAGCGTTTTCTAACCGTACTTAAAGAACTACAGAATGTTAGTAAGTGCTCATTGAATTACGGAATTCAGCAACATCTAAGACAGTTTACAGAGATATTCAACGGAGCCATTTGACAGGATGAGCAGTATTGAAAAAATTGTTGAGCAAGCCTTGCAGGATGGTTATTTAACACCTGCAATGGAAGCTGAAGTAGGACGTATTTGCGATACGGCATCGGAGCTTTCTATTGAAGAGTATATGGCTCTTGATCGACTTATGGGGTCGCTCCTCACGGGTGAAGTTGTTGCCGTTCCACGCAAGCAGTTTATTAACGTGATGGAGGAGCTAGTACTAACCGAGGCAATTGCTCGTGTTGCAGAAATTGAGGCTAGCAATGACTGCAGTCTTGATTTAGGCGATATTGCGGCTTATGCCCTCAACCGTTTGCCGCCCCTATATGCCACGACTGAAGAAGGCGCTGCCTACCAGCGGGAGAAGGCTCATGAGGAACTTTCTACAATGATTGCTGATCAGGTCAAAGACGCGATTTCAAACAGTCTCAACCGTCCTGACTTCTTCCCTGAACGTGAAGGAATTAAGCGCTCTAGCGATGGATTCCTAGGCCAGATGAACGAATTATTAAAGGACTACGCCCACAAATTTGAACCCGTCAGAGCCGCCTGATACTTGATATCTATTGTACGGGCGCACAGCTGTGCGCCCCTTCAGCGCCCATAGGAGACGCACCCATAATTTACAAAGGACGATAAACCCTGTAGTTGACACTGGGGAAGATATTGTCAATTTCTTCTACCTTCTCCAGCCAGCCAGAATCTATTTTGCCAGCCAGAATATCTTCCCGCAGTTTGTCAAATCGCAAGAGGTGAGAGCGGGTGCGGCGTACTGCATAAGGCACCATAGTCCCGGTACGCATAATAAAAGCCCAGTCAGAGGATTGTGCTAGCAATAGCTCTCTGGCTGCCTGGTTAAGAGCACGCCACTCCAGCTCATCGACGGGTTCGCGACGGGCCAGGTCAATCATGCGCTCCGCTGCCTTGTGCAGATGAGGATAAATCCAGGCGTTGGTCTCATTTAACCAGTACTCGTGGAACCCCTTATAGCCCCAGCTTGACTGAGAAGGACGGCACACCTGCTGGGTCGGATTATCACGGAGATAGTCTGCCAGGTGGGTCATCTCATAGGTGTCTTGGTCGTACCAGGTTTTGCGGAACAGATAGTCGATAAACCAGGGCCCTTCATACCACCAGTGGCCAAAGAGCTCGGCGTCGTAAGGAGAAATCACAATGGGCTTACGCTGCATCATGCCGTTGAGGTTAGCAATCTGCTGCCCACGGTTGTACATAAAGTTACCGGCATGTTCTGCAGCCTTTTCACGGGCCCAGTAGGGGTCGTACCACTCTTTGTCAGACAGGCCCAAATTTTTACCCGTAATCTTGTGATACTTGATGCCCACGTTTTTCCGCTGACCGTTGGGCATAACATAGGGCTTAATGTAGTCATATTCCGCATCCCAACCCAGGTCGCGATAGAACTCACGATATTCTGAGGAGCCCGGATAACCTACTTTAGACGACCACACTTGCTGAGATGATTCATGGTCACGTCCAAACGCAGCTACACCGGTTTCGGTGTAAATCGGGGCATAGGCGCCAAAGCGAGGTCGGGGGCGAGCGTAGAGAATACCGTGGCCGTCAGTCAAGAAATATCGCAGACCCACATCAGCCAGCATGCGCTCTAGACCTTCGTAATAAGCGCATTCCGGCAGCCAGATGCCTGTGGGGGGACGACCAAAGTTCTCTTCGTGGCTTTCGACAGCTACCTTTAGCTGTGCCCAGACTGCTTCAGGGTACATCTTCATCAGCGGTAGATACCCATGGGTCGCTCCGCAGGTGATGATGTCTAGGTTATTGCTGTCGACATATTGCTTAAATGCAGCAACCAGGTCCCCTTTGTGGTCTTCCCAGACCTGACGGGTGTGATTAAATTCATTGGCATAATACTCGGCTAAATATTTGAGATGCCCCGTATGCTCGTTTCGCTCAATCTCGCTTTCGGCTAGCTCTTCTAGCTTCGTCAGGTGCTCGTCGTAGCGCTCTTGAAGTAGCGGGTCTTTAAGCATCGACACCAGGGGAGGTGTCATACTCATGGTCATTTTGAAATCGATGCCATCCCGCTTTAGACCATCAAACATGGTCAGTAGTGGAATGTAAGTTTCGGTGATTGCCTCAAACAGCCATTCTTCTTCCAATACAAAGTCACTCTCTGGGTGCCGAACGAAGGGTAGGTGGGCATGAAGAACCAGAGCAAGATATCCGAAAGACATAGGGCAACCTTTTATTGAGAAGTGAGCATTTTAGAGAAAATTGCTAGGCTGGCCTGAGCCTTTTCAACGTTCAGCTTTTCGCTGTTTAAGGTTCAAAAACATTACTGAGGCCAGACGTTGGAGCGTTCTTGAGAAAAGCCTCAACTACAGATTCCAACTATGACGATAAAGAGAGCGCAACTCAAATCTTTACACTAATTTAAGCATTTCTTGAGTGTGATAGACGAATTGAAGTTGGCAATCCTGCATGTCCTGCTTTTTGATGTCGCTCGGCTTCAATGTAATGCTGAGCGAACAATCACTGCAGTAGCAATTATGTCTTTTTGTAAATGAGACACTTGACGTTGATGCTACCAGCTCAGCTGTCGGTTTGTCCTGCTTCGGTCAGCTGTTGCTCTAATTGAGCAACCTGTTTTTGTAGCTGTTTGAGGGTACGGTGCATTTCTGGCAGGCGGTTATAAATTGCCGACGATTTTAGATAGGTGCGATAGGGGCTAGCTGGGCTTCCCATCATGACGCTGCCAGGGGCTACGCTGCTATGTAGCCCGGCTTTAGACCCAGCCTGAGCACCTTTGCCAATTTTGGTGTTGTTGGCCACACCGACCTGTCCTCCTAGAACCACTAGGGAATCTAGCTCTACGCCTCCAGCCAGACCTACCTGGGCTGCTAGCACACAGTTGTCAGCCAGCTGGCAGTTGTGTGCCACATGGACCAAGTTATCTAGCTTGCTATTGCAACCAATGCGGGTTTCTCCAACAGCAGGCCGATCAACCGCTGAGTTACAGCCAACTTCTACATGGTCTTCTAGTACGACGATGCCCGATTGATGCATTTTTTCCCAACCCTGGGCTGTGGGCACAAAGCCAAACCCTTCAGAGCCAATCACTGCCCCAGCGTGGATAACGCAGTGGGCTCCGATTTGAGCCCGTTCATGGATGACGCAGCTGGCATGGAGTGTAGTGTTATCGCCGACCTGAGCGTCTGGATAAATCACCACCTGAGGATGAATGCAGACATTATCGCCAAGGGTGACCCCAGCATGGATGACGGTGTAAGGACCAACCGCGACGTTTGTGCCGATGGTGGCTGTGGGGTCAATAATGGCGCTGGGGTGAATCCCTGGTGTGAGGTGAAAGGGGTGATAAAAAAGTGCGATCGCACGAGCAAACCCTAGTCTAGGTTCTTTGGTACTGACCCAAGCAATTCCCCGCTCCGTCGCCTGATGTTGTAGCGACTCATCTACCGGTAAAATCAGTGCCGCGTTAGCAGTCTGGGCGATAAACGATTCAAACTTTTTGCCTTCAATGTAGCTGATGGTATTGGCTTCAGATGTCTGTACGGCGCTTACCCCAGCAATGTCAGGATTCAAGTCTGGTCGAGACTCTAAGCTAGAGGTCTCAGCAATGCCTAGCTGCTCCACAATGTCGCTAAACTTCATTGATGCCTTGGCTCCCTATGGTCTTCAGCGTCAGGCTATCAAAAAATAGTCTGTTCTAGAAAAGCGACACATTCGACATGAGCTGTTTGAGGAAAGAAATCAGCAGGCTGAACCATGGTGAGGGCATACCCACTGCTGCAGAGGATCTTTAAGTCCCGAGCCAGGGTAGCTGGGTTACAGCTCATATAGACAATGCGCTTGGGCTTGACCTCTGTCAGCGTGTCTAGGACGGTGCGATCGCACCCTTTTCGTGGCGGGTCCAATACAACGATATCGACTGGGTTAGATTGTTGAACATTGACATCCGGTAACAAGGTTTCAACGGTGCCAACTAAAAAATCCGTATTTTGTAACCCGTTGAGTGCTGCGTTCTGTTTGGCCTGCGCTACTGATTCTGCCTGGGATTCAATGCCAATACACCGAGCAGCCTGTTGCGCCATGGGCAACGAAAGCGTCCCAATGCCACAGTAGGCATCAATTACGGTTTCATTGCCTTGCAAATTTAATTGATCCAGCACAATTCGTATCAATGCTTCCGCCTGGGCTGTGTTGACCTGGAAGAACGTCGTCGGTTGAATCCGTAACCTGAGCCCTAAAAAAACCTCTTCTAGGTGTGATCGACCTGCTAAACAGAGCGTCTCATCCCCAAATATTTTATTAGTCTGACCTGGATTGATATTGAGACACACTCCAACCAGACTAGGATGGCTCTCAAGCCACTGCTCCGCTTGTTCTTTGACCTCTGGTAAATAGCCCGTGGTTACCAAGGTCAGCAATGTTTGGCCTGTGTTGCGCCCTACTCGTAAGCCCAGGTGACGAAGTCGACCCTGGTGTTTCTTCTCGTTGTAAAGACTCCAGCCACGCGATTTGATTACAGCTTTGGCATCCACTAGCAGTGGATTGAGTGCCTCATGCTGAATCGGACACTGATTTAAATTCACAATCTGATGGGTTCCCTGGCGATAGTACCCCGCTTTTACGGTGCCGCCAGTGCCTCGGGCCAGGGGATAAGTAACTTTATTGCGGTATTCCAGCGGCTGTGAGGCGGCCAAGATAGGTTGCATCGGGACTGTTTCAAATCCGCCAATTCGCTCTAAAGCCGCTTTAACCTGTTGTTCCTTGGCCACCAGCTGGCGTCGATAGTCCACAGTCTGCCATTGGCAGCCACCGCACTTGTCAGACACAATGCAAGCGGGGCGTATTCGATGTTCAGACGGTGTGATGACATGGAGCTGTTTGCCATACCCATAGGTTGGCTTAACCCGTGTGAGACGTACCTGTAGCCTATCGCCAGGTACCGTATTGGCGACAAAAACCACCCGATTGTGCCAGCGACCTACCCCATCACCGCTGTTACTTAATTCATCAATTGTCAGATCAATCACCGCTCCCTGCTGCCAGCGAGACATATTTGCTGATGAAGTCGTCATAACAATGCTTGCTGAGGTGCTCTTTGAGTGAGCAGAAACTATGGGCTAACAGAGGGCCCTTAATTTTAGAGCAAGCGACAGAATTCGTGATGTTAGGGCTTGGTTTCAAGTATTTATCTAATAATTTGTAAAATCTCTTAACACGTCTCTAAGGCTCGACAACACGACCGGTTATTATTCAGAGGATAGAAATCTGTTGCGTAGGGCGAATTCACTCCTTCCTTGTGAGCCCCAGAGTCGATACACTGTAGTTATTAAGAGTCACCGCATTCAAAAGCTATGTCTGTCGTTAGCCAAGTAATTCTCAATTCAGATGATGAGCTGCGCTACCCTACCAGCGGCGAGCTCAAGGGTATTAGAGACTTTTTACAAACGGGTCCACAGCGTTTGGTAATTGCTCAGAAGCTTGCCGAAAATGAGAAAAAAATCGTAGACCAAGCTAGTAAAGCTTTATGGCGTCGTCGTCCTGATTTCATTGCCCCTGGTGGCAATGCCTATGGTCAGAAGCAACGGGCGTTGTGTCTACGTGATTATGGCTGGTACCTGCGTTTGATTACCTATGGAATTATTGCAGGAGATAAAGAGCCCATCGAAAGCATTGGCTTAGTAGGTGTGCGTGAGATGTACAACGCACTTGATGTGCCGGTCCCTGGTATGGTCGCTGCTATTGAGTGTCTAAAAGAAGCCTCACTTGCCCTGCTGACTGAATCGGAAGCCGCTGATGCTGCTCCGTATTTTGACTACATTATTCAGGCGATGTCGAGCTAGAGCCATAGCCTCCATTACTTAGAAATAAATAGTTTAGAGCGGGGAGTACATTTGATCGTGCTTCCCGCTTTATATTAGGTATGCTAAGGGCGCTGTCAAAGAAACGCTGATATGGGGTCTGTCAAACAAAGCTATCGAGGTTGCAAGCTAGGTGCTGTGGTGAAATCAACCTCCCACTGTGACTATGTTGTCCAGCTAGATACCGACAAAGATGTCATGAACCCGCCTGATGTTAGCGATTATGGATTTGGACAATTTGTCACTCTAGAAACTGAGCAGCAGCACTGGGCTGTGGGTATCATTTACAACTCGCAGCTGTTTAACCCTACCTTTTTGGCCAGCGGCCCCCAACTGACCAGCGCCCCTGATCCACTATTTACCCCCGATCTGATTCAAGAAACCAAAACCCTGCTTAATGTGGTGCTGGTGGGCAGTTTAATACACAGGGGCAAGCTAACGTTTGGGCAACACGGCATTCCGCGAAACGTAGTGCCAGTAAATACACCGGTTTATCGCATGGATGATCAAGGTCGACATCGATTTCATCTGAGTGCTGAGAATCGTCCTCAGTTTAAGTACTATGGCCATCTGCTCAGCTGTGGAGGCACGTTTGCGACTCAGCTAACTCAGCAAGTGCTCACTGAGCTAAGCGACTCAGGGTTATTTGACAAATCAGATCAGCGAGCGTTACGGGTGCTTTGTAAAGAGCTGACCTGGAAAAATACTCTTGGGGCCATGGGATAGGTATAAAAAATTCTCCTTAACTGTCAATATTCACAGACATGTGTGATTCACATCAAGAAAAATGTGATCAAAAGTGATCAAAATCACAGGGTAGTGATGACTTAGATCGCTATCAACCCCTGACAAATTCAGCATACTAAGGATGACTCAACTCTAGCCGAGTCATCTACAGGGAACACACAACCAGCCGATAGGACTCGCGGGAGTTCTGTCGGTTTTTTTTTAGGGAATATGTAGTCACGAGTGGGGAAGCGTGAATAGGGTTTAAGATCAAACACTGTCCACCCCGCTTAGCTTATTAATGTCTACGCCTGCATCCACCCAGATTCCGTTTTCGTCCGAAGAAATTTCTTCTGAAGGACTAAAACCAAGTGAGTATGACGAGATTGTCCAGCGTTTGGGTCGCCATCCAAATCGTGCCGAGCTGGGAATGTTTGGTGTGATGTGGTCAGAACACTGTTGCTATAAAAATTCTCGTCCTCTGCTAAAGCAGTTCCCGACTGAAGGTCCTCGTATTTTGGTAGGTCCTGGAGAAAATGCTGGTGTAGTTGATGTTGGCCATGGCCAGCGTCTGGTATTCAAAATCGAGTCCCACAATCACCCATCGGCTGTAGAGCCTTTTCAGGGAGCTGCCACAGGGGTGGGAGGGATTCTTCGCGATATTTTTACAATGGGGGCTCGTCCCATCGCCGCTCTCAACGCACTCAGGTTTGGGACTCTAGATGATCCAAACACGCGCCGAATTTTTACTGGTGTGGTTTCAGGAATTGCTCACTATGGCAATTGTTTTGGTGTCCCTACTGTAGGTGGAGAAATCTATTTTGATGGGGCTTATGCCGGAAATCCTCTAGTAAATGCCATGGCCATTGGTTTGATGGAAACAGAGGAGATCGTAAAATCTGGGGCTTCAGGTATTGGCAATCCGGTGCTGTATGTGGGATCTACCACCGGACGTGATGGTATGGGAGGAGCCAGCTTTGCTAGTGCCGAGCTGACAGATGAGTCGGAGGCGGATCGTCCAGCGGTGCAGGTGGGCGATCCATTTCTAGAAAAATCTTTAGTGGAAGCATGTTTGGAAGCCTTTAAAACAGGAGCAGTTGTGGCTGCTCAAGATATGGGAGCAGCGGGTATCACCTGTTCCACCTCTGAGATGGCGGTGAATGGCGGTGTAGGTATTGAGTTAGATCTCGATAAGGTACCTGTGCGGGAAACCGGTATGGTGCCCTATGAGTACCTGCTATCAGAGTCACAAGAGCGTATGCTCTTTGTCGGCGCCAAAGGACGTGAACAGGAGTTAATCGATATTTTTGAGCGCTGGGGTCTACATGCGGTAGTGGCTGGTGAGGTGATTCAAGAGCCCATCGTGCGAATTTTGTTTCAGGGTGGGGTGGCGGCTGAGGTGCCTGCTTCTGCCTTGGCAGACAATACGCCGCTGTATGAACGCGAGGTGTTGGCAGAGCCTCCGACCTATGCCCAAACGGCTTGGGGCTGGCAAGAAAGTGAGTTGCCTGAGTATTCTCTAGGCGGTGTCAACGGACAGTCGTGGAATGATGTCATGTTGACCCTACTCAGTACTCCCACAATCGCTTCAAAACAGTGGGTTTATCACCAATATGACCATCAGGTGCAAAATAATACGGTGATGTTACCAGGGGGTGCTGACGCCGCTATTTTGCGATTGCGGCCTTTAGAGGGGGATGTTGACACTAGCAGCAATTCTGGTGTAGCGGCTACAACGGACTGTAACCCTCGCTATGTCTATCTGAATCCCTATGAGGGGGGGCTGGCTGCTGTGGCAGAAGCGGCGCGTAATCTAAGCTGTGTGGGTGCAGAGCCAATTGCGGTTACGGATAATCTTAATTTTGGTAGCCCTGAAAAGCCTGTGGGCTACTGGCAGTTGGCAGAAGCCTGTCGGGGATTAGCGGACGGCTGTCGAGCCTTTGATACACCAGTTACGGGTGGCAATGTGTCGCTCTACAACGAAACTGTTGATAGTGATGGCAAGCCACAGCCGATATATCCAACTCCTGTAGTCGGTATGGTGGGTGTGATTGATGACTTGGATAAAATTTGTGGTCAAAGCTGGCAGCAATCTGGCGATCGCATTTATCTGCTAGGAGACATTACGAACTTAAATGATGCAGTGACCCTGGGTGCATCGGAATATCTCAAAGCAATTCATCATCAGGTTGCTGGGCATCCGCCAAGAGTCAATATTGACCTAGAGCTAAAAGTGCAAGCTGCTTGCCGCTATGGGATTCGTCAGGGATGGATTACGGCAGCCCATGATTGTGCAGAAGGTGGGATTGCGATCGCACTTGCTGAATCCGCTATTGGTAGCAATCTAGGGGCGACTATCACTCTGCCAGAGACTAAACAGCGCTACGACACGCTTCTCTTTGGTGAAGGCGGTGCGCGTATTATTGTGACCGTAGCGCCAGCTCATCAGAGCATTTGGGAAACGCATCTACGTGATCACCTAGATAAGCAATGGATGATTCTTGGTACGGTTGCGACTGCTGATGCTCCATTTATCCTCCAAACATCTGGGCAAAAAAGCTTGATTAACCTGGATGTTGCCACCATGGCTGATAGCTGGCGCTACGCTATAGAAAGAGCACTCAATACTTAACAACTTAAATTGATCTAATCGATCTAACAGACTTACACCCCTGCAGTTTGCTTAGGGTGCTAGGATCGTATTGATTAAGAAAGTATTAAGCTAAAGCTTCTTAGGCTTTTGTTCAAGACACTTACCTGAAAGTGGCTTGAACCCATAGATATCAGTCGCTTCTTTTTGCTGTCATTCACCTTAAGTGGACTCACGATGCCTCTTCCCACTAAGACTTTTTCTAGCACTTCTGCCGTGCACGTTCACCCCGACAAACCAGAAGAAGCTTGCGGTGTATTTGCCGTGTTTTCTCCTAAAGATGATGTTGCTACGCTAGCTTACTTTGGCTTGTACGCTTTACAACACCGTGGGCAGGAGTCTGCTGGTATTGCCACATTTGATCATGGCAGCATCAATGTTCACAAAGACATGGGCTTAGTGTCTCAGGTCTTTGATGAAGAAGTGTTGCAGCGTCTTCCTGGACAGTGGGCTGTTGGACACACACGGTACTCCACCACAGGCTCCAGTCGAGTGGCAAATGCCCAACCAGCTATATTGTCCACGCGCTTGGGTGATATGGCCTTAGCCCACAATGGAAATGTGGTTAATGCTGGCAAACTTCGAGAAGAACTGCTCAAACGCAATCACACGCTCATCACCACTACAGATACAGAACTGATCGCATTATTCATGGCCGAGGCTGTAAACAATGGCAAAGGCTGGATTGATGCAGCTATTGATGCCTGCAAACGATGTGAAGGTGCGTTTAGCCTCACCATTGCAACCCCTGAGGGTATTCTAGCCATTCGTGATCCTAACGGTATTCGTCCCCTAGTCCTGGGCTACTTTGGTGGTGATGACCCTAACAATGGCCCGGGGCAATATGCAGTCGCTTCTGAAACCTGTGGTTTAGATATTGTGAATGCCCACTACATGCGTGATGTTCAACCTGGTGAACTGATCTGGATTAGTGAGGCCGGTATTAAGTCATTACAGTGGGCTAAGCCTGAGCGTCGCCTGTGTATTTTTGAAATGGTCTATTTTGCCCGCCCTGATAGTGTCTATCACGGTGAAAGCCTATACAGCTATCGCAAACGCTTGGGCAATATATTGGCGCAAGAGTCCCCAGCAGATGTGGATTTAGTTATGCCTGTTCCAGACTCTGGCATTCCTGCTGCGATTGGTTTTGCGGAAACGTCTGGTATCCCCTATGCAGAGGGATTAATCAAGAATCGCTACGTTGGTCGTACCTTTATTCAGCCAACCCAGATGATGCGAGAAGCTGGAATACGCATTAAGCTCAATCCTTTGAAAGACGTCCTCCAAGGCAAGCGAATTTTGTTGGTGGATGACTCAATTGTTAGGGGGACGACAAGCCGAAAAATTGTAAAGGCTTTGCGAGATGCAGGAGCGACAGCAGTTCATATGCGTATCTCATCGCCACCGGTTACTCATCCGTGCTTCTATGGTATCGATACTGACAGTCAAGACCAGCTGATTGCAGCCACAAAATCTGTGCAAGACATCGAGACACAAATTGGTGTGGACAGTCTAGCCTATTTAAGTTGGCAAGGAATGCTAGACGCTACTCAGCAAGATACCAAAACATTCTGCTCCGCTTGCTTCACTGGAGACTACCCTGTAGAAATTCCTGAGATGTTCAAACGCTCTAAGCTCATGTTAGAAAAAACACCGGTTAAAGCTTGAGATAAGCCTTTGCTCTTGATGTATGGTCTACACCTTGAGAGTTGTTATTTTGCCAAGTAGTCTTGGTCAAAATAACCGGTCATTTGAGTGAAGGCTACGTCGTCATAGTGCTATGTCACTCAAAATCAAGACTTAGTAACCGTAGAGATACATGAAAAACTGAAATATTTATAAAAAAAAGATAGGACAACCACTCCAGAAAAAATCTGCAGCAGCCCTATATGGCTAGACTATTTTTGACAAACCTTGCAGTTATAGGCTCAGCTCTTCTATCCAATGATATGTACAGATATCTATATATATCAAACTAAACGTGATACAGCCTGGAGATAAAGTGCAAGTCCTATATCCCGAATACGCTGCTGGTAAGACCGGAGTTGTATTGGCCAAAGAAATGCTTCAAGACGGGACTGAAACAGGTTACTGGCTTGTCAAGATCGATTGCGAAGATATGATTTTAGCTCTATTGCCCCATGAAGTGAAGACCTTAAAGAGCTCATAGAAATTACACCACCTTAGAGCTTCTATACTGAGCGGTTAGCTAGCTATTTCCCAAATTAAACAACAAAAAAGGTGCTGCCTAGGCAGCACCTTTTTTGTTAAGAAACTAAGCTAACAAACTTAGAAACTGAAGGTAGAGCGGATAACACCGTAGAAAGCGTCCTCATCGTCATCATCAAGCTCACCGTAAAGTACAGCGGGAGTTAGACTCCAGAACTCGTTGATTTGAACGGAGTAGTAAGCTTCAGCAACTTCGTTGTCATCGAAGTCTTGAGTGTAGTAAACACCAGCAGCATTACCAGTACCCAAGAAGTCGGATACAGCTACACCACCCATCCAGCTCTCGTCACCATCTTGGTCAGCATAGAAACCGCCGATTTCAAAGCCGCCAAAGCTTAGGTTAAGCAAACCAGCAATGATTTCATCAGTGCCGTTGCCATCGCCTTCTTCACCATCCATGAAGGTTACAGCAGCGTCAATGAGACCATCACTCAGGTAGTTCAACTGAACGATGTACTCATACTCATCAAAGACACCTCTGTCGCCATCTTGGCCGTCAGCAGTGGCATAGCCAACGTCAAGAATGATGTTGTCAGTGAAGGCAACGTTGAAGCCAACACCCAGAGAGTCACCACCGATACCAAGCTGGTCGTAGAACATAGGACCACTGTAGTCACCAACAGCAGGACCATCGAAGGGAACGATAGTGCTGGTTACAAAGTCATCAGAGACAGTGCTGTTGGCAGAAACAATGGCAGAGATGCGACTACCGATGGGGAAGGAGTAGTAAACGTCATCTAGACCAAGGTTATCCTCAAGGCCATTACGAGGACCACTCTGGCTAGCAAAACCACCAGCAATAGCGCTGATGCTGTTGTCTGCGTCACTAGCCTGAAGACGAATGCGCAAACGGTCTTCACCAGTGAAACTAGTGTCAAAGTTCAAACGAGCACGGTACTCAAAAGTAACCTCGTCCTCATCGTCACCATCACCATCGGAGTCGATATCAACACCGAAAGGAACTGCCAAGTGAGCGTCCAACTGACCCTTTAACTTGGTAGTGGTAGAGAACTGGTTAGCTTCTAGCTCGGCTACGTCAGCTTCTAGAGTGTCAACGCGACCACGAATGGTAGCTAGCTCAGCAGCAAACTCTTCTTGCAAACGACGGATAGTCTCAAGATCGTCGGACGGACCACCATCAATGAGCTGAACGATTACGTCCAAGCAAGCGTTCAAACCAGCAGCAAACTCATAGCGGCTCATAGCGCGGTTGCCACGGTAAGTACGGTCAGGATAACCTTCGATACAACCGTACTCTTCTACTAGACGCTGCAGAGCAGTGTAAGCCCAGTCAGAAGGAAGAACATCAGATAGCTCGGAAACACTAGTGACCTGAGCCAACTGAATGGAATCAGAGTTGCTTAGAGCGTCAACACTTACAGTTTCAGCTTCTGCTGCAATACCAGTGCTAGAAAGAACAGTACCCACTACGAATGGGCTAGCCAGTAAGGCTTTCCACAGATTAGACATTATTTGATTCTCCTCACACCTAGGAAGAAATTATTCAGTTCAGTTAAATAACAGAACCACATTCAGCTATCTTGCCTGAATTACAGAACCTATGCAACCTTGTCGAGAAACAATTCGCTCAGTACAGTAATTCTACGATCAATGCTAGCAGATCCAACTATGAAGAGCTAGCAACGTACACTACCTTTTATTAGTCTAATGTTGACTGATAGGTACATCTCATCAAAGTACCGCAGTTGCTTGATTTGAAGAATAATTGCTATGCCAGTTGAGAGAGTGTCTGAGCAAGACTAAAGTCCTTGTGAGTCAGCCCTCCTGCGTCGTGAGTTGTCAGGCTTACGGTAACTCGATTGTAGGAAATAAAAAGGTCAGGATGATGCCCTGCTGCCTCAGCAGGAGCAACTACTTTATTTATATAGTCAACAGCCTCAATAAAGTTTTTGAAGGTTAGCGTAGTTTTGATCGAATTATCTTCAATTACCCAGTCAGTCAGGTCTGCAAGGTAAGACTGAATTTCGTTTGAAGTTAAAAGAGTAGCCATAATGTATGACGCAGTAGATGTAAAGAAATGAGCAATTATGAAGCGTAGCTCATTCGGCTGATTAAAAACCCTTGTGTCTAGGCAAATCTATTCCTTTAAAAAACTATCCGCTCCTATCAGGGAAGTGCAAAAGCAGCTTCAAGATAGGAGCGGTCTAGTGGGGTCTTAGGTTGAAACCAGACTGCCGGAAGGAACTCTAGCGGGTCAGTTTCAATATTTGAAGCTGGCTTTTAGAGAACAGCCCCGGCACACAGCCGATTTACCTCAACCTGAAGACCCATGCATTTACAACTACTTTCACTCATGGGCATCACCTCCTTATCCCTAAACGGTTTTAATACCAAGAGCACTTAGTGCTGTTTGTAAATATAACACAGGTCCTTAGAAAACGGGGGTAAACGCTCAAAGAGGAATAAAAAAGGCCCTAGCTGCTAAGCTAGAGCCTTTTTAGTTAGTTATGCCCGATTTTTAGAGAGCGTTACCGCGAGGCAGTACCTCTTCGGGGAATACAAACTTCTCGTGGGGTTGGTCCTGAGGAGCCATCCACGCACGAATACCTTCGTTGAGAAGGATGTTCTTGGTGTAGAACGTTTCAAATTCAGGGTCTTCGGCCGCGCGAGTTTCCTGAGAGACAAAGTCGTACGCGCGCAGGTTAAGAGCGAGCCCG
>JBCDIX010000010.1:0-124115 GCA_038748405.1 Cyanobacteria bacterium P01_H01_bin.21 | reverse complement strand
CCGAAACTGATTTACGAGGGTATCGAAGCAGCCTGGAGGGCGCAAGGGACTTAACCTAAATGATCAACGTCATGATGGTACTACTATCCCTGCTATAACAGCTGTTCAGGTATCATTTGTCATACTGAGAATTGCTGGCAAAAACGATACGAGGTTGCAAGATTGGCGCAGGAATGGTGCGATCGCATTCAACAGCAACATACAGTATGCGAAAGAGTGTAAACCTGCATGTGGGTGCTGCCCATTTTCTTCAGTAATTTGTTGAAGGCCAAAACCAATGACCAGCCATCGAGTTCCTATTCTCAAAAAAGATCAGTCCTACACGTTTGGAAGCTACTTCAAGATGAAGTTTCCTGTGGCTGAGATTTTGCAAGAGCTAGGGGTGACCTTTGAGGTGGCTCCTATTGAGTTTTCACAAGCTTCGAAGGATTTAATATCCGTTGCTGAAGCGCTTAAGACGCGGTTGGAAAATCGTAGACAGCTGCTCTCGATCAGTGGGTCGAACTCAGCGATCCGATTTTATATGGAGCGATTACAACAGGAGATATTTGGCAGTTTGGCAGCTTTGCACGTGGTGAGCAACGAATTACGCAAGACACAATGTTGTATAGGGTGCCGACCGATCTACCTCAATTAATGCAGATTTTAGTGGGTATTTTGCGAGCGGACTAACCAGATCAGTCGAAAGTGTCAGAATTCTCTAGAAACGGGTGCTTTACACTATGCATTACATTGTTCTAATTCTGCAGACATTACAAAACCGTAAGATCTGCAGCTGTCTCTTCAAACATGATTAAAACCCTTTCTATAGTGGTAATACGCTGGTCTTTTACCAAGACAGTCTAATTTGTTGAGAGACATAATCAGAATGAGAGCAATTTTGACTGCAATCCTGGCGATCGTTGCCAGTGTAATGCTGATGACGCCTGCCTATGCAGATGGTGCCTATGTCGGTGATGTGGCTGCCGGAGAGAAAGTTTTTGCTAAGAACTGTGCTACGTGCCATGCGGGCGGCAACAACGCTATCGTGTCGTCCCAAACGCTTAAGCAAGAGGCCCTGGAGCAGTATCTGTTTAACTATCGCCTTGAGCATAACGTAGAAGCGATCGCATATCAGGTGGCCAACGGCAGAGGAGCCATGCCTGCATTCCAAGGTCGGATCAGAGATAAAGATATTACTGATGTTGCCGCTTATGTAAAAGCTCAATCTGAGAGCGGCTGGCCAGAATAGCTTTATCATCGGACCATTAAAACACCGCCCAAACGTTAGCGTTTGGGCGGTGTTTTGAGTCAATTCGGACTATCAGCCTTACCACTTCAGCAAATTAAACTGCTCCATATCTACCGTGTCGCGATTTCGGTAGATTGACAGCACGATTGCTAGACCCACAGCAGCTTCAGCAGCGGCGATAGTAATGACAAATACTGCAAATACCTGACCCTTGATCTCAGCAGGATCTAGATAGTTTGAAAATGCCATCAAATTTAGATTGACCGCATTGAGCATTAGCTCAATTGACATCAGCACCCGAATAACATTTCGGCTAGTCACAAGACCATAGATGCCTACGCAAAAAAGTGCTGCAGCAAGAATCAGAAAATACTCTAGTTGCATGGGTTACACAGTTTCCTCATCTAGATAGCTGAATATACGTTTAGCTGTCCTGAGAGTCGCTACCAGCAGCGACTAGCTCACGAGGACGCTCACGCAACGTAAGAACTTTCTGTTCATCCGCAGGTTCATAGTCTGGTATGTACTCACGACGGGCCAGAATGATAGCACCTACGAGAGTCATCAATAGTAGTACAGAGGCAAGCTCAAACGGTAGTAGAAAGTCACTAAAGAAATGTAGACCAATAATTTCAATAGCGGCTTCACCAGCAGGTGTCTCTGTTGATAGCTGCCAAGAAGTTGCCATGACCATAGAACTTAGCAGAGTAAACAGCCCAACACAGACTGCACCTGTGGCTGCTTTGCCTATCCAGGCGTTGGCAACTGGCCGAAAATCTTCCCGCTTGTTCACCAGCATGATGCCGAACAAGATCAAAATATTGACAGCCCCTACATAGACCAAGACTTGGGCCGCTGCTACAAATCCTGCATTTAACAGAATGTATAGACCTGAGATACTAACGAACACCATCGCCAGCAAAAATGCTGAATAAACAATATTTGAGAGCAGTACTACCCCCAGCGCTGCCCCTAACATCAAGACACCAAGAATGCCTGTGGAAACAAGTTGTACACCTTCTGCTAAGTTCACTGCTTCTCCAAGATTATGTGGCTACGATGGCTTGGTCTGTAATTAGTCGTCCAGACTGAACAATTAATCAGTGGTTTGCTCAGTCTTAGCTGGTTTAGACGCTTCTATCTCTGCCAAGATCTCTTGAGGTAGTTTACCAGCACGACGAGATCCTTCGGGTAGATCATGAGGGTCCACAACACCTTTGGGGAGGTAAGCCAGCTCTCTCATAGGAGTCACCATGGGATCATCAGTCACTTTGTAAGGCAAACGACCAAGTGCCACATTATCGTAGTTGAGCTCATGACGGTCATAAGCGGCTAACTCATATTCTTCAGTCATGGAAAGACAGTTAGTAGGGCAGTATTCCACGCAGTTACCGCAAAAAATACAAACACCAAAGTCAATACTGTAGTGGTCTAATGTTTTCTTCTTGGTTGCCTTGTCAAAGGTCCAGTCAACAACCGGCAAGTTAATTGGACAAACCCGAACACAGACTTCGCAGGAAATACACTTATCAAACTCAAAGTGAATACGACCGCGATAGCGCTCAGAAGGAATTAGCTTTTCGTAAGGATACTGGATCGTCACCGGACGACGCTTCATATGGTCAAAGGTGACCGACAGCCCTTGACCGATATATTTGGCAGCTTGGACGGTTTCTTTGGCGTAGTCGCCAACCTGCTTTAGAAAGTTGAGCATTGTTTTACCCTCCAAACGCAAATGGGAATGCAAGCTTAAGTGCTGCTGTTAGCAGCAGATTTACTAGAGCAACTGGTAATAAAAACTTCCAGCCTAAGTCGAGAAGCTGATCGATGCGTACACGAGGTACAGTCCATCGCAGCAGTACAGCAAGAAATACTAAGAAATACGCCTTGATTAGGGTCATCATGATCCCTAAGGCGGCGGTTATCACCTGTAGCCAAGGGGTAGTTTCGCTGATTCCGAGAGTGCTAGCAATTACCTCTACCGGGATAGGAAAACTCCATCCACCCAAATAAAGCACCGCTACCAACATGGCTGAAAGAACCAGGTTGACATAAGAGCCTACGTAAAAGAGGCCAAACTTCATACCCCCATACTCGGTCTGGTAACCCGCTACAATTTCCTCTTCTGCTTCGGGTAAGTCAAAAGGCAGACGCTCACATTCTGCCAGAGCGGCAATCCAGAAAAGGATAAACCCAACAGGCTGACGCCAAATATTCCAGCTCAAGATGCCGTATCCTGCCTGTTGATTAACAATGTCCACAGTGCTTAGACTGTTGGACATCATCACGACAGCTAGCACGGCAAGTGCTAGAGGAATTTCGTAGCTAATAGATTGTGCAGTCGCTCGCAGACCACCCAACAGAGAATATTTGTTGTTAGAGGAGTAACCAGACATCAAGAACCCGATGGGGGTAATACTTGACAAGGCAATCCATAAAAAAATGCCTATACCCAAGTCTGTTATCACCATATTCTGGCCAAAAGGTACAACCAGATAGGATATAAAGACAGGGATAACAACCAGTGCAGGACCTAATGTAAAGAGTATGGAGTCTGCCTGGGCAGGGTTAATATCTTCCTTAAAAATTAGCTTGATACCGTCAGCAGTAGCTTGAAGCGCACCTAGAGGACCGATATATTCGGGACCAATACGTTGCTGGGCTGCGGCTGAAATTTTTCGCTCTAGCCAAACGGCAATAAAAATACTGATGGTGGCAGCTATCAGTATGAGTAACATCGGTAGTGGCATCCAAACTAGTTTAGCCACGGCTGGGGGTAACCCCAGTGAGATAAGTATTTGAATAAAGCTCTCTTGCAGGTCAATTCCAGAACTCATATACCCAGCATCTATAAGTGGAGCGGAAAGCTAAAAGGCCGATTTCCCTAATGATTCTAACGCTTAATATGTCTTCAAAGGCGAAATTGCTGTTGGAGAACCAATAGGAATTACTACGTATGGTTATAGATGAAACAGAAGACGTGAAAAGTGAACCACACGAAAACCCCCCTTGATATGCATCAAGAGGGGCTGGAGTTCCTGAAAATCGTCACTGATATCAGTCTCGTTTGATTTCTCAGTATTGACAAGAGGGGTGATGCCCATCACAAGGAGGAAATCCGGATTTACACTGAGCCATTATGGGTAACCGGTGAGGCTTGAGTGTTTTTATCCCAAAGGTGTAAGCGTTCTGACACGTTTTTATAGGCTTGGTCATGGGGGCCAGTATAAATTTGCGTCGGGCGAAAAATTCGATTCTCAGCTAATTGTTCTTTCCAATGGGCTAGCCAGCCGGCGACACGGGCGATCGCAAATATCGGGGTAAACAAATCTGTTGGGATACCAAGCTTTCGATATACCAGTCCAGAGTAAAAGTCGACATTGGGATAAACTCCCTTTTGCCCCAGGCGCTCAGTAACGGCTGTTTCAAGTTCTAGTGCGATCGCATAATACTCATCCTGGCCAAACTTATCAAAGAGTTGTTCAACGAGTCCCTGTAAAATCACGGCTCTTGGGTCTTTAACTTTATACACTCGATGACCAAAGCCCATAATTTTAGCCTTACGAGCAATGCGGTCATCCACGTAAGGCCGGACCTTATCAACTGAGCCGATTTCCTGAAGCATGGCAATGACTTCTTCATTGGCACCCCCGTGCAGAGGGCCTGCGAGAGTTCCGACTGCCGATGCCACCACAGCATATGGGTCTGTCAGAGTAGACGCCGTTACCATGGCTGAGAACGTAGAGGCATTAATGGTGTGCTCTGCGTGCAATGTCAGGCATACATCAAAAATACGAGCGGCTAAGGGGTCTGGTACTTCCTCATTGAGCATATATAGAAAATTTGTCGCATAGTCGAGATCATCTCGAGGCTGCACCGGATCATTTCCCTTTCGAATTAACTTAAAGGCGGCCACCATCGTAGGAATTTTGGCCAACAGACGAACAACTGCTGCTTGAATATAAGCAGGATCTTCTAACGCCCGGCGCGAATAAAATAATCCTAAAGCGGCTGCACATGCCTGCAGAGCATCCATCGGGTGACCACTTTCGGGAAAGCACTTCATCATGTCGCGGATGCGATACTTTAGCCGACGATGGTGTTGAATTTCGTCCTTAAATGCGTCGAGTTCTTGTTTAGTGGGCAGCCCACCCCAAATGAGTAAATAAGCTGTTTCTAAGAAGGTGCTTTTTTGAGCCAGCTCTTCAATACGAATGCCTCGGTATTCTAAAACCCCTTTCTGACCATCTACATAGCTGATACTTGACTCTGTGGCGGGAATTCCCTCTAAACCAGGGCGATATTCGCATAGGGTCATCGTTAATCGTCCTACCGCTGTTCTCTTTATTCTTTAAGGATATCGAGAAGTGAGCGATTCCGGTATTTTCCATCAATGCTATCAAGCGTTTCCATAAAGAAAACGCTTATGTTCTACAGCAAAAAACGAGGGGGCGCGAGCCAAAATAGATGGCTGTAACCAACTGCCTTCGCTGCTTTTGGCACCGTTACTCCAATAATCCCCGCTTTTTTTAAGACCCAGCGATTGTCAACATGACCTTGCACCAGCTGTTGTGCCCATTGGCTCAAGTCTGGTTCATGCCCTACAAGTGCAAGACTTGCAGATGCTCTTGATTGCCACTGCTCTAGCCAGGTTAACCAGTCCTGTAATTTACCATCAGGCGCTAATGGTTCAAAAACCTGGTAGCTGTCTGCAAGGTTTGCCTGGCACAGAATCTCAGCAGTTTGAATAGCGCGAACTAGCGGGCTGGTGAGTAGCGTATCAAAGTACAGTTCTAGTTCTGCTAAGCGCTGGGCAACTTTCTCAGTTTTACGAACACCTTTCTCAATCAGTGGGCGCTGGTCGTCATCACTATAGGTGCCGCGCTCAGCCGCTATACCATGGCGGATAAAGTAAACGTGTGTCTGCGGTTGAGCAGTGAGTTCTGTGATGCTGCTTTCTAAGCCCTGGTTACTACTCACTACCTAATATCCTCAAATAGTAAATAAACCTTACTAATCGGTATTGATAACTCCATCCTTGGGGTTAATCAACTTCAGTAGCTTTTGTTTGATCTGTACATCAAACACTTCCCACTTGAGGCGGTTATAGTCTCCATTCTCGTAAAAGCCAGATAAGAAGCCCACGGGTACTTCAAACCCACCTGCCATAGAGCGACCCCCGCCAAAAAAGCGTCCCTGATCATCTTGGCCAAAGGCTTCTTTAATAAATTCGTCAGGGTCCAGCGTAATTTTGCTTGTTCGTAAAGAGCCGATGACAACTTCACGTTCATCATCTTCATCGTGGACAATGCCATACACTACCGATGTATGGACATCTTCCTCGGTTAAAAGAAAGTCAGTAGCTTGGGGAATTGCATCGCGATCTTCGTAGCGCAGATAGCCCACACCTGCAATTGAGACGCTGTTTTGAATATTGCGATTACGTAACGACCGTTCAATCACATCCATTGCCCGTTTAGAGCGAGATGCTTGCAAAATGGCACTCAGTAATTGAGCATCGCAGTATTGGCTGAGGTAGGCGGCTGCCATAAAGTCAGCCTCTGCTGCCTGCATCAGCTGACCTGTGTCTGATCTTAATCCATGCATCAAAGCGGTAGCGCACTTGACGTGCTTGCTATTACTGCGGTCAAGGTCTAAAAGGCCCGCCTGAAGATACTGAGTCAGAATGGTTGCAGTCGCTCGAGCTTCTGGACGGATATCGGCAAATTCTGCTTCGGGCTTCCCCTGCAAGGTATGGTGGTCGATGACAACTAGCAATGGCACACCAGCGGCATTAACCTGGTCCAGCAATTGACTGGTTGTGCCTTGGGTATCTACTAGTACGTAGCCCGCATATTGCGATAAATCAGGTTGTTTTTTGCTAGGCCATCGCTTAGCGGGTAAATTTGTCAGCCTAACTAAAGCAATATTTTCTTGATGACTCAGGGTCCCCGAATAAAAAATGTCGCAGTCCACATCGTAGGTTGCTGCAATTAATCGATAAGCCCAGGCTGACGATAGGGCATCGGGATCTGGAAAATCTTGAATCAAAACTAGCTGTCGACTGCCAGTATGAGTCACTAACAGATGGCGTAGTGAGGCTGCAGGACCATCGCTCAAATCCATGTTGGGCCTATAACCTGTCCGATTAGAAGATTGGAGCAATGCGTCTTGAGATGCCATGCGCAGAAATGATTAAGGTTTGAAGGAAAGCGGAATATATGACTTGAATTAATAAGAGAGCACTAACCAGTCAAGCCAATTACATACTTACGCCATTCCTTATGGGCATCTCCACGTGTGTGGCGGGCAATTTCAAAGTAAAGACTGCTATGGGGCTTACGAGGCGTAATCCGCAACGGCATTCTAGCTTCTTTAGGCGTGCGATTACCTTTTTTGACGTTGCAACGTACACAGGCTGACACCATATTTTCCCAGACTTCCTTACCGCCCCGTGAGCGCGGGATAACATGATCTAGGGTAAGACCATCACCTGCATAGCCGCAGTACTGACAGGTATGATTGTCGCGATAAAGAAGATTGCGACGGGTAAGGGGAATTTCCTTGTACGGTATGCGAACGTAGTGACGCAGACGAATAACTGTGGGCAGAGGAAAATTAGCGTATACCACTCTGCCATTGTGTTCCACAGTTTCGGCTTTACCCTTAATAATCAACACAATGGCTCGTCGCCAGCTGGTGATATTTAAGGGCTCATAGGAAGCATTTAAGACCAGAACCTTGCTCATTGAGGTTCATCTAAAGGTTGTGATTTGATACTAACACAGGTCGCTGAAATGCTTGGGTTCTTGCAATACTGCGGCTGTAGTGTGGTGCTTTTAGTGAGGAGGTGCAAAAAATGCTGAAGTGGGATGATACGCCCAGCGTATCAGCTATGCGATGTTCGCGAGCTTGGGTGGAGGTTAACCTGGATGCCATTCACCACAATGTGCGTCAGTTTCGACAGCTGCTACGACCAGCGACCGATTTGATGGCGGTAGTCAAAGCTGATGCCTATGGCCATGGTGCCGTTGCCGTTGCCCGAACTGCTCTAGCGGCAGGGGCAACTTGGCTAGGTGTTGCAACTGTGCCAGAGGGAATCGAACTACGGCAAGCTGGACTCAATGCCCCTGTTTTGGTGATGGGAGCGCTACACGATATCGAAGAAGTACGTGCTTTGGCTCGTTGGCAGCTGCAGCCAACAATTGTTACTCCCAAGCAGGCACTGGTGTTTGCTGAAGCATTGAGTGATGCGTGTCTACCTCTGCCAGTGCATATCAAATTAGATACGGGGATGTCTCGCTTAGGCTTTGACTGGCAGCGTGCATTGGAGTTTGTAGAGTTTGTAAATCGGTTGCCTGCTTTAGAGATAACTCATCTCTATTCGCATTTTGCAACGGCAGATGATGCTGATGATACGGAAATGCGACGCCAGTATGAGCGATTTGAGGGTGCGATCTCATCCCTGAAAAAGAATGATCAGTTGCCTGCTCGCCTCCACTTAGCCAATACAGCCGCTACACTGACTAACGCGACAACCCTGCAGTACGATATGGTGCGTGTCGGACTGGGGCTATATGGTTTATCACCTGCTCCGCATCTGCACTCTGTCCTTGATTTGCGACCAGCATTAGAAGTTAAAGCCCGTATCACTCACATCAAGCAAATTCCAGCCGGTGCTGGTGTCAGCTATGGGCATCGATACATAGCGCCACATCCAATCACGATTGCAGTTGTCGGTATTGGCTATGCTGATGGTATCCCTCGCCAGCTGTCGAATCAGTTAACGGTACTCATTGGCGATCAGTCCATTGCTCAGATTGGTGCTATTACCATGGATCAACTGATGTTGGATGTGTCCGACGTCCATGGCCTAACAGAGGGCGATATCGTTACGCTGCTTGGTAGTTCCCCATCTCATCAAATCACCGTAGATGACTGGGCTAACCGTATCGGAACGATTTCTTGGGAAATTTTATGCGGCTTTAAACATCGACTGCCACGAATAATCACAAGAAATAGCACCAGAAAGCTTTACCCTGCTGAAGATAGCTTGTTATAATGCAATTCTAATCTTGGAGAGGTGGCTGAGTGGTTGAAAGCGGCTCCCTGCTAAGGAGTTATAGGGTGTAAGCTCTATCGAGGGTTCGAATCCCTCCCTCTCCGTTTTTTATCAATCACGATTCGCATTATGCACTGCCCAGAGTAGGCGCTCTGCACTAGCGTTTGTATGGGCAAAAGAAAAGAGATGTTGAAACGAAAGCTTGCCCGCTCGATCTATCACAAACTGAGCCGGTAACGGTGCTCCTAATGCTTGCCCAGTGCCATATTGATTAAAACTTCTACAGTCAGGATCAACAAGCAGCGGCATTGCTACTCCTAAGTCTCGTTGAATGATCTTGCTCTGACGCATATCAGTACTTGTAATCATCAGTACTTCTGCACCAAGCTGCTCAAATTTTTTGTAGGCATCCACCATTGATACAATGTGCGGATAACAAAATGGACAATACTGCTTCTCTGTAAAAATACGTGTAAAAGCAATAACAACCACTGACTTCTGGCGGTAATCAGAAAGCTTAACAGAAGCCCTTTGATCCACAGTCGGCAACTCAAAATCTGGCAGAGTTTGGCCTATTTGAAATTTGCTTAACCCAGGGAGCGGTAAAAAATTTTTAAAAAACCGACGACTGATGACCCCTCTAAAATCTGTTGAGGTCAGCTTGAAAGCGACAGCCATTTATACCTACATATGACGTTAAAACTCTTATGCGTACTGAACTGATAGTGCGCCTAGATTGAAGCAAAAAACTCTTTAGACTTTACAGGGTCAGGTGTCATTGTTTTTTCACCAGGTACCCATCCTGCTGGACATACTTCGTCAGGATGAGACTGTACATGCTGAATTGCTTGTAAAACCCGCAGGGTTTCATCAACACTACGACCAAAGGACAAATTATTAATAGTGGCGTGCTGCACTATTCCATCCTTATCAATAATAAATAAACCACGTAATGCTACCCCAGCTTCCGGTTCGAGAACATTATATGCAGTACTGATCTCTTTTTTTATATCTGATACTAGAGGATAGGCTAGATCGCCTAGTCCACCGGCCTTTCGTTCTGTTTGAATCCAGGCTAAATGTGAAAACTCACTATCAACTGAAGCCCCTAACACTTCTGTATTTAAAGCTTGAAATTCTTCATAACGATCGCTAAAGGCCGTAATCTCAGTTGGACACACAAACGTGAAATCTAACGGATAAAAAAAGAGAACAACATACTGACCACGGTAATCAGATAGCTTAATAGTCTTAAATTCTTGATCAACAACGGCAGTTGCTGTGAAATCAGGAGCGGGTTGACCAACGCGCAGACATCCTTCCGCTGGGTTATTCATCCGTTTGTCTCCCACAAAAATCAAATTAACTACTGTTTAAGCAACGTGAGCCCGATATTCTGCTGACTCAACGAAGTTGCGCCTACGGGATACAGTAAAACTTGACTAATCATCAACGATTTCCGTACCTTAGCTTGCTTACTCAAATTGGCTAACAAAACTTCAGCCAACCTAATACAGCATAATCATTAGATTACCGCGATATATCCAATAAAAAAACAAAATGGCTCAGACGTGATTTGAACACGTGACCAAGGGCTTATGAGTCCCCTGCTCTACCACTGAGCTACTGAGCCGGTAAGCTGCATGTAATTTAGCAACTCATTAAATTTATCACGAATTGTCAAGGAACTACACAGAGAATTGCGTTGTTTATCCCTCATTCTGATGAGATTCCATAGTCATGACTATATGCTGATGGTTTGAATTACGAGCTATGGGCACCTAAAAGAAAGCGCTGACTTGGTAACAAGCCAGCGCTTTCAAAAATACTAAGCAAAAGAAACTTACCTACTAGGCAACATTGCCATTGGGTTTATCGTACCGCGATTGGGTAAATGTACCTCAAAGTGCAAGTGAGGTCCAGTGCTATAGCCAGTACTTCCCATATCAGCAATGTGCTGACCTTGAGCTACGCGTTGGCCCGATCTAACAGTTATTCGACTGTTATGGGCATAGCGAGTCATACTGCCATCGGCATGACGAACTTCCACCATGTTTCCATAACCACCGGAGTTCCAACCAGCCTTCTCAACAACACCAGGAGCTGCAGCCACGATTGGGGTGCCCACAGGGCCGGCCACATCAATTCCACGATGCATGCGACCCCAGCGCCAACCATATCCAGAGGTTAGAGTGCCGCGAGTAGGCCATATGTACCCATTGAAATAATCGGGTGCCTCCGGCAAATACTCATCAGCGGATGGCAAAATTGGCATCTCAGGTGATACAACTTGCCCGACTGCTGGACTTGGAGAAGAAACATAGACACTTGGGTCAAGTGGAGCCGCGGCCAAAAGTTCAGAAGATGCTGTTGATGAACCGGTGTCAGATACAGCTCTAGCTTCTAACTGGTCGCTCTTAAACTCAGGATTAACAACGCTACTACTATCAGGTACTGCTACAACCGAAGCATTTAGAGCAATTTCAGTGTCAGCATTGGCAGCAATCTCTAGTTCTTGAGAGACGGCTACATCTGCCTCAACAGGGGCTAGCTCACGAGCGATATTGACATCTGCAATCAAGTCAGCCGTGTAAGGATCCTCAATAGCTGGTGCCTCGGCATTATCCATTGATTCCAGCGTTGTCTCATCGGGTTGAGTCACAATGGAACCACCTTGACCGCCACGCAAACGTTGCAGCGTTGAAGGTGCATTATTAATACGATTCTCAACCGTAGATTGCAATCGGCTCAGACGAGCTCCATCAAAACTGTTCAAAGAGGATGAAACGGCGACCTCAGTAGAGGACTGAGCAATAGAGCTAGCAGCCTCAGAAATAATCAAATTATTTGTGACTTCTTCGGGCAGCGAGAGGGTTTCACCAGCGACGATAAAGTCAGGATCCTCTAGAGAGTTAACTTCAGCCAGCTTGTCAGGGGTAGTGCCGAGTGAAATCGCGATGTCTTCCACGGTGTCACCGGGAATAACCTCATAACCATCAGATGCTGTATCGATAGCATTTTCTGCGGGCGAGAGTTCGTTAACACTAAGATTGGATGCAGACAATGCATCCGCAGTATTAGCTTGGGTAGACGCAAGTTGCTCTAAGTCAGCTTGAAACCCATCAGACTGTGATACCAGTCCGGCAGAGCGAAGCGATACATCGCCAGTCAGCTCTTCTGTTGCAATAATAGCTGGTTCGTCAACAACATCTTTTGCCTCAACCTGCGGTAGTCTTGCAGCAATGTTCCTGTCTGAGTTAGAAATTCCTGCAACTAAGCGCTCAAGATTAGGTGCTTGAGCTTGCTGCTCACTTACATCTTTTTGAGTACTAGGAAGCAAAGAAACCAGAGATGACTTCTGTTCTTCATTAGGCACCTTGATGACTTGACCTACTTGAAGAGTTGCACCAGGCGATATGCGATTCGCAATCTTAATATCCTGAATTTCTACCTGGTGTTCCTGTGCGATTTGCCAGAGGCTATCACCTTGCTGAACTGTGTGATATACAGTTTGACTGCTTGTCGAAGGTCGCTCTAACTGGTTTTGAAGCACAGAGGGTAGCTGAGGTGCTTCGTTTGAAGTCGCTGAGTTTGCAATGACAAAAGACCCAACTGCTGCGGTTGCTTCACTATCAGCGAATAAAACTCCAGATGCACCTACTGAGAGTGCAAGTCCCAGCATGGCGGCAGACTTTGATCTACCGGCGTTTCCAGACGGAGCTTGCTCGTTAACAAGATTCATGTCGGAGAAACATGAATGACTTGTTTCAGACTTGGGCTCCTGAAAATTTGCTCGTTTCAAGGAATAACCTCCTAAATGACCAGCGCTCAACTGTTCGAAACCAACTTGTCTCTAGCAGTTGCTCGGTAGCAGGCCGTTGACTACAAGTTGAATTAGGTAGATGAGGCACATACGCTAGAGAAAAAATAATATTCTCCAGCAAGCGAACACCTTTCTTACCCAACTTAGGCAAGTTTACACGACTTAATCAAAAGATCAATCCTGTACAAAACAAGTTCCATCTGATTCTCTAAAATCAACACAAAATTGAATTTGAGATGGATTTTTATCTCGATAAGGGTTTAGAGCAATCATCTGGAATTCGTAGAATCCCTTTGTAGAAAACCGTTTAAGCTATTTCGATAAGGCAGCTCAAAAGGATTTTACGACTGAAAGCTCACCTATATTGCTTGCCGATGATTTGATAAGGATAAGTGCTCTGGAAAGCCTTATTTTCTATATTTCCCAGTTATTTCAAGAATTTGATAGCGAGTTAACTGTGCTTCTGGGTCGAGCGCTATAGAAAATTTTTATCGCAAGAATCTTTGTTTTGTATCTCAGTTAACTGTCTCAATCAGAGTAGGTATGAGGATTTTGGATGTTTAAGTCAGGGCTATATCACCAGATATCGAATCAGTAGAACTTGGTAATAATTTAGAGATGCTTCTATATGATGGTCTCTTGATTTTAGTTAGCTCTTTCCATATCCATAGGTTCATAGATATATAGTCTGATTGATAGGCGATGGTTTGGTCCTCATCTCTTTGCATCTCAGACTTGGGATGATAGATGACCCAGTTGGCGCATGGCTTCAAACAGACCGATCGCTGCGCTCACTGAAAGATTCAAGCTGCGAACACTGCTATGGGGCATGGGAATTTTGGCGGTATATTCACAGGCGTTAAGTAGTTTTGCTGGTAGACCTTGACTCTCGCTGCCAAATAGAAGCCAGTCATCTTCTTTATACTTAATTTCTATGTAGCTATATGTGCTTTTGGTGGTGAACCCAATGAGTCTGCCACCTAGAGTTTGCTGATGATTGTAGAAACTCTCTAGATCTGAATGAACATGTAAGTTGACGTGTGGCCAGTAATCTAAGCCCGCTCTTTTGAGATAACGATCGCTAAGTTCAAAACCAAGAGGCTCCACTAGGTGCAGTTCAGTTGCAGTTGCAGCGCATGTACGGGCAATATTACCGGTATTGGGTGGAATTTCTGGGTAAACAAGTACGATTTTGGGCATTGACGTGGCTCTAGATGATGCGTTCTCTTTTGTCTTTTTGGCTTTGAATCGTCTAAAACTCAAACAAGAGGTCTTCTTATATAGGAGTTACTAATCAATTGAGCCAGACTTTGGGCGTATGTCAGTTTTTAGGTGTCCAGATTTTGAACAAGGCTGAGGTTGCTCTTAATCTATAGGCTTACTCAATCGATTACTCCCTAACCTATAATCCTAGGTTGTGATAGGAAGTGTTTGAATCGGTCACGCAGGCTGACATAGGTCGCTTTGTAGAGCTTGTTCCTGGCGCTCCATAATTTGAATGGTTTGGGCGATTACTTGAGAGACGTCTAAACCAGATTCAGTCTGCTTTAACCAGTTCTGCGCTTGATTTCCTTCCCTCAGTATCTGTTTGATGGGCGTTAGAAAGCATGCAATCCCTTTTGCTTTGGCAAAAGGCAATACCTCGTCATAAATTTGGGTGATCCAATCTGTGGCGTTAATTGTTTCACCATCGTGCCAATGGCGTAGCTGTGCATTGAGACTGGTTTGAGCTACTCGTTGCTCGTTTTCATCAATGATTGCCAGTAGATCGTCATGGCGACTGTGGTCAGGTAGTTTGCTAGCGATGAGTGGGTCTAAACTAGGGTCTTGCTGGAGCTGGAGCAGACGCGATTCTAGAAATGCTGTGATGGCTAATAAATGAATTGGATCAGTAACTAGGTCTGAAATTCTGATCTCAAGGCGATTGAGATTGTAAGGACGACAGTCACCATTTGGCCGCACAGATGTCCAGAGATGTCGTACGTTTTGCATTGTGCCTAACCTCAGTTGTTCCTCCGTCCACTTAATAAAGTGCTTGTGACTTTCAAATAGAGGGACATGCTTTGGTGTTTGCGGAAAGACATGCCAGCGCGTGGAATGATAGCCAGTACTCTGATTGTCCAGAAATGGTGAAGATGCACTTAATGCCAGTATCAAAGGGGCTTCTGCTCTGATAAGTCGACAAGCTCGCATTAGATCATCGGGATTGCTTATGCCAATGTTGATATGGATGCTGGCTGTGACTACGTCAGTTCCATAGGTGTCTTCAATGTAGGCATGATAGGGGTTTTGTGGATCAGACCGATAGAAAATCTGGCTATTTCCCGTAGATAACGTACTGCCAGGAATAATGGTGTAGCGCGGGTCAAGCTTGTTAAGAAAACGTCGTAGCTGACGTCTTGGGGTCACTAACTCACAAAGTAGCTGTTCGTACTGCTGTAGTGGTGGAGTTGTATATTCTACGTTGCGGCTATCGGGTTCTCGAACAAAGCCACTGAGGGACTTAACGATTTTGTCTGACAGACCAATGATTTCTCCATTGGTTTGGCCAGTATACATTTCAACTTCAAAACCTTTTGACAGCAGCACGATATTACTCCAGGGTGAGGCAGCGTTGAGTAGCGGAAAAATGGCACCTGTCCATATTAAGGGTTGAAGAGTGGACTGGTGTGGTGCTTTATCTATGGGTTTGCGAGGCAGGCTTAACTTGAATAAAGCAATGGCGTTCTATTGAACAAGCCTATCTTCTGTTTTTGCCTCTATATATATGTAGAGAATGTGTGTCTCACCAAAATGGTTATGTGCTTATCCATTGCATCTCATCTATATATATGAGATGTGTTTTCGATGTCGATGTGATCAATGCCGTGGCTAGTGCTATGGAGATTTGATTAGATGGATATAAGTGCACCACTTAATCGTTGATGGGGCACTCTATAGAAGGTAGATGTCTAGTTGACTTAGCTATATCGATAAGCAGCTATAAACGCAATGATCGTTTCCTCTTAGGAATGCGATTATTGAGTGTAGATGGGTTAAGCTACTAGGAATACATACCTATTTGTTTCATCTGCTGCTGTTTTACAGATTTAGTTGACTGTGAATCACGACATTTCAGCTTTTACATCTAGCGAAGCGACAAAGGGTGACTCTGTCATTCGACTGAGTACTGATGCCTGTAATCGGGTAAGTATTAAAGCTGAGAAGTTTTCTCCTCGGCAGCGTCGAATTGTTGCAACTATAGCGATTCCTCGCTCCCTTGAGCAGGTATGGAAAATTTTGACTGATTATGAGCGGCTCGCAGACTTTGTGCCTAATCTGACGAGTAGCCGTTTATTGAGTCGTCCTGGTGGCGGTATTCGATTAGAGCAGATTGGTGCTCAATGTTTTCTCAACTTTAAGTTCTGTGCTCGTGTCATTTTAGATATGACTGAGGTGTTTCCTCAAGAAATAGGCTTTTCTATGGTTGAGGGCGATTTTAAGAAATTTATGGGGCGATGGACTCTAAAGCCTGCATTGCTCGGTGAGCAAGTTGCTACCGTATTGTCTTATGAACTAATGGTGCAGCCACCACTTGCTATGCCTGTGCAGTTGATTGAGCATCACATTTGTCACAATCTAACTCAAAACTTGTTGGCAATTTGCGATCGCACAACTCATCAGTTTGCATGATTGCCAGAGCTTGAATCGTCCCTATATAGGCAAGCGACCATCCTGTTGAAATAGACGGTCACCTTTTTGAAGGTAGTTTTAAGCCTGGACTCTAATTATCAGTAGTGATCGTGGCTGGATCACACTGCCAGTCAGGAATTCTAGATTCAGATTCAATTTGAGCTAGTCGATAATCTTCTGCTGTAGGAGGTAATAACCATCCTCTCGCCACATAGTAAAGCAGAACAAAGAACTCACGAAAAACATGCCGACGCCACATAGAAAACTTCACCTCAACTGGGTGAGGTAAAACCTCATAGCCAAAGCTTCGATAAACCAGCGTTGCACGAGCAATGTGTAGATCATCTGTCACTAGCAAAATTTTAGGTTTATCTGACGATGACTCTATGGGCGGCATAAACATCTCTGTGTAAAATGCATTTTCCCATGTGCTGCGAGAACAAGCTTCACCAGTTATGTGGGTGGCTGGAACACCCATATCTTTAGCGAGTTTAAGAATGACGGGTGCATCAGTAACACCACTGATAAAAACCTGGGGTGCTCTACCGTTCTCCCATAATTCAACAGCGGCTTCCGTTCTATTTTCAACGTATCTAGGCCCTCGACCCAAGACAACAATCGCATCTGCTGAGTCACTGGTATTGGGCCGAGCGATGATTGTTTGTAGCGCTCTGTTGAGCCACCAGGGAGAAAGACCTAAAACCAATAATGTGCCGACTGCCCACCAGATAGCTTTATTGGCTGGTTTTTGAAAGGTGTTCTGACAGGTCTGGCAAAGATAAGTCCGTCGACTTTTGGAACTCGCTCGATGTTTCGTGACTGAGCGGCTTTCGCAATGAGGGCAGCACATCATGGCCAACTAGAGAGGCTACAGCACGACCATCATAATAATTATTAATTTGTTTCATATGTATACAGAACAAAGAAAAAGGCTCTGCTGTTAAAGTTTCCAGCAGAGCCTTTTTCTTTTGATACCCCCAGGGGAATTCGAATCCCCGTCGCCTCCGTGAAAGGGAGGTGTCCTAGGCCTCTAGACGATGGGGGCGTATCTGCGACGCTGTACCGCGTTCGCCTTTATAAATATACAAATTCAAGGGAATTAATGTCAAACTTCTGTGGCTAGTTTTTTCTCATGCCTTGTATCCAAATTTGTTGTGAATGTAGTTTTTGGGCTAATTAAGCCAGTTTACGAGAGTTTTGGAGACGAATAAGCTGCCGTCGCATGGCCGGAGATGCCTCTAATGCATGAATTTTATGAATGTTGAGTTGGGAATCTAAGGCTTCCAGATATTCGTCATTCCCATAGGAGTAGGCATCAACTAGAGATTCTATAAGAAGGCTATTGTCATCCTCGTCGATTGTGAGCCTATCTTCGATAATGCGAAACTTAAGCCGAACCTCGCACTCGTAGATATGAATATCGTTGTTTTGGGCGGATAGGTCAAAAGACTTTGCCATAAGTCAGTGTTTCGCACGTATGTTTGTATTCAAAGAAATGAGTGGCAGATAATCTATGTGATAAACCACATCATGTCTACCTAATGCCTTAAGAGTCATGTACAAGGATTGAGTACTTATATAAATCCCTTCTTGAGAATTAGAATAACAGCTAGATTAGTTGATTTCAGCTTTACTAGAACCAAGAAATATTTGAAAAAATCATTTTAACTAATTAAACTAAAAGGCGATTTTGACTAGTTGTAGAATTTCTATTTCTGTTCAGAAATCCCTTATTAAAAGGCTTTAGATGGATTGTCTTTATAATTCCTCTTTCAAAATCTGATTTATTGTTAAACTAAACTGATGGCAAAAATAAATGATTCCATCTTATTTTTGTGCTGAATAAGCTTTTGCTGATGCATCAATATAAGTGGGTTTAGTTGAGGCTTTCCAAATTTAAATTACAGAGTTTAAGCGATTGTCTTGTAATTAAGATTTTTCTGGTCAGCTCAACGCTTAGGTAGACGCTTGGCTGAGAGATGTATGGATTTATCAATAGGCTGGCAACCTAAGACGACGTAAGATAATATCGTTTGTCAGTACGGCACGGTTCTGCCGATTTGCTTTTTGAATCAACCTGTCCCACCTAATCCGCATATGGAGCCTTTGACACGCACTCAGGTTCTGATCGCGATCGCAGCAACGGCTTTGGTCCTTTTCTTCGTTGCTCGTTTGTGGCTCTTGTTTGATGCTGTTAAACAGATGCCGAGCCACTTTGGCCTTTACCCGATTGGCATTGGCTTACTGCTAGGCATGGGAATCACTCTGGCTAGCGGTATTCTCTACTGGGCTTGGCCAAGATATCGATATAGTGCTGAAGTCTATTTGGACTACATTTTAAACCCTCTAGTTTTACCTGACTTAATTTGGTTAGGACTGCTGCCAGGTATTAGTGAAGAGCTTCTCTTTCGAGGCGTTATGTTTCCTGCTTTAGGAGCAAATTGGTTGGCGTTAGGTTTGAGTAGCTTCTGCTTTGGCCTGTTACACATGAGTGATTTACGCCAGTGGCCCTACATGTTGTGGGCCACCTGTGTAGGAGGCGTATTAGGCTATAGCGCGATGACGACCCAGAACTTATTAGTACCCGTGGTAGCCCATGTCTTTACCAATATGATGTCTAGTTTGGTATGGAAGCTAAAAGCTTCTAATCTTGCTGCAGATTAAAGTTTAGTATTTTGGTGTCTACTTCAAATTTACAGCCCTTGAAATCGGTTAGTTTGCCTGATGTTGATCACATACTGGGACTGGCTGTATTTGACTCGATGGGTTTGCCTCGCGATTACTTTATTACATCGCAGCACGAAGACATTGAGTGGGTTCAGTTGGTTCTCCAATCTTTAGGTGTGCAGCAGCTATTGGCGTCTAAAATGGAGCTGCCAGAGTTAAATCACGCTGTAATCCGTACTAAAGTCGGTAATATAGTCATAATTCGCTGTAAGCATAACTATATTGCTGTTTTTCTCAAGCGAGTGCTCCCTCAGGAGTATCCTCAAATTGATAAGATTTGGATTGATTGGCTCTGTAAGTTTGAGGCCAAAGTTGTGAGACACCATCCTAACTTTAGGGTGATCTAATGACGCACGTAAGTTAAGTGCCCATCCTTAATCTGCACAACGGGATGACTAGATGAGCGCACTAGCTGTTCGTCGTGGGTAGTAACAATAACCGTAATACCAATAGAGTTGAGCTTTTCTAGAATCTTGATGACTTGACGAGAATTGTCACCGTCTAGATTACCTGTCGGCTCATCGGCTAAGAGTAAAGGGGGGGTGCTAACAACGGCTCGAGCAATACTAACTCGCTGTTGTTCACCGCCGGAAAGCTGCTCAGGGAAACAGCTAGATTTATGCTGTAGCCCAACCATCCGCAAGGTAGGTCGCAGACGGCGGTTAATCTCGCGACGGCTATACCCTTGAGCCCATAAAACAAAAGAAACGTTTTCTGCAACGGTACGGCGGGGAATCAGTTTATAGTCCTGAAACACAATGCCAATGCGCCGCCGTAGCATGGCCAGACGATTACCACGCAGCTTTTCCAAATTTTGGTCGTCAACCAGAATATCCCCTGAGCTGGCCCGCTCTTGACCATATAGCAATTTGAGTAAAGTCGATTTACCCGCACCAGAAGGTCCCGTTATAAACAAGAAGTCCCCGCGTTTGACCTGTAGGTTGATATTGCGTAGCGCTTTGCTGCCGTTGTCGTAGGTCTTGGTTACACCTGACAAGGTCACTAGGGGAGGGCTCGCGTTATCAGTGCTTGTCTGCTTTTTATGGTTAACGCTTTGAGTCGATGGGCTTGCCGGAACTGTCTTAAACTCTGCAAACTGCTTAGATTGCCCACTCGGCTGACGGCGACGAGGGTAACGAGTTTTGGGTTGAGTCACGGCGGATGTCATAGGGGCTTATCTTAAAAAGAATCTGTGGAGGTTACTTAAAGATTTGAGATGTTCCTTTGTCTCTGTACAAGGATATAGGGAATGGGACAAATGTCTAGCCCCTTGACAATTTTTTATGTGAAGTTTTGGGGGTTACCCCACAGAGGTGCTAGCAAACTAATCGCTATGTAGAGCGCCAGCCTAAGTCATAGCCAATGGAGCGGAATACAAACTTAGGCAGTGCTAACATCCGCCGCCATCGCCAGGGTTCTTGATAAAGTCGGTACAGCCATTCCAGGTTGTTATTGCACATCCAACGCGGGGCTCGCTGTTTTTTACCTGCCCAGATATCAAAGCTACCCCCAACTCCAATCCAGATAGCATTGGGGCAAAGATGACGATTGGCTGCAATCCACAGCTCCTGGCGCGGTACTCCAAGACCGACAAAAATAATGTTTGGTTGGAGTCGCTCCAATTTGGTGCGGAAGTCTGCCTGCTCGGTTTCAGATAGATAGCCGTGCTGTGCGATCGCAATATTTAAGTCAGGTAGCTGCCGTTGCCAGTGTTCGGCTGCCGCCGTACTCATCCCCGGTGCGCCTCCATAAAAGACGACCGACTCTGTTTGCTCAAGCTGCTGTAAAACATCGGCAGCAAATTCAATGCCCGGATAGCGTTTGATTCGTCGTCGTTTGACCCATTGAAAATAGAGCTGTACACCAGCCCCATCGGGGATGACCAGGGTCGCATGCTGAATAATGTTGCGCAGCTCGATATTGGTTTCGGCCTGAACACACATTTCGGCATTGAGGGTAACTACATGGCCACCCCGCTCTGAACGTATGGTTTCAAGCAGCCAGCCAATATAGTCGGTACTCTGGTGTACCGGTAGACCCATGACAAATAGCTGATTAAGCAAAGCAGTAGCGAGCACGGACGACGATCCCATGTGCACAAAACGACTAGAAAACTGAGGGAACTATGCCACGCACACCGTATATCAGTTAGTTAGACAATGGCAATATCCATCCTGCCATTATCCCCTTAAAAATCTTCCTCTTCATATTCGATGACCTTCTTCTTTTGAGGAATATTCAAAGGCTTCGCCTGATAAGGTTCCTCTTCAGGAATAGGCTGCTCGACTGCAGGGGGACGCGACGGCTGTTCAAGTTCTAGCCGCTGTGGTGGTGCGACTTCGCGACGGGGGGCGGGAACTTCTTGCTTCATGCCCGAAGGCAATTGGTTGCTGGCGGATGTGGGCATGATATAGCCGTCATCTTCGCGTTCCCAAGGGGCTGACCCTAGGCCTAGACGCTCTAGTAAACCAACACTTAGCTGTTTAAGCTTCTCTTCTGAACCCTCAAAGACGATGATGCGATCCGGCCCGGTACTGACAATCTCTTCGACCGGCAGCTCGTATGAGCTAATCACCTGATCAGGAATCTGGGGTAACCCCATAGAAGCAATGACAATCGACTGTAGTTTGCCACTCACTACGTCGAACTTAAACCCGCGGACACGACCCAGCCCTTCACCTGATTCAGTGATGACCTCACTTTTAATCAGCGTGGTGTAGTTAGCGACGCTAACATCATCTTCGATGACTGTGTCATCATCCACCAAAATGACATCGCCAATCTGACGAATACTGCTCAGCAGCATGATTTGTTCAGGACCGGAGACCACTTTTGATAAAACATTGTCTCTAAGACCTAGTGCGACGACTTCACCCCCCTCACCGCGACCTCGATCAATATCGACCCACAGCTGACTGACCACGCCCAGACGACGGCCTGTAGAACGGGTGATTACTTGGGTGCCAATCATGTCGGAGCGCAGCCGACTTTGTTCAAAACTCATTGCTGGGTCTACTGTGGGGTGTCTACGGGGTCTGCCTGAGCGTATGTTTCTTAATCTAGAGAAACGTGCTTCATCACATTACACCCTATACTTCGGTTTTTTGACAGTGTGTTAAACCGTATTGGACTCGTAGAGGCATTGCGTGCAACGCCTCTACAGGGAGAAAAAATAATAATTTTGGGTCTTACCCCCCAGCGGAGGCTCGCTGCAGGTTGATGCCCAATACCTGGGTGTATGCCCCTCTAGCTTGGGTGACACCGATAGTGCGTTCGGCCGATTCGATCATCGGGCGTCTCAGGCTAACAACGATAAACTGTGCCTGCTGAGCCTGATGGCGAATCATTTTAGAGAGGCGCTCAACATTGGCACCGTCTAGGAACATGTCTACTTCGTCAAATGCGTAGAATGGAGAGGGGCGATAGCGCTGAAGAGCAAAGATAAAGCTAAGGGCGGTGAGGGATTTTTCGCCACCAGACATGGAGGCAAGGCGACGAACGGGTTTACCTTTGGGGTGAGCAACCAGATTTAGCCCACCGTTAAACGGATCTTGAGGATCGTCTAGCTGGAGATAGCCGTCACCATCGGAAAGTTCAGCGAAAATAGCTTGGAAATTTGTGTTGACTGCATCGAAGGCTTCTTGAAAGGCACGCCGCCTCAGGGTGGTAAAGTTTTCAATCCTCAGCAATAGCTCTGTGCGCTCTTCTTCTAATGTCGTTAGTTTGTGGGTGAGTTCTTCTAAGCGTTCTTGGGTGCGCTCATATTCTTCTAGGGCCAACATATTGACGGGTTCCATGGCTTCTAGACGACGCTGCAGCGATTTAAGCTGTTTCTGTAGCGATTCTAAGGTCAGATCGGCTGGGAGTTCGGGGAGGGGATCTGGGAGTTCAGCCTGTTTGGTTTCAATGATGGCCTGCAACTCACTCAGCTGCTGCTGTCGCTCTTGCTGAGTTTCGCTGAGTTTTTGCTGTTGCCACTCTAGCTGCTGGAGCTGATTGCGCTGATCGCGTAGCTGATGTTCTTTGCGATCGCGCTCTGCTTTCTCCCCGGCCAGGGTTTTATCTAATTCAGCTAGCGCTGTTTGGGTGGCAATAATCTCTTGTTTTAGGGTGGCCTGCTGCTTATTGATTTCAGTCTGTTGGTTAATTTGAGTTTGCTGCTGCTGGCGATCGTCAGCAAGGCTCTGTTGGCCCGTTTGAATTTTTTCCTGGAGTCGCTGACGTTGTGCGTCTAACTCGCTCTGTTGCTGCAGGGCTGTTTGTAATATCTGCTGTCGCTGGGTGAGTTCGGCTTCTAAGGCCCGTACTTTATCTTGAGCCTGTTGCCACTCGCTATGGGTCTGTGATTCTTCTGAGGCCGTAAGTTCCTGACGCTTTTGCTGTAGCTGTGCTTCTTGCTCAGGCAGAGCGGTTTCTAGCTGCTGCAGTCGGGTTTGAGCCGTGGTGTATTCAGCCTGGTACTGCTGTAGCTGCTGCTGAGCTTTCTCTAGACGCTGCTGCAGCTGTTGTTGCTGCTGCAAAATCTGGGTGTTTTGTAGCTGCTGTTCTCGATAGCTTTGGCGGGTTTCGATGAGGGCTTTCGATTGGGCTTTGACAGTGGCGTCTGCCTGGGTAAGGGTGCGATCGCACCTAGCCAAGATCCGCTCAATTTCCTGCAGCCGTTCACGTAAAGCTTTGGCTTCAGCCGATTCTCCAGCTTCTACTGTGCCAAAGTGCAGTCGTCCCTGACGACGCAGACTACCGCCAGTCATCGCACCGCTGCTTTCTAGCACCTCGCCATCTAAGGTAACCATGCGAAACTTACCTAGGTGACGGCGAGCATCGTCAATGCGTTCAAATACTGCCGTGTTGCCAAAAACAAACGCAAACACCTCTCGGTATAGGTCGTCGCACTCAATCAAATCGACTGCGTAGTCAATAAAGCCATCCGGACGCTCCCATCGCCCTAATTTTTGCCCACGAGGGGCACGAATAGCGTTGAGGGGTAAAAAAGTAGCTCGACCAGCGCGCTTGCGTTTAAGAATGTCAATGCCCTTAGCAGCAATGCCGTCATGTTCAACCACTAAAAACCCTAGTCTGGCACCAGCGGCAATTTCTAAAGCCGTTTGATATTTGGGGTCTACACGACCCAGCTGAGCGACTAAGCCGCAGATACCTGTCAGACCACTTTTAATTAACACTTCAGTGGCCTGGGTGCCGTGGGTTTCTTGCAGTGCTTGTTCTTGAGCTTCTAGTTTGTCTAACTCTCGCTGCTTTTCACGCTGTTCTCTTAGCAGTCGGTCTCGGGTTTCTCGCTGAGTTTTAAGGTCTTGCTCAGCTGTGGCGACGGCCTGCGCCAATGTTTGAATCTGGGCTTCAGTGGCAGATAGCTCAGTCCCTTTGGGTTGGGTTGAGGTGCTAAGCTCAGCTTCTAGACTCTGAACCGCGCTAGTCTGAGCTGTGATTTGGCTCTGTAGCTGATTGAGTCGTTCCTGTAGCCGTACTTGTTCAGCCCGCTGGGGTTCAAGTGTGTTGAGGAGGGTTTCTACTTCGCGCCGGAGGTTGGTTTGAGTTTCAACCCAAGCCTGAGATGCAGTTGCGATCGCGCTGGTTGCTTCTCGACCATCCTCTACTGCCTGGGCTGCACTATCTCGCTCTGTCTGAAGTCGAACAATTTCATCGCCTGTTAAACTTGCCAGCCGCTGCTCTAAAGATTCTAATTCTTGACCCCGCTGCTGTAGCGCCACCTGAGTAGACTGCAGCCTAGCAGCCAGCTCTCGGGTAGATTGACTCAGGGCCTGTTCTTGGCGTTCAAGCTGACGCAGCTCGGCTTCTTGAGTCGCTAACTTAGACTGCAGGGCCAGATGTTCATCTTCCCCCAGGGCCTTGACTTTAGTATTGAGAATCTCTAGCTCAGCAGCTGTGGTTCCAATCAGCTTGACCAGGGCTTCACGCTGCTCGCTCAGCTTAGTCGTCTGCTCCTTACCTTGACTGATTTGGGTTTCTAGTTTGTTGGCTTGCGCTTGCTGCTGCCGCCATTCTAAGACCGTTTGCCACTGAGTTTTCTCCTGTAGTGTGGCCTTGAGCTGCTTGTATTTCTCAGCTTTTTTGCGATCTTGATCGAGGCGTTCTAGCTGGTCAATTAACTCCCGCTCAACAATCCGAAAGCGTTCTTCGCGCTCTCGCACCATATCGAGTTTGAGTTTAGCCTGGTCAATTTTGCGGTCAAACGATGCCACCCCTGCCAGCTCATCAATAATTTCCCGACGCTCTCGCCCTTTCATTGAGATGATGCTGGTGACGTCGCCCTGGAGTACTACGTTGTAGCCTTCAGGATAAATGCGAAAGCGCTGCAGCTGTTCATGTAACTCCGTGAGGGTACAAGGCTGACTATCAATAAAGTAGTTTGATGTGTACGTTCCTTGGGCCGTAACCCGCAGGCGACGGGTCACACTCCATTCTCGCGGTAAGGGAACAACATTATCGGGAGCAGATTGAAAATCACTGCTAGCGCCATTGTGAGTGGCTGAGTTTGGCGATGCTGCTGATTGAACAGCGGCTCCATTAGCACCCCCGCCTGGTTCTAAAACCGGTTCCTCAGCGGTGTCACTATCTGTGCTGCCTTCTGCGGCTATTTCCGGTGCTGAGTCAATATCTGTAGAGCTATCCATCTCCAGATTAACGTCTGCTTCTAAAGCACTATCTGCAGAATCATTGGCCTCATCTTGATCTGGGCTATCGTTACCCAGCATCTCTTGGGGAACGTCACTGATGTCAAATGTAACGGTGACACTTGCTTCTGATGTAGAGCGCCGACTTGAGTGATTTTGATTGACTAGGTCTGGCAAGCGCTCAGCTCGCATGCCTTTAGAGCTGGCTAACCCCAAACAAAATAAAAGCGCATCCAGAATGTTCGACTTTCCTGAACCGTTTGGGCCAGAAATAACCGTAAACCCTGGTAGAAGAGGAACCTGAGTCGTACCTCCAAAAGATTTGAAGTGGGAGAGTTCAACTCGCTTTACATGCACAAAGCAACCGCACTCGAACTAGTGCGTACAAGTGTACTTAGACCATAGCATTTGTATTCCATCCGCAACCAGTGCCAACAGTGATTAATAGCGTCGACAATAAGCAGTTGCACTCTGAACATAGGGCTGGTTAAACCAAGTAATGAGAACGATTAAACCCATCAGCTCGGATGCAAATCAGGTTTTCGCCAGACTACAGTTTGCCAGATTTCGTTGAAATCGCAAGCGAACCTTATTGAATTTCTAGAATTGACCTTCCCGATGCAGGCTGACTTGGGATAAGCGTAAGATAATAGTAGGAAAACAAAGGCTCTTTTTTGTCTAGGCCATATCCAAGCCGAAACCTACTGTTGATCGCATGAAAAAAGCAGTTCTGGATGTGAGCCCTTTGAATTCCAGCTTTTCATAACTCATGCCTTTTTCCTATCACTCGCTCCGTGACCTCAACTGTTTTTTCAAAGCTGTCGCAACCCGTCATTCTTGGATTTGACCCTGGCCGCTATAAATGTGGTTTGGCAATTGTTGGCTTAGATCGTTCACTGTGCTATCACGAGGTGGTCTCTGCAGAGGATGTTGTTGACCATATTGCAACTCTGCGACAGACCTATCCTATTTCACTTATTGTGATGGGTGACCAGACAGGGGCTCAAATTTGGAAGCAAGAGCTATCACAGAGGCTTAAGGAAAGTCCAAATATCATTTTGATTGACGAACGCTACAGCAGTTTGGAAGCTCGCGATCGCTACTGGGAAATGTTTCCTCCCAAGGGTCTCAATCGCATGCTGCCTCAGAGTATGCGAACAATTCCCCGACCCATTGACGATATTGTGGCAATCTTGCTGATTGAGCGTTATCTAAATAAACTTACTGACGTAGAAATGTAGGTCAGACGCTTGGCTTGCGGCACTTCTAGAAGTTGAGTGTAGAGCTTTGAAACATCAGCCACGATAGGAAAAAGTTGCTGATAAAAATAGCTAACAGAGCCGTGACCACAGCGGTGGTGGTGGATTGCCCGACACCTTTGGCTCCTCCAGTTGTGGTCAATCCCCAGCTAGAGCCAATAATGGCAATCAAGCTGCCAAAAACGAGGGCTTTAATGACTGCAGTGACTAAATCCCTGACCCCCAGAAACAATCGAGCTGAGTCTAGAAACACAGTTTGGGAGATGTCAAACATTGTGCTTGAAATCAGCAAACCACCGGTCATGCCTGTGATAAACGACAAAATGGTCAGCAGCGGCAGCATTAAGGCGCAGGCCACCACCCGAGGCAACACCAGATAATCGACCGGATCAGTTTTTAACAACTGCAAGGCATCAATTTGCTCTGTAACTTGCATAGTGCCAATTTCAGCCGCAAACGCTGAGCCAACTCGACCCGCAATAATGACCGCAGTCAGAACGGGAGCTAACTCTCTGGCGAGCGTCAATGCCAACACACCGCCAACGGCTGTACTAGCTCCAAAGTTAATAAACTCTCGAGTAACCTGAATCGTAAACACCATGCCCACAAAGCTGGCTGTTACTAGGGTGATTAGCAAAGACTCTGGACCAACGGCGGCCATTTGCTCAAGAGTGTTACGCCGATGTAACGGCCGAGTAGCTAAGTGCACAATGACTTGACCACCGAGCAAAATGGCAGCCACTAAACGCTGACCCCATTTAGTCAGGCTCGACGAGGAAAATACAGCGGACAAAGGGAATGACTCCTTATAGGCGGGGAGCCCCATCATTTTAATGGGTTAAGTCTTAGATTAAGGCAAGAGTCTAAATGCTCTGTAATTTTATGAAAATTTAAGATTCCTCAAGTTGAGGGTTAATTCCCTCTATTGCCCCTATCGTTGGGGATGGTTATTCCTAACGCCCATTTAGCCAAATATGGCAGGAGGTAGAGATGGGCCTACAGCTGTTTAGTTCTTTAATATTGACCCTGGTGATATGTTTTCTATTGCCTGCTGTCGTCTTGGGGTTGGCGCTAGGAGCCTTGTCACTAGGTATTTTGTCGCCACTATCAGCGATTAGTGAGATCGCTAAAGATCGGCTCATAGACTTTTTGACCACATTTGGCGCAGGCAATATGGGCCAAGGGTTTATGACTATTTGCTTAACGATGAGCATTGTCGGTGGTCTATTTGAGATGTTTAACTTTTATAAGTACATCTATTTGAAATAGGGTCGCGAATACTTGCGAAACGTTACTGATTGTGAGGCTAGATATTTACTTTTACGGTATTGGGGCAGATATTAGTAATTTTGCGTAAACGTCAATATCTTGCTAACACAATATAAAGGAAAGTATTTATGCTGGTAACGGTATTTTGCGCTGAGGTGTTATGGGCGTAACTCCGTTGGCTAGGCCAAAGGTAACGTTGCTGTGGGCAGCTGTTTTTGCGGTTCTAATCTGGTTAGGTTTGGGAGGGGTGGCTTGGGCTCAAGCTGCTGATGTAGAGGCTCCACAATCTATCGCGGCTGCTACAGATCAAGAAAACTCCATTCAGCCTTATCTTGATCGGGTGACCGATGACGTCAGTGAGTTCACGCTTGACAATGGCATGAAGTTTATTGTGCTGGAACGTCATCAGGCTCCAGTAGTGTCAATGATGCTCTATGCCAAAGTGGGAGCGGTCAATGAGGAAGATGGCCACACTGGTGTTGCCCACTATTTAGAGCACTTGGCGTTTAAGGGGACCACTAAAATCGGCACCACAGATTATGTCGCTGAGGCCCCTCTTCTCCAAGAGATGGATGTGGTGTTTGACCAGCTGATGGCGGCTGAAAAGGCGGAGGATGAAGATACAGCTGCAGCATTGCGATCGCAGTTTGATACCCTCCAAGCACAAGCTGCAGAATACGTCGAGCAAAATAAATTTGGTCAAATTATTGAGCAGTCAGGCGGTCGAGGTCTCAATGCAACAACCTCTGCTGACGCTACTCGCTATTTCTATAGCCTACCGTCCAATAAATTGGAACTGTGGATGTCGTTGGAGTCTGAGCGCTTCATTGACCCTGTTTTTCGAGAATTTTATAAAGAAAAGCAAGTCATCTTGGAAGAGCGCCGTATGCGGGTAGACAATTCCCCCATCGGTCAAATCGTTGAAAAATTCCTAGAAGTTGCCTTTGACGAACACCCTTACCGGCGTCCCGTCATCGGCTATCAGGAGGACTTACGGCTTGCTACCCGTGATGACATTGCCCGATTCTTTGACGCCTACTATGGACCCAGCAACTTAATTGCTGCTGTAGTAGGCGATGTCGACCCTGATGATGTCAAAGAGTTAGCGACTGCCTATTTTGGCCGTATTCAGTCCCGCAGTCTGCCACCAGAAGTAACTATCCAGGAGCCACCCCAGACAGCACCTAAATCTTTCGAGATGACACTACCTAGTCAGCCATGGTACTTAGAAGGATTTCATCGCCCAGGTATCAATCATCCTGACCATGTAGTTTATTCCATGATTGAAAGCATCCTGGTTGGCGGTCGTACATCTCGCATGTACCAAGACTTAGTAGAGCAGTCTCAAGTTGCGCTCAACATAGGTAGTGCCAATGGTTTCCCTGGTGATTTGTATGGCAATATTTTGTTGCTATACGGTCTGACAGCGCCTGACTACACTGTTGAGGACGTGGCTGAGCGTATGAATGCCTTGCTAGCTCAGCTGCAGCAGGAACCTGTAACACCGGAAGAGCTAGAACGCGTCAAAACCCAGGCTAGGGCATCAATGTTACGCAGCTTAGACTCTAATTCAGGCATGGCAAGTTTGCTAACTGAATACCAAGCCAAGACAGACGATTGGCGCAATGTCTTCGAACAATTAAAAGCGATTGAAGCGGTCACTGCCGACGACGTTCAGCGTGTGGCTCAAGAAACCTTTGTGCCTAGTAATCGTACCGTTGGTAAACTGCTATCGGCTCAGTCATAGCAACCAAGGCATCGAAAGATAATACGAGTGGGAACTGCAATACTTTCTCAATTCCTACTCGTCTGGATTGTAGACATCCCCAGCTCAAATCCTTTCTCTACCTGCTGCTCTATTCGCCATTTCACCTATGCTCTGGTTTTCTAAACGTCGTCTGATTCAGTGGTTCTTTTTGGCCCTAGCTGCGCTTGGTCTGGTGCTCACCTTGGGGTGGAGTAAGCCTGCCAATGCTGTGACGGCGCGTCACTACACCGAACTAGAATTTGGCCCCCTAAGCGAGATTCAAATCCCTAATTTCGAACGATATGAATTGCCAAATGGCGTGGTCGTTTATCTCATGGAAAAACACGATCTACCTTTGGTGAGTGGGTCAGCTACGTTTCGGGCTGGGGAATTTATGGAACCGGCAGATAAAGTTGGTCTAGCGGCCATCATGGGAGAAGCTATGCGGGGTGGCGGAACTGCAAGCTATACCCCTGATGAACTTAATCAATATTTAGAGCAGCGGGCCGCGTCGGTTGAAACAAGCCTTGAGGCGACCAGTGGTAGTGCGAACTTTAGCGCTCTTAGCGAAGACCTAGCCGATGTGTTTTCAATTTTTGCAGAGGTCATTCAGCAGCCAGCCTTTGCTCCCGAAAGGATCGAGCTAATCAAAAACCAATATCGCGGCAGTATCGCCCGTCGTAATGATGACCCTGACGATGTGACAACTCGTGAGTTTCGTAAGCTGATCTATGGTGATGAGAGTCCCTTTGCTCGCATGGTTGAGTATCGAGATATCGACAATATCTCTCAGGATGATGTTGTTGACTTTTATCAAACTGCAATTCAGCCTAGGGGCACAATTTTAGGCATTAGTGGTGACTTTGACTCCGCCCAGATGAAAGCGCTGATTGAAGAATTTTTTGCTGACTGGTCACCCTCTGCAAGAGCAAAGGCGAATGTAACGTTACCCGATGTAGACCAGCAAACTAATGGTCTCTACGTAGTTGATCAGCCTCAGCTGACGCAAAGCTATATCCATATTGGGCATCTAGGGGGGCGTCTGGACAGTCCTGACCATGCGCCAATGGTGGTTTTGAATGAGGTGCTCAATGGCTTTGGCGGTCGCCTATTCAACGACATTCGCTCTCGTCAGGGCTTAGCTTATGTTGTTTATGCTTTCTGGAGCCCTCGCTATGACTACCCTGGCTTATTTATTGGCGGGGGGCAGACTCGCTCTGAGGCGACGGTACCGTTTATTGAAACTATGTATCGGGAAATCCAGCGAGTACGCCAAGAGCCAATTACGGCTGAAGAACTGCAATATGCCAAAGATGCGGTGCTTAATAGCTTTGTGTTCAACTTTGCAACTCCAGAGCAAACTCTGTCGCGTTTGATTCGCTATGAGTACTACGGCTACCCGTCAGACTTTGTCTTTGAGTTTCAAAAAGCGGTTGAGTCGGCTACGGTTGAGCAAGTATTAGACGCGGCTCAGCGTAATTTGAAACCCAGCGATTTAGTCACTATCGTGGTGGGCAATCTCGATGCGATTGACCCATCTCTAGGCACTCTAGCCGAAGAAGTTCAAATTACACCGATTGATATCACCATTCCAGAACCATCTGTGTAGTAGAACAGCAAAGGCTGCTTATCCCACGAGCAAATCTTCTTCTGGGTAGTGAATTGTGCTGGGTCTGGGGTCACCTAAAAGGGCAGACATTAGCAATAAAACTCCGACTCGGCCAATGTACATGGTGACAATAATGACCAGCTGTCCCAATGTTGATAGCTCCGATGTTATGCCTGTGGAAAGGCCCACGGTGGCAAAGGCAGAGACGGTCTCAAACAGCAGGTCAATAAATTCAATGCCGGGGTCGGTCAGCGATAGCAAAATAGTGACCATTACCACCGTCATTGCTGATGCAACGACAACACCAACGGCTTTAAGTACCCGTTTATCTGGGATTTCTCTCTGGTAGGCCAACACCTCATCTTCGCCTTTGAGGACGGTGCGGGTGCAGTTGAGCAAAATTCTAATGGTAGTGGTTTTGATGCCGCCGCCAGTACTACCAGGGCTAGCGCCAATAAACATGAGTGCGATCGCAATAAATAATGAACTCGTCTCCATTGCTCCAATATCAATGGAGTTAAACCCAGCGGTGCGCATAATCACTGACTGGAAGCCTGCTTCTATCAGCTTTACATTGACCGGTTCCGGGCCTAGAGTAGCCGGGTTGAAAAACTCGACAGCAAAAAAGGCAATGGTACCGAGAGTCAAAAGAATAAAGGAGGTGCTGGTGACGACTTTGAAGTGAAGCGAGAAAACCTGATGTTGGCGCTTCCGTCGGATGCGATCGCGCACCCAAATAAATATCTCCATAATCACTTGGTAGCCAATGCCCCCAAAAATTACTAGACCAGCAATGACTCCATTAATCCAAGGCGAACGAGCATACTGGACTAAGCTATCGGCAAATAAGCTAAAGCCCGCATTATTAAAGGCGCTAATGCTATGGAAAATCGATAGCCAAAGACTCCGACCTGGGCTGTAGTCATTGACAAAGCGAGGCATTAATAAAAATATGCCACTCAGCTCAAAAATCATTGTCATTGCAATGATGGACTTGATGAGCGATGCCGCAGATGACAGCTCAGCGGTGTCGAGCGATTGCTGTATGGCCAGTCGATCTTTTAGACCTAAACGTTTGCCCAGCAGCAGCAACAGTAGTGTTGTTGCGGTCATGTAACCCAAACCACCCAGCTGGATTAGCAACAAAATGATGCCTTGACCCAAAGGTGAAAAATATGAGCCCGTATCTACAACGATCAATCCGGTGACACAGACTGCTGATGTTGCTGTAAACAGGGCCACGATGGGGGTATTCCATTCGCCGTTCGCTGTTGCAAAAGGTAACATCAGCAGTAGAGTACCAACGGTAATCACTGTGAGAAAGCCAATACAAATAGTCCTCGAAACGGTCATTTGTGATTTACTCGCATAGTCCTTAATCTAGGATGGTCTCTGCAGCTATTAATCTAATCAGTGTATGGTCCCAATCGTATCCACCGTCTGCAGGACTATCGGTCAATTTTATGATGTTGCCTTTCATCAATGGGGATGATTTTGTTACCCAGAGGTGCAGGACTGCACAAAAAAGGGCTGCCTCTAGTTAGACAGCCCAATAAATCACCAATTTTCATACAGTGGGCACGACTATGGTCTGCCCGGGGCGTCTGAAACTACCTAGCTTTCGCAATCTACCAAACGCACAACAGCGGTAGCTGCATAGTTGCGCAAAGCATCAGTGTTAGGCGCAAATGAAGTCCCTTGCTCGTTAACAGGGCTAGCAATTCCACAGTAGGCAGAAAGGCTAGAAATAACATCAGAAGCCCAGTGACCCTCAGTATCTGAGAAATTGAAGGCTTGCTGGGTAGGAGTCAGGGCTGTTCCTTGGCCTAGAGTACGCTTGCGATACTCGGCTGCCCGACGCAAGACCGCCATCATCTCAGCTCGAGTCACTTCATCACCAGGCCGGAAGGTTCCTTCGGGGTCGCCGCTGACAATACCGCTCTGACTCGCAAATTGAATCTTTGCAGCACTCCAGCGATTGCGGTCAACATCTGTAAAGGGGTTGCTGTTTATCTGACTGGGTAAGGCAACCGAGATATTGTCTTGGGCATCTAAAGCTTCGATCACCATCGACACCAGCTGTTCGCGAGTCAGGGCGGTACTAGGACGAAATGTACCGTCCTGGAAGCCAGCGATAAAGCCAATGTCTACAGCACGGCTAATCTGTGATGCATAAACATCGTTGGTAACATCGCGGAACGCAACTTCCGTTGGTGGCTCAGGATCAGGTGTGGTCGGTGTTCCTCCAGGGGGTTGGCCAGCAACAGGGCCGCCACCTTGTTCTACGATGGCGGCTAGGGTGGCATCGTTAGTTAAATACACGTGTCCTAGTTGGCGGCCGTCAAGGGTGCGACGCGTGAGACGCCAGCCGGGGTTGAGAAAGATTTTTGTAAATCCGTTCTCTGCTTGGCCAAAGGTACGGCCTATGTTGATAGGATCGGCACTGCGATATGGATTGGTTGGGAAACTGCTGGGTCTACCGAGCAAAATATACTCACCCTCTTCTTCCCGAATTTCTAGATTAAAACGACTGCCAGCATCGCCGTCACCAGCACGAATTGAATAGCCATTGCTGTCGGTGCTACGTCCACAAATGCCGCTAAAGTCAAAGTTCAGCAGTAAAGGCTCAACCTGTACAGGTTCACTGCCTGACTCACTCCAACATTGACGCTCGTCGGTTCTCTGCTCAATGACCATGAGCTGGGGGCGACCCAGTAGACCGCCGCCTGGAGCAGCTACGAGAACAAAGTCTTCTTGAGTGACCTCAATACTTTCAAAAGCTTGGGCATTTACGCGGGTAGTCGCTCCAAATATGGTGAGGGTTGCTGCGGTGGCGGCAGCGATAGCTAAGCGTAGTGGATTCATTGTTTGTTCGTGGAAAAGTATGAAGCAGGACCTGATTTGAATCTTGCCCGATGGGCAAGGAAGCGTGACGTTACGGTAATTTTTCTTGATAGAAGCGTTAGCCTGAAAACATCAGGTATTGGTTTGTTATGTCTACCCTAGGGATCAACCCATAACTTAAGACCGTTATTTTGGCTTTTTTTAGGGTTATCTAGAGGGATTTAGTAAACCAATAAACTCCGTATCAATTACAAGCGGATCATAGACTTCTTAATGAGCAGGTTCCATTACGGAAACAGTCCACACACTTGCCTTGATCGTGATGAATTTGACACGATAGAGTTGTTGTGGAAGGAGCTCCTCAAGAATGCAACCGATGGTTCAAGGAATAACCCACTGGTTATGGCGTTGCGGGAATAAGCCGGTCGCTTTGGCGGTCGTCACACTGTTGGCCCTGATTTTTGCCCCTAGCCCTGCGGCACAAGCGGTTAATGAAGACGATCTCAAACGCTTGATTGAAACAAATGAATGCCCTGGTTGTGACCTCAGAGAGGCGGATTTACGCCGTTTAGACCTCTCTGGTGCCAATTTAGAAGGTGCCAACCTCAGGGAGGCTAACTTTTTCTACGCAATTTTGGATGGTGCTAATCTTTCAGGCGCTGACCTTGGCTTGAGCAACATGACCTACGTAAGAGCCTTAACCATCAGGACTGAGGCAACTGATAGCGCTGGTGAATTTATAGTATTTCCAGCCCAATTTATCGGTGCTAACTTAGAGGGCACTCTACTCAACTACGCGAATTTCTCAGGTGCTGAGATGATGGAGGCTAACTTTTTCGAGGCTTATATTCACAAAACTCAATTTATCGGGTCCCAACTGCAGGACTCGAATTTTGATATGACCTATGTGCACGACATTGACCTGACGGGGGCCAATCTTTGTGGGTCTACCTACTCAGCAGGCAATGATTACAGACGGGGCTGTACGGTACCTGTGACAGATTTGGAGCCGTAGGGAGGAGAGTTTTGAGTTTTGAGCTTTGCTCTATAAAACTCAAAACTACTCTGCTCCTAACTAAGCCTGTTTGACCTTCTTCAACATATCTACCAGAACGTGGTGTGCATCTTTAGCATCGGCTAGAGGACGTTCAAAGCTGACGCGAACAGAAGTGCTCTGGCCGTCTACAGTAGCGTCCAAATCCATGCCGTTAGTATCAATAGATTTCATCGTGGCTGCCGTGGCTGTTGTGGTATTGCCAAACTTCTGAGCGTATATCAGCACTGCATCAGCGTGGTCATCGTTCATGTGCTTACAGATGCGATCGCTAACGGTTGGAGTAATAGCCTCAGCCATAGAACTTTCCTACAAAATTGCGTACACTACTGTTCTAAATCATAGGCTGGTCTTTGACATGATTGTTCCAGTAAAACAGTCTGTACCAGTGCGATACTTCTGTTTTTCATTGCTCAAGCGTTGATAGTATCCACATATCCCCCGGCTGACGAACATCCCTGGCCAACCGGGCATATTTTTCAGAGTCCTGGAGCCCACCTGACCTATCGTGTCATTGGGCCCTGTTGTCGATTATTTGACCGTGAGCAGCTGCCTTGGCCCTGCTGTCGTTTGCAGTGGCGGGGAAAAGAACCTAGCTGGCGACGCATTGGACGACGATTCATCGTAGACCTATCTACCAGACGGCATCCGTCCTACTGTGTTGAAATTGTTGGACAGGGATACCGGGCACAGCCAATTGTGATAACGCTTTACATGGTTAGCTTTTCCAGCGACATGCAAAACTGGTGGCACACAAAACGTCGCTATCTTGAACAGACGACCCTAGAACCCTCACAAATTAAAACAGTGGTTGAATCATGCTGAGCGCATCCGTCATCCCTAAAAATCTTGCGATAGGATTGAGACTGTTTCTTAGCAATTCATATTGAAAAAATTATGAGTGTTGAGGTTCGTTTTTTACCTGATAACGTCACTGTCTCTGCAACCCCAGGAGAACCAGTTTTACAGGTTGCTGAGCGTGCAGGAGTTAATATCCCGACCGGGTGTTTGATGGGTTCATGTCATGCTTGTGAAGTTGATGTCGAAGGTCAAGAAGAGCCCATCTGTGCCTGTATTTCTGCTATTCCGGCAACTCAGTCTCCTTACATAATCAACCTTTATGTTGATCCAACCTGGTAATAGCGTTTAGCACAGTTGAGCCTCTAATTCAGTCGCTATTTTCAGCTGCTTCAGAACCGGGCTCTAAAATGACAGCCGCATAAGGAATAACGCCGGCTGTTTCACTTCCCAAACACTGAGCTGCTGCTTTTGATAAATCCAGGGACCGTTTTCCGATATAAGGCCCTCGGTCGTTAATGCGTACGACGACTGTCTGATTATTTTTCAAATTACGCACCTGCAGCACTGTATTAAACGGCAGAGACTTATGAGCGGCCGTTAGATGGTTTTGATTAAACGTTTCTCCGTTAGCCGTTAGCCGACCGTGAAAATAGGGTCCATACCAAGAGGCAGTGCCATCTAGCTGTTGTTCAGACGGCTGCAGATTTTTAAGCATTACCTGCACATTACCTGGATCAAGTGGAGTGGCCCCCAGCTGCTGGCGCAGCTGATCGCTCCACGCAATAGCAGCCCACTCGCCTCCTAAGGATGTTTGAGTTTCCACAGGGGGAGTAGTTTCATTCATTTCTTGGTGCAGGACACGCACCAGCACATCATCATTTATACGGATAGCAGGCTGCTCTCCACCTAAGATAGGAGCAATGGCATCGGGGTCAATCTGCTCATCAACTAGCATCGCTTTAAGTGAACTAATCACTTGCTCAGTGCCGTCTACGCTGCTTAATTCTCCGATAACACTACCTTGCAACAATATCTGCAGTGTGGTGACCCCCTGCATAGCACTGTCGTAAGGCATATCGATACACTGGCTCAACTCATTTCTAGGAGCTAGTGGCGGTACTTTTTGGATGTCTGTGGCCGTGGTCTGGGTAGACAATGCCTGGTTAACAAGCTCAGACGGTTTGCCCTCTGATGCTTGCTGCTTAACTGTTGAAGCATCTGCCCCAGCTACGGTGTTGGAATCTGTTAATTGTGAGGGTATAGACCCCAAAGGTTCCGTGAAAATGTTTTCCGGAATGGCGATATCAGAGAGATTTAGAGGCTCTAGAAGCTGAAACACCCCCTGTGGGAGTAATGTTTTGGTCTGTGTGAAATCCGTTGAGGTCTCAAGCTCTGCATCTGCTTGATCATCACTAGAAGGTGATAACGAGGCTAACGCATTGAGAAAAGCCGAAGACGCGTGTGACTGGTAAAGAGATAGTTGATTAGCTTGGCTTACACCATTAATAAGCACAGGCGCTGAGGATACGGTTACTTCAAGAACCGGTACATCAAACATAAACGAGCTTACAGATGAACACTTCACTAAAGAAGCAGTACCAAACGCAACACTGAAACCGTAATTTCAACATGCTTTGTGGTACTCACTGCCAGAAAAACAGGAAATAACTCAAGCCCCTGGCCAGGCTTTGTATCTAAAATTACAATCAGTTAAGTATACAGTTTGTTTTGAGCATTAAGACTGTCTGTCATCGACTCCTTAACTCGAAAACAATTATCAATAAAGAGTGCAAATAAGTTCAAAACTAGTCCTGCGGACCATTATCCCCAAACTAAATCCCTCTGCTCCACGTTAGGTAATAAGTAATATTAATCTTTAGAGCTTATAAAATAGCTGATGTTCATACTGCATAGCTTTAAGGATGGGCTGCTATCTCTTAATTCATGGGTAACGATAATGTCCAGAAGCGTTTGGTCTCTCACCTAAAAGAGCTAGTGCGAGAGCGAGATCCCTATATTGCGACCCAGGGATATTACTATGTACAGCAATATATCCGGGGGCAGCTAAGCCAGTGGGGCCATGTAGATACAATGTGCTTTCAAGACAAAGGGCGTAATCACTATAATTTTTGCCTCAATTTGCCAGGTCGACAGCCCCTTGCGCCTATCGTGATTGGTGCCCACTATGATGCAGTGCCTGGCTGCCCTGGTGCGGATGATAATGCCACTGGCGTAGCCGTTTTGTTAGAGCTGGCACAACACTTTTTTGAACATTTACCACGACGCCCCATACAGTTCGTTGCGTTTGATTTAGAAGAATATGGGCTGGTTGGTAGTCGTGCCTATGTAGAGGCCCTAAATGGGCAACCTATATTTTTTATGCTTTCGCTAGAAATGCTGGGCTACTGTGTCCATCAGGTATCCGCAGAGGCTAGTCAGAACTATCCGTTAGAGGCTTTGCGTTGTATCTATCCCAAAACGGGTAACTTTGTTGCCCTAATTGGCAATTGGCAGACCATACCCACGATGTGGCGATTGAATCGTGCCCTTGGTGCAGCGGATGTTGCTTGTGCCTGGTTGCCTATGATAAATCGGGGGTTGCCTCTGCCTGCGGCCCGCCGTAGCGATCACTCGCCTTTCTGGGATGCCGGATATAACGCCATTATGGTTACGGACACTGCTGATTTGCGTAACCCCAACTATCACACTCCAGCGGATACTTTTGAGACATTAGACCTAGAGTTTTTGACCAATATCTGCATAGGTCTAAGACAAAGTATTGCTGACTTTTAGTGAGCCGTCCTACAACAGTCTAAGTTGCTGATTTTGTGCGTCGTTTAAGGTAACAGTTTCTGATTCATCATGACCAGAACCTATATCATCGCTGTTGAGTAGTGCTTGAGCGGCTAGCAGCATATCTTCGCTCATGGCAGCTAGGTCATTGCGATTGGCTAGATACGTTTGTAGCGCACTGATAGGGTCGCGGGTGCTATCGGGGGTTAGCTCGGGCAATCGAGGTCGAGTTAGCTGGCTAACGAGTTCTGGACGGATAGTGTAGGTATGAGCTTGGGACAAGATTTGATGTAGGCTCGCCTGATCAATTTGGTCAATTTGAGCTGGGTTGAGTTTGTACACCAATCGCACAACAGCGTCGTTAATAGTCGCTTTTGTCAGTGTTTCCTCTAAGTATTGCTGAGGGGTGTCTACGCTAGAGATGTCAATCTCTATGGTTTTGAATGCACGGACCGGTAAAGGGCAGAACTCAACAGATACTTCACTCGGGTTAATGTCGGCTAGAACAAACCCCTTGTCTTCTTTTTCTTCGCTAAAGTCCACACGTTCAATGCTGCCAGGATAGACCACGGGAGGATCTTGACAGAGTATTTGATGTTTGTGGACATGGCCTAAGGCCACATAGTCAAAACACGGTCGAGCCAATAGCGCCATGGGTACAGTAAAGCCTTTCCCAACAGCTAAAAACTTCTCAGCCCCATAACGGGCTGTATCCGTCATCAAATGGGCCAGTAAAATACTAGGAATATCTGGGTTAAGCTGACGAATTTCACCTTCTAACGCTACCCGGAGGCGGTCAAGCATCAGCTCATTGACTTCTCCTAGAGAAAGCCCCTCTGTATCTGGGCGAGTGAGTAGAGTGGAATGGGTTAACCAGGGTAGGGTGACAATTTGAACAGGGCCTGCCTGGGTGTCAACTCGATGGGTAGCGAGCGTATCACCCACAATGATGCCGGGTACCCCCAAGGTTCGATAGATGCATAAACTTGCGCCTCCCATACCTTGAGAATGTTGGTCATGGTTGCCAACTAACAGGACTGTTGGAATATTGGCGTTGACTAATCGCTGAAACTGCTGAGCAAATGCTTGTTGTACGAGTGGTGGCGGTGTTGCATCGGGAAATGCATCGCCGCCAAATAACACTAAATCCACAGGTTCATCTAAGGCGCGATCAATGCAGCGACTTAGGGTGGCAACAAAATCTTCTAAGCGAGTGTTTAATCCTGTTTCTGGATTAGTGTGTCCATGGTTAAAGCCACTACCCATATGGATGTCGGAGAGATGGAGGATCTTTACCATGGGGGTGCTTGCCTAAAACTTGCGATCGCTATCAGTATCTTTGTCCTAGTCAAGGACGTCAAGGGGCTGTGCTGAAGCCTGAGCACTGTGATAGCTATCAATATGCTCAAACAGTGTATGAATATGATCTGTTGTGGTGAATGGGTTTAGGAGAACAGCTTTTAGCCATCGCTGTCCGCGATATATCGGCAGTGATAAAAAAGTGTTTCCCTTTGCTAAAAGCCATTGCTGTAGGTCGTGATTCCATTGATCTAGCCTGTTTGTGGCGACTTCGGCAGGTGCAGCGCGAAAACAGACCAGATTCATTTGAGGCTCACTGGCCAGGGTGAGAAAGGGACGAGATTTAACAGCTGTTGTAAATAGTTGGGTCAATGCGTAGTTGTGGTCAATGATGGCGCTATAGCCAGCTCGACCCATGTGCTGTAGCGACAGCCATAGCTTCAGAATGTCGGGGTGCCGGGTGCCTTGAACGGTGAGTTCACCAAGATTTGGCCAATCGTCGTGATCGTGCATGTAGGGGGCCACTACTCGGAATTGCTGCTGGAGCTGCTCAAACTGACGAAACATCACAATGGCACAGGTTTTAGCTACGTACAGCCACTTTTGTGGGTTAAAGGTGACCGAGTCTGCTTGCTCAATACCGGCTAGCTGTGACTGGTAGCGATCTGAGAACATCAGCGCCCCTCCATAGGCTGCATCCACATGAAACCAAAGCTGATGGAGCTTGGCAATCTGGGCTATTTCGATAATGGGGTCGATGCTACCTGTGACGGTTGTGCCAGCAGTGGCCACAAGGGCGAATGGATGCTGACCTGCTGCCTTGGCTTGAGATAGCTTAGTTTTGAGATCGTCAATATCAATTTGCGAATGCTGGTTTGTGGCGACTGGAATCGCGGCTTTAGTGCCTAAACCCATTACCATCGCTGCTTTCTTAAACGATGTATGGGCTACCTCGGACACAAAAAACACGGGTTGGCGTTCCTGAGGAATGCCATTCTCTAGTGCATCAAAGGCCACATTGCGTGCCACGATGAGAGCCTGTAGATTGGCGAGACTGCCACCGCTGACCAAGACGCCATTGGCCCGAGGTCCCAGACCAAACAGCTGGGCCACCTGCTGCAAAACAAGGGTTTCTAATCGCGAGAAAACTGGCGACATTTCAACGCTCAGCATATTGTTGTTGAGGGCGGCAACCAGTATATCGGCAATGACTGAAAATGTGGTGGGAATAGAGTCCATATGGCCGATATAGCCAGGATGAGCCGCATTCATAGAATGGCATAGCTGCGTTTTGACTTCTGCCAAAAGTTTTCCGGCATCAATGGAGTTATGCGGTATTTTTGCCCAGCTATAGTCAACCGAAATTAAAGGCTCAGGCAATGGAGAACGGTCCGTTGCCTGAGCCATGGTTTCAACCAATAGGTCGATTATCTGGTGTAGTAGAGCTGCGATCGCAGCTCGATTTTCTCCATCGGGACGAATAAATGCCGTTGTTGGCAATGCCGAAAAATCCACTGTGTCAGTTACTTTTTCTGGGGTATGCCCTACCAGGTTACGTGCCGGACCATCTCTTGTGGACGTCCCGGCTAAATTTATCAGTATCCGGCTAGACGAGTCGTGAATTTTCTAACGATCAATACACCCAACGGACACGAGGCTTTCCAGGTCTCATGCCTAGATGGACAAATCCCCGTTTTGCCCCATAACCAATGCTGTGGGGATAGTTTTGATCACACCAATATTCCACCTCGTGGATACTGACATTTTTGATGTAGAAATCAACGGCGCCTGTATTGGGTGCGTCATAAAGGTGCTCAGATCGGCGAGCGCCACCCACTTTAGCGTTAACGCTGGGGGGACGATAGCCAGAGGTGATCACTAGCGGATTGCCACCAAAATAATCGCGACATCTTTCTAAAAACAGACAGATTTCATAGGCCGTCTTGCACTGAAAATCATGATCAAATCGACGCTCCTCCCTGTAGAGAGCGAATTCACCATAGGTAATGTGGGGCGTAATTAGGGTGTCAAAGTGCATGTCTGGCCGCAACCCAGCCCCAACCGTTTTTTTGCCAGCGACATCTCTCACAATGCGATCTAGCCGCTCTTCTGGTTTGCGATCGCCCGCTTCGCCTGCTTCATCATGGTCATCGTCCCAATTGGGTGTGGCTGATGTGACCGGTTTACAGAACAAAGCAGCTTCTGCCAGGCGTCGCCGCCGTAACCCTGCTTCTACAGACGTGCCTGGATTTCTATATTTAACAAATTGGGCTTCTATCCAGCGGTGATCGTTCCATTGGTCGGGTGAGTCGCAGACTCGGGTAATCGACTCGAAGTTATGACCCCGATAAAACCCTGAACCAAGGTTATAGGCAAAGCTATAGAGCGCCCCCCGCTGGTTAATATTCATAATTTTCCATGTCGGAATTCTCTCTAATGCTTTACGAGAAGACTTGTCCACATGGTCAATTAGATACTCTTCTGCTTGATGTTTCGTAACGGTGTCACCTTTTGCGACTTGAGTGCCGCTAGGGTATCGAGTGGTGCCATAGCCAATGGTGGGCAGGTCCCAGCCCTTGAGCGGATCCGCGTAGGCTCTGGCCCGACCGTCAGGCAAGGCTTCCGCATAGCCTTCAAATTCTTTAATGAGCTCAATGCCTGCTCGTGGAAGTCCATTTAAGAGTGCATCAGAGGGGCGTTCTGGTTTAGGAGCTTGAGGCTTCTCAGGTTGTCCACTGGTTTGCTCTTTGGCGGGTGCAGCAATTACCCCCAGCTGATCTATCCAGCGTCCACTTTGACCGTAAAATCCAACGACTTGATGATTGGCGGGTACAGCCAGATCTGTCACCGTTCCTGATTGTTGCCCAAAGAGAATGCTGCGGCCTTGACTCGTTATCAGCTCAATAGACCCGACATAACGATTGCCCGTTAGTTTGACATTGGCGATGTACTCATTAGCCTCTAGAACAAATGATTCTAACTCTGAGCCTTCGCCACCACGGGCCGGTAGCTCATAATGCTCCCAAATCATCTGAACTTGATCAACATAGCGACCTACCCGTACCCTAACTTCGATGGGCTTTGCTTGTTGAGCAAACATCTGATCGCTGCCAGCGGGTGGCCAGCTAATATCTGAAAAGGCTTTGCCACCGCCACCGCCGACGGGTGCGCTTCGCCAGAGTTTACCGACTGTACTGCTTGAGGATTCCATAACCGTGTGTCTGTGCTAAGTAGATGCTAGCCTCAGATTCTTCTATCCTGGCTGAACTATCTATTGGGTGTAGCATCTACATCAATCCTAGGCGGAAAAATTTCGGAACCCGTAAAGACTTATGGATATAGAACAAACTGTCCCGTCAAGATCTTATATCCAAACAAAAGAGATTTATCTATAGATGGTTTGACAACCTAATCAGCTATGAATGCCACATTCGGTTTTAGTGGTACCGCGCCAGCGACCGGCACGCTCATCTTCTCCTGACGTGACTTTAGTGGTCAGCGGCTGGTCACCGATACTGGTGTAGCCTTGATCGTGGAGCGGGTTATATAAAACATCGTGGGCAAAGGTATAGCGCCATAGATCTTTGTGAGTCCAATTGGCCAGAGGATTAATCTTGAGCCGTCCATCATGATCACGCTCTAAAATCGGCATATCCTGTCGTGTGGTCGATTGATCACGACGACGTCCGGTAATCCAGGCTTGAACAGACAGCTGATTTAATGCCTGTTCCATCGGCTGCACCTTAGTCAAATAGTGAAACCGGTCGATATCTTTTTCCCATAGCCGATCGCCGTAGTTGGCAATAAATTCTTCGCGGTTTGCCGCTGCTCTGTAGGTGCAAAGCTTAAGCTTGTAAGCCTCTGTTGCCTTTCGCGCTGTTTCTAGGGTTTCTGGAAAATGATACAGCGTGTCTAAAAAAATAACGGGTACTTCCGCCTTGAGCTCTTGATACAGCATGTGAGTGATCGCCAGCATGCTAAAAGAGGTCATCTGAGCCAGATTAGGCACTGTTGCGACAGCCCATGCCAAAATTTCTTGAGGTGTAGAGGTTTCAAACCGGCGATTTAGTTCGGCTAAATCTAGTTGATCTGGGTCGAATGTAGCTCTTTCCGCTGATTTGGGTGTGATAAGCGATTGCGCTTCTATGCAAGAAACCATTTTTGTAATTGGGGTTTCAGCCCATAAACGATCACTTGAGATATCCTACCGTAATAATCCCCGATAACCCACCGGAGAAGTGTAGTTTAATCCGATCAAATTAAGGACGATAACCGTAACACTCGCATCTTGCCCACATAGCGTAGGACAATAGCGACTATGAAAAAGCTTATTTTTTACACAAAACCTGGTTGTCACCTCTGCGAAGGCTTAGAGGAAAAGCTTGCTCAGTTGGACCATTTGCCTATCGAGATTGAGTCCCGTGACATCACCCAAAACCCCATCTGGTTTTCGGAGTATCAGTATGAAATTCCTGTGCTTTGCCGTGTGATTAATCATGCTGAAACGCCTGAATTAGAGAAGGAACAGCCATTACCTCGACTGTCACCACGGGCTCCCTTACGACAACTAGAGCAAATGCTACAGACATATTTGGGGCCCTTTAAGGCAAAATAGCGGCAACCAAGTTTAGAGGGGTCTTTATGACGCTGCGTGAGTTACTGGCACAGTTGCCCGCTGGGTTTGCTATTGAGCATCCAGCTTTAGACCAGGCCGTTACTGGTTTGTGTACCAACTCAAAAAGCTGTCAGCCGGGTGATCTATTTATTGGTATGCCGGGGACTCGTGTGGACGGCGGTGAGTTTTGGCCTGACGCTATTGAGAGCGGTGCGATCGCAGCCATCATTTCTCCTAGGGCTCTAGACAAACAGCCTGCTACAGACTCCTCTACATTACTGATTCCTGTTCAAGATATTCCCAAAGTCTGTGGTGAGCTGGCTGCCGCGTTCTATAGCTATCCAGGTAAAACCCTGAAGCTGGTGGGGGTAACTGGTACTAACGGTAAGACCACCACCACCCACATCATTGAGCATTTTCTAAATGCGGCTAAAAAAACAACCGGTCTGCTGGGCACGCTCTATACTCGCTGGCCGGGTCATCAAGAAACCGCTGCCCACACCACACCGTTCCCCGTTGATTTACAACATGAGTTGGCCAAAGTTGTTGAGGCAGGCTGTCAGCATGGGGTTATGGAAGTTAGCTCTCATGCCCTAGCTCAAAAGCGAGTTTGGGGCTGCCCATTTGAAGTGGCCGTATTTACAAACCTCACCCAAGATCATCTCGACTATCACAAAAGTTTTGAAGACTATTTTGAAGCTAAGGCGCTTTTGTTTAGCTCAGATTACCTAAAGGGTCGAGCCATTATTAACAGTAGAGACATCTACGGTCAAAAACTGATTGATCGACTCCACCCTAGTCAGGTGTGGACGTATCATCTGGATGACACAGCCGCAGATTTGTACACAACAAATCTCCAGTACGGTGCTGCTGGTGTGAGTGGAACTCTACATACCCCAGGTGGCTCCATGCCCTTTTCGTCGCCGCTGGTGGGTCAATTTAATTTAGAGAATTTGCTAGCCGCAGTCGGTGTTGCTCTACACCTGGAGGTTTCGCTAGATTCGCTGATGAGTGCCCTAGCGGGATTTGGTGGTGTGCCTGGTCGCATGGAGCGGGTGCAGGTTACCCCTAGTCAAGATATCAGTGTGATTGTGGACTATGCCCATACCCCTGACAGCTTAGAAAATGCGCTGCAGGCAGCGCGTCCGTTTATTGCTAGGCAGCTGATCTGTGTGTTTGGCTGTGGTGGCGATCGAGATCGCACCAAGCGTCCTCAAATGGGCCGAATTGCCTATGAGCGAGCAGATCGTATTGTTGTCACCTCAGATAATCCACGGACAGAAGATCCCCAGCAGATTTTGGCCGATGTAGTGGCCGGTATCAACGCAAATTTGAGTGAGGATGAGGTAATTTGCGATCGCGCCACTGCTATCAAGCAAGCAATATTATCGGCGCAGCCAGGGGATGGGGTATTAATCGCTGGTAAAGGTCACGAGGACTATCAAATTTTGGGCACTGAAAAAATTCATTTTGATGATCGAGAGCAGGCTCAGTTAGCACTCAAACAGCGTTTATCATCTGAATAATATAAATATCTTTGCTGACTTGACTTATCGGCATGAAGCAATCTGTAAAACTGGCTACAAGTCTAGATTTGACAGATAGAATCATACCGAGGATCAGCACGCCCAATACATTAATTCGCTGCGGTAGCAAAAACCTTTCCTTATCTACGAAGTTAAGTGGAAATACTCATTTATCTGTTACCTCACTTAACTAACCTAGTTATGTCGATATATATCTAATACACCCTGGGAACATGAGCCATTATGGATGCTTACACGGTCAGGCCATCCGCATCAACCAAGCCTAGTATTGCCGTTTCAACAACGCTCTCATCTGTTCCAGAGATTAATCCACAGTTTCTCAAATCTGCTGCTCAAGAGCTTAGTAATCCAGTTACAACCATTAAAACAGCTCTAACGCTGCTTAATTCTTCTACTCTGAAACCCAAACAGCGTGAACGCTATTTGCAAATAATTGGTCAAGCTTGTGACCGGCAAAGCCATCTTATCAATGGTGTATTTGAGCTGCTAGAACTGCAGTTGACACCCCAAACTACAGAATTTGAAACGATTCAGCTTTGTGACCTAATCCCTGGTGTCATTAGCACTTATCAACCCCTGGCCAAAGAAAGCAACATTTTGCTGGCATATACAGTTTCAAATCATCTGCCGCCCATATTGGCAATCGAATCGCATCTGAAACAGGTGTTGGTTAATTTGGTTAGTAACAGCATCCAGTCTATTGATGCTGGCGGACGTATCTGGGTTAAAGCACACCAGCGGGGGGACGGCAAAATTGCTTTAGTTATCCAAAACAATGGGCGTAATATTACTTCTACAGTAATGCCCCAGGTATTTGACTCGTTTTACCGTAGTACTTCTGAAAGCAGCGGCTTGGGGCTAGCGTTAGTGCAAGAGTTATTAGCCCACTGTGGTGCCACAATCTCGGTTAGTAGTGCATCAGGCAAAGGTACCGCCTTTACTATATTGCTAGTTACAGCGCCTGATTAGTCGCATGTCAGCTAGCGTTTGCATCATAGAGTGTCTGTATCGGTTGGTGATAGCGTTTCAATTAATAGCTGAGCCTGCTGCTGTTTTTCTTGTAAAAAACTGTCGCATTTTTTTAGCTCAGTGACGGCTTTTTCAAACTGCTCAAAAATGTCCGCCAAAGGCAGGTCACCAGTTTCTAGATCGTTAATGATGGCTTCAACTTGCGTGACAGACGCTTCGTAGTTCCAGCTAGTATCTGACTTTTTGGTTCTAGGCATAGTGATAGAAACGGGGCTGACGTGTGGATAGTATTGCTTACTCTGGGTTAATAGTTTTTAAAACTTCTGCCTCTATGTGCCCTTGAGCTACTTGGATTGAGATCTGGTCGCCTGGCGCAAGACTGCTGGCCTTGCTGACAACCTGCCCGGATGTTGCTCTGACAACGGCATAGCCTCGCCTCAAAACAGCTTCAGGATCTAAGGTAGTAAGTTTTTCGTTCAAGAGCTGATGTTGATGCTGGGCGTTTTGTAAACGCTGATAAAGTGCTTTGATCACCCGCTGGGTCCGCCATTGTTGAGTTTGTTGAGCCTGTTCTAAATGGCGATTAGGCTGTAGCTGCTGCAGCCGCAGGTAAAGCTGTTGCAGTCCTTGATTTTGCTGATAGAGCCGTTTTCCAGTTACCTGGGCCAATCGCTGTAACAACTGAGTTTTGATATAGTGTAAATCGCTGATGGCTGGTACGACTTGTTCTGCAGCGGCAGTAGGTGTGTGGGCATAAGCATCAGCGACCAAGTCAGCCAGGGATTCATCACGCTCGTGGCCGATGCCGGTGATCACTGGAATAGGACAGGTTGCGATCGCACGCACGACTCGCTCATCATCAAAACACACCAGATCTTCTACCGCACCGCCACCGCGACCCAGAAGTAGCACATCTGCGCGACCGTCGGCACTCACTCGATCAATCGCTTGCACAATAGATTTAGGTGCTTGTTCCCCCTGCACAATGGCGGGCGACAGCAGCACCTTTAATCCTGGATGCCGCTGAGTGAGGGTCTGTTGAATATCACCCCAAGCAGCTGCCTGGGGTGATGTTACGACAGCAATATGTTGGGGCAAAAATGGCAGCGGTCGTTTACGAGTTTCATCAAAAAGCCCCTCACTCGCCAGTCGATTACGCAGCTGCCGATAGCGTAAGGCTTGTAGACCAGCACCAGCGGGCAGCACCTGCCAGACTGTGAGCTGATAGCTACCCCGCTTTGGATATACCTTAAGTTGGCCTAGCACCACTACTTGTTCGCCTATAGTTGGTGTGACGCTTAGCTTGGGCAGCTGGCTGCGCCATACCACCGCGTTGATTGTGGCCGAGCCATCAGCTTCCTGCAGTGCAAAAAAGCAACCACTGCTGTGCTGCCGAGCACTAGAGACCTCGCCAATCACCCAAATATTACGAAGATTTTCATCCCCTTCTAACAGCAGCTGGATGTACTCGGTGACACCGGCTACACTGACCGCCTTAAAGTCTAAGGTCTCCGTTGCCATAGATATTGCTAGAACGTTTGGACAATTAAAGAGTATTTTAATAGTACATTTGTATGTTTTTCGAGTACAATCTCAAAGTTGGGCATGATGTGCTTACAAAAAGCCCCCTGACTTGACCCAGGCCGATACGCTCCGACCTTGTGAGCTTATAATTGCGGAATTCGGTCACACTTATTGCAAAACTTAGGCAGCATGGCAAAAACATCCACCGAAAGCAACGAGCGCAAAAAAGCGTTAGATATGGTGCTCAATCAAATTGAGCGCAACTTTGGTAAAGGTACCATCATGCGTCTAGGGGATGCACAGCGCATGAAAGTTGAGACGATCCCAACTGGAGCCATGACTCTAGATTTGGCATTGGGGGGCGGCTTACCTAAAGGACGCATTATTGAGATTTACGGTCCAGAAAGTTCAGGTAAAACAACACTGGCGCTACATGCGATCGCAGAAGCTCAAAAACAAGGAGGTGTGGCTGCATTTGTGGATGCTGAGCATGCTCTTGATCCGGTTTATGCTGGAGCGCTCGGCGTTAACATTGATGACCTGCTTGTTTCCCAACCCGATACCGGCGAAGCGGCCTTAGAAATTGTCGATCAGCTTGTACGGTCTTCAGCGATTGACCTAGTGGTCATTGACTCTGTGGCGGCTCTAGTGCCCCGTGCTGAAATTGAGGGGGAAATGGGAGATTCCCATGTGGGTCTGCAGGCACGACTGATGAGTCAGGCTCTGCGTAAAATTACCGGAAATATTGGTAAGTCTGGCTGCACGGTTATTTTTCTCAACCAGCTCCGACTTAAAATCGGTGTTACCTACGGTAACCCTGAAACAACCACTGGCGGGAATGCCCTCAAGTTCTATGCTTCGGTTCGCTTAGATATTCGGCGTATTCAGACGTTGAAAAAAGGCAATGACCAGTTTGGTATTCGGGCCAAGGTTAAAGTTGCCAAAAACAAGATCGCCCCTCCTTTCAAAATTGGTGAATTTGACATTATTTTTGGCGAAGGCATTTCCACACTTGGGTGTATCGTCGATCTCGCAGAAGAAAATAACGTTCTCACTCGTAAGGGAGCCTGGTACAGCTATAAAGGTGACAACATTAGCCAAGGACGTGACAACGCCATCCGCTATCTGGTTGATAATCCAGAAGTTGCTACTGAAGTTGAGCAACAGCTACGTCAGATATTGCAAATTGGTGAGGTCATCGCACCCGAAGAGGCGGCTGATGAGCCACCAGCTGCGGACAATGGCAAAACTACTAAAAAGACTAAGTCATCATGAGTTTGGTCTAGTATAAATTATCTAATGCAGGGTGCTGCCGCTTGCGGAATTATCTGTCGATTCTTTGGGCCCATCAGCTTGGCTGTCTTGGATACTGCAGCTAAAGAAGTGAAAAAGAGAGCTGCCAATACGAATGCGATCGCCATCACGTAGGGCATACATCCTTTTTAAATGTTCTCCATTCACAAAAGTACCATTGGTACTTTCTAAATCAGATAATATAAATCCTTGCTCTGGAATGTACTGCAGAGCAGCATGACACCGCGATAATCGTTTGTCAGGTACAGAAATATCTGACTGCCGAGGATCACGACCAATGGTCCAAAGCCCATCTGTAGAGTAAAAGCGCTTGGACTTACCAGTTGTCAGGTTACTGATGATGTAGATTTGCTGGTCGCAAATCATTCCTTGAATATAGTTAGCCACGCCTGATGTAGCGTTGCTATCAGCTGCAAGCATGTCATCTAGAAGTGCACGATCATGCTCATAGAGTTTTGAGAAAGCTTGAAATAGACCCAGCTTAGATTCAATCACTGAATCGTCTTCAGCAGAGACCATCATGTGATAGTCGGCTAGGTTTTTGGGATAAGCCATAAAAAGTTCACGTAGAACGTTTAGTTTGAGCCCGATTAACTATAAGTGACGATCTAGATTTAAAAGATGTAGCTCCAAGTTCAGTATTCGTCAGGATTTGAGCAATATGGGGAAAGCTACTGTAATTCCATACAATTTTGAAATTCAACGGAATTATTGTGAAAAAACGATTAATCTTCCGGGCTACCTAGGCCTCTAAAGAGCAACGTTTTTTTACTTCCTCTGTATGTTTAACGCTAGGAAAGTTGGGTGACCATATCCAGAGCTTCTCTGCCGCACAGTCGCTTTTAATAAGCACAAGCTAAGTAAAGAACTCTATCAGTTCGCGATTAACACTGTTAGGCGCTTCTTGCTGAATCCAATGGCCGCAATCAGGAATAGGCTTCTTGATAAAGTATTCGCCTGACAATTTCTCAGGAAAAGGATTTATAGCTGACCCTAGGGTATCGTCTTCACCCCACATAAAGAGTGTGGGTGAAGCCAAAGAAAGATTTGATAATCGTGAGGGACTAAGCCAGCTGGTTATCCAGTCATTCAGGCTGAAGCAATGACGAACATGCTGCAGGACGGCTGGGATAACGCCAGGCTTTTGCAGTGCAGCCTGGTACAAGTCAGTATTCGCCTGGGTAAAAGCACTTTTTCTGACAGCCTGCTGCTGGAAAAGATAGGTCAGAAAAGAAGAAAGGTTGTCTCTAATCAACCACTGGGGTAAACCGGGGGTTTGTAATGCGAGCAGGTGCCAGTTGCGCTGTAAATAGTCCCAACTATTTGAAAGCCCATGGGTGAGAGCTACCTGCAAACGCTGAGGTCCGCTCAGTACAGCCAACTTATCTATGCTTTCTGGGAAGCGACACGCCAGATTCCAAGCAATAGTGCCACCCCAATCGTGACCTACCACGTGAGCTTTTTTGTAGCCTAGCTTGTGAATTAACGCATTAATATCAGCGCTCAGGGTATCTAGGTCGTAACCATTGCGAGGCTTGTCAGAGTCGTTATAACCTCGTAAATCTGGCACAACCACCTTAAAGTGTCGAGATAGATGGGGGAGCTGATGCCGCCAAGAGTACCAAAATTCAAAGAGCCCGTGGAGTAGTATCAAAAGCTCGCCACGACCTTGGGTGACATAATGCAGCTGCACAGAATTAGCTTTGACGTAATTATGTTCCCAACTCAAAGATGTGGCTCCAAGCAAATAATAATCTTATTCGGCTGTAAGAGTCTTACAGCCGTTCTATAGTTTGTAGCACAAGTTACAGCCGCCTATATTCAGACTACGCAGAACGATAGGCAACCTGATACTCAACCGGTTGAATGCGATATTTCACTAAGTTGGCTAACTCCTGAAGCTGGTTGATAGCCTCAGCTCCTTCGAGTTTCATTAACTCTCGGTCATCACGCATTTCTGTCCACGTAATACCATAATCTGAAACCAAGAACCGAATCAGATGGTCATCGCCGAGGCTGACCATAAATGAAGCACTATTGAGCTGATCACCGCAAGTGTAACAGGACGCTAGATACCCTTGATTTTCAAGGACAATTGCTAGCGCTTTTAGATTTAAGACCAAATCTTTTACGAATTGGCGGTGCTGCTCTGCAAGTCGAACAAACATTTGCGTTCTCCTTCCCACCGGTCACATTGTAATGTCGAATCTTAATTTTTGCTTAATATTTTTTATAAACTCATCAATGAGCTTTTCTTAACCTTCAGTCTCAGTAAAGCTAATTCAGGTGAAAAAGCCTGCCTTTGTCAATGTATTTAGTTAAATCTTAAAAAACTATCAGTCCTCGTTTTCGAGTAAGGACAGCTTCAACATTAAACATCTAGAAGCTCTGCTTAAGGCTTGCACACTTCTTGTAGCAATAGCTTTATTAAAGTTGCCCAGTTCAGTCGCTAAGCAGGCATTGAAATTAGAGACGCTCCCGTTAATCGTTAATGTCAGTAGCTTTGTTGCACTACTAACCCTGCAGCGATGCCTGACGCTGCAAGACTTTCTTAGTCAATAAACTATGACATTAGGCACACAATAGCTACCATAAGTCCATCTGTCCAGCAATGGAGTTTTCTTTGTAACGGTTTTACTAAAAAAATGAGCAAACTACTCTAAAACTTGAATCAGTTACTGGGCTAATGTCCACCAGCCAAATGCTGGACCTATGAATCGAATAGTAAGCCACATAACGATCATTAAGACAATGCCAGCCCAAGCCCCACGGGTACTCCATTTGACAAAATCTTGAGATTGCTGCTTTGTGATAGGGAGCCAAGGGAGAACACGCTCAGGCTGTCCGTAGCCCTCTCCAAGTTTTGACTGTCGTCGTTTTGCCTCACCCATGACGCCCTGCTCAATTGTGTAGGTAGGTTTACTGGATTTTGATTATAGCGTTTGGTTCACGGATGGTAGCCAGTTTGGATCTAAATATGTACTTTGGGCAATTGGGCTTAACGTTTTAAGGATTGTGCGTCCATAGCTGCGATGATTTACTCGATTGTCGAGCAGAGCTACTTTACCTTGCTGGGCGCTAATGGGTGCGATCGCAAGCTGTAATGTTTGCAATGCTGTAGGTAATAGGAAAAGCCGGAACCAGTCCTGTCGATGACGTTTGTAATAGGCTACTTGACCGGCAACTAAAGGATTTTCAAGTGACGGGATCGGCAGAGTTGTAATAATTAATAACCCTGGTGCTGGACAGCGCAGTCGATAGTCTTGCCAAAACTCCCAACCAGTAATCAAGATTCCATTCTGAATAATTTTTGAGCGTTCAACCTGTACACGAGAGCCATACTCCGCCGCCAGAATTGAGCCAATTTGAGCCTTTAGTGGATTGTCGCCTACTAAAATAACCGTGGGTTGCGTGCGGGTTTCTGACAGCTGCAGCAGGTTGCGGATCTCTTGCAAAATTGCCTGGGAAAACTGATTGCTGTTGGGCATGGGCAGCTGGTCAGGGGCATAGAGATGGATGCCGTCCTGCTGCCGGTCGGGGGTGAACTTAAGGCAGGTGAGATTGTCCAGACCCAACCGTTGGCGATAGTTTTCAGCTCTGCGTTCCTCGTCGACTGCAGCACCGATTAAGACGACTGGCTGGCGCTCCCAAATCGGTTTTAGGATGTCTGCTAATTGAACCGGCGCACACTGTAGGGTGAGCTGGCCTGATTCACGATTTAACTGTAGCCAAGTCATGCCATCATCTTGGACCATCTGCTGTTGAAACAGCTGCCATGTCAGCGGTAGTGCCTTAAGCCCTAATGGGGTGCTCGAGAGTCGCTCATATAGTTCTGTCAGCAAGGCATATTCATCAATATCGGCTAGATAGCAGCTGTAGGGGTTCGCCGGATGTTGAAATGCCAAGTGGGTCAGTTTGACCCTCAGGTCTCGAATAGTGGTTTGTTGAGATGGATAGGCTAGACCGAGCTGATGCCAGTCTGCGTCATCCAGGCTACAGGTCAGCTCGGTGCGTACCCAGTCGGTTAACAAATCAATGCCGTCAATGAGGGTAACGATATTGTCAGGAAACGCTGGAGCGCCAGACTGCAGAGAATAGGATGGCGCTGTTGAGCTGATTTGAGCCGACAACCAAGCTCGGGGAGTGGTGATTAGAATGCCTTGAAAGTTGCCTCCAGGCCATCGATCGCCAACTTGAATAGACTTAACCGTGGGTAATGTCTGGAGAAGTGTTGGAATTTCATCTTGAACTAGCTGCTGATGGATAGCATCGGGAACAACCAGGACAAGTGGGCCAGGCCATACAAGCGCAGGCATGAGGTAGCTAAGACGATAGCGTCCACGATAGGCGGCAGTACTCCCTGTCTGCAAGAGTGCGCTTCGACCTAATCGCAAGGCTCTAGCTACCAATCGCGCCATGGTCAAGTGGTGTGGCCACTGTGTGTGGCCCTGCTGGCGTAAAAACTCTCTGAGTAACTGGTGAACTTCTGCCTCAATCACGTCTGCTGTGACTCTCGTTATGACGTAATAACTCAGCCAAATACTCAAGAAATGACCCAGTCGTGTGTCTCATTGTGACATACTCCCCTGAGGTCTTCAGTTTATTGCCAATAACCAGGCTTTAGGCTGACGATGGGTTTACCTGTTCCGCAAACGCGCGCATTACAAGTCTTTTAGTATGTCACTGTCTTCTATCAAGAGCCCACATCAACCAGTGCACACTATCGGGATCGTTGGTTTAGGTCTTATCGGTGGCTGTTTAGCGCTCGATTTGAAGCAGCTTGGGTACGCCGTTTATGGGGTTGCTCGTCGCTCAGCTACAGTGACTGCTGCATTAGAGATGGGCGTTGTGACCCAGGCTGGGTGCGATCTTGCTTTGCTGTCTCAGGCCGATTTGGTATTTATTTGCACACCCATGGCGCTAATCGTGCCTACGGTACAGCAGCTGGTTGAGCATTTGTCTGCGTCAGCGATTGTGACAGATGTGGGATCAGTTAAAGGGGAGATCGTAGCGGCCGCCACTGCTATTTGTCCCAATTTTGTAGGGGGACATCCCATGGCGGGTAAAGCGGAGTCGGGCATAGCGGCGGCGGAAACGGGGTTATTTCGAGAACGTCCCTATGTGGTGACGCCGATTGAGACGACACAACTAGCGGCTGTGGATCAGGTCGTTGCGATCGCAACTCAGCTTGGCGCTCAGGTACATATATCTACGCCTGCTGCCCACGATCAGGCGGTAGCCGCTATTTCTCATTTGCCAGTCATGGTCAGTTCTAGTCTGATTCACTCGTGCCTAAATGAATCAGATGCCAATGTCAGAATGCTGGCTCAACAGTTAGCCAGTAGTGGCTTTTGTGATACCAGTCGCGTGGGCGGAGGCAATCCTGAATTGGGTACGATGATGGCGCAGTTTAATCGACCAGCTTTGCTGAACGCTCTGCAGCAATATCAGCATCAGCTCGAGACTGTCATTGAGCTAGTTGAGTCAGAGCAATGGGAGGTGCTAGAGCAAAGGCTCAGCGTGGCTCAGCAAGAGCGACCGAAGTACCTTTAAGCCTGATTTTGGGTGAGTGTGACTCAGGCCGGTTGCTTGCCCTCTGTCTCAGCCATAATCACAGGTTCTTGATACAAAATTGTGGTGAAGGTAACCGTAGAGCCCAAACCCTCACCCATACTAATAAATTGAACTTTGCCCCCCATTGCCTCAATGAGCCGCTGTGAGATGGCTAGCCCCAGACCGGTGCCACCGTACTGTCGTGTCCGTTCACCATCGACCTGGCTAAAGGTTTGAAAGAGTCTGTTTTGTTTTTCTAGAGAGACCCCAATGCCAGTATCTTCAACACTGATTTTGATGTGTCCTGGCCAAACCCGCCCTTGAAAACGTACGTTTTGGGGTTTAACTTCAGCACTAATGGTGATTCCCCCCTCAGGGGTAAATTTGATGGCGTTTCCGATTAAGTTAAGCAGAACTTGCAGAATTCGTTGATAGTTGCCGTACAGCTTGATTTCATCCAGCGTTGCAGGCAGCTTCATATCAAAATATAGTCCCCGTTGCTCGGCCTGAGGACGTGTAAAATTCTCCACATCGCAAAATAATTCCTGCAAGCTGACGGCGGTCAGCTCAATTTCCATCTTGCCCGCCTCAATCTTGGCGATGTCGAGCACATCGTTAATCAGATTCAGCAGGTGAAGGGCAGATTTGTGAGCTTCTTCAATAAACTCCTCTTGCTCCTCAGGATCATCCGCCATCCCGTCTAGCACTAATCGCAGAAAGCCAATCATGCCGTTTAGCGGGGTGCGTAGCTCGTGGGACGTATTGGCTAGAAACTCACTCTTAAGTCGAGAGGCTTCTTCTGCGTGGCGTCTGGCCTCTTCTAGCTCATCGTTTTTGTCGATTAGTTTTTCGTTTGCTTTTTGAAGATCGTCCGCTAGAGTGCGACTTGCCTCAAATAATTTGGCATGGGCAATGGCCGTGCCAACCTGGTCGGTCAGCTCATTGACCAATTCGATCTCTAGTGGATGCCAGGGACGCTCAGGCGGCATCTGCAACAGCAATACGCTATTGGGCTCATCTCGGTAACAAGTCGCTACTGTTAAAACGGTGTAAGGCCCAGCGTCATTATCTTCGCGGTCAAAATCCGACAGAACTGGTTTGAGGGTATTAATGGTGCAGCGAAAATCTTGTTTAGCTTTCAGCTCAAAGGTTTGCCCCAGACAGGGGTCTAACTCAGGCTGGTGAAACTCTGTGACTACGTTTAAGGTTTGCATGGCGACTGAATAGTCGCATACCAAACAGCGATGAAGATTTAGAAGTTTGCCTAATCCATCGACTGTTTGCTGCCAAATCGTCTCTAGCTCCAGCGTTTTGCGAATATTAGAGGCAATATTGGTGAGCACACCGTGATAGTTGGAGACATGGGCCAATAAGCCTGCTTGGGCACTATTAGAGGAGTTGGCTGCAATGCCCACGGAACTTAAGTTCTGAGGTATTCGGACACCGCCAGCTACAGTCAAAATAGAGCCCTCTCCTTTGAGGTAGCTTTGCTCTGGATGATCCGGCCATTCGACCAAACTCAGATTAAAATCCAAACCGACTGGGTGGGGACCACACCGCACAACACATTGAAATCTTTGAGCTTGTCCGTCAGCTAATACTTGCTCAACACGCTGTAGATAGGGAGCAATAGCGACAGGACCAAACAGCTTACCAATTGATTCATGTAGGTAATGGTCAGGGTCCGCTTGAATTGTATAGGGCCAGTTGATAGCTACAATCCGACCGTTGGGATCGTGGATAACTTGGAGGGAAGAATTATCAACTGTGGCGGGAACAGCCATAGGCTCAGGGTCTACTATCAATTGCGATCGCATAGTCGTCAGAAATCTCTAGCCCTATACTTCACTGATTACGAGTTTTCCCTGTCCGGATCAGAAACATCTAAGCTGAGATCGCCCGTCAGCAGTATGACAGACCTCAAAATTCTCTGGCTACAGGGTAATAAATGCTGCAAATCTAAATGCTGTTTAGATTCCATCAAGAGTTTTAATAAGACGCCCCAATTACCTCTTATATTGTCATGAGATTCATTAACGGTCACCCCTTTATCGAAGCGTTCCAGGGATCAAATGCACAAACCATCAAGTTTTCTTGTTTGAACAAGACACGGCTTATTCTAGAAAAAGCTCATCTTTAAAACCATGTGGACGTAAGCCAGCCTCTACAGGACGAGCAAAGTGCTAGAACAAAGCATTAAGATAAACGAAGCGCTTCTTAACGTTATAGCTGGAACTTCTTCTTTCCATGACCGACGCACCCGTATCTCGTATCCGCAATTTTTCAATTATTGCCCATATCGATCATGGAAAGTCTACTCTGGCAGATCGGTTACTGCAGGAGACCAACACCATCAGCGAGCGGGATATGAAAGCTCAGGTGCTAGACACCATGGATTTGGAGCGGGAACGGGGTATCACCATTAAGCTCCAGGCAGCTCGCATGAGCTATCAATCCAAAGATGGAGAGCAGTACGTATTAAATTTGATTGATACACCGGGGCACGTTGACTTTTCCTATGAAGTCTCCCGCGCGTTGGCTGCCTGTGAAGGGGCACTGCTAGTGGTAGATGCCTCCCAGGGGGTGGAGGCCCAGACACTGGCCAATGTCTATCTAGCCTTGGAAAATGATTTAGAGATTATCCCTGTTCTGAACAAGGTGGATTTGCCAGGTGCAGAGCCTGAGCGAGTTAAGAAGGAAATTGAAGATATTGTTGGTCTAGACTGTAGCAATGCCATTCTGGCCTCGGCCAAAGAAGGGATCGGCATTACTGAAATCCTAGAAGCCATCGTAGAAACTGTTCCTGAGCCTGAGGATAATACGGAGAAGCCACTACGGGCGCTAATTTTTGATAGCTACTACGACAGCTACCGTGGTGTGATCGTTTATTTTCGAGTCGTTGATGGAACCCTGCGGCGTCGCGATCGCATCCGTCTGATGGCTTCTGGCAAAGAATACGAAATCGACGAACTAGGCGTACTTTCCCCCAACCAGGTAGAAGTGGATGAACTCCACGCTGGAGAAGTGGGCTATGTTTCCGCTTCTATTAAAGCCGTAGCCGATGCCCGTGTTGGTGACACCATAACGCTGGTAAAACGCAAGGCTGAAGAGCCATTGCCAGGTTACGTAGAAGCGAACCCTATGGTTTTCTGTGGTCTTTTCCCTACTGATTCTGACCGTTACGAAGACCTGCGAGAGGCTCTAGAAAAACTTCGCCTCAACGACGCTGCCCTGCAGTACGAGCCTGAAACCTCCAGTGCCATGGGCTTTGGTTTTCGCTGTGGCTTTTTAGGGCTGCTGCACATGGAAATTGTGCAGGAGCGCTTAGAGCGAGAATACAATCTGGATTTGATTACCACTGCACCATCGGTGGTTTACCGTGTCACCACCATTGATGGCGAGGTGCTCAATATTGATAACCCGTGTGAGCTACCCGATCCTCAGGAGCGAGAGAAAATTGAAGAGCCCTACGTCAAGGTAGAGATTTTTACCCCTGAAGAGTTTGTCGGCACCCTGATGGATCTGTGTCAGACCCGTCGCGGCGACTTCAAAGATATGAAGTATCTGACAGAAGGGCGCACCACTTTGGTATATGAATTACCTCTAGCTGAAGTCGTGACCGACTTTTTTGACCAAATGAAGTCCCGGTCTCGCGGCTACGCCAGTATGGAGTATCAGCTAATCGATTATCGAGTGAATCACTTGGTGAAACTGGATGTGATGATCAACGGGGATAAGGTAGATCCGTTAGCAGCGATTGTGCATCGTGACCAGGCGTACTACGTGGGCAAGGCGCTAGCCGAAAAGCTAAAAGAACTGATTCCCAGACACCAGTTTAAGATTCCAATTCAGGCCGCCATCGGTAGCCGGATTATCGCCAGTGCAAGCATTCCAGCTTTGCGTAAAGACGTATTGTCTAAGTGCTATGGCGGTGATATTTCCCGTAAGAAAAAGCTGTTGAAAAAGCAGGCTAAAGGTAAGAAGCGCCTGAAGGCCATCGGTACGGTGGATGTGCCCCAAGAAGCGTTCATGGCAGTTCTGAAACTGAACTAATGATTTGAAAGCCCCAGCAAAAATTGGATGGATGCAAAGTTATTTGGCATCCATCCAATTTTTGCCGGCGTTGATTTCTACTTTTAAGGGGACCGACAATTTCACGACGGATTCCATGGTTTGGGCAATTTTTTCCTCTAGTTCTGGCCATTCATCGGGTGGAATTTCGAAGATCAATTCGTCATGGACCTGTAGTAAGAGTCTGGTTTGATACTCCTTGAGCACTTTGTGTAGCTGAATCATAGCAATTTTGATGATGTCAGCGCTGGAGCCCTGGATGGGGGCATTGGCTGCAGCTCTCATTAGACCGGCATCATAGCCGCCAGGTCGGAGATGATCCAGGTCAATTTCTTCAGGGGGTTTGCCCTTCAGGGGCTTTAAGCTGTTGCTCGAAAAGTTGAAATATCGGCGACGCCCCAGAATAGTTTCCACATAGCCATGGGCAATAGCTTCTCGCTGCATCTGTTGCAGATACTCAAACACCCGTGAATAGCGTGCATTAAATTTGTCGATAAATGACTTGGCTTCAGTGCGGCTCACCCCCATTTCGCGAGCAAAGCGGACGGCACCCATGCCATAAATCACACCGAAGTTGATAATTTTGCCCATGCGGCGTTCTTCGGTAGAAATGTCCTCTTTATCTAACAGCAGCTGAGCTGTCAGACTATGAACATCGTCGCCGTTACGATAAGCATCCACTAGGACCGATTCGCCACTTAGATGAGTGAGGATACGTAGCTCAATTTGCGAATAGTCGGCAGCAGCCAGAAGCCAGCCGTCTTGCGGTAAGAAAGCCTGGCGAATTTGACGACTGAACGCTGTGCGAACGGGAATATTTTGCAGGTTGGGATTAGATGAGGACAGACGACCTGTCGCGGTAACGGCCTGGTTAAAGTCGGTGTGGACTCGCTTTGTATCTGCTCGCACCAGCTTGGGTAGGGCATCTACATAAGTGGATTTGAGTTTTGATAAGGTGCGGTAGCTAATAATGCAGTCCACTACAGGATGGTCTCCCTGTAGTTTCTCGAGAGTGGATGCGTCTGTAGAGTAGCCGGTTTTGGTTTTGCGGGTTTTCTTTTTGTTGAGCCCCAGGGTTTCAAATAGCAAGACGCTGAGCTGTTTGGGAGAGCCAAGATTAAACTCTTGGCCTGCGTGGTCATAGGCTTTAATTTGCAGTTCGTAGAGATCGGCCTCAAGTTGCTCTGAAAACTGTTTGAGGTAAGGTTCGTCAATGCGGATGCCAGTGGCTTCCATATCGGCAAGAACGGCTTCAAGGGGAACTTCGATGTCGCGGAATAGAGTTGCGATCGCATCCACTTCACTCAATTCAGCCTGCAAAATTGATACCAGGCGATAAGTCGTATGCACATCCCCACCGCAATAAATCGCTACTTGATCAATCGCAATATCGGCAATGGTTTTCCCCTTCGGCACCAGATCGCCATAGCTCTGTGCTGCCACATTCAAATATCGCAGTGATAGGTCTGTCAGATTGTGGCTACTTTCTGGGTTCAGCACATAGCTGGCTAGCATTGTGTCAAACACTACTCCAGCCAGCCCAATGCCCTGCCGCTTGAGTACTGCTCGGTCATACTTAGCGTTTTGGAGAGCTTTTGGATAGTCAGCACTTACCAAAATTGGCTTGAGTGCAGCCAAGACATCTGCTAAAGGCAACTGCTCTCCTGCTTGATGACCCACTGGCACATAGGCCATATCCTCCGGCCCATCTCCCCAGCAGCAGCCAATGCCTACCAGGTCAGCATCTAGTGGGTCAATCGCCGTTGTCTCAGTATCCCAAGCCACAGGCTGGCTAGTATCGGTTTGAGTCTTTAACTGAGTGACCAAGTTCTGCAGCTGACTAGCTGTCGTAACAATCTGCGGCTTAATGTCGACTGCTTCTACGTCGCTAGCTGCATCCGTTTCTTCTGCAGTAAAGAAGGCAAGGTCCTCATCTTCAACAGTGGTGGCTACCCTATTTGGAGGTGAGGTTACCTCACCTCCAAAGGCGTCCTGTAATTTACTTAGTCGGTTAATAAAATGCTGGAATTCCAAATGCTTTAGCAGTGGAATGACTGTTGTCTCATCAAAGCCCTCTAGTTTGCAGTCTGCCAAGTCTACATTTAGATCAATATCAGTGACGATGGTGGCCAAATATTTAGACTTGTCAGCGTCTTCTTTGCCAGTTTCTAGCTTTTTCTTGACCGCTCCCTTCATCTCAGGCAGAGCTGTGTACACACCTTCCAGATTTTTGTGTTCTGTCAGCAACTTGACGGCTGTTTTTTTGCCGATGCCCTTTACTCCAGGAATATTATCTGAGGTGTCGCCACACAGGGCTTTGTAGTCGATCACCTGGTTAGGCTTAATACCCAGCTTTTCCTCAACTTCCTTAATGCCATATTCCTTGGCTAAGCCATTAGTGCGGCCAAACGTGCTTCCTAAGTGCAGCACTTTAATATGCTCGTTGTCGTCAATCAGCTGAAACAGGTCCTGGTCCCCACTTAGAATTCTGACGGCATAGCCTTCTTGCTCTGCTTTGGTAGCCAGGGTGCCGATGACGTCATCTGCTTCAAATCCAGGTGCTGTCAAAATTGGCAGCTTAAATCCCGCTAGTAGCTCCTTTAAATTCTCAACGTCCTCAAGAAAATCCTCGGGTGCTTCAGGACGCCCTTCTTTGTAGCTATCAGCCGCTTCGTGGCGGAATGTTGGTTGCGCCAGGTCGAATGCGACCGCTGCATAGTCGGGTTTTTCTACCACCATCATGTCGCTCATGGACTTAATAAAGCCAAAGCATACGCTGGTGGGAATGCCGGTGGAGGTGCGCAGCCCGCCATCACGACTTTTGGCGTGGGCATAGTAAGACCGAAATGCCAGGGAGTGACCGTCGATGATTAGTAGGGTGGGTCTGTCAGAACTCAAAACACTTGTCGCCAATGCAGCTTTTTAATTAAAGCTTGTTCACGCCCAGAACAGCAGTTTTTTGATGAAGAGTTTCAAGTTTCAACTTGGACGTGGTTTATGGGGCAGTTTGGCAATAGAGATACAAATGCTTAAAGACGTTTCTAGAAAAGGGTTCAAGGATACATATTTGATGGTTTTGCAGGTAGTGATTTTTGATTCTGCTCATCGAAATCAGTTTATGGAGCCAGATTTGGTGAATATAGTAAAGTCACGGTCAATAGTGATTTAACAGCACATGAATTTGTCCTTAGTTTGATGTGTGGAGCGAGAGGTATTGCGATCGCGCCTCAGGTAATCAGGTTGCTATCACTACTTGAATTCCGCCATAAGTATTAAAAGCTATTGAGACTCCGGACTATCAGGCTTTCGTGGCGAATTTTGTATTTATAACATCTATCCTCTCAGAGCCATGTCGTTGTCATTAGATGCACTGTGGGTGATTGTGAGCGCTAGCCTAGTGTTTCTGATGCAAGCGGGTTTTTTATGTGTCGAAGCGGGGTCTACTCGTCGCAAAAATAACATCAACGTCGCCATTAAAAATATTGCTGATGTTGGCCTATCAATCATTATGTTTTGGGCCTTTGGCTACGGCTTGATGTTTGGAGCCTCTTGGCACGGCTGGTGGGGATTTAGTGATTTTTTGCCCGAGTTTAACCAAACTGATAGCTGGCCTATTATTTTCTTTCTATTTCAGGCAATGTTTTGCAGCACTGCCGTCACCATTGTGTCGGGAGCAGTGGCTGAGCGCATGACATTTAAGGGTTATTTGTTTAGCGCTGTACTGATATCCGGTCTTATCTATCCAGTATTAGGTCACTGGGTCTGGGGTGGGTTAGAAAAATCTACGCAAATTGGTTGGTTAAGCCAAAGAGGCTTTGTTGATTTTGCTGGTTCTACCGTAGTCCACAGCCTAGGCGGATGGGTGGCGCTGGCCGCAGTTTTGGTGATTGGCCCCCGTCTTGGTCGCTTTTCTCGACAAAACTTTGATCAGCAAGCCCCCAGTTCAGATCTGCCCTTAGCCTTTTTAGGCGCGCTACTGATGTGGTTTGGCTGGTTTGGGTTCAACGGCGGCAGCACGCTTGCATTTAATGACCAGGTACCCAGAATCTTGGTAAATACATTGTTAGCAGGGGCCGCAGGACTTACGGCCCCGTTGACATGGTCTTTGATGGTGCAAAAACATCATCTACCGTTTAAGGCTGTAATGAATGGAACCCTGGCGGGGTTAGTATCGATTACGGCCAGCTGTCATGCGGTGTCTTTGGGCAGTGCGGTGCTGATCGGAGGCATAGGCGGATTGGTAATGTTGGGCGTGGATGCCCTGTTAGATAAACTACGCATTGATGATGCAGTCGGAGTCATTCCTGTCCATCTTGGCCCAGGTATTTGGGGCACGTTAGCCGTTGCATTATTTGGTGATTTAGAGCGATTAGATACTGGGTTGAACCGTTTGGAGCAATTTGTTGCTCAGGTTTCAGGTGTCTTAGCCTGTGGGCTATGGTCATTTACGGTAACGCTGTTAGTCTTCTTATTGCTTAATCGGTATGTGTCACTGCGGGTGTCCCTTAAGCAAGAGTACATAGGCTTAAACGTGTCAGAACATGGCGCGCGTAATGAGTTTCAAAATTTATTTGAAACGATGCAAACCCATGCGAAAACCGGTAATTTACAGCGGCGGGTAACAGCCAGTGCACTGACAGAAATTGGTCAAATTAGCCGTTGGTATAACCAGGTAGTTGATGCGCTAGAGCGCTCTACGGCCAGAACAAATGCAATTATCATGACTGCAGCAGACGGTATTTTGACGGTTGCTCCAGACACCTTGACTGTTCAGAGTACGAATCCGGCTGTTGAAAAAATCTTTGGTTGCCACTGGCTACATGCGGTTGGACAACCCCTCACCACCTTAATAGAGACAGATTTGGTGCAGTCTCAAGACGCTGCTTTTCAAGCTTTGCAACAGTTTTTGCAGCAGGGGTCCCGTACGGGCGATGCCTACATGGCGATCGGTATACACAATGAGGGCCGACGGTTTCCTGTTGAAGTTTTAGTCACTGATTCCCAATTAAGATCTACTAACTTTTTGACCATCATGGTGAGGGATATCACTGAGCGTAAGGAATCAGAAGCCGCTTTAATGGCTTCTGAGTTAGAGGCTCGTAGAGCTGCCCATCAACTGGAAAAAGCGCTAGACGATCTGAGGCATGCTCAGGCCCAGCTATTGCAAAGTGAAAAAATGGCAGGGCTAGGGCAGCTAGTCGCTGGCATTGCCCATGAAATTAATAACCCTGTAGGATTTATTTATGGCAACCTTGAGCATGCCATGGAGTATGTAGAAGATTTACTGTTGGTAATTAGTCACTACCAATCGCAGGCGATTGAGCTGCCACCAGAGCTGCAAAAGGATGTCGAGAATGCAGATTTAGCCTATATCAGACAGGATTTTCCAAAATTAATTGGCTCCATAACAACTGGTACAGAGCGTATTCGAGAGATTGTTCAGTCGTTGAGAAAATTTGCCCGCTTTGGTGAATCAGAGGTAAAAACCGTCGATATCCATAGAGGATTGGACAACACGTTGATGATGCTAGCGCATCGTTTGAATATGACGGTTAGACGTCCCCAAATCTTGGTGGATAAACGCTATGGTGATGTGTCTAGGATTCAATGCTACGCAGGGGCTATGAATCAGGTCTTTTTGAACCTATTCAATAATGCTATCGACGCTTTGGAAACCCATGAGGCTGGCACAATTACGATTACAACTGAGGATCAGCCAGAGTGTGTAGTAATTACTATTGCTGATAATGGCGAAGGCATTCCGAAGGCTTTGCAGCAGCAGATTTTTGATCCCTTCTTTACTACCAAGCCTGTTGGCGAGGCAACAGGGATGGGGTTAGCGATTAGTCACCAAATCGTTGTAGAACAGCACGGTGGCCAGTTGCGTTGCCATTCTGTATTGGGCCAGGGCAGTGAATTCCAGGTTGTTTTACCAAAGACGCTGGCGTTGCGATCGCGCCCTGAAACCGTTGCCAACACCTCTACCCATTAGTTTCGTAACAATCGACAGACACCAGCTTCAGACGATTGTGGTGTCTATCGATTTGGTGGCGATTTCTATGTTTTGCGATACTCAACCGCACTGTCTTTGTCAAAAGCAGCAATGCTTACTTGGCCGCTAGTGCCCCTTTTGGATAAGCAATCCGCTTATGGTTGAACTGCTGCCATACCTGAACAAATACATTGGCGATGACGTCCATATCCTTGCGAGTCAGGCAGGAATCAATCAGCTGATTGTCCTTCCAGCGGGCGCGCAGAATTTTGTTAACCATGGCATAGGCTTCTTCGGCACAGGCTTCCTTATTAAGCGATCGCAACGCCGCCTCACAGGAATCGGCCAGCATAACAATTCCTGTTTCTGGAGACTGAGGAATCGGGCCATCATAGCGAAAATCTTCTTCAAGGATTTCCATTTCAGGATTTTGGCCAGCGATTTCCTTTGCTTGGTAATAGAAATAGCTGATTAACATCGCGCCCTGATGCTCAGGGATAAAGGCTTGTATTGCTTTAGGTAGTCGATGCTTGCGAGCCATGACTAAGCCTTCAGTGACATGCTTTTTGATGATGTCAGCACTTACCCACGGATCATCAATTAGGTCGTGTTTATTGGGGCCGCCCATTTGGTTTTCAATAAACCCTAGCGGGTCGTGCATCTTGCCAATGTCGTGATACAAGGTTCCAGCACGGACTAATTCGACGTTGTGACCAAGGGCGCGAGCCGCAGCTTCTGCCAGGTTCGCAACAAACATTGTGTGCTGAAATGTGCCGGGGGCATCGGCAGCCAGCTTTTTGAGCAGAGGCCGATTGGGGTTAGATAGCTCAGCTAACCGTATGGGTGTAACTACATCAAATACCGACTCCAAATAAGGGCTAACACCCAGCGCTACAATGCTCCATGCAATGCCATAGACGCCAAACAAGGCTGAATCACGTAGCACGGTGTACCACACAGCTATGGAGACGCCGTTAAATATAAAGGTGAGCAAGAGATGAATGACGCCTTGGGTGAGACCCACAACACCACCGAGCAGCGCAAATTCTTCTCGCGATCGCAATCGAGGTGCAATCCAGGCTCCAATTAAAGCAGCGCAGGCTGACGCAAACAAGGGCAACACAGCCACTGAGCCACCAACAGGTAGCAAAATCACCAACAGTCCTACAGTGACCGTTGCCAGAATGTAGCCGTAAAAGCTGCCTAACAAAAGACCTACTGCAGGTAGCCCTAAACCAGGTATCTTCAGTGCCATTAGCACGGCTACACTGACGATCAAACAAAGCACGAGTAAGTGGTCTCGCTGTCGCAGTCCTCCTGCTTGCCAGTGGTCAATCCACAGTAATACAGCCACACCAACACTCACTAGAACCCCAAATCCACTAAACCCCAGCCAGTTAAAACGCCGCTGAGTCAAATTGAAATGATCGAGCAGAACAAAATCTCCTTGACCAATGGCCTCACCTTTTTTGACAATAGCGTCGCCCTGCTCGATGGATACTGTGACCGTTTTGACCTCATTTTCCACCTGTTCTGCCCGTAGACGAGTCTGCTCTTGATCCTCAATCAGATTGGGTTGTAAAACAGAGTTGATGAGCTTGGTCGCGATTTCCTTGGCGATGATTTCCTGATCGGCTATGTCGTCCCGATTCAAGCCGGTCATACTTTCTAGATTCAGCGTTCCTTGTAGCTGAGCGTCAATAGCTTGCCGCCACAGGCTTGGTGATGTCCCTTCATGAATTCCCTGTGCCAACATCCGAGTCAGAACCAAACGACTAGACGCCTGTACCGCTTGCCAATCTCTATCACTCAAGTCAAACAGTCTGGCATCTAGTGGTTGCAATCCGTCACGGGTAGTCAAACTATGCAACTCAGGTTTAGTCGCCATATATTGTTGGCGGTTAGCATCAATCTGACTACGTATTGCAGCCATAGACTGAGATGATGGCCCCGCTCGCAAACGTAAAAGTTCCTGGAGTGCAGTACGCTGGTTTGTCCCTAAATTGTTAATACGAATTTGCAATAAGCCAGTGGTCCCTTCGTCTAAGACGCTATTGGATAAAGCTTGATTTTGAGCTAATTCCCATAACCCCTCCCATTCATTCGGTGGAGCCTGACGTAGATAATGTTGGGTTCGGGTTGATAGTTGAGCTGTAGGCAGATATGGAATATTTCCAGCTTGCTGACGAAACGCACTGCCCTGGCTTAGGATAGCGTTCAATTCTTTTAGAATTGCGTTGGTCTTTGCTTGATCGATTTGTAGAATGATCGCTGACCCACTCCGAGCTGCCTGTCGATTTTGCTCAGTTGTAACCAGATCTGGCAAAGTGGCGTTGTAGGGAGCAATGAAGGTTTCGCTAGCTACGGTTCCTACTGTGAGTGCAGGCTGGTTATAAAACCGCTGACCAAGCATTGCGGTCAGTAGCAATACTGTAAATAGAATCGCAACTTGAGTTTGATTCAAAGGGGTATGACGAGAGATGACATAACGCCCAGTTGAATGGTTGGCCGACTTAGTTGATTGTCGAATCGACGTATTAGATTTTTGACGTAACGATGTGGAAACCTGAGGCAACTGAGCTCTACACCAGCCGACCGAAATACGCAAACGTCGCCAAACTGCTTTGACCATGAATGTCACCGACTGCATGAAAGGCCTCAACAACCAAGGCTGCCATTTTGCTCAATCGACATAAAACGCCATTGAACTGGTGGCCTATTAGCGTTAGACATCTGATAAAGACTAAAAGGAGTAAATAATGCTTCCTTTGAGCACCCTAGATGTCTGAAACAATCGAAATTCAACGCTTCTGAGTATCAGGCTAACTTACTAGGACGTTGTCTACATCCTCTTATGGGATGCATGAAAAATTGCCCACACACCTTAAAAGAACGCATCTGAATCCTGAGATTCAGGACTAAAATTCAACTTATATAGCGTTGCCTTAAGCTGAAAGTCACAACAATACCAAGTTTGCTCCAAGTGGTGGCATCAGCGTATCACTCACTTTAATCCTTTAAAATAAACTCATCAAACCGTGTTGGAAGATGCCTAGCATGTCCGTTAGGCTATTATAGCCAGCTCTGTTTTGAAGAGGATGATTCTGGATCCAATTGTGATTCTAAAAGTCTAAAGGTGAGGCGTCATAAGTCGCAGCAATACTAGTGATGCCAGCCCAGTTACGATAAACCTCGTCAGCAATATGGCTGATTAATTTATAAGAGTCGTCTGTTAGAGCCATTATCCATTTAGTAGGAATCACTGATAATCCACCCCAAGCACCGAGCAGACAGCCACTCAGAGTAGCTGTTGTTCCTGGTTCCTCGAAATTGGTCAGTATCAAAGCCAGGTTTTCTGGATAGCTAAGACAGTGTTTTACGGCTAACGCCGTTGTTAGTAGAGGCTGTTCATCTGGCTTTAAAGGCTCAATAGTCGTCGAGATTTGAGGGGCTAACACTTCAGTGAATCGCTTGACATGGCTAGCCAAGACTGTGGGGTAAGCGGTCTGTCTCTGCCGCAGATAATTACAAATTAACAGGAGCGATGGCTGAAGTGTTGGAGAGCACTGCATCAACCACTCTAGACAATCACCTAGAATGCAAGTTGCTCCAATAGCATGGGTCAAAATAGATGAAGAGGAACTATCAACAGATGCCAGCGTTTGAGCCAGACTTTGATATCGAAAACTGCTGTTGTCGTGGTGATATAAAAGCCAAGGAAGTGCCGCAGCTGGTTTAGATACCAAAGTTTGAGGGGCTAAAACTTGCGGCCCAACGACCGTGTGTTGCTGAATACTGCTGCGCCACAGCTGGCTTAGCAAATTTGAATTAACAGACTGCCATGGGCTATCGCTACGGCTTGAGTAGCAATAGCCCATGTGTGCCCCAAGCAGACTCCCTAGAAATTTCTCTGCGGTTGGAATAGTCGATATAGATTCCATGAAGTATGATTGCCCAGAGCTGTAGTAAGTTGCAGAGGTTCTAGACGACATAATTACAGGATATGAAAGTGGGAATTACCCTTAAATATCAATTTATCTGGATTCAACGGATAGGCTTTGTCATCTTGGGGCTTTGCTTTTAGGCGAAGTCTAGAACCAGAATTTTCTAAGCTTATGCTACAAATACGGTGGTTTTTTCATATGAAACCTTGGGGCTTACATACAATTTCTCATTTCTTGCTTTTGGGAATGGCTTTGGGCGTACCAGCATCATTGGCACAGACCCATGATTTATCTTCATCACACCAGAGTGAGATCTCGAATAATGAAGCAGCTGAACTTCTGGCACAAGCAGATACTGTATTAGAGCCAGGTAGTGCAGGCCCTGCTGTGAGAGACTTGCAAGCTATGCTAGCGCTTATGGGCTACTACTCTGGAGCCGTAGATGGTGCCTATGAGGAACTCACTGCAGAAGCAGTGCGCCAATTCCAAACCGATGCAGGATTAACAGTAGATGGAATTGTCGGTCCTTTGACATGGCAGCGACTGTTACCTACCCCCACCAACCTGACAGAGCCTCAAGAGGTGCCAACTTCCACAGGTGGAGCTGAATCGCCTACCCCCACCGATGATGAAGCTGTAGCACCACCTACCAATGCTGCTATCTCTGAGAATGCTGGTAATCTACCAATCTTGATGCTAGAAGATTCTAATAGTGAAGTCAGTCGATTGCAGCAGCGTCTGGCTGAACTTGATCTATACGTAGGGCCAGTCGATGGTGTGTTTGGTCCGCAAACTCAGCAAGCAGTAGAGGAGTTTCAACGACAGTCTGGATTAACTGTGGATGGAATAGTTGGCCCTGCTACATGGTTAGCCTTGTTTTAGTAGAGACCTAGTTGAAACACCGCAGCTAGCAATCAAACAATATTAAAAGAGAAAAAGCTAACGGATTGCCTATTCTACTCAGACAAACTAGCTATATCGACCACAGACAGGTCAGGCTTAAAGAGCTGAGTCGATGAAAGCTGGTCATCCAAAATTAAATATCCAGTCGGATACTGGTCTTGAAACAGCAGTTCGTTCTGATGGATGTAAACCATGTAATCGCTCATCAAAAAATAGACACCCACCATTGCTGCGGCTGCTGAAGCAACCAAAAACCCCGCCAACATCAGGGAGAACTCCTGACTGACTAGAGCCCTATCCATGAGACGAAGGGCCCAAAAAACTAAACCAGTAACGATGGCTATGATTAGAAGCGTCATCGATAAAAAGAGGCAAGGCTTAAAGAATTACGACTATCTTTTACAGATTGTAACAGGGCTATCATAAATGTGCCGTATTCAACGGCAATATTTTATAAAAACCAAAGACTTGTGATGTCAGAGGTTGAGGGCTTGAGGTTTGCTCAACTACGGTCTGATGGAGATGTGCTTCTCTGATAGATAGGCTTTAATTTCCGCAACACTAAGTTCGCCATAGTGAAGTAAAGAAGCCAGCAAAGCAGCTTCTGCTTCACCTGTGGTGAGTGCTTCATGAATATGCTCACAAGTGCCAGCACCCCCAGAGGCGATCACTGGAACATCGACTGTTGAAGCAATAGTACGGGTCAGCTCTAGGTCATATCCAGCTTTAGTTCCGTCAGCATCCATGCTTGTGACCAACAGCTCGCCAGCACCCCGAGCTACAACGTCCTTGGCCCAAGTGATAGCATCTAGGCCAGTATTTTCTCGACCGCCTCGTACGAAAACATCCCATCCTGATTTATCAGGACGACGTTTGGCGTCAATGGCAACGACAATGCATTGACTGCCAAATCTGTGACTGGCTGTCTGGATAAAGTCGGGATTACGAACGGCGGCAGAGTTGATGCTAACCTTATCTGCCCCGGCCCGTAAAAGCTGCTTGATGGTGTTAACGGAATTGACTCCGCCACCAACTGTCAGAGGAATAAAAACCTTTTCGGCAGTGCGGTGAACAACATCAAAGATAATGTTGCGATCCTCATGGGTGGCCGTGATATCTAGGAAGACTAGTTCGTCGGCCCCCGCTTCGTTGTAAGCCTGTGCCAGTTCAACTGGGTCGCCTGCATCCTGAAGCTCTACGAAATTAACACCCTTTACAACACGGCCAGCTTTAACGTCTAGACAGGGCAAAATTCGCTTCGCTAGCATAGGGCAGTGTTCTTTTAGAGGAGATACAAGCAAGCGGCTAGAATGGCTCTAGCAACAGTTCTTCAGGATAGCTTACAAAGCGCAAGACACTGATAAACTGAGGATTAGTTTTAATTCTTAATATTTATCAATCTGACTTAGAGAGGAGGGTCTTGGAGCATGGCTTTGGATATCGGACAGAAGGTAAAGGTTGTACGGGTTAGGGATCGAGTGTCTGGTAGCGTTGCCAAGCGTCTAGGGCAGGAGGGCACCATTACTAAATTCAAAATGGTGGATGGTAGCGGTGTTGGTGCTGTAGTTGAGTTCCCAGATCAGTTTTCGAGCTGGTTTTTTGAGGATGAACTCAAGCAAATGGCATAGATGGATTGGGCTAATAACAAAGGTTCGGGCACCCGCCATAGGGTGCCTTTTGTTCAGGGGCAAAGCGACTTATACATTTAACTTCGTAGTAATTAAATGGCGCTAATTCTTACGTTTTTGGGTAAAGGCGGTAGTGGTCGTTCAACCTGTGCGATCGCAACTGCCAAAAAACTTTCCGCTCAGGGTCAGCGCGTGCTTTTAGTGACCGAAGATGCCGGGCCAGGATTTGGCCTACTGCTGGGGCGTGATGTCACAGCTGCTCCAGAACAGGTAGCGCCAAATTTATGGGCGATTCAGCTACAGTTTGCCAAGCTTTTGGAGCAAAACTGGGAGCAGTTAAAAAAGCTAGAAGCTCAGTATTTGCGAGATCCCTTTTTTAAGGCTGTGTATGGTCAGGAGCTTAGTCTATTACCAGGGATGGATCAGGCCCTAACCCTGAACGCATTACGCGAATATGATGCCTGTGGTGATTATGATGTCGTTGTTCACGACGGTGCTGGAGACCAGGCGAGCCTGCGTATGTGGGGTATGCCGGCCGGTATCGACTGGTACTTCCGTCGATTTAAGCAAGTATTTCAAGCATCACAATTTTCGAAAGCAGTGATGCCGTTTGTGCAACCTGTTGCGGGCGCAGTGCTGAGTAATGGATTACCTGGAGATTGGTTTGAGCAGCCTCAGGTGGCGCAGGGTACAAATCTAGTGACTCAGGGTATTGCTGCGGTTAAAGACCCGATGCGGGTGCGAGCTTATCTGGTGTCTAGTGGTGACCAGGTTGCGATCGCAACCGCCCGCTATCTTTGGGGTGCAGCTCAGCAAATAGAAATGACCGTGGCCGGGGTGCTGCTAAATCGGGGCACTAATGGTGAAGCCTTTGCTCCGTTACCCGTGCACCCACTCCCTCAGGCAGACGATTGGAGTCCCCTGATTGAGGCACTGCCAGATTACACCGCTATTCCCGCAGTCCCAGCGCCTGTCGAGATTGAGCTATCTACTAAGACCGTGCGTCTGTTTTTGCCTAGTTTTGATAAAAAACAGATTCAGCTCACCCAATATGGCCCTGAGGTCACCATTGAGGCTGGAGACCAGCGTCGTAACTTAAAGCTGCCTGATGCACTGCAGGGCCTTTCTGTTACAGGGGCGAAGTTTCAATCAGACTATCTAATTCTGTCCTTTGGATAGAGGTATTTCACTTTGTTGTCGTTAGTACTAATACTGGGTCCGTTTGAGCCATGGCTGAAAATCCTATTCCAGTGACATCTAGTTCCGATGCGTCATCAGCACCAGAGGGTTCTAAGGCTCGGCAGCTGTTGGGGATGAAAGGGGCTGCTGATGGAGAAACGTCTATTTGGAAGATCCGGCTTCAGTTAATGAAGCCGATTACCTGGATTCCTTTGATTTGGGGAGTGCTCTGTGGAGCTGCGTCCTCAGGTCATTTTGTTTGGAGCGTTGATCATGTGCTGGCATCCCTGGCCTGCATGCTGATGGCAGGGCCTTTATTGACTGGATATACCCAAACCATCAACGACTATTACGACCGCGAGCTAGATGCGATTAATGAGCCCTATCGTCCCATTCCTTCGGGAGCCATCGCTCTAGGCCAGGTACAGGTGCAAATATGGGTGCTTTTACTGAGCGGTATCGCTGTTTCCTATGGTTTAGACCGCTGGGCTAATCATGACTTTCCGATTTTGACCGCTTTGGCCGTAGGCGGTTCATTGGTGTCATACATATATTCTGCGCCGCCGCTCAAGCTCAAGCAGAATGGTTGGCTCGGTAACTATGCGTTAGGTGCTAGCTATATTGCATTACCTTGGTGGGCGGGCCATGCTTTATTTGGTCAGCTCAACCCCACTGTGGTGATTCTGACATTGCTGTACAGCATGGCCGGTCTTGGTATTGCCGTTGTTAACGACTTTAAAAGTGTAGAAGGTGACGAAGCGCTGGGGCTAAAGTCGTTACCTGTCATGTTTGGCGTTGGAACTGCGGCTTGGATTTGTGTTTTGATGATTGATATTTTCCAGGCTGGCATGGCTGCGTATCTGATCGCTATCCATAAGAACCTCTATGCAGTGCTGCTGATTTTGATGATTATTCCGCAAATAACCTTCCAAGATATGTATTTTTTGCGGGATCCACTGGCCAATGATGTGAAATACCAAGCCAGTGCCCAGCCATTTTTGGTAATCGGTATGTTGATTTTGGGATTAGCCCTTGGCCACACTGATTATTTGATGAGTTAGGGCAGCTTCTGATAGCCTTTGGAAGATGTAGTAAAAATACAACAACCAAAGTTTTTTAATTTTGGTGCAGCTAATTATCGCAGTGATGCATGCTAGCGAGTTAACCATGTCCAGCACAACGGGTTCAATAGGATTTCTTTAACGTGGCTAATTGGATTGGCAAAGTTCGAAGTGATCAAGGTAAACCAGCGACAGTCGGTGCAACTCGGGTTGTCAGACAAAAACACCCCAAGCCACTGTACAAAAGCTTTTTATTTTGGTTGACCCTGGTCGTTGGGGCTGGTATGGCAGGACCCATCACACGTGGTTATCGGTTTTGGCAAGAGGTTGAGGCCAATCTGCCTGATGTTTCAGATGCACTTACCTTTGAGCGGACTGGAACTATCACTATCAAGGCTGGTGATGGTAGCGTTCTGCAAAAGATTGGTCCAGCGACCCAAGAATATCTTGAATATGATGAGATTCCAGACACTCTAGTCCAGGGGTTTATTGCTTCGGAAGATCGCCGATTTTATGAGCATAATGGCATCGACTATAAAGGAATTGCTCGGGCCGTTAACTCTAATTTGCGCAATCGAGAGTTAGTAGAAGGCGCGAGCACTATTACTCAGCAGGTCGCCCGAATCATCTTTTTGGACCAAGATAGAAGCTTTCAGCGAAAGTTTCGAGAGGCGCTTCTGGCTAACAAGCTAGAAAAGGAACTGGGTAAGGAAAAAATCCTTGAGCGTTACTTAAACCTGGTGTATCTGGGAGCGGGTGCCTATGGTGTAGCTGATGCTGCTTGGATTTACTTTGGTAAGACAGTTGAGGAACTGACGGTTGCGGAAATTGCCCTAATCGCAGGGATGGCTCCGGCTCCGAGTTTTTACTCGCCGCTGGTAGACGAAGAAGCTGCTCGCGAGCAACGCGATAAAGTCATTAGCCGAATGCTGGAAAATGGGGTGATCTCACAAGGGCAAGCCAGTACGGCTTATCAGAGTGATGTGGCAACAACGCCCAATGAACCCAAGTTTCTCTACAGCGAATTTCCTTACTTCACCATCTATGTGCAGAAACAGCTGCCGCAGCTAATTTCCCAAGATGAAATCGAAGCGGGTGGTTTGGTGGTTGAAACTAGCTTAAAGCCCAAATGGCAGCGGGCGGCTGAAACCACACTGGAAGAAGTTCTAGAGGAATATTCTAGCTGGCAGCGATTTGAGCAGGGCTCAATCGTTGCGATGAACCCTAAAACTGGTGAAGTCCATGCCATGGTGGGGGGGACTGATTTTGAAGAAAGTCAGTTTAATCGAGTTACTCAAGCGCAGCGTCAGCCAGGGTCTACCTTTAAGGCATTTGTCTATAGCGCTGCGATCGCAAGCGGCATGTCACCCTATAAAGACTACGTCGATGCCCGCTATGTTGTGGATGGCTATGAGCCTAAAAACTACGGTGAGCGCTTTAGTGGGAATGTTGAGCTGAGAAGAGCACTAGCCTCCTCAATTAATATTGTGGCTGTCAAAGTTTTGGTAGAAGTCGGCTTTGAGCCAGTGATTGAATTGGCAAAGCGTATGGGCATCAAGTCAGATCTATTGCCGGCCTATTCCTTGGCTCTTGGTTCATCGGAAGTTAACTTATTAGAGCTTACCAATGCCTACGGTGCTCTGGCTGCTGAAGGGAAGCATGTTGAGGCTCATGGGATTACAAAAATTACCAACCGCACTGGCGAAGTGCTCTATGAGTTTGCTGGTGAGCCTGAACCTGCGATTGATGCAGACTCAGCTGCCATCATGACCTGGATGATGCGCAGCGTTGTCGAAGGGGGTACCGGTAGCAATGCCTACATTGGTGGTCGACAGATAGCGGGTAAGACCGGCACCTCTGAGAAAAATAGAGATTTATGGTTTGTTGGCTTTACGCCTCAATTAGTGGTCGGTGTCTGGTTTGGTAATGATGACAGTAGCCCTACACGGGGGGCTAGCAGTACTGCCGCCTATGCCTGGCGTGAGTTTGTTTCCCAGTTTATTGATGACCTCCCGGTAGAGAAGTTTCCAGAGCTACCCCGGTTATCTGGTCGTGAAGGGTCAATTGAGGCTCAGCCAATAAAACCTGGCAAAGTTGTAGCAGATAAAGCAGGCAGCCGTTCGTCTAGCGAATATGAAGAGCCAATCGCACCGTCACAGCGGTCTTCAGAGCCTGACGCTGAATCAGAGTCTGCCCCGGCACCAGAAACACCAAGTCCGTCAAATTCTCGCCCAGAACCAACGGTAAATAGACCGGCTCCGTCACCAGCTCCGGCTCCGGCGGCTCCGGCTCCGGCTCCGGCGGCGGCAGCTCCGGCCCCAGAAGCTCCGGCTCCAGAAGCTCCGCCCCCAGAGCCTGAAGCACCTCCGGCTCCGGCTCCTATTGCTCCGGCTCCGGCAGCCCCGGCTCCAGCTACTCCTGTGGCAGCTCCGGTTGCTCCGGCTCCGGCCCCAGCTGCCCCGGCCCCAGCTCCTTTGGCTCCAGCCCCCTCTGCAGAGTAAGATGTAGGCAGTCGTGCATGCGTATTCTTAGGAGCAATTTGGCTTTGAGAGACCAGCAAATATTCACGGTCTCAAACCGATTCATCTCTAAAATTAGCAATCGCACTAACGCAGTTCATGCTCTACCAAGAGCGCATAGAAGAAGAGGGTAATCTCGTTTATGACACTCTTATTAGGGGAAGCAGGTGCATCGGGCATTCCTATGTACTATTTTCAGATAGTCTATGTTGTTGGCTTTATCGCAGCAGTCGTAATTGGTTCTTTAGCTTGGTATAACTCCAAGCGTCCGCCGGGTTGGGAGGATGCCGCGCGTCCCGACTTCATCCCTGATGTTGAAGTTAAGGATGATAGCAACGCTACTGATCAAGAGTAGGCTTCTAGGGTAGTTGGGCTAGTCAATTACCCTTAGGCGACCTTGATGGATGGCCTCAAAGATTTGTTGTACTTGTGCCTGTTCATGGCTGTTTAGCTGAGCTTTGCCTAACAGTGATGCCATCAGCGCCTGCTGAGTTTCTCGATTGATGCGACGGCGGCTGAGAATAGTTTGCATCAGACTCTCTAGGGATTGAGTCGCGGCGTTGCTGTTTAGCATGACACTTGCTCCAGGGACAACTACAGGAAATTAGTTAGTCATAAAATCGTCGAAGAGATCTTTTATGTCTACTCCTAATATGCTGTTTGGGTAAGGCTTTTACCGTGATATTGAGAGCTTTATTTTGTGATCTTTGGCACGTTTTGAAGTGATTTAATTTTGCTTTCTTAAACAAGATTTTGAGCTGTGCCGATGTTGTTTTTTGGGTTTAAACGCGATCGCTCTTGACGCGAAAATACTCAGAGAGTGCGGCAATCAGGCCAGAGGCTAAAATGAGCAAAACGCTCAGAGCATTGATGTCGGGCTTGATACCCGTTTTAACGCGGCTAAAAATTTCGATGGGGAGCGGATTAGCGCCACCTGCTGTAAAGCTGGAAATCAGCAAGTCATCCATGCTTAGTACAAACGATAGCAGACAGCCTGACAAAATAGCCGGTGTTAGCTGAGGGATCAAAACTTTAATCAAAGCCTGAGTTGGAGTCGCTCCTAAATCTAGCGCCGCTTCCTCTAGATTAGGGTCTAATCCCTGGAGTCGGCTAGAGACCACCACGGCAATATAGGCAAGACAGAACACCATATGGGCTGCAATGGCGGTCCAGAGGCTGAGGGGTATGGCTACAGATGCTAAAAAAACCAGGGTGGCAACTGCGATTGCAATATCTGGAATAATAAGCGGCAAATAGGAAACACCCACATACAGAGACTTTCCTGGAAACCGATACTTAGCCAGTCCCACGGCCATCAACGTGCCAAGAACTGACGATACGGCAACCGCACACAGCGCAATTTTAAGGCTGTCACCCAGGGCAAAAAATAGCCGTTCATCCCCCAGTAGCTTGCGGTACCAGGTTAAGCTAAACCCTCTCCAAACAGCGCCGTATCGAGATTCATTAAAGCTATATACCCCCAAAATAATGATGGGGATATACATAAAGCTATACATGGCCAAAGTTAGCAACGCTTGCCATGACGGTAGCTTGCGTTTGGGTTCCTGATTTTTAGAGGCAACAGGTTTCATGAATAAATCTCAGGATTGCGATCGCCATATTTGAGTAAAAGTGCGATCGCCAGACTTACCATCATAATCAGCACCATACTCAACGCAGAACCAAAGCCCCAGTTGCGGGCAACCCCTAAAAACTGGTTGTAGATTAATCGAGAAATTGTCATGCTGGTGGGCCCACCCAGTAATGTGGGTACCACAAAGTCCCCCAGACTGGTGACAAAGACCAAAAGGCAACCTGCGGCAATTCCCGGTAGAGTTTGGGGCACAGTCACCCGCCAAAATGCAAGCCGTGGGTTCGCACCTAGATCTGCAGCTGCTTCAAGAAGCTGTAAATCGAGTCGCTCTAGAGACGCGTACAAAATCAACACCATATAGGGCAGAAAGCTATAGGTCATGCCGATATAGACTGCCCAGTGGGTATTCATCAACCCTTGGGTTGGTAACCCCAAGCTACTCAAAACCAAATTGATCACCCCTGACGGCCTTAGCAGAGTAATCCAGGCATAGGTGCGCAACAGTGAAGAAGTCCAAAGAGGCAAAATAAACAGCACCAGCAACAAATTACGCCAGCGTTTTGGCGCCATTATGGCCAGCCAGTAGGCTACCGGAAACCCGAGTACCAGACAAAGCATTGTCGTCCCCATGGCAAACGTGGCTGAGCGCTGTAGGACCCGCAGATAGGTGGGCTCTAGAATCCTTATGTAGTTGAGCAAACCGTAGCCTTCAATCGCTTCACCAGGTCTCAGGCCGGGGACAAAACTTAACTCCCCGATCAAGAGTGTGGGCAGTACCACCAGTAGCAACAGCCACACTCCTGATGGCCCCAGCAAGCCCAGGGGTCTAACAATAGCCCTCAGCTTTTGCTGAAGGGTCGCTAAGTTAAAGACATGGGTTAGAGCCGCTGTTCGTTTAATGCCTCTTTCCATGGTCTTAGGCGCTGGTGACCTTGGTCCAGTACTCGTCATAAAGCGCGTTGGCGTCACCAACAGGGGCGATGCCTTCACACTTAGCCAAAAGCTCCTCTGGTGGGAATAGATTTTCGTTCTCAAGCAAGTCTTTAGACAGCATTGTCATCGCTTCACCGTTGGGGGTGGCGAAAAACAGACGCTCTACTGTTTCTTGAGATATCTTTGGCTGCAAATTGAAATTGATCCATTCATAAGCCGCATCGATATTTGGAGCCGATGTGGGAATTACCATCGTGTCAGTCCACAGTGAGGAGCCACTTTCTGGAATTAAGTACTTAAAGGCAGGATTTTCGAGGCTAACTGGAATGCCCTCGACCGAATAAACCATCGATAGCAGTAAGTCACCGCTGAGCAATTCATCTTGCCAGCCAAACGATTTGAAGGACGCCAACGAAGGCTTGAGCTCTAGAAGCTTTTGATAGGCTGCTTCTAGCTCAGCTGGGTCAGTGGCGTTGTAGGAATACCCCAGAGAGCTGAGCACAGCTCCCATAGTTTCGCGGACGTCATCCAGCATGGTCATTTTTCGAGACAGAACCTCACTGTTCTCCCAGAGATAATTCCAATCGGTGGGTGATGTAGTCAGGACCTCAGAGTTATACAGCAGACCGGTCGTACCCCAGCTGAAAGGAACGCTGTGGGTGTTGTCTGAGTCATAAACGGGACTCTTCCATTTCTCCCGCATTTTGTCTAAGCCAACTAGCCGCGACTTGTCTAGTTCCGTCAGCATACCTAGGTCGATCATCTCTGTGACCATGTAGTCTGATGGATACAGAATGCTGTAGTCCGCTCCGCCACCAGCCTGCATTTTGGCCAGCATTGTTTCGTTGGAGTCATAGACATCAATTTTGACATCTATCCCTGTCGCTTCTGTAAACTGTGCGGCTAACTCATCGTCTGTGTAGTCAGCCCACGTATAAATGTGCAGCGTACCAGATGCCTGGGAGGAATCGGTGACTGTATCAGCGGTGGGTGTAGTGTCAGTGGTTTCGCCAATGGTGCGACGGCAGTTGGATAGCCCTACGCCAGCTAGGGCAGCGGCAGAACCTTGCAAAAAACGGCGACGGGATGTGTTTGAAGGCAAGAATAAATTGCGGGATGGTCGGCGGGGCACGGTCTTTCTCCTCTAATCAGACACCAATGAATACATTAAAACCACTTCCTGACCTTAGGCTATTGGGAAATGGAAATTTGTTCATGCAGATCCTTCTCTGGATTGCGTTTCTTTGGACTTAGAATTTTACGATGAGTAGATGATGCCTTTGATTATGGGGGGCTGTGGTTAACCAAGACCTGACAGTCAGGGGCTGCCCATGACACATGTACTGGTGTCCCCGGTCGATAGGTTGTGTGGTTTGGCTGCAGAACTCGTAATTCTTCCCCAGTGTTCAATTCAATAATGCAATGAATATGGGGGCCTGTGTATAAGGTGTGTTTGACTGCGCCAGGATAACAGTTGTCATAGCTAGTCAGGCCAGCGCTTTCAGTTTGGTCACTGAGATGAATTTTTTCAGGACGAATACTGATATTCAGGGGCACTCCATCAGTGAGTTGTGTCGTGTGATCAGATGCGATCGCAACCTCTAACCCACTATCTGTTACCAACGACAGGGGATGCTGCTGAACTCGCCCTGAGAGCAAATTAGTATCCCCAATAAAGTCAGCAACAAATGCCGTAGTTGGGTGCTCATAGATTTCATGGGGAGCCCCCACCTGTTCAATGCGACCATCCTTCATCACAGCAATGCGGTCAGAGAGTGACAGGGCTTCTTCCTGGTCGTGGGTCACCATGATAAAAGTAATCCCGAGGCGTTTGTGCAAGTTGGAAAGTTCAACCTGCATCTGCTTGCGCAGCTTGAGATCGAGGGCTCCTAGAGGCTCATCCAATAGCATGACGGCAGGGTGATTGACCAAGGCTCTGGCTAGAGCGACCCGCTGTCGCTGCCCCCCCGACAGCTGGGTTGGGTAGCGTTTGGCAAACGTTCCCATTTGCACCAGCGTGAGTGCTTCACCCACTTGCTGGCGTAGCTTGCTTTTAGAAACTTTTTTGATTTTGAGCCCAAAAGCTACGTTATCCCACACACTCATGTGATTAAACAGGGCATAGCTTTGAAAAACAGTATTAACCGAGCGGCGATGGGCTGGCACGCCATTCATCGGCTGCCCCTGAATCGTTAGCTCTCCTGACGTGGGGGTTTCAAATCCGGCAATCATTCGTAGTGTGGTGGTTTTGCCACAGCCCGATGGCCCCAGAATGCTAAAAAATTCACCCTGTCGAATTTGCAAATTTAGTCCCTGAACCGCTACGTCTTCACCAAAGGTTTTGACGATATCTCTGAGTTCTACATCCAATATCGCTGTTGCGTCTGCCATTGGCGGAGAGATGGTTTGAGCCATAAGATGCAAACCTCATGATTAGTCCATTTGCATCATTCTACGGTCAGTAGCTCAAAATCCCAATCAATTGGTTTGAAGTTTAGGATGCCTGCAGGGAGGCTCGCAACTAAATAACTGGTATTGGCGAGGTTTACTAATGCGATAAATTAATCAGGCATTGCTAAGGCTCGTCGTGGTTTGAGGTATGAGAGGCTATTAGATAGCTGTTTAATAATCACGGCTCTAGATCGATGCATCCTCTAAATCAGCAATCGCATTAATTCAGTACGCCCTGTAATGATTGATTTAGGCTCAATGACTATTGCATCGCAAGCTGAGGGGCTACACTGGTCAAAGTTTGATCGCATGATGTTAATGGTTTCAGCCTTAGCCATTGGTCAGCACTGAATTTTTAATGCTAGGTCTGTAATAGATAGTGGTGTCAGCAGCTGAACCTCTGACCGACATCTCGACCTCAATTTTTTCAAAACTAGAAATCTCCAGCACCGTCAATCATGGCCTTTCTCCAATATTCCTCTTCTGCAAAGGTTGAAAAAAAAGGAGGACGTACTGTTGGCCGTCAATATCAGTCGGTCCTGATGATGATTTTTTTGTCCTTGACGATGCTGGGGGGGATTGGTAGTCGCCTGTTTTATTTGCAGCTTGTAGAAGGCGATCGCAACCGTGAGCTTGCTGAAGAAAACCGAATTTTACTTCTGCCCAGACGACCGGCCCGCGGCACAATGTTTGACCGCAAAGGCAATATTTTAGCGGGCAGCCGATTGTCTCACTCGGTGTCAATTTGGCCCATTGCACTGCCGGTTGACCAGCGCGATCAGGTGGTGCAGCGCCTGGCCAAGCTACTGGAGATTCCAGCTGATGAGATTCAGCAACGGATCGAGTCAGCAGGGTATGAATCGACTCAATCAATTGCGATCGCACGGGGTCTGAGCCCAGCTCAAACTACTGCCCTGGCAGAATATTCCCCAGAACTTCCCGGTGTGCGGGTAGAGGCCGAAGCCATTCGCAACTATCCCAATGGCGATTTGGCCGCCCACGTAATTGGCTATACGGGCGAAATCGATGAAGCAGAATTTGACCAAATGGAGGATGGCGACCAAGACTATCGCCTGGGGGATATTATCGGCAAAATGGGCACTGAAAAGTCCTTTGAGTCTATGCTGCGTGGTGTGTGGGGTGGCCAGCAGGTAGAAGTTGACAGTGCGGGTAATGTCCTGAGTATTTTGGGTGAAAAACCTCCAGAGTCCGGTCAGAACATTCGTTTAACCCTAGACCTAGAGCTGCAAACGGCGGCTGAAAAAGCCTTAGGGGATACTGTCGGTGCCATCATTGCCATGGACCCCAACGATGGGGCTATTTTAGCGATGGTCAGCCGGCCGACGTTTGACCCAAATATTTTTTCGACCCGCATTACCCAGGCTCAGTGGGAGCAGCTCAATAGCCGTGGTAACCCGTTTTTGAACCGTGCTCTACAGGCTTATCCTCCTGCTAGCACCTTTAAGATCATCACGACGACTGCAGCCATTGAGTCAGGGGCGTTTCCAGCGAATACCATATTACCCACCTACCCCAACATTAATGCTGGTGGAATCTTATTTTGGGACTGGAACAATGCTGGCTTTGGTCCTTTAAGTTTTGTCGGGGCCATGCAGTGGAGTAGCGACACCTTTTTCTATCAGGTGGGCATGAGAATGGGGCATGAGCCCATCATTGAGTGGATGCACAAATATGGCTTTGGAGCCAAAACAGGGATTGAACTTGCCACCGAGGAAACGTCTGGCTTGGTCCCTGATGAAGCTTGGAAACAAGAGGTGATCGATGAAGATTGGTACCTCGGCGACACCATTAACATGACCATTGGTCAGGGGTATATGCAGGTAACACCGCTACAAACGGCTGTTATGTTTGCAGTAGCTGCTAACGGTGGCAATCTGGTGACCCCCCACCTTTTACTCGATGGTGCAGAATCCAAGCAGTGGAAAACTCCTATAGGAATACAGCCTGAAACCCTCAAAGTGGTCAAAGACGGTCTCCGGAAGGTGATCACCAGCGGTACGGGCACGCGCCTAAATGTACCCACCATTCCTACTGCTGCAGGTAAAAGCGGCACCGCAGAGGCTCCACCTTTTGAAAGCCATACTTGGTTTGGGGCCTATGCACCTTTTGAGAAGCCAGAGATCTTAGTTGTCGCCTTTGGTGAGCACTCTGGTGGTGGCGGTGGCTCCTTTGCAGCCCCCATGGTGAAAGACGTGATGGAAGTTTACTTTAATGGGCCTCCGAAGAAGGAGGATGAGGAAAAGGCTTCTGAGTAGTCGGATGGGGGCGCTCAGCTGAGCGCCCCTATTGGCTTAGCTGCGTAAGCTGACCTTGAATTTTTTCTCCAGTGCGGCACGGATTTTGTCCTGTAAAGGATCAATATCTTGATCGGTGAGGGTGCGATCGCTAGCCCGATAAAACATTCGAAATGCCAAGCTGCGCTGACCCTCTGGGACGCCCTTACCTTTGTATTCGTCAAACAAGGTGACGTTTTCTAGAAGCTGGCCGCCAGTGCGAGAAATCAGCTTTTCAATGTCAGCGACGGCAACATCGGTGGGTGCATAAAACGCAATATCACGATCAGAGCCAGGATAGCTGGAGTAGCTCTTAAACTTGGGAGCCCGGAATCGGTCGCTGACCAGACAGGTTGCGATCGCTTCCCAGCTCAGCTCAAATACATACACCTCTTCTGGCAAATCGCGCTCCTGACGCAGACGTGGGTGTAGTTGGCCAAATGTGCCCAGACGAGTGCGACCGCGCACCCACAGCGAGGCCGTGCGACCAGGGTGTAGCCGGTCATCTTCGCTATCAGGCCGATAGTCAACATCTAACCCAATCTGCTGAAAGACAGTCTCAAGTATGCCTTTAGCGTCATACCAGGTCATGGGCGCAGTGGTGCCACTCCATTGTCCTTGGGCCGCATTGCCTCCAAGAATTCCACCAATACGCTCATATTCATTGAGCTGGCCGTCTTCATTGGCGAAGACATGACCAATCTCAAACGCATTGAGTGGCCCATTGCCCTGTTCTAGATTGAATTGGAAACCATCCATCAACCCGGACAATAGGTCAGAGCGTAGCGCGGAATATTCTGTAAATAATGGATTCTCCAAGACAACACGCTGAGGTGCTGGATTAGTCAACGAGTAGTGCAGTGCCTCAGTTAGCCCAGCACCGCGAAAAGCCGCTCGAATTTGACGGGCCAACGATGCTTCTGGCGATAGTCGTCCACGGGAAGTTTGCTGAGGTAGCGTATTGCCAAAGCGGTTGTAGCCAAAGAGTCGAGCGATTTCTTCAATGAGGTCAATTTCCCGTTCCAAGTCGCGGTAACGATAGGCGGGAACCGTTACGATCCATTGACCTTCTCCTTCAGCTTCAAGGCCGCAGCCTAGACGGGTGAGAGTGTCCTCCACGTCTGCTGCGCTAAGGGTTTCAACTGTGCCATCTTCAGTAATGTAGTTCCCAAGAATTTGCTGAACCCGCGCTAGGCGCAGACCAATAGTGCGAGTTGGGGTAATCTTACCGATTTCGGTACGCTCGTCCTGCTGGTGGGTGACCTCGGCATTGGCCAGTTCTACCATTAGCTGAATGGCTCGATTGGCCGCGAGCTCTAACTCAGCCGGGTTAACCCCCCGCTCATAGCGAGCAGAGGCCTCGGTACGCAGTCCCTGGCTACGGGCAGAGCGTCGAATCACGGCGGCATCAAAAAAGGCTGCCTCTAAAAAGACGTTTTGTGTCTTGGCATGTACCTCAGACTCTTCCCCACCCATGACGCCTGCGAGGGCGACTGGTATATCGTTGGCGGTGATGGCGAGGGTTTGTTCTTTCAGGGTACGGACCTGCCCATCCAGGGTTTTAAGGGTTTCCCCCGGTTTGGCAAAACGCACACTAACCGTGGTGTCAGTTCCCTGGCTTAGGCGATCACGATCAAACGCATGCAGGGGCTGGCCCCATTCCAGCAAGACATAGTTGGTGATATCCACCACGTTATTAATAGAGCGGGTGCCTGAGGCTTCAAGACGCTGTTTTAGCCAGGTGGGGGAAGGGCCGATTTTGACCCGCTCTAGTACGGTACCGATGTAGATCGGACAGGCTTTTGGGTCTGAGAGTGCGATCGCAACCTCATTTTTTGCCCTTGTTGGTACAGCAATCTCTCGAATCGGAAGCGTCAGCTCTGCTCCGGTGATAGCGGCTACTTCACGGGCAATACCTACCATGCTCAGCGCATCAGCCCGATTAGCCGTCGAGGAAAGATCCAAAACTGTATCATCAAGACCCAAAAGAGGACGGACGTCTTGACCCACCGTCAAATCAGCGGATTCAAAAATATGAATGCCTGCTGACTCCTTAGCTAAGCCTAGCTCCGCCAACGAGCAAATCATGCCTGATGAAGTGATGCCCCGTACTTTCCGTGACTTAATCTTGAGGTCTACCTTGGGTAAATACGTATTGACCTTGGCCACCGGCACAAGAGCATCTGCTCGCACATTGGCCGCTCCACAAACAATGGTTGAGGGCTCAGACTCACCAATATCAACGGTACAAACGCTCAGCTTATCTGCATCGGGATGTGGCTGCCGCTCAGTAACTTTTCCGACCACTACACCATCAGCCCAGCGGCGGCGCTCTTCAATGTCTTCGACCTCAAACCCCGCCATTGTTAAGGCGTCGCCAATCGCTTCGGGCGTTAATTTTGGATCGACAAATTCTTTGAGCCAGTTGACAGAAATGCGCATGGAGCCTGGGTTAAAAGGGGTGTAATAGTAACAAATCCGAAACAATTCTACCGTTGAAGCCCTGTTTTAAGCGGTCTATTTAAAGCGGGCATGTAGGTTACTACTCGCTCCGTGTGCCAATTTCCTAAAGCAGACCTAACGCTCTATTGTTGAAGCATAGATTGCTAAATTAGAATTGGCACCGCTAACAATTGGATAGGATAATAAAGGATAATAAAAAATCTACTGTGATTATTCGGCAAGCAAAAGCTGCTTTGGCGTTAGTTAGCTTCCTCAGAGCGGTCTCAGGGAATTCTTTAACTAGGTACAGGATAAAATTAAGCTATTAAAAGAATCTTGCCTATTCCATTACTCATGACTGATGGTTGAGAAATGCAAAGTAATTAGATATTACTGGAGCAAATTCCAATCAATTTCATTATTTATGGATTTAGTTGTAAAGGGTTATTCCCTGCCCAGTTTTTTCTAGATGTCGTGCCATAGTTAAACCATAGCCCCAAGCATAAATATGTGAGCAGGGTGGCTAAAGCTACATGACCTACTGCATCAGTTCAGAGTGTCCGAGCCCTAAAAATCCATCTACAGCCAGACAGTGTCTGGCCTGTGGAGCTGATTTATTACTACGCGATCGCTATCGTATTAGCGGTGCGCTGGGTAAAGGTGGTTTCGGCACCACATTTTTGGCCCACGATGAGGGACTTCCCGGCTGTCCGCCCTGCGTGATAAAGCAGCTACAGCCAACGGCTGAAGCACCTCATGTGATGCAAATGGCCCGCGATTTGTTTGCTCGCGAGGCTAAAATTCTTGGGAAGATTGGTAACCATCCTCAGCTCCCACGTCTGCTCGATTACTTTGAAGCTCGCACAGACTTTTTCTTAGTACAAGAGTACATTCATGGTTCTACGCTTCAGAAAGAAGTTAAGACCCGTGGCTCGTTTAGCGAGGCAGGCACAAAACAGTTTTTAAGTGAAGTGCTGCCAGTGATGCAGTACATTCACCGCAATCAGGTCATTCATCGAGATATTAAGCCAGCGAACCTAATCCGCCGTGATGCTGATAAGCGCCTAGTGCTGATCGATTTTGGGGCCGTAAAGGATAAAGTAAACCCGGTTAAAGCTAACGAAGAGTCAGGTCATACCGCTTTGACTGCCTATGCCGTCGGGACTCCAGGCTATGCGCCTCCTGAACAAATGGCGATGCGACCGGTTTATGCCAGCGATATTTATGCCATCGGTGTTACCTGTCTTTATCTCCTGACAGCCAAGTCACCTAAGGAGATGTCTTACGACCCTCAGTCGGGTGAGATCCTCTGGCAGCAGCACGTTAAAGTGAGCGATCACTTCGCAGGTGTGCTGAGCAAGATGTTAGAAATCTCAGTGCGACATCGCTACAGCTCGGCTGACGCTATTTTACGTGATCTAGATTTGGAGCCATATTTAGCTAGCCTGGCCCAAAATATGGCGATTCCGACCAATACACCAAAAGACGCAGGGCCTGTTAGTCAGCCATCGTTTAATAGTGATGACACAGCAACCGTTCTTGGTTTGGATGACTCTCAATCCCTGGCGTCACCCTCTGCACGAATGGCAGCCGCCATTCGTGCCCGCCGAGAGCGTCGTCAAAATACAAAGCCTTCGCCGATTGCACCGCGACGCTCATCTGGCAATTTATTATCCACCAGCTCTAGTCAGTCGGGTCCGTTTTCTGGACATGGCAAAAAAATTACTCCTGACGCTGTTCAAAGAGCCTATGGTCGAGGACACCGCGATTTCTCATTACAGCCGCTGTCTCGTCTCAATCTGCAGCGCATGACGCTGAGTGGGGCTAGTTTTGCGGGTGCGCAGCTGCGAGACTGCAATTTACAAGGTGCTGATTTTACCAACGCCAACTTTAGTAAGGCCGATCTGCGCCAATGTAATCTAAAAAATGCAAAGCTTTCCAACGCCTACATGGGAGCTGCAAACTTAGAGAATAGCGATTTACGGGGTGCTAATTTAAGTCGTAGTAATTTGGCGGGCGCTAATCTGCGAGGTGTAAATCTGTGCGGAGCTGACTTGACTGGCGCTAACCTGACCGAAGACCAACTGGCAGCGACTAAAACAAATTGGTCTACCGTCTATCCAAATGGCCGCCGGGGCCTTCGCTAGCTGAAGTTTGCCATTCTTTTTGTGCGATTTTCCTTAGCCGCGTTAGGATAACTAAGGTATTTTGGTGACGACCTGTTAATTTTATGTTTCTTGATGAGCTAACACCGATTGTGCAAGAGCTTTTCGGACAGCCTGTTGCCTTTTTTGGTGGGTTTGCCTCCGGTCTGCTAAGGCTCAACTTGAATGATGATCCGGTAAAAAGTTGGCTGGAGAACCAGGGAGCTGAGGTTGATAACCAAAGCGATGATGACGATGATGCTGGTAAGGGCCCCCAAACAATTTCTATCGACTAACTAAGCATCTCTGATATCCAGGACTGGATTTGCTTTTCCAATAATTGATTGGGTGATGTGTCGAGCAACTCTAGTGCCCGTTGATAGTCTCCAATTGCACAATTCCAGTGACCATTTAGCTGATGCGTGCGCCCGCGTTCTCCATAGATATGGGCACTTAATTTCCCCAGGAATAGCGCTAACCCAAAGCAAACAATGGCATCGTTGTACATTTTAAGAGCCCTAAATAGAACACCCTGACGGATACGCGCTTTGATGTTGTAAGGGTTAATAGTGATAGCGCTGTCGTAGTCTGAGATCGCAGCGCTCCATCGTCCCAGAGCAAGGTTGCATTTGGCTCTGTTGGTATAAACCTTGTCTTTATTGGAATTAAGCTGAATTGCTCGATTGTAATCTGCCATTGCTTGGGGCCAATGCTGACAGTGATAGTACATCAGCCCCCGATTATTGTAGTTGTTGGGGTTTTTGGGTTCCTGTGTAATTAAGCAGGTGATGAGCTGAATGGCATTAGCATAGGCCTGCTGACTAACTGCTTGACGCACCAGTGTATGCAGTAGCTTTTGGGTCTCTGCGTCTGAATGTTGCTCTAAGTGTGTGGGTAATTGCACTGTGGATAACATTGATAGCCGTCTTCCCTGTGGTGGATAACTGGTAGTGGTAGCCATGGCAATCGGCTATTAACCGCGCCGCACATAGCTGCTTATATTGATGGCTGTCGGCGATCACGTATGTTGTGAACTATGAGTTGTATTCCAAAGTACCTGCGCTGCTAATGGGTTAACCAACGCTACTGTTCGGTATGGTTACATAGCTGTTGCTTTGGACCCAACCGAGAAATAACGGAGTGTTTATAAAAAGTACAAAGTTCATCGGTACTTGTACGTAAATCCATAGAGTGTTTTGCGGTCAGTCGATCAGCAGCCCGAGATTGACAAACATTACAGCTCATAGGGTTTTATGACGGATTTACGAGGAATTCTTTGCCACCTACTTTAGGCAGCTAGGATGATAGACGGTAAAGCTATTGAACGTGTTTTGGGTTCCTATGACTCTTTCTTCTTCGCCCAGCGACTATGTACTGGTTGGTTTGGCCCACTGCTTCACAAAGCAAGATGGTAATGTGGTGCCGGTAAAAGTCTTAGAACCTGTTCCCTCTGCGTATTTTGAAGCGTTAGTAAAGGGGGTCCCTACATCCTATAAAGCCCTTTACAGCGTCTGCCTGAGTGAGCTTTTGCAAGAGAATGAACCAACAATGGAGCAGCTGCCTGCTGAAGCTCAGGAAGCTGATTTTTGCGAAAACTTTGCTGAACGAGCTCTAGCAGCTGCAAGAACCTATCAAAATAAGACAGATATTCAAACACAACTCCCCCACGGCCAAGTATTTTCTGAGGTGAACTTTTCCACTGAGAAAAAGCGTGTTCTTAACGCAGTTCATAAGGTGACTGCAGCAGACAATGTAAAACAGCACGAATATACCCATATGACTTTATAGAACTGGCAATGTGCGCAAACCATAAAGTTTGGGAAAAGGAAATAAAGCTCCTATAACAAAAGAGAGGCGTGATCCAACAGATCACGCCTCTCTTTTGTTAATTGTAAAACCTGTTGTTGATGTCTGAATCTACAGCTTTCTAGACCATGCAACCGATACTTGCGATCGCACATACCCTCAAAGCATTAGCTGAGAAGCCTTGAATATGCCCCTATATTCAAGCAAAATGCTTTTTAGCGGAAGCCGACAGATGCTTGCCAAACAAAAGCCAAAAGCAAAAAGAAAATAGGTAGGATAGGCAAAATATCCACCAGGGGAGCAAAGGCTTGATAAGCTTCGGGGAGTTTAGCTAACAACAAGACTGCGTCCATGAAAACCTCTCTACTTTGGCGATAGTTTGTTTAATATTTAACTCACATCTTAACATGATGTGGCACGCCCTCAAGTTTGTTGATATTCGCTCTAAGCATTGTTATTAGAGGGCTCCAGCCAAGTTTGAAATCTTGCGGCAAACTCATTTTGTAAGATTGCTTTACGAATCGCCTGGGTAAACCGAATCAGTTCTGTAATGTTGTGGATAGAAAGCAGCGTATAGGCCAGCAGTTCATGGGCGTGAATTAAGTGGCATAAATAGGCGCGGGTAAAATTTTGACAGGTATAGCAAGAACATGACTCGTCGAGGGGCGTCAGATCCTGACGAAACTGCTTATTTTTCAAATTCCAGCGCTCACCCTGAACAAGCGCTGCTCCATGCCGAGCAAATCGTGTAGGAATGACACAGTCAAACAGGTCGACCCCAGCGGCAATTGCTTGGGCCATTTCTCGATAGGTACCGACACCCATTAAATAACGGGGTTTATCAGTGGGCAGTAGCGGTGTCGTAGCCTGAACAATTTTCTCAATTAGCTCGGGCGGTTCACCCACGCTGACACCGCCAATAGCGTAGCCAGGTAGGTCAAGTTGCACTAGCTGTTCGGCGGCGGCTTGCCGTAGATCGAGATGAACACCCCCTTGCACAATGCCAAACAGCGCCTGGTCACTACGTTGATGAGCGTCTATACAGCGTTTGAGCCAGCGATAGGTGCGCTGAGTTGCGGCCTCTACGGCCTCTCGATCTGCAGGATAGGGTGGGCATTCATCAAATGCCATAATCACATCAGCTCCCAGCTGATTTTGGATGCGCATGGACGCTTCAGGTGGCATATGGATAATGCGTCCATCGCGGGGTGAGCGAAAGGTAACGCCTTCTTCAGCGATGGTGCGAATTTTGCTCAGACTAAAAACTTGAAACCCACCTGAGTCCGTCAAAATCGGTCCAGACCACGCCATAAATTTGTGCAGACCGCCAGCTGCCGCGACCAGCTCCTCACCCGGCTGCAGATGGAGATGGTAGGTGTTAGCTAGAATCATTTGAGCCCCAGCATCCTTCAGCTGAGCTGGGGTAACGGTTTTAACATTAGCCAATGTACCCACTGGCATAAATCGCGGCGTTTGCACTGGACCATGGGGCGTATGAAATGTCCCTGCCCTGGCCTGGGTGTAAGAGCAAGATGCTTGATGTTCAAAGAAAAAATGGTCAGTAGCCAACAGTTAGCGCTGTCCTAAAGTACTGCTCTGACAAACCGTACTAGATTAGGGATAACAGAGACAAGCAATTAGCTAGCAAAATTATTGTTGTCATCATCCAAACATGCATCCCATCGAGCGGTCAGCGCCTCAGCCAACATTGCCTCTAGCGCCGCATCATTGATATTGCAGCTGTTGCGTTCTGTCAGAGGATTGGTCAGAGGCAATATACGCAAACAGCGATTGTCTTGAATTAAATCAAAATAAGGCTGATTATCATCCAGCTGCCCCATTTCCATATAGTCGAAGCTGGCAACGTTGAGATACAGACTGCTGTTTGCAACTAGCGTTGCTTGCTGTGAATCACTAAAGACTTCAACGACATATCCCTCACCCTCCTTGAGCATCTGTTGCTCTTGATTATGGATATATCGGACACGTCCCAGATGCTGCAAGATACGTGTCATATCTTTTTTGTTGATCACGGTCCCCACGTCAACAAGGCAGGGGGCCGGCAAGGAAGTTGTTGAAGGTTGATAGCTCATAACAAGGTCGGTAGATGGGCTTAGAGTCAGCACTGGGCCCGTGAAACACCGAAGTTTTAACAATCTATACTCAAGATAGTTGAAATCTGATTATTTGGAACGTCAAAGACGAAAATAATCTTTCTGTTGTTGGCACAAGACTTTATAATTCCTCATTATTTCAGCAACTTCTTGTACTGCCTTCAGCCAGAATACTGAACATAATTTCTGATTTTCAATTGACAGGATTGTTCTAAGGCACGGTTAGGTGCTGGCAAGACATGGGTGGAGCGGGGCGACGAATTGGGCAGGTTATCAGGGCTGGGCGTCAGCAGTGGGCCTCATTTAATGGAGCGCTGTTGTTTTACACCTGCTTGCCTTTACCCCAAAGATGGCCAGTAGAGTTTGACCAAATCGCACGCATGGCTCCTGTGGTGGGTTGTGGTTTGGGAGTGCTGCTATCGGGGCTAGATGAACTGTTGAGTTTGAGTCTGCCGATTGTGCTGCGGAGCGCTTTGGTAGTCCTAGCCGGATTGTGGCTAACAGGAGGCTTGCATTTAGATGGGGCCATGGATACAGCCGATGGTCTAGCGGTACAAGATCATCAGCGGCGATTGGTGGTAATGACTGACAGCTGTGCAGGTGCGTTTGGAGTGATGGTTGCGATCGCAATCTTGCTGCTCAAAACAATTGCCTTAGCCACGATTACTCAGAGCCGCTGGTTTGCCCTCATCGCCGCCCTGGCTTGGGGACGCTGGGGTCAGCAGTGGGCTATTGCTCGCTACCCCTATCTCAAGCCAAGTGGCAAAGGTGCTTTGCATAAAAAAGCGATACCGTCTGGTTGGTATACGTTGCCCTGTGCGGCTGGACTAGTGTTTTTAACAACCCTGGCGGTTTATGCCGGAGGAATTACCTGGGAATATGGCATCGCTGCCACCGGAGCTGGTTTAGGCAGTGCGTGGATAGTCACAAGCTGGCTAAATCGTAAGCTTGGTGGACATACCGGCGACACCTACGGAGCAACCGTGGAATGGGTTGAGGTGGCTGTGCTGGTTGTCTTGGCGGGTTTTAGCGGGCATTGACCAGGGCAGCTGTGAGGGACGGATCTTGGAATAGCGGCGTACTGAGGTAGCGCTCACCAAAGCTAGGTTGAATCACCACAATTAATTTGTCAGCATTTTCAGCACGACGGCCTACTTTAATCGCTGCGCTGAGAGCCGCACCACTGGAAATGCCCGATAGAATGCCTTCCTCTTTAGCTAGGCGACGGCCAAATGAGATCGCTTCATCATCCGTAACCGCGATCACCTCATCAATCAACTTTACTTTTAGAACCTCTGGCACAAAGCCAGCACCGATGCCTTGAATTTTATGGGGACCAGGTTTGCCGCCGGTCAGGACCTGGCTATTGGCGGGCTCTACCGCAATTGTTTGAAACTCAGGCTTACGCTGCTTTAAGATATCGCTCACCCCAGTAATGGTGCCACCTGTACCTACACCTGCAACCAAAAAGTCCGCCTGTCCTTCGGTGTCCTGCCAGATTTCTTCAGCGGTGGTGCAGCGATGCATATCTGGGTTAGCTGGATTGCGAAATTGCTGGAGCATATAAGCATCAGGTGTGGAGGCCACAATCTGTTGCGCCCGCTGAATGCAGCCTGCCATACCTTCGTTGCCTGCAGTGAGCTCTAGCTCAGCACCGTAGGCACGGAGCATTGCCCGACGCTCAGCACTCATGGTCTCTGGCATGGTCAAGATTAGTCGATAGCCCTTGGCCGCAGACACCATCGCCAGAGCAATACCTGTGTTCCCAGATGTGGGCTCTACTAGAGTGGTTTTACCAGGGTGAATCTCGCCAGCGGCCTCTGCAGCCGCAATCATATTGACTCCAATTCGATCCTTAACTGAGGCAGATGGATTCATGCCCTCAAGTTTTAAGACAATTTGCGCTACGCAGCCTTCAGTTTTAGGAATTCGATTGAGTTTTACTAGCGGTGTTCGACCTACCAGTTCAGTGATATTTTGGGCGATCCGCATGGTTCGTTATTCTCGACGCGCTAAATGTAATACATCAAATCAACTTGGTGTTTGGCGTTGCGCTGTTCCACCAAATCTTGCAGAGTATGGGCAGACAGTACTTTTCTTGCGGCTTCTTGCACCGTTTGCCACAAGTCTCGTACAACCTGTCGCTCCGTCGTCAATACAGCATCGCCTGCATTGTCCTTATTTTCTAGACCTTCGATACAATTCACAACGTCTAGAAGCATGACGTTCCATGGAGCCTGCGCTAATAAATAGCCACCTTTAGCGCCACGCTGGCTTTTGACAAAACCGGCTCGGCGTAATGTGGCTAGGAGCTGCTCTAAATACCGATCAGGAATATTTTGCTGAGCAGCAATCTGACGAATTTGCAGAGGCTCACCCTTGTCGTAGTGCAGGCTAAGTTCCAACAGGGCTAAAAGAGCGTATTCACTTTTGCAGGAGAGTTCCACGGGGCGGCTTGGCTGCATCCCCTTTAGTATACTCCGGTTCTCCACTGGGGAATGTAGATTTGCTGTAGGCGGTTTGCTAAGAAACCATGTGGCCCTGGGAAACCGATGTGGCTCCTGCCGGCAATCTAGCGGCAGCCTATGCAACCAGAGTTATGAACCATGGCTGCTCTTCTGAGCTTCTAGCTTTGCCATTAGGCTGTTGTAATCTGGATGAAACCGACGATGCAATAGTCGTTTGACCGGCTTACCCTGCATAATGTGCTGCTCTACAATCTCAGCTGTGTCAGCGGGGCGAACACGACAGTACCAAACATTATCGGGAACAACCCTAACGGTAGGACCAGAACCACATTGACCCAAGCATGAACTAGAAATAACCCTTAGCTCGGAACTAGCATGCTGTTTAAAGGCCGCAAGCACATCCGCCGATTGAAAACGTCGACAGCTACGATACTGACAAACTTGAATGAAGCGACAGGTCGGTTGATTAGACGATTGGTTAGCTGGAGGCTCTCCCATCATGAAGGGTGCATGCACCAAAAGTTGGTGAGCTGCAGATATGAGATATCAAATTAGATCATACCTGCAGCTATTGAGTGAGAAGCAAGGGAACACACAATCAGCCTTGTGTTTCGTATCATTGCAGGATCGTCCATAAAGTGCAACATATCTTGGCATCTACAAGAAAAATTTATGAAAATCGGCCTGACCGTTTACATAGCTTGGATCAGCCAACACAGCATTTTGATTATGGGTTGCCTTGATAAACCTTGGCCTCAAGCTCTAGCAGAGCTTGAGGCCAAGGTTTATGTACACAAAAAATATTAATTTGAGACTTTACGTCAACTTAAAATGCACGGCAACGTTTCAAACAGGACCAAGGAAGCGATTGACGACGCCGTTTATCTTCTTTTCTACGCTGCGCTTACGTCGCCATTTGTTGAGATCTCGTTCGTACCGTTCTCCTGACGTTTGTAATGTACGCCAGGCTTTAAGGGATAGACCTAGACCCCAAAAGAGTGCCACATACAGAGAAAACCCAAGGTGCCCTAAGAAAGTGCCGCCAGGGGTGAGAAAATCAAGCACCACTAGAAAAGTGACAATGATGCTGTAGCGCATCAGCTGACTCTGGAGACGCTGCGTTCGCTGACGTTGAAAGAGGCGATGGTCTTCGGCCTGACCTTTCATGATTTGCCATTCTTGTTTGGCAGCCTCAAGGGTAGCTGGACTAATGTGAAGCTCTTCAGCAATCTCTAATAGCTGTTGATGTGATAGCTCACCCGATTCGGTTTCCTGCGCGATCGCAAGCTGCAGAATCCGCTGAGCATCTTCCATTCGGTAGAGCTTTTCCATGGTCTTTTGTCAAAAGATAACGGTGGGTGTTGCCCAAGCGGCAGTATCTACACCCAGAACTATTCTAAGTTATAGATAATTTTGCGGCGATTGAACCAGGGGTCGCCGGTCGGATAACCGTCCTTGGGAGGAATTACGATGTCTGTCATCACGCTGAGCGAGCTGAATACATATCCGATTAAATCAGCAATGGGAATTGCGTTACGCCAGTCACAGGTAACAAACCGGGGGCTGTTGCACGATCGGCGATGGATGGTGTGCGATCGCAATGGAAAATTTCTCACCCAGCGCAAGCTACCTAAACTGTCTCTTATTAAGGTTGCTGTCGATGAGCAGCTACATCTAAGCATTGCGGGCACAAGCTCCTCACTGACGCTTCTGGCGGTGCCAGATATAGCCCAGCCGGTTAATGTCGATGTCTGGGGTGATGCCTGTGTCGCCTGGTTTATGGGTGATAAAGCGGCCCAGTGGCTAAGTAATTTTCTTGGCATTGATGCTCAGCTGGTGTACATGCCCGACAGTACCCATCGCCCGACCGATCATGGTCGCTTTGAGACAGCCAATAGCTTTTCCGATGCCTATCCATTTTTACTAATTTCAGAGGCATCACTGGCAGATCTCAATGGCAGACTAGAGCAGCCGGTGCCGATGAATCGTTTTCGCCCCAACCTGGTTGTCGCAGGGTGTGAGCCTTTTGCTGAGGACACCTGGAAGCAAATTAAGGTCGGCGATATTGTGTTTGACGTTGCCAAATCCTGTTCTCGTTGTTCTATTCCTGGGGTGGACCAGGCAACTGGTGAGCAAGGCAAAGAACCCCTAAAGACCCTGGCAACCTATCGTCGTTGGGACCACGCAATTTGGTTTGGTCAAAATTTGATCGCCCACCGTGAAGGGATGTTATCGGTTGGTGATGAGGTGGAGGTTTTGGCCTAGGCATCAAACATCTGTAGAGACGTTCCATGGAACGTCTCTACAGATGTTTGGGTGATCGGTAAATTTTTGGGTTACCGATGGCGGTCTTTGTTGATGGTTGATTTGTCTAAGCTGGGGAGCTTGCTAGCATTGCGATAGTCGGATGTTGACTGCTGTCTGCGTCTGACGAGGGGCATACGCGGACTGTGAATCATCAGTTCACCCACAATGACATTTAGCTGATCGCCAATGAGCATTACCAAAGATGTGAGAAATAGCCACAGCAAAAGGATGATTACTGTACCAATGGCACCGTAAACCTTATTGTAGTTACCAAACTGGGCTACATACATACGAAACGACGCGGATAAAAGCGCCCAAGATAGGGCTGCTAGTACTGCGCCCGGCATTAGGGGTTTGCCACGGGTCCAGCGGCTAGGGCCAAAGCGATAGACAAAGGCAAAAGCTGATGACACGATGCTCAATGCTAAGGGCCAGGTCAGCAGTTCCCAAATGCGCAACATCCACACACCTACGGTGTCGCCACTTTGTTGGGCCAGAAGCTTGATGACACCAGCGCTAATAAAGACCAAATAAGACGCGGTCATCAACAGCAAGATAGTGCCAAGGGTGAGACCAATGGATAAAATGCGAGACTTCCAAAAGGGTCGCCGCTGCTCGATAGGAATTTGATGGATTTCATCTAAGGCGCGCATGGCAGCACTAATGGCCCCAGACGATGCCCACAGTGAGATGCCAAAACTTAAGGAAAATAACCCCCGATTACCCCCTTGAGTAACCTCATCCGCAAAGTTTTGAATTAACTCGTTGACAGCCCCTGGTGCAATTTCACTCAGGCTCATGGCCAACCGGGTAAACGTATTTTCTAAAGAATTAACCAAGCCAATGGCCGTCAGCATCGCCAGGATACCTGGAAATAAGCCAAGCATGGCATTATAGGCCATCTCAGAAGCGAGGCTCGGTAACCGTCGCCGCAGTGTGGCATGGATGACGGCTTTAACCGTGTGAATGTTGATATAGCTAAGAAAACGCACAAACTCGAGTGGCGAGAACGTACGGGAAAGCCGTCGCAGCGGTTCCTGCTCACAGTAGGTGGAATATAGCGTCTGACGCAGCGCGGAAGGCAGCGGACCAGTCTCTCGTCGGGGAAGATTTGGCAAAACGTCTAGCTAATCAACACTCTTCTTCAAAATACAGATTTCTACTTATATATCAAGTAAGTATCCTAGAAATCTTACGTTTTCACCCCTCAGCACCTATTTGTAACATACCCTCATTTTGTTGGCGGTTACGGACGAGGTGTGCAACTTTCTTCGCAACTCCCCGCTATGGGCGGCAATACCTACCTTGTAGCAGGGGGAACACCGATCATGGCATCTTTGGGGTTTTTCCTAGAATGCATACAGGCGCACATGCAGGAGTCTTGGCTATGCAACCATCTAATCCGAATCAGTTTACTGAACAGGCATGGGCTGCGATCGCAGCCACTACTGAGCTAGCTAAACAATGGCAGCATCAGCAAATTGAGACTGAGCATTTGATGCTGGCTCTGTTAGAGCAAGACGGATTGGCCAGTCGGATTTTGCAAAAGGCCGGGGCCTCTGTAGATAAACTCCGCAGCGCCACCGAAGCATTTTTGCGTAAACAGCCTCAGGTAAAGGGTCAAAGCGACAACATATATTTAGGTCGTTCGTTGAATACTTTGCTAGATAATGCAGAGGTGCTCCGCAAAGATTTTGAAGACGATTACATTTCCATCGAACATTTACTGCTGGGCTATCCAGAAGATGGTCGCTTTGGTAAATCCCTGCTGCGGGAGGCGGGTCTAAACGCCAAGCAGCTAAAAACTGCTGTTAAACAAGTACGAGGCCATCAAAAGGTGACCGATCAAAACCCTGAAGGTAAATACGAAGCGTTAGAAAAATATGGTCGCGACCTGACTGAATATGCCCGCGAGGGACGGTTAGACCCAGTCATCGGTCGAGATGATGAAATTCGTCGGACCATCCAAATTTTGTCTCGCCGTACAAAAAACAACCCCGTACTCATTGGTGAACCAGGTGTGGGTAAGACCGCCATTGCTGAAGGGATGGCTCAGCGGATTATTAATAATGATGTGCCCCAGTCGCTGCGCGATCGCAAACTGATTGCCCTGGATATGGGTGCCCTGATTGCTGGTGCCAAATATCGTGGCGAATTTGAAGAGCGTCTCAAAGCCGTGCTTAAAGAAGTCACCGATTCCCAGGGACAGATCATCCTCTTTATCGATGAAATCCATACCGTGGTAGGTGCGGGTGCTACCCAAGGTGCCATGGATGCCGGCAACCTGCTTAAGCCAATGCTAGCTCGAGGTGAGCTGCGCTGTATTGGTGCAACGACGCTGGATGAATATCGTCAGTACATCGAAAAAGATGCCGCCCTTGAGCGTCGGTTCCAGCAAGTCTATATTGATCAGCCCTCGGTGGTTGATACTATTTCTATCTTGCGGGGACTTAAAGAACGCTATGAGCTGCACCATGGTGTCACCATTGCGGACAATGCGCTGGTAGCAGCAGCTACACTGTCGACACGGTACATTAGCGATCGCTTTTTACCCGATAAAGCCATTGACCTGATGGATGAAGCGGCAGCCAAGCTCAAAATGGAGATTACGTCTAAGCCCGAAGAGCTAGATGAAGTCGACCGCAAGATTCTGCAGCTAGAGATGGAGCGACTCTCTCTCAAAAACGAAACTGATGCTGGCTCTATTGAACGTCTAGAACGTCTAGAGAGAGAACTGGCAAATCTAAAAGAAGAACAAAGTACGCTCAATGCTCAGTGGCAGTCAGAGAAAGACGGTATCGATCAAATCCAAATAATCAAAGAAGAGATTGATCGCGTCAACATTGAGATTGCTCAAGCAGAGCGAGAGTACGACTATAACCGAGCCGCTGAGCTGAAATATGGCAAGCTCAACGAACTTCAAGAAAAAGTCTCTTATGCAGAAAAACAGCTAGCTGACTCTCAGTCTAGCGGTCGTACCTTGTTGCGAGAAGAAGTAACTGAAGAAGACATTGCTGAGATTATCTCTAAGTGGACCGGCATCCCTATTAGCAAGCTAGTGCAGTCAGAAATGCAGAAACTGTTGCTGCTAGAAGACGAACTTCATCAGCGAGTTATTGGGCAAGATGAAGCCGTTACGGCAGTTGCAGATTCAATTCAGCGTTCTCGGGCTGGGTTGGCAGACCCCAACCGACCGACCGCAAGCTTTATCTTCCTTGGCCCTACGGGTGTGGGTAAAACCGAGCTAGCCAAAGCTCTGGCAAGCTATCTGTTTGATACAGAAGAAGCTATTGTCCGCATCGACATGTCGGAGTACATGGAGAAACATGCAGTCTCGCGTCTAATCGGTGCCCCTCCAGGGTATGTCGGCTATGACGAAGGTGGCCAGCTGACTGAGGCTGTGCGTCGTCGCCCCTATTCTGTGATTCTCTTTGACGAGATTGAGAAAGCACATCCCGATGTGTTTAACATCATGCTGCAGATTCTCGACGATGGTCGCGTCACCGATTCTCAAGGCCGCACCGTCGACTTTAAGAACTCTGTGATCATTATGACTAGCAACATCGGCTCCCAGTTTATCTTGGATGTAGCCGGTGATGACAGTCGCTATGAAGAGATGAGAAGCCGCGTAATGGATGCTCTGCGCTCAAACTTCCGCCCTGAGTTTCTTAACCGTGTGGATGAGATGATAATCTTCCACAGTTTGCAGAAATCTCAGCTAAGAGAGATTGTCAAACTGCAGGCTAAGGCACTTGAGAAGCGACTGGCCGATCAGAAGATTGGACTGGTGCTATCAGAACCCGCCTTAGACTTCCTGGCGGATGTTGGTTATGACCCGGTGTATGGTGCGAGACCGCTCAAGCGAGCAATCCAGCGGGAGCTAGAGACCACCATTGCCAAGGGCATTCTGCGCGGTGATTACAAAGGTGGCGACACCGTTGTTGTCGATGTAGAGAATGAGCGACTGGTGTTTAAGACAAAAGTAGCCGTTTAATGCCAATTTGAGGATTTTGTGAAAGGGTGGACATTGTTCACCCTTTTTCTGTATTCAGGGCACTATCTGCTTAATTGCTGTCTGAGAGACTTAATATGGATGAACTATGCGAGATGTTTGATTCGGTATTTGGTTTTTTACGTGAAGTAGATATGTGGACAGACACAGCGCGACATCCTGAATATAGCTTGTCTGTGATAGCAGGCGTCGGGATGGGAATTTTAGCTCGTTTGGCTATTCCTGGACCATTTGGGTGGGTGATGCTGGCGTTTTGTATTATTGCTGGCCTAATTGTAGGGATTATGGCAGATCGCTAGACAAGGGGTTGGATTGGTTGGGTTGATAAGATTGTTGGTTGAGGAGCAATGGAGTCGGTTTTGTGGCAACCCAACCTACGGCTGTAACGCTTTATGCTCAGGGCTGTTTAGACCTTGTTGTAATACTTTTAGTACTGTAGCTAGGTCTCCATTGAGGAGAGCTGTGCGGTCTAACCAGAGGTCGGGAAAGAGTTTTGAACGCAGAATGTCTTGTTCATCAGCATCGAGCTGCACATATTGACCCTCCTGCAGTTGAAACCAGTCAAATTCACCATCATAGACTCGCCATACTAAATATTCCTGCACCTGGTTGCGGCGATAGACATGGAGTTTGGCCCCCAAATCTAGAGAAGCGCTGCTAGCCGCAATTTCGACAATTAATTCTGGTGCGCCTTCGACGTAATCGTCATCGCTGATGGTTGATTGACCACCTTTCTCAATACGCAGTAAAGCATCGGGTTGGGTTTCGTTATCGGCATCAAGGCGCACGGTGGCGTTGTCTAGGGATTCTACATCAGGTGTAGCTGCTTCATAGGTGCCAAGCCAGGTCATAATGTGGGCATGGGGTTTGCTATGGGCTTTGGCGCGTAGAGGGGATGCCATGTAAACAACTCCTTCGACAAGTTCGGCTTTTTTTACCTGGGGCATGGCTTGATAGCGACGCTCAAATTCTGGGCGAGTGAGCCGGTCGCCACTTTCTAGAGGCGGTATGGTGAGGGGTGTGCGGGCTACCGTCATGGGTGTGCTAAGTCCGATCTTGATTTTTTAATTGTAAGGGGCGTTTCAATGGAACGGTCACTTCGACTCCGCTCAGTGACCGTCTGGCTTTGCTCAGTGATATCCGGTGGCTGAGCGGAGTCGAAGCCACCGGGCTTAGAGCCGTTTGACGAGGATGCTGATAACGTCGTCTGGCTCAGGGGTGAGGATTAACCGATTATCAGGGGTGCTGATCAGCGGACTCCACTGGCTTTGCTCGACGTACTTTAGGTTGTGTAGCAGGTGAATGGTTTGACGGATGCCGCCGGGGCTGCCAAGCAAGATATGGCGGATGGTTTCGCCTGTAGGTAGGGCGGTGGAAAGGTCGGCGGGTAGGGTGGTCGGTGTCGTCATGGGGCGTTTTCCTTGTGTTTTTGTAAGGGTCAGGAAAGCGCCCAAAAAGTTAGCCACCCTGCAACGGCAATCAGGGTGGCTGTAAAATGCTCACAGCTCACCAACTGGTCTCGTCAGTTGGAAGGGTTAGCGGGGTGGTGGTGTTGGTAGCACCGCCATCTCGCGCGGCTAAATTTTTGGGTGCGAAATAGCTAAAGGTTGGGTCCCGTAGCTATTAGCTTTGTAGGCTATCAGCCCTGAGCCAGTTCAGTCAATATGCGGACTGACATCAAGAAAACTTGTTGAGTCTGGAATTGCTTTAGCTTTCTATTTTGGTATTTTCTTTGGGGACGGTAGTGAACTTATTCAACATTTGAGCCTGCATGTTATTCTCACCTGCAAAGGTCAGACTCCTCGGAACTATAGCTCGCTTTCTCAACTAAAACTCTTGCAGTTTAATGATTTAGTGCCTAAATTGATGAGACTGTTTTGATAAGAATATAGCCCTAACTTTGAATCTGTTAGGGCCATTGCTTTTTCTATTCTGACAACGCTAAAGGTTGGCTAACGGTGAGCGTTAGATCTGTAGCAGGATTAATCGAAATCACTTCTACGCGTTCTCGTCCTAGTACTAGACCGCCGATGGCTCCAGCGACTGTACCTGTCAATATTTCCCAAGTTTGAAGCTCATCGTCACCGGTGACTGAAGCAACAGCCGTGGCGGCACCAGAGCCAAGTACGGCTCCAGCAAACACTTCACCAACGCTGGCCCCTCGACGAATGGTTTCAGTTGTTGTGATCACCTTAGACTGGGCCTGCAGGTCATACTGACGACCATTTTGTAGAACCAAAGTTTGGGCAACAAACTGAGATCCCTGCTGGTTTTCTACGGTAATTGGACGTAGCTCGCCGATAACCTGACTATTGCGAGGAATGAGTACTTGACCTTGACGATTCGTTATTGCTTCAGATACTTGTAGTGTGATTGGCAATGTCTCATCCGGTAGAAGAATAATCTTATTGCCATCAGCATAGTTGACAGGAATAGTCGTTCCTGATGTGATTGATGATTGAGCAGTTGTTGTCGTTGTTCTTGCTTGAGCAATGTAGGGAGACTGCACTGTAGCGACCTGATTTTGGCTTGCCAATGCCTGATAGATAAAGGCGGCTACATCAGCCCGTGTCGCTGTTTCATTAGGACGCAGTACCTCAACATTGGGATAGTTGACCACCAGCTGTTGCTCAGTCGCGGCGGCAATGCTGGCAGTGGCATAGCTGGGGATAGAGCCAGAATCACGGTAAATGTTGGCGCTGCCAACGGTTGTCGCCTCATAGTTAAGACCATTGGCTAAGGAGACCAGCACCTGAGCGCGAGGAATATTCTGATTGGGCTGAAAGATACGATTGGGATAGCCGGATAAAAAGCCCATGCGATAGGCTTCGTCAATGGCAGTTGCAGCCCAGTAGTTGGCGGAGACATCAACAAAGGTAGTGCTGCTGCGAACGTTGGTTTGGTTGAATGCCTTGCGAACCATGGCGGCATACTGGGCGCGAGTTACGGGCTCATCGGGGCGAAAGGTGCCATCGGGAAAGCCAGCAATGATGTCTTTCTCGGCCAGGCTGATGATAAACTGGCTGGCCCAATGACTAGAGGAAACATCGGTAAACTGGATTTGGGTTTGAGCGATAACTGGAGCTGGAGAGATGAGAGGCGAGAGTGTTCCTGTACCTACGCCTAGGGCTATCAATAAAGCTGTTGTTGTTTGAACGCAGCGCATAGTTAACATAATGAAGATTCTCAAAAGTAATGGATTTGTGAAGTGGTTCCAATTAGCTATCAAATATCGGAACCTCCTTCCGTGTCCTAATTCTGGGGAGGCCAGGCTTACAGCCCTGAAATTAAGAGAGGTTGAGATAAAAATTTAAGAAGTTAAACAGCTGGTTCATATCTTATGAAAGATTGAACTAACCTAGCTTGAGTTCTAAGAGTATTCAGTCTAATCTCTCAAAACAGACGATTCGGCAGAGCCCCTGTTAATGAATTGAATTTAACAAAGCTTGTTTTCGAGATTCGAATGGCAGCATTACGCCTTTTGAAGTGGCATAGTCAATGTCTTGAATATGAATCGTTAATTTTAGATGACTTGTTTTCTGGCTATCCTATGGCATAGGCCTTAAATGCTTTATATCATTGACTTGCCCGAATGTGGAGTGAAGTTTGTAGAAAACTATAATGAGCTATGTTGTTATTTTGAATCTGCTATCTGTAGCCGAAACTGTCACAATCAAAGATGAAAAGGATAGATGGTGTAACTTACGGTTTCTGTTCTCTTGCCCAGGTGCGAAAATTAATCTCGGCGTCTACTTCATTTTGTTGGCTAACAGCTAAAAACTCATAAAGCTTCTCTTTTGCCACCATCGGAAATGTGGGCGAACAATCCACTTCCACATAAACATTCTCTTGTAGCTGATAAATGCGCCAGACCTGACCATTAAAGCGCCAAAATTCTGGCACTCCCATTGCTGCGTACAGCGAATTTTTATCAATGTCCGTGTGGCTAATATCCACTTCCACTACTAAATCTGGTGGGGGGTCCACAGCTAAATCAATCCTTCGTCCAGCTACTTGGGGCTGATTCTGAATGTAATAACCATTGTCTGGTTCTGACCCACGTTCCAAATCTTTCCTGTCTAGAGTAGTTGAGCCTAGGGTCTTGACCTGTAGCCCTAATTCCACCACCAGAACGATAATAAAACGCTCAATTAACCGAGCATAGAACTCATGGGGTTCGGATGGCATCGTAATCTCTAACGTGCCGCGATCATAGGTTAACCGTGCCCTAGTACGTTCATTCAGTAACGCCTTCATCTGCTGATAAGCAAGCCAATCTAACCCATGTAAAGCAACACGGTTCTCGCCAGGGTTAATTGGTAACTGCTCAGTAGAAGCCAGCATTATGTCTATTAATCGCTTAGCACTATGATAAGTCAGCTTATGATGCCTGGCTGAGCCGCTGCGGACTAACGAACTTGATCGGATATCTCAGATTAGCTGTGGGTTTAGGTGGGATAGGCGTGTAGCAACCTATCCCACAATTTTATTAACGAGTCAGTGCAGCGGGCGCTTTTTTACTGACAACAAAGCCATCAAAGAAGGCTTTGCTCTCCACCCTGGGTGCCCAGTCTGAACCTTTGCCACCATGGAAAGTGGAGAAATAGAGCGAATCGATCTTGCCTTTATTGCCAAGTCGCAAGCGCATATCTGACTTGGACTGCACTTTTTTACCGTCTACCCAGGTCTCTAACACACCGTTTGCTTTGCTGTCAGTATTTAACTTGATGTGCTGAGTAATCTGATGCCACTGTCCCGGTTCAAAAGTAAAGTCCTCTAGCGGGATCTCGTCGCCCCATTTCTGTTGCATATCAACATAGTAAGGATAGGCAATGGCAGTGCCGTTCTCCTTCCACATGTAGCGAGCACTCCAACCATCGCCATCGCTCGGGTACCTACCGCCGGTATAATCGCTACCTTTGCTGGTTAGACCTGGTAGTTTTCCACCCTTTCTAAAGTCAAAGCCCTCACCAAATTTGACATAGTAGGACAGCCATAGCTCGTCTGCTTCGGGTAATGAGACTTCAAACTGGCTACCTCCCTGCCGTGAGCCGACAGCCCCCTTAGGATAGGTGATTTCTAACACCTGACCACGCTGGGAATCAGAATCTTTAACAATGCGAGCACGGTCACCCAGATTAGCCCAGGCAACAGATTGCCAATCCTGGTCTACTAAGTTTTCGGTATATTGCCCAGGCGTATGGGTTTCAAATTGGATGTTGAGAATATCGTCTGCAGCTGTGTTAGTGGCTTTGGGCTGATTAGAGGGCTGGGCATTTTTACCCTGATCAGGACTTTTCTGAGAGATGGGTTGTTCTCTCTCAATATTGTTGTCAAGAACAGGCTGAGGTTTAGTAATGCCGCTATCCTCAGGATTGGGTTGACTGTTGTCGTTTATTGAGAGCAGTCCTGAGTAGTTTGTAGGAGAAAAACGATGCTCGATGTTTCCCTTGGTGTATTCCAGCTCCCAGTCGCCTCCTAAGGATTGACTGCCAGTTAGATCTCTAGAGGCAGCTACATCTGCTCCGGTGAAGCGTGCAATTTTTCTAACCAGCTGGCGACCGCTGCTCTGTTTAGCAAGATTAGATCCATACAATAAAAGATCTCCTTTGTCAGTCAGAGCTTTCTCCCAGTCAACGAGTTTGTCTTTATGCTGACTGAGGCTATCTTTATCTAAGCTGATATTTCCTAGTTGTAGGGTGCCTGCCTCTGCTGGCGAGAAGATGTGAATGCTGTCCAGGCTGTGGTCATACTGCTCTAAGATCTGAGAGATTTGCTCAATGCCGTTGCTGCGATCGTCGAGCATAATGACCTGATCGGTGCGAAACCCCTTTAAGAGGATATCGGCATCACTGAGACTATTATCAACAAAAGCGATTGATGATGCTTGTTGTTCAAATGAATGATAATTTGTCATACTAAATCGATGCTCGCTATCAGTGAGCACAATAAGAATATGGAGGAAATATGTGAGGTAAAAGTCGTTTGGTTAGATGCCGAGAAGAAAAACAGTGTGATTAGTTCTCATCAACAACCAGTCCCATTCTTGGAAGAGTGAGACATACCCGTATAATCGCAGCTGATTAAGAGACAATCGGCTACAGACTTTTGGTTTATATGTAGGCCAGTGTCATCCTTTACAAGACGTGAGCAAGCTGTTTAATTTCTTAGAATCTGCCACTAAAATCTCAAATCCTGGGGACTTTGAATCTAACATCTCTCAGGATTGTGTAAAGGTGGTTCGATGTCTAAGAACTGATTGGGACCACTTACCGATGCCTTTTTATATGGAAAATTTAGGTGGTGATGCTAGGTTCTATTCTGTTATGTCTCTCTAGCTCGCAATATTTTGGTGTCAGACAGGGCCAACAGAAGTCAAAATAATAGACTGATAACAGGTTCGAACTGGTGTGTAGTGCAGGTGAACAACACTACAGATAGGCACATGTCCAGTATTGCATACCCGTTTTCAGATTAAGTGAAAATTATGTCAAGTTCAGATAAAGTGAGACGTTTTTTTTGGCCTCGTGTGACACTTGTAAAACTGTCATTCACAGCCTATTTGCCCTAGAGAACACTGTTGTTAGTGACTACGTTAAAAGATTCCAATGTGGCCGGACTTCGTCTCCGCTTAGTCCTCTACTAGTCGCTTTGAAGACTATGGCGGTTGTTAGCGAACTACCTCACCGGCCTGCTGATCGATAAAGTCGCGGATGGTTTCCCAGATGGTTTCAGGTCCAACGCCAAAGAAAATTTGTAGCGCTAGCAAAATAAGTGCTGCTAGAAATGCCGTCTTGATGGTGGCCTTGACTACCTTGAGCAGCCAAGTAAAGACCAGGATTGAAATGATGATGGCACCAATGACAACCACAATTTCCATGGGCGACGATTCCTGCTAAGTTCCTGGGCAAATTTTGCTCTGCCAATCTTAACTCAGGGCTACCACCTGGCGCTCGGTTAGTGTATCGCTAACTGCAATGACTTCTTGCCTGGCCCACTGATCAGCATCGAGAATGTCCTGTAGTGATGGGTTAGCGGTGAGATGGTCGCGGTTGCGATCGCACACTTTCTCAATCACCTTAGGAATATCTAAATAATGAATTTTTTCATCTAAGAACAGCGCTACAGCCTGCTCATTGGCTGCATTTAACACAGCCGTCATCGAGCCACCAGCCCGACCTGCCTCATAGGCCAGGTTAATGCAGGGATACTTAGCGTGGTCTGGCTCTTTAAAGGTAAGGGTGGCCAGCTGCGCTAAGTCTAACGGCTTCCAGTCGGTGAAAATGCGCTCAGGCCAAGAGACAGCATAAAGCAACGGCAGACGCATATCGGGCCAGCCGAGCTGCGCCAGCATTGAGGTGTCTTGGGTTTCAATTAGTGAATGAATAATGCTCTGGGGATGAATCAGAGTGTCGATGTGGTCGTAGTCAAGACCAAATAAATAATGGGCTTCGATTACCTCTAGCCCTTTATTCATCATAGTGGCGGAGTCTACGGTAATCTTGCGACCCATGGACCAGTTAGGATGCTTGACAGCGTCGGCCACGGTTACATCTTTGAGCTTTTCGACCGGCCAGTCGCGGAAGGCTCCACCTGAAGCGGTCAGAATAATGCGGCGGAGACCCCCCTCAGGTAGACCCTGCATGCACTGAAAAATGGCGGAGTGCTCAGAGTCGGCGGGTAATAGCTTTACTCCGTGCTTTTCGACTAGGGGCAGCACCACTGGGCCACCGGCAATGAGGGTTTCTTTATTGGCTAGGGCAATGTCTTTGCCTGCTTTGATGGCGGCAATGGTGGGCAGCAGTCCGGCACAGCCGACAATGCCAGTCACAACCGCTTCGGCATCGCCGTAGCGAGCGACTTCTACAATGCCCTCTTTTCCGGCCAAGATTTGTGGCTGAGGATCAACATCTGCGATCGCATCTTTGAGTTCTGTCAGCTTACTCTCGTCGCAAATGGCAACAATTTCAGGTTTGAACTGGCGTACTTGCTCGGCTAGCAGGGTAACGTTGCGGCCTGCGGCAATGCCAACCAAACGAAACTTATCAGGATGATGCTCGACAATATCTAGAGTTTGGGTGCCGATGGAGCCAGTTGAACCAAGCAGAGTGATAGCCTTCACGGGAATTGCCTATTGCTAAAGGTCTATAGCTGGCCGTCCCGGCCCGCCCTGTCTCAACTATAGATTCTTAACGTCTTTTCACAAAATTTAAGGGGGCAAGGATGACGATAGGTCACGGGTGGTGCGTTTTTAGAAATCACGACCATAATTAACGTAAGGAGATGCTGGCAAACTGCCTAATCATTTATGGAAGCTTTTTCACCTACCCCACCTAAGTGGGTCGAGTCTGCCACTCATGCACTGACATTTGGCTGTCCGCGCTGTGGCGAGTCTGCCAGTGCTGCTACCGATGTTTGGATCAACCGCCGTGCGCCAGTCTATACCCATAATCACAAACGTAAATGGCAAGAGTTTTATAACTGTGATTGCGGTACGGCTTGGTGGGCCTGGAGCAGCGACCGGCCACCGAACCCTTGGCAAGTGAATGACTCACCCAATGAAACGCCCCCCAGCTTGGACCCACTCACCGGATTAGGGGATAGTTGGGGTAGTTTTGAGCCCTAACTCTGTCCGATGCCTATTATCGTCTTTGGTAGCCTCAATATGGACCTGGTCGCCCAGGTGCCAACGTTACCGCAGCCTGGAGAAACCTTGCTAGGAACAGGCTTTCACACAGTACCGGGTGGTAAGGGGGCCAACCAGGCGGTGGCAGCGGCTCGATTAGGATTGCCGACAGCGATGGCGGGGCGTATTGGTGATGACAGTTTTGGCAGGGCATTGCGAGATGCTTTGCATGGAGCAGGTGTCGCCACAGATTTATTGCAGGTTGATGATGCACCGTCAGGTGTAGCGCTGATTAATGTGGATGATGCTGGTGAGAATCAGATTGTTGTGGTGCCTGGGGCCAATGGCAATGTGACTGCATCAGATGCCAAACGATTGCCTCTCGGCACTGAGCCCTCTGTTTTGCTCATGCAGTTTGAAATTCCACTGGTGGCTGTACAGGCGGCGGCCAGGCAAGCGGCTGACAGTTCTACTGACCATTGTGTCATTGTCGATCCAGCACCAGCGCGTATGGATCTGCCTAAAGATTTTTATGGGTTGGTGGATATTTTGACCCCCAACCGGACGGAAGCGTCTCAGCTGACTGGTGTGCAAGTTAAGAGTATCCCCACAGCGATGGAGGCCGCTCAGGTGCTGCGTCAGCGCGGGGTGTCGACGGTCATTGTCAAACTGGGGAATCAGGGGGCGGTGGTTGCCTCAGAGTCAGAAGTATTTCACGTACCGGCGTTTGAAGTGAAAGCGGTGGATACTGTTGCTGCTGGAGATGCCTTTAATGGTGGTCTAGCAGTCGCTTTACTGGAAGAAAAATCTCTCCGCGCTGCTGTGGTGTGGGCCAGTGCGGTGGCAGCACTCTCTGTGATGGCAGCTGGGGCCCAGCCTTCAATGCCGATGCGGGAGCAGGTGGAAGAGTTTTTGCGTCATCATTCTGTCGAAGATCTGTAGGTCGATTGGGGGATGAGGTTGGCACTTTATCGTATAAATCAGCAACGGCTACAGTCTTGATGCTCTAGACTGAGTTAATACTGCATCGCTAGCAATAGCGACACGATTGTCATTAAGCTCCCCTGCGCTTCAATGCCCTCAAATCAACCAGATATCATTTTTTTGGTGCTCGATACCCAGCGTGTAGATCGCCTGTCATGTTACGGCTACGACAAGCCGACATCGCCAAATATTGATGCGTTTGCTGAAGGAGCGACACGATTTAAGTTTGCGATCGCACCCGGTCAGTGGACGATTCCTTCTCACGCGTCTATGTTCACCGGACTGTACCCATCACAGCATCAGATGCAGCAGTCCTATTCAGTCATGCCACCCCATCTCAAAACATTGGCAGAACGACTGCAAGACGAAGGCTATTATACCGCCGCATTTTGTAACAACCCTCTAGTGGGTGTGATCAACAACGGCTTGCGTCGTGGCTTTTACAGCTTTCTAAACTACAGCGGTCTACTCAGCTCTAGACCCAATCAAGCCGGTATTCCCTCCAGCTTTTTAGATAAATATCGTCAGCTATTCAAGCGTGTTGTCGCCAGAACACTAAACAAGATTCAAGATGCTTTTGCCCGTTCTGACTGGCTGCTGTCACTGTCGTTTACACCGCTGATGGTGCCCCTCTGGCAAACAGCCCTGAGCTTTAAGGGCAACACTCGCAAATCATTAGATGACGCGGCCAAACTGTTGATTGAGCGCAAAGAAGCAGCCTCAGATCAACCCATCTTTACCTTCATCAACCTGATGGGCACCCACATGCCCTACCATCCACCACGCGAATACATCGAAAAATTTGCGCCAAATGTGCTTAAAGATCGCGATGCCCAGACTTATTTACGGCGCTTTAATAGTGATGTTTATGGTTGGCTCGCACCCCTAATGGGAGCCCTGGGAGAGCAGCAAAAAGACACTTTAGACAGCATGTATGATGCTGAGGTTGCAGCCCAAGATGCTCAAGTAGGAAGATTTATAGAACAGCTGCAACAGTCCGGTCGACTCGATAATACCTATATTGTTGTCTGCGCCGACCATGGTGAGCACCTGGGCGAAAAACAACTTATTGGCCATGCTCTGTCTATATATAATGAGCTGGTACAGGTTCCGCTCATCATTCACGACCCAACCGATATCATCCAGCGGGGCAGTATTCGCGATGATGTCGTATCCACCCGCTGTTTGTTCCATACGGTTCTATCCGCGGCCGGCATCGCCACACCAGAAGAAGCTGAGCTGAGTTTAGAACATCGAAAAACAACTGAGAGTTTTGACGAAGCTGAGCCCGAAAGCTGTGTCTATGCAGAGGCTGTGATTCCACAAAATGTCCTAAACCTTATTCAAAAACGACAGCCAGAACTTGTTTCTCAGCATGCGTGCGATCAGACTAGGCGGGCTGTTTGGGTTGGCCATCATAAACTGATCGAAACCGATGAAAACCCCCCAGAACTCTATGATGTGCAAGATGACCCTAGTGAAAAGCTTAACCTGAGTGAGATTTTTCCAGAGATGGTGGAATCCTTACAAGACTCTCTTGCTGCCTTTAGTCAAGATGCGGATGAGCACCAAGAAGTATACTCTCAAGCTCGTGCCTCTGGATTTGATGATCCAGAAGTTCGTCGTCGTCTTAAAGACCTTGGATATTTAGAAGAATAAATATGTATCCTCCCGTAGATCCGACGCTGATTGAATTTGGTCCCTTTGCTTTACGCTGGTACGGCTTGCTCATGGCGACAGCTGTTATTACCGGTTCCTGGATTGCCAGCAAAGAGATCGAACGCCGTGGTAAGAACCCCGAAGATTTTTGGGACATGCTGATTTGGGTGCTTATTCCAGCCTTTATCGGTGCCCGTCTTTACTATGTCTTTGTCCAATCTGGCGACCAAACGTTCTACCTGCGGAACCCTGGCCAGATATTACAAATCTGGGGTGGCGGCATTCACATTTTTGGTGCCTTTATTTTTGGTAGCATTGCCCTCTGGTTGTTTACCAAAGTGCGCCGTCTGCCCACACTGATGTATTTAGATGCAGCAGCCGTTGGGTTACCCATAGCTCAAGCCATTGGCCGTTGGGGCAATTTTATTAACCAAGAACTCTACGGTCCCCCTACCGATTGGCTCTTTGGCTTACGCATCGATCCACCGCACCGTTTAGCTCCCTATAACGACTTAGTTACATACCCAGAGTCCACCCGATTTCATGCCTTGTTTCTATACGAGTCCGTATGGAATCTGTTGGGCTTTTTCGTGCTGTATTGGGTATCAAAACGCTTTGGTCGCCAGCTAAGACCCGGAGATCTATCGCTGTTGTATTTGGTGTGGTACCCCTTTGGTCGATTTTTTATCGAATTCCTTCGAACAGACTCCTGGTTCTTCCCAGGTACACCGTTTAATGTGGTGCATATCTTGTCGCTTGTGGCAGTTGTTGGTGGAGTGGCAACGTTAGTGTTACGGCGACGCTTTGGGCAGACAGCAAAGAACTACTAAACAAAACCTACCTACCTGACGAGTTGCCTGTAACTCGTTGCCTTCTGCTTTTCTTGCTTTTTTTATGCCACCTTCTCCTCGTCTTATCATCATTGGTCTTGACTGCATGGAGCCCTCCCTTGTCTTTGAGCAGTGGCGAGATGATCTGCCCAATCTCTCTCGTTTGATGGGCCAGGGTAGCTACGGTCGTTTAGAAAGCTCTATTCCTGCCATTACCGTTCCAGCCTGGAGCTGCATGATGACCGGTCGCGATCCCGGAGAGCTGGGCATCTATGGGTTTCGTAATCGAGCGACGCGGGCCTATCAGAATATGACCATTGCCGACGGTCGAGCTGTGCGTTTTCCGCGACTGTGGGACTATCTGGGCAAAGCTGGATGGAAAGTAGCTGCCCTGAGTGTGCCTGGCACATCGCCACCCTATGAAGTGAATGGTGCGATGGTGTCGTGTTTTCTCACACCTAGCCCCAAAGTGACCTTTACCCACCCACCAGAGCTAGGTGGCCAGATTCTTAACTGGATGCCTGACTTTATGATGGATGTGCCTGAGTTTCGCTCAGAAGATAAATCAGAGATTCTGTCAAATATCCACAAGCTATGCGATCAACGCTTTACCCTGGCGGAAAAGCTAATTTCTCAAGAACAGCCTGACTTTTTAATGCTGGTCGATATGGGAGTAGATCGCATTCACCATGCATTTTGGAAGCCCATGGACCCGCGGCATCCAGACTATGAGCCAGACATGCCATTTGCGACAGCGATCCACGATTATTACTGTCATGTAGATGAGCGAGTGGGCCAGCTATTAACCCAGTGTGATGAAGAGACTGCTGTTCTTGTTGTGTCAGATCATGGCGCACAGCCTCTACTCGGTGGAATTTGCATCAATGAATGGTTGATGGAAAAGGGCTACCTCACCTTAAAAGAGAAACCGACAGAGCCGACCGCTTTAGATAAAGTAGAGGTGGACTGGGAGAATACAAAGGTGTGGGGAGCAGGCGGCTACTATGCCAGAATCTTTTTGAATGTGAAGGGACGAGAACCCCAAGGAACAATTCCACTGCAAGAATTTAAGGCATTTCGTGAGCAGCTAATTGCAGAGCTAGAGACAATTACACTACCAGATGGTTTGCCGATGGAGGTAAAAGCCTATATTCCTCAAGAGACGTATCAAAAAGTGCGAGGAATGGCACCAGACTTGTTAGTGTATTTTGACTGGTTAGCATGGCGCTCTGTCGGTAGTGTGGGCACCGGGGAGCTATACGCAAAAGGGAATGATACTGGGCCAGATGATGCCAACCACGCCCAGTATGGGTTGATGATTTTTCATGACCCAAAAGAGCCTAAGGATGGCCAAGTGTTAGAGAATGCTCAGCTGTATGATATTCTGCCGACGATGTTAGCGCGCTATAGGGTAGAAGGGCCAAAAGATATTCGAGGCAAAGTTTTGTCAATTTGAGAGAATTGCGACACTGAATTAAGTGTTAGATGTGCCATTACGAACGGAATACTAATACAAGAGTGTCTGCATCGTTGTAATTGCTTTCCTCACTCGTGTAGATCCCCTACGAGACGGCAGAGCGTTTTTCTAACAAAGGAAATGATACTGGGCCGGATGATGTTAACCACGCTCAGTATGGATGGATGATTTTTCATGATCCAAAACATTTTCGTGTTGGTCAGGTGTTGGAAGACGCTCATCTGTAAAACTTTTGCCTGCGATGCTGGTACGCTATGGAATGTATGATTTTGATGATGTTCGGGATAAGGTTTTGTCGATATAGTATTTGATAGATAATGCTTGGAGATATCTTCAAAAGATAATTATTAACAGTAACACTATGTATCAAAAAGACAGACGCTTTCGAGTGTTGTTTCCTTTAAGTGTATTTATGCTTTTAACAATTACAGCGTGTGAGGGAACATCGTCAAACACTGCTGCTGACAGTGTAGACACTTCTCAGACACTAGCTGTATCAGTTGATGACCCAGATGCATTATCGACAGAAGAGATGACAGGTATGGCCCTAGCTCTCTCGGGAGAAGGTGTACTAATAGTCGATCAGCAGTCTGGAACAACGCGCACTATTCCCTTTGAAACAGATATTGCAACTTCTCAAACAGCGATTTCTGCAACTTTAGGAGAACCTACCGAAAGAACTGAAAATAGCGAATGTGGTGCTGGGCCAATGAGTTTTGTTACCTGGTCCAACGGGTTTACCATTAACGTAATGCAAGATCAGTTTGTCGGCTGGACAGTAGATGAAAAAATTGAAAACCTAACAACGGTGAACGGTGTTGGTGTGGGCTCAACGTTAGCAGAGTTAGAAGAGAACTACGATATTGCGGTGATAGAAAGTTCTTTGGGGATAGAATTTTTTGATGTATCTAATAGTCTGTTTGGTCTGCTGGATGCCAATGAGCCAGAAGGTACCATTACCTACCTGTGGGCTGGCATAGCTTGCAATTTCCGTTAGTTGAGGTTTCACCTTTCATTATTCTGGAACGCTAACTAATTTGTGAATCTCAATTGTCAGATTGGGGAAAGCAACTGGATGAATAGCTCCCGAATTGACCGTATTTTGAGTGCGAAAATCGCCATTTTTTAAGTCTCTAAATATTGTTAGCTGTCTTTTGGTTATATCAATCACCCAGTACTCTTTGATACTTGCTGTGGCATAGAGCTTGCGTTTTGTATCTAAGTCGTAACTAAGAGTTGTGTCTGCGATTTCAATCAACCAATAAATATCCTCTGGATAAGGATGCCGCTTTAGGTAACGAGTGTCGGGTAGGCGAACGATGGCGATATCAGGCTGAGGCTCAGAGTTAGTGAGCGTAATGGGATGGGCTTCAAAGACCTCGGCTTTATCCTTCATTACCTCGCGTAAATAATTGACACCTCGGTGATTTACAAATCTGTGAGATGCACCTTCTGGAGCCATGTCCCAAATTTCTCCGTTGATAAGTTCGCAGCGGCGATGATCGAGAATCCCTAGATCTCGCATGTGCTGATAGTCTTTGACTGACCATTTGGTTAATGTGCGCATGACCTGAACACTCTATGATTGGCCGGATATTCATTCATATCTTAACTTCAAAGGATAAACTGGGTGGCCGTTAAGCTGCTTCTACAATAACGACAGGTAAAGGACTTGTTTCTACCACGGCTCGTGAAACAGATCCAACGAATAAGTTTTCCAGATGTCGGTGACCGCGTTTGCCAATAACAATTTCTGCCACGCTATAGTCTTGGGCGACTTGCAGTATTTCTGCAGGAATGGCTCCAGATGTAGCAATAAACTGATGTCGAATATCCGCTAAGTGTTGCTGTGCAAGTTTTTTTAGCTGTTTGATGTTTTGAGGGTTATCAATGCGTAGGACGTGTAAAACCACCACATCCCCATCACATCGACGGGCGAGATCAGCCGCTTTTGTGAGGACTTGTGCTGCAAGGGGAGAAGTGTCAACAGCAGCAAGAAGAACAATGCGACGGCTTATGGAGACCTTTGTCGGATCTACGTCACCCCGTTCTAACAGTTTTGGAGCAAAAGTGGGGATTGCCCAAGCACCCAAGGGAGCTGTGACTAAAATCGATAATGCGGCAAGGGCGAGAATTGTGTCTCCTCCAGTAACGCCTTGGGCTAGAGGGATTGCCCCAATCGCTGCTTGGACTGTTGCTTTGGCAGAATTTCCCGAGAGTAAAAACAGGCGTTCTTTACTGGTCCAATTGCTGCCCAGTGTGGCAAGATACCAGCCGAGTGAGCGTCCTACTAGTGTCCCAATCGCTAATATCAACAAACCGACTAGCAGAGTGTCTTCTAAAACATTGAGCTGAATGCTAGCCCCCAGCAACACAAATAGAATAATCTCGGCAATCACCCACAGACTGTTAAACCCTTCTCGTAGCCGCCTTGCCAGGGGCGTATCGAACTCAATGAGAAAAAAACCGGTGGACATGACGGCTAGATAGCCAGAGAAAACTGGAATATATTCTGCAATAACAACAAGCAACAATGCAACGCTGGCAGCAACAAGGGCATCCTGTACGGCATTTTGAGTCCAGTTTTGTTTTGCTAGAACCATCACGAATAAACGAGCGGTGAGCCAGCCTAGCAGGATGCCTAAGCTGACCTGCAGGATGACCTGTAGTGGTAAAAGCTGCACAGGGCTGAGGTTAAGGCTGCCCAACGTGATGCCTGCACCAGCCCCTTGAGTTAGAAACGCTAACAGTAAGCTAAACACTAGCAATAGCAGCACATCTGACAGAGCACTGCCGGTTAAAATAGCGTCAGGGATTCCTTTTTTGACTCCCCAGCCTAAACTCTTGAGCCGCAACATGCCGGGCACAATGACGGCTGGTGATTCTGCACCCAGAATGCAGCCGAGCAATAAACCTGTAGGGAGATCAAATTGGAATAGCCACATGGCAGCTAAGGCAACAGCGATCGCTTCACAAGTAGCAGGCAGAAACCCGAGACGGAGAGCAACGGTGCCTTGCTGAGCTAGCTTGTCGCGATCTAGCCCCAACCCAGCTTTCATTAAGATGACCATGACGGCAATGATGCGTAGAGAGTCGGCTGCGTTGAGGGTTCCAGGAGTGAGTACATTAGCGACCTGAGGGCCGATAAGGATGCCTGCGAGGACCATGCCAACAAGGGCTGGGGCTTTGAGCCGTCGGGTGATTTGTCCCGCGAAAAAACCTGTGAGGAGGATCCAGATGATGCTTTCTAGCATTGGGTCGATGCCTGAAGGGAACTCACGGATAACCATACCGTTCTACCGGTTGAGTGGTTTTACCCCATGCTGAACTCACATCCTGTTGCTAATCGATGAATTAAGCCTCGTAATGCCCCCCGGCCATCATGATGTCTACAAGGCCGGCAACCATGCGATCGCACTCCATGGGTATGATTTTTTTACCACCCATTATTTCCTGCACAATCAAGTAGTACACCATCGAGCCCGCAAACATACGAGCCGCAACCTCTGGGTCTGAAAAATGGAGCTGTGGATGATTGCCCAAATAGGTTGTCATCCGTTCTAGCATTGGCTTGCTCAACTCACGGACAAACGTTTGAGCGAGCTCAGGGAACTTCTCAGATTCACCAATGATTAAACGCATCAGCGTCAGAAACGGTTTATTGTTAGCCGCTTCCCTAAGAAAAGATGTCGCCATCTGGCGCATTATGGCCTCGGGTGAGTCTGGGAAGTTAGCCTCTCCAGGTAACTGCCCCACCGTGCGAGTACTTTTGTGCAGCAGCTGTTGCACTAATGCAATAAACAGTCCTTCCTTGTCTTGGAAGTAACTGTAGAGCGTAGGTTTAGATACCCCTGCGGCTTTAGCGATACGTGCCATACTGGCGGCTGCATATCCCTGGGTGGTAAATACCTCAAAGGCTCCTGAGAGAATAGCTTTAGCTTTATCGGCTTTAGGATCCGAGGCATTGGGTGATTGGGGTGGGATAGCAGAGGCCACTCAAAAAGCTCCCTAGGGTTTAGATTGGAATCTAATTCTACTAAACTGCCCGTGATGAGTTGAATTTTACTAAACCGTTTAGTAAAATAATTCAATAGCCGTTTAAAGGGCGCTATGAATTTAAATGCTTTAACTCATCAAACAAAGGTTGTAGGCCGCCGCTGGTGGTTGATTGTCAGTGTGGTTATTTTGGCCGTAATGGGCGTGGTTGCCTGGCGTGGGATTCAGTCAGCGCAATTGCAGGCAGAGCAGGCAGAGCAGATAGCGCTTCCTGAAATTACCACCGTGACCGCTCTAGGTCACCTGGAGCCAGAGGGAGAAATCATTCAGCTGACGGCCCCCACATCTGCTCAAGAAAGCCGGGTGCAAGAGCTGCTAGTGAAAGAGGGCGACCAGGTTGAGCAAGGGCAGATGATTGCGGTTTTGGACAATCGCGATTTGATGCAGGCGGCTCTGCAAAAAGCCGAGCAGGAAGTACAGATTGCCCGTGCTCAGCTGGCCCAGGTGCAGGCCGGCGCCCAAACTGGCGATCTACAGGCCCAGCAGGCAGAAATTGCCCGTCTTGAAGCTGACCAAGCTGGCAACATCAGCACCCAGCTAGCCACCATTGCCCGATTAGAAGCAGAGGTACAAAACGCCCAGGTCGAAGCCCGACGCTATGAGTCGCTCTATCAGCAGGGGGCTGTTTCCGAGTCTGAGCGGGATGCTAAACAGCTGACCTACACCACGGCTCAGCGGCAGCTGCAAGAAGCCCAGGCGTCTCTGGCTCGGATTGAGTCGGCGGGGCAAGAACAAATTACCCAGGCCCGTGCCACACTGGATAGCCTGGCGGAGGTAAGACCGGTGGATGTAACGGCAGCTGAGGCAGAAGTGCAGGCTGCGATCGCAACAGTTGCTGAGGCTAAAGCTAATTTAGATAAAACCTATGTCCGTGTTCCTGTGGACGGCCAGATTCTCAAAATTCACACCCGGTCTGGTGAAACCATTGATAGCGAGGGGATTGCCACCCTGGGGCAGACCGAGCAAATGTTTGTGGTTGCAGATGTCTATCAAGACGATATTACAAAGGTGGAGCCCGGTCAGCCGACGACTATTACTACGCCGGTTTTAGACTCTGAGCTACAGGGCACGGTTCAACGCATTGGTCTGCAGGTTGAGGCTCAAGAGGTGGTGAATGAAGACCCCGCTGCCAATATTGACGCCAAAGTGGTCGAAGTTCATATCCGTCTAGATGAGACTTCTCGCGACATTGTTGCTGGTTTGACCAATTTACAAGTGACTGCCACCATCCAGATTGAATAAATTTTCCCCTGCCGACGTCTCCCGTAGGGGCGTTGCATGCAACGCCCCTACGGGAAATTTCTTAATTTCCTTATTCTTATGAACCCTCTTAAACTTGTTAGATCTCTACAAGAACGAACACCCTTGGGCTTATTACAGCTAAAGCATGATCGTACTCGACTGCTCACTGCGATCGCAGGTATTACATTTGCTGACGTGCTGATGTTTATGCAGCTAGGGTTTTCAGATGCCCTATACAAAACAAATACCCAGTATCCTCGAGCGCTGAAGGCCGATCTGGTGCTTGTTAGCACTCAAGCCAAGAACTTTTCGCAGCTAGGCACCTTTTCTCGGCGGCGGCTTTATCAGGCTCAAGATGTGCCAGGGGTGACTACAACCGATGCGCTGTATGTGGGGTCTGTACAGTGGCGCAATCCGCAGACCCTCAAAGATACATCCATGATGATTGTGGGGCAAAACCCAAGTCGACCGGCATTTGACCTGCCTGAGGTAAATGCCAAAATTGCAGAAACTCAAATGCCTTATCACGTGTTATTTGACAAAGCATCGCGGGGCGATTATCAAGAGATGATTGATAAGGTCGAAGCAGGGCAGCCTGCGACCACTGAAATTGGTGTAAATACGGTCACGGTTGCAGGTTTGTTTTCTGTTGGAGCGTCATTTGCAGATGATGGCGCTCTGATCACCAGCGATCAAAACTTTTTACGACTTTTTTCAAAACGTCAGCCGGGAGCTGTCACCTTAGGGCTAATCAATATCGAGCCAGGATATGAGCCTGAAGAGGTTAGGGCACAACTGGCTGCTCGTTTACCAGACGATGTCATGGTGTTTACCCATGAAGGCTATGTCGATTTTGAACTAAATGAGATTCAGTCTAGCTCTCCCATTGGGTTTGTGTTTGGTTTGGGAGCGGCTATGGGATTTGTTGTTGGGGTGGTGATTGTTTATCAGGTGCTGTCTACCGATGTAAATAGTCACCTGGCCGAATATGCCACTTTTAAGGCGATGGGCTATCGCAACAGCTATCTGTTGGGTGTAGTGTTTGAAGAAGCTCTGATTTTGTCGTTGTTGGGTTTTTTCCCTGGTTTAGCGATTGCGCTTGGAGCCTATCAGCTAACAGCTGCCGCAACAGCGTTACCAATTGCAATGCCGGTGAGTCGTACATTTGTGGTGTTTTTACTGACGTTGATTATGTGTAATGTGTCGGGTGCGATCGCAACTCGTCGTCTCCAAGCTGCTGACCCTGCTGATATTTTCTAATTTAAGACTATGACTGCAAAGAACATGCCTGTCAAAACAGCGATTTCTGTTCACAAGCTGGATCATTTTTTTGGGTCTGGGCAGTTGCGTAAACAGGCCCTGTTTGACATTAATTTAGAAATTACAGCGGGGGAGATTGTAATTATGACCGGTCCCTCTGGCTCTGGTAAAACTACCTTGCTGACGCTAATCGGCGGTCTGCGCTCAGCCCAGACTGGCAGCCTAAATGTTGTTGGCCATGAGCTATGCGACGCTAACGAACAAGCTCTTGTCAAAGCTCGTCGCAACAATGGCTATATTTTTCAGGCCCATAATTTGCACGGTAGCCTCACCGCTTTAGAAAATGTGCAAATGGGTCTAGAAGTGCAGGGGACATTTACTAAAGACGAGCGCCACCGTCGCGCGGCAGAGATGCTAAAGCAGGTGGGGCTAGAAGATAGAGTTAACTACTACCCAGCCGATCTCTCTGGAGGACAGAAGCAACGAGTTGCGATCGCGCGTGCGCTGGTGAGCCATCCTAAGATTGTTCTTGCCGACGAACCGACCGCCGCCTTGGATAAAAAATCAGGTCGCGATGTGGTTGATATTATGTACAAACTAGCCAAAGAGCAGGGCTGCACGATTTTACTGGTTACTCACGACAACCGAATTTTAGATGTCGCTGACCGCATTATTTATATGGAAGATGGCCGCTTATCAAAACAACCAGAAAAACAATAGCGCTTAAGTAATCCCTAGTCTGCAGAATTATTCAAGTGCTCTAAAAATTGTTTAATATCTTCTGAAATGAGCCTTGAAACTTGTAAAGCCATATCTATGTTAGGTTCTAGCTGTCTTAACTTGATATCAGTGCCGTAAGCATGTCGAAACATGTGTCTAAAGCTTCTGAGCTGATTTAACAGATCAAAAGAGTCTTCAGATAAGAAAGCTGGCCGTATCCCTTCCACAGGTTGGCTTAGCCGTAATAGCAAAACGCAATGCCATTCATCGCTGGTGCCGATCCGATTTTCAAAGGCATTGGCAATCAGTTTTAACAAATCCTCAATAGAGCAATATAGATTGTGAATCTGATAGGCCACACTATCCAACTGGCTTGGTGTGTCTAGACCTTCGGCAACGCGTGCCTGCAAACGATGGCTGACTCTTGCAATTAGTCGCCATTGTCCGTTGATTTCTGCAGTGAGTCCGGCAAGTCGTTCACGCTCCATGGCATTCCCAGGTGGCGAATCTTATCAGCAAAATGACACTGGTCTAAAGGGACTACATCCACATCGCGATTTAGATGCAAGGATAAATAGCCCATCAAACCGCAAATATTTCCTGTTTCCCACGTGTCTACGGCGATATCAATATCCGATCTCTGTGTAAAGCGTCCTGACTCAGTCACTGAGCCGAATATGTACCCGTGGTTGATGCCATAGATTTGCCCGTGGGTACGCAACCACTCCAATGCTGAGGCCAATACCCGTTGTCGGTCAGCTTCATTCTGTTTTTTCTCTCTGGCTAATCGAGCATCGAGTAGAGGTGTGGGAAACGCCATAGGTCAACTTGACATACGTCTTGCTCTCTATGGTAGCTCACGCAGTGGGTAAGGTTGTCACACTATCACCTATGGCCTAGGGCAAACGCATATTCGGAATGGGAATATCAAGGGGGTTGCGCGTTAGGTCATCCCCCATGTCTACCCCCGATGAGACTTCAAGTACCCTGTTTGAGCACTTTAGAGACCTTGACGATCCGCGTGTTGACTATCTAGT
>JBCDIX010000009.1:0-135449 GCA_038748405.1 Cyanobacteria bacterium P01_H01_bin.21 | reverse complement strand
TCAGGCGATTCATCTGGTCTGGCTCGATGAGCATCCTCAGGTCTCTAACCTCTCACCTGAACGACTGAAGATACTTAGATTTCTTGGCGCTCCCTGCCAGAAATATTATTTGATTTGCTGACGAACCTGCGGAATGTCCGGCTATGCGCGTGCCATACCTGAAAATCAGCTCTAGTTGGTCTTATCACCTCAGCAATTAACGCTGGGCTAGTTTTAAGCTAATAGCTAGCTTAAGAACTCTCTAACCATTGCGAGATATGTCGTTGCATCTTCCAACATAGGAAAATGCCCAGTATCTGGAACTTCGGCATACTTGATATGGTTACTTAAAGATGCCGCCTGACGCCCCAGCTCAGCAGGGGTAATCCTATCGTATTGACCAGATATGATTAAAGTAGGTACTTTAAGTGCTGAAAATGCTTCAGGCATCGTTTCCGTAGCATGCTTGCTGACCGATGCTTTAAGCGTACCCATAGCCGTTGCGGTGTCGGCTTGCAGAAAATCATTCAGAAACACTTTCTTATCTTCATAGGGAATGTCTCCCTTTAGAAACCGTGCCATAAAAAATCGAGGTGCTAGGGGAACGCGCGCTAGCCATGCAGGTCGAAACATGACTACGTAACCACCAAAGGTGTGAAAGGCATTAAAAGCACGCTCATCATATTCAAATGAACCATTACAGGTAAGTATGGCTTTATTAACCCGCTGGGGATAGCGATTGAGAAAATACAGTGCGACTGAAGCGCCCATAGAATGGGCATTGATGAATACCTGTTCTAACTTCAAAGTAGTTAGTAAACATTCAAGATCATCTGCGAAACTCTCTAAAGCCCCTAGCTCAGGTGTAGTCGCTGGTGCAGGCGATGATCGACCGAACCCACGCAAATCATATAGCAGACAATCAAACTCATCCTGCATGACGTGGGCTGTACGTTCCCAATAGCGAGCAGAGCCTCCCCATCCATGGAGAAAAACTAACGTTGGTCGGTGTCCCGGCTTGCCATTACAAATCCACTCGTAATAGTGGTCAACCCCGTTCAGTGCTACGTAGGCCATACATCCCTTCAGCTAGTTACACCTTTTACAGATTGCCATTTAGGGATACTGAAATGATTGAATCACAGGTTTTGCTTAAGCAGATTCTGGCTTAGGTAATGAAGAGGGATGCATTAGCAGTTCAGCAGTGGATCGTTTCTCCACCATCTCTCGAGTAATTTGAAAACGCTTCATATCTTTTCTTGAAGGCAGCTCGTACATAACATCCAGCATGATTTCCTCAATAATGCTGCGCAGAGCCCGAGCGCCTGTTTTGCGTCGATATCCTTCCTGAGCGATGGCGCGAATTGCATCTGGCTTGAACTCTAGGCTGACACTATCCATCAGCATCAGTTTTTGGAACTGTTTAACCAGAGCATTTTTCGGCTCGGTCAGAATCGCCATCAGTGCCTCTTCATCAAGCGGGTTAAGTACTGATATAGCCGGAATACGTCCGATAAATTCGGGTATCATCCCAAACTTAACGATATCATCTGCCTCTAGATTCTTTAATACATCAGCAGCGCGCTTGTCGCGGTTAAACTGAGTTTGAGGCTCACCTGAGCCCTGAACAAAGCCCATCGACTTTTTACCAATACGCTGCTCAATAATTTTCTCTAGACCGACGAAGGCACCCCCACATATGAATAAAATATTGCTGGTGTCGATTTGAATACAGTCTTGATATGGATGCTTTCGACCACCTTGGGGAGGAACATTGGCAACGGTGCCCTCCAACATCTTAAGTAGAGCCTGCTGCACACCTTCGCCAGAAACATCTCGCGTAATCGATGGGTTCTCACTCTTACGAGCAATCTTATCAATTTCGTCAATGTAAATAATGCCTCGCTGAGCTTCCTCAACGTCCAGGTCTGCCACCTGTAGTAGCCTTAGCAAAATATTCTCTACATCTTCGCCTACGTAACCAGCCTCAGTGAGGGTAGTTGCGTCAGCTACAGCGAAAGGCACATCTAAAATCTTTGCCAATGTTTGAGCCAGCAAGGTTTTCCCTGAACCAGTTGGGCCGATCAATAAGATATTAGATTTCTGTAACTCTACACTTTCCTCACCAGGATCACCTCCCGACTGGACATAGCTCAACCGCTTGTAATGGTTGTAGACTGCTACAGATAAAACCTTTTTAGCCTCGTTTTGACCAATCACATGTTCGTCAAGATAGGCCTTGATCTCTCTGGGTTTAGGAATCTGGTTTAGAGAAATATGTGAGGGCGATTTACGACTGCGCTCAGGTTGCTGTTCTCGACGTGGCGCTGGAGGAGTAACTGCAGAACTTGAATCAAACAGTTCCTCGTCCAAAATTTCGTTACATAGGTCAACACACTCGTCACAGATATACACTCCTGGACCAGCAATTAACTTTCGCACCTGCTCCTGAGACTTACCGCAAAAGGAACATTTGAGATGGGAGTCATACTTAGACATATCAGCCCTAACCTAGTGCGTTGACATCAAATCGGCAGTATCGCGAGAAATCACAGTATCAATTAGGCCATAATCAGCAGCTTCAGCAGCAGACATGAAAAAGTCACGCTCGGTATCATCTGCAATTCTGTCCAAAGGCTGGCCTGTGTGACCAGCTAGTAACTCATTTAGTCGCTGCTTGAGATATAGAATTTCCCGCGCCTGAATTTCTATATCAACAGCTTGGCCCTGAGCGCCACCAAGAGGTTGATGAATCATAATGCGAGCGCTGGGCAAAGCCATTCGCTTCCCCCTAGCCCCACCAGATAGTAGAAACGCCCCCATGCTAGCAGCTAATCCAAAACAGATGGTTACGACATCTGGACGAATCTGCTGCATCGTATCGTAGATAGCCATACCTGCTGTAATTGAGCCACCTGGTGAATTGATGTATATCTGGACATCTTTTTCAGGGTCCTCAGCATCTAGATATAGCAACTGAGCCACAATTGAATCGGCTAGAGTATCGTCTACGCCACTTCCAAGAAAAACGATACGTTCTCTTAATAACCTTGAGTAAATATCAAATGCTCGTTCGCCCCGCCCAGACTGCTCTAGAACTACCGGAAGCATATTGCTCGTTCCATCACTGTCAGAAGATAACGAATGTCCAGACCAAGCAGGCATTGATGCACTTTGGTAAGGATGAAACATTGATGAATACATATACTAATTATTTGCTCAGCTAATTCCCTAATTATTATGCCTTATCCCTTTGCTGAGACGCTTATTCGGGGTGGCCCCAATACTCTAGCGAAAACCGATGAGTTTCAACAGTAACCTGGTACCTTTTTTGCGATCCTCTGCTTGAGTTGTGTTGTGCACAATAGCGCATAACCCTTCGTGCAATTGGTCAATACCTGCTACTGACAAACTTTTATCTCTCAAAGAATTTGAGTGTCGAAGAACTTAAGCCGTTCAAGTCCAACAGTCACCTTGAGCACTTACTTGCTTAGATAAGTGCTCAAGGGTCTAAAGTTACTCTTCTTCTGCCGCTGCTGCTACGTCACTTTCTTCATCCTGGTTCAAGGTACCTTCCGGGACTAGCTCAATAGCTGCATTGTCTGATAGCCAAGCCAGTATTTTTTCCTTTAGCAGGTCTTCATTTACGACTTGCTTTAGGCGGTCGCGATCAATATTAGCTGGGTCATCCACTTCGGCCATCATCTCTTCCATTCGAGCGACAACGGCTTCCTCATCGACAGTAATGGACTCCTGTTTGGCCACTTCCCCTAAAGCTAGAGTTCGACGCAAACGCTCAGTAGCTTCGGGCTTAGCATTTTCACGCATATTTTCAACCAGCTCTTTGGTCAAAAATTTATTAATGTCAATTCCTTGATTGGATAGCTGCATCACCGTTTGAGTGACGATGTGATCAACCTCTCGCTGTAACAAGGTTTTGGGGATTTCCACTTGCAGATGGATGACAAGCTCATCTAATAAAGCTTTTTCGGTGTTAGCTTTTGTGGCATCTTCAGCATCTTTTTTGAACCGCTCCTCTAGAGACTGTTTGAGTTCATCTAGGGTGTCAAATTCGCTCACCTCTTGAGCGAGATCATCATCAAGATCAGGCAGCTCTCGCTCTTTCAAGTCGTTTAAGGTAATGCTAAAAACCGCTGGTTTACCAGCTAACTCTTCTTGGGGGTATTCTTCAGGGAAGGTAACGTCAACATCTTTGGTTTGACCCAGCTCCATTCCCACAATGCCTTCTACAAACCCTGGGATAAAACGACCTTCCTTAATTTCGACTTGAAATTCGCTGGCACTCCCTCCCTCAAATTCTTCAGGGTCCTTGCCGTCTTCGACGATTTTGCCAACAAAATCCACGACAGCTACATCGCTTTCTTGGGCTGCTCTGTCTTCGATGGGTACCAACGTAGCCAAGTTCTGCTGGTAGCTTTCTAGTGTTTCATCAATTCGCTCTGCGCTGTAAGCAACTTCTTCAGCCTTGACTGATAAATCTTTGTATTGCTCAAGTTTGGCCTCTGGGGGAACATCAACAGAAGCAGAAATATTTAGAACTTTGCCTGGCTCGAATTCCTCAATCAACGTTTCAAAACCAGAGCGTAGCTGATAGTTACCCAATGCTTCGATTTTTTCTTGAGCAATGGCTTTATCAATCACTGTTTGCACAAGTTCTTCGAGAGCCGCTGCTTTAAGTCTAGTTGCGCCTAATTGCTGCACTAGGATCTGACGAGGTACCTTACCTTTTCGAAATCCAGGAATATTAGCCGTCTTCATGTACTTACGCAGCGTTTGCTCATAGGTCTGCTTAGAGACATCGGCCGGAACTTCGATTTCTAAGCCAACCTGGCTATCGGGCAATTTTTCCTGGGTAACTTTCATTGGGCGATTTTTAGTCCTAGTTGATTGGTTGCGCAAAGAGGGTATACAGTGCATCGACCTTGTAAAGAGTTTGCTCCGTTTTGAGGAACTGTTCCTTTACCTCTAAGTCGAACGACAGCTTTCCAAAAGCTAGTGTTACCTTGGTTTGGTGAAGCTGCTGTGGGTATGTAAAGAACATCTAAGACTCAGTGAGCATTAGCTGCGAACGCAGTTAGCTATATTACCTGATTATTTCTATCTAGAGCTGTAGAGTCTAAAATGTTTAGCCAAGAACTTCTTGCACAGCACCTGTGACATAGATAATTGAAACTGCTTCGGATGCTATCGCCTGCTGCTGAGGCGCATATGATTGAGTGAGTGGTAATATTATTGGCAGGTCTATAGTCTTAATGTTTTACTTTACTTTTGTAAGTAAAACCCAAATTGAGACATGCTATTTAGAGTGGATAGATGGTCAACCGCTCCTCAAAGCTGTGAGACTGCTTTAGCGATGATCTCGTCAGTCGTTTACTGGATAAGTGATAATTGCAGGCTGTCCAATAACGGAATAAGTAAGAAAATTAAAGATATTGGCAAAGAGTAGTTAGTAGGTGGTCAGCTAAGCAGTTTTAAGGCAGGATTTATTCTAACTACTGAGTATATGGGCTGATATCTAACCAGACTTTTTCCAAGTGAACGCGTTCGCAATGTTTGTATGGAGCCAATAGATCCTTAGAGGATTTTCTTTGATATCGTCATTAGCCTCTTAGGCGTATATGGATTTCAGTAACGGCTAGCTGTTAGTAATAATTTTGGTAAAAGAAGTCTGAGATTGAGTAGGTGGTGGCTGACTGTTAAATAGATTTGAAGAAAATTTTGATATTTGAAGGAAATTTGTGAATGAGGGAGGTTGATTCTTTTGCCTGAAGCGTATCATGTAGCAATTATGGGAGCCACTGGTGCCGTTGGTACTGAGCTTCTAGAGCTTTTGGAAGAGCGCGACTTTCCTATAAAAGAGCTGACTCTTTTAGCATCTTCTCGATCAGCCGGTACAGAATTGCTGTTCAGAGGTAAACCGCTCAAAGTCAAAGCTCTTAGTGATGCAGATTTTGCTGATATTGACATTGTCCTTGCTTCAGCAGGTGGTTCTGTCTCTAAAGAATGGGCTCCAAAAGCTGCTAAGGCCGGGGCTGTAGTGGTTGATAATTCCAGTGCTTTTCGCATGGATTCATCAGTTCCGTTAGTGGTTCCTGAGGTTAACCCCAATGATGCATTTAGTCATTCAGGCATCATCGCTAACCCTAACTGCACAACTATTTTGATGAGTGTGGCTTTGTGGCCGCTACATCAATACCAGCCGATTGAGCGTGTTGTAGTTGCCACGTATCAGTCGGCAAGTGGAGCAGGCGCGCGGGCAATGGAGGAGGTCAAACAGCAGGCTGGGGCAATTTTGCAAGGTAAGAGGCCTCCAACCGAGGCGTTTCCTTATCCTCTGGCATTTAATCTATTTCCCCACAATTCACCGCTCAACGAGCAGGGATATTGCCAAGAGGAAATGAAGATGGTGAATGAAACCCGTAAGATTTTTGGGGTTTCTGATTTGCGTATAAGTGCGACTTGTATAAGAGTGCCTGTTTTGCGTGCTCATTCAGAAGCGATCAATATTGAGTTTAAGGAACCTATAAGTACCAGCAAGGCATTGGAATTGCTCCATACAGCGCCTGGTGTCAAAGTAGTGGAAAACTGGCAGGCGAATCACTTTCCTATGCCTATCGAAGCTAGTGGGCAAGATGCCGTGCTTGTTGGTCGAGTCCGTCATGATTTGTCTCATGAATGTGGCTTAGAGCTTTGGTTAAGTGGTGATCAAATTCGTAAAGGTGCTGCACTCAATGCAATTCAGATTGCCGAACTTTTAGTCAGCAAACAAGCGCTCAAACCTAAGGCTTTGGTTAGTTAAGTTGTCTGCCGTTTCCCCAGGAACTGATGTACTGATTTAGGCAGCTACAGAGTGAGTCAGACATTGTAACGGCGCTCCAGTGAAGTCTCATCAGCTCATCCAATAAGCTGGCTGGAGTAGATGCTTCTCTGATTCTTTGTAGACATTAAAGTTTTTGGCATGTTTCAAATCTAGCGAGGGTGGATAGGACGTGACATATTTTGGACGAGTACTCACGGCAATGATTACCCCTTTTGATCAGACAGGGGCCGTCGATTATGAGTCTGTACGGCGTTTAGCATCTTATCTGGTCGAGCATGGGACAGACACAATAGTGGTTTGTGGTACAACAGGTGAATCGCCAACACTTACCTGGTCAGAAGAATACGAGCTATTTCAAGTGGTTAAAGCTACTATTAAGGGGCGAGGTAAGGTAGTTGCAGGAACAGGGTCTAACAGTACTGAAGAAGCTATTGAAGCCACGCGGAAAGCTGCTGAACTTGGTTTAGATGGTACTCTTCAAGTAGTGCCGTATTACAATAAGCCTCCTCAAGCGGGGCTGTTGAAGCACTTTAGTGCGATCGCAACCGCAGTCCCACACTTGCCCATGATGCTTTATAACGTTCCGGGGCGTACTGGTCGAAACCTGGAGGCGTGGGCTGTTGCGGAGTTAGCGAAAATCCCAAACATTGTTTCTGTCAAAGAAGCCAGTGGCGACTTGGACCAAGTAAGTGAAATTTGTCGATTAACAGCTGATGATTTTGCTATTTATTCAGGGGATGATTCGTTAACGTTGCCGATGCTTGCGGTAGGGGCTGTAGGAGTAGTGAGTGTCGCTAGTCATTTGGTTGGAAACTCACTGCAGCAAATGATTCGAGCCTATGAAGAGGGGCAGGTGTCGGTAGCTCGAGACATACACCTCCAGCTGTTACCTCTTTGCAAAGCGTTGTTTGCCACAACCAATCCAATTTTGGTTAAAGCTGCACTGCAGCTTCAAGGATGGTCTGTAGGGTCTTGTCGTTTGCCTCTGAGCGAAGCACCTGCTGACTTAACCAAAGAATTGAAGCATCTAATGGCTGAGCTAGAGCTATTGCCAGCACCAGCCGTTGCATGAGTTCTAACTGACTGAACGCAGCTCAAAACGAATCAGCTGCACTTCTTTTGGAAGCATTCTGCCTTAATCACTGCATCAGACCTTATAAAAACTTTCTCTAAACGTTTTTACACAATTTTTGACCTTTCATTAAGCAACTTATGCGCCAACGATCTAGAACAAGCCAACGATCTAGAACTACTGCAAAGAGTAGTAACAACCAAAACGATACTCAAAAGCCGATGGGTACTGCACCTAAATTAGTCGATAAATCTACTGGAAAAGTCGATAAAAGCACTCTTAAGATTATTCCCCTGGGCGGGCTACATGAGATTGGCAAGAATACCTGCGTCTTTGAAATTAATGACGAAATTATCTTGTTAGATGCAGGTTTAGCCTTTCCATCTGATGAAATGCATGGTGTAAATATCGTTCTGCCAGACGTTACCTATCTGCGAGAAAACCACCACAAGATCAAAGGGATGATTGTCACCCATGGTCACGAGGACCATATCGGTGGTATCGCATTTCACCTCAAGCAGTTCGATATTCCAGTTATCTATGGACCTCGGCTTGCTATGGCCCTTCTGGCTGACAAACTAGACGAAGCAGGGGTAGCTGAGCGCACTGAACTTCGAACGGTTCAACCCCGTGATGTTGTCAGATTGGGTCAATCTTTTGTAGTGGAGTATATTCGCAACACCCACTCCATGGCAGACAGTTTTACAGTAGCGATTCGTACACCCGCGGGCGTTGTAATTCATACGGGTGATTTTAAGATTGACCACACCCCAGTAGATGGTGAGTTTTTTGACTTTGCGCGTTTGGCAGCCTATGGCGAGGAGGGAATCCTGTGTTTGGTCAGTGATTCTACCAATGCTGAGGTTCCAGGGCATACTCCTTCTGAGCGTTCAGTGTTTCCAAATCTAGATCGTGCCTTTAGTGAGGCCAAAGGCCGTCTGATGGTGACGACGTTCGCTTCATCGGTTCACCGAGTCAACATGCTGCTAGAACTTGCGCAAAAACATAAGCGCTCGGTTTTTGTCGTAGGGCGTTCCATGCTGAATGTGATCGCTCATGCGCGTAGTTTGGGATACATCAAGTGCCCAGACAATTTGTTTAAACCTCTGAATACCCTGAATAGCTGCCCTGATGAAGACGCCATGATCCTAACTACAGGGTCTCAGGGAGAGCCGATGGCGGCATTGACACGTATCTCTAATGGCTCTCACCGCCAAATTAAAGTACGTGCTGGCGACACTATTATCTTTTCGGCTAATCCAATTCCTGGTAATACCATTGCGGTTGTCAATACTATTGATAGGCTGATGGCCCAAGGAGCTAATGTTATCTATGGAAAGAGACGAGGGCTGCACGTGTCTGGGCACGGCGCTCAAGAAGATCAAAAGCTGATGCTGGCGCTGACTCGTCCAAAATATTTTCTACCTGTGCATGGTGAGCACCGTATGCTCGTTAAACATGCGGCAACTGCTCAAAGTATGGGTATACCAGCCGACAATATGGTGGTCATTCAAAATGGCGACATCGTGGCGGTTGATAATGAAAAAGGTATTCGGATTGCAGGTAAGGTTTCGTCAGGAATTGAACTGGTTGATTCGTCTCGTAATGGAATTGTTGGTCGTACGGTTCTAAAAGAACGTCAGCAATTGGCGGAAGATGGAATTATTACAATATCGACAACTGTAGACAGCAAGGGTAAGCTGCTGGCGCCGCCTGCAGTACATTTACGGGGTGTTGTCACCAAGCTCTCCCAGGGTGATTGGGAGACAAAGATTAATCAGGTGGTCGCATCTGGCTTACGGAGCCGCTGGAATGAAGTAGTTGACACCTCTGGTGACCAAACCACTGTGCGGTGGGATGGCTTGCGATCGCGCCTAGAAGAAGAAGTTCGTCACTTTGTGCGACGTGAACTTCCTAAGCGCTATCCACTGATTGTTTTTCTAATGCAGCCCATTGAGGCTAAGACATCGTTAAAGCCTGTAGAGACTGTTAAGAAACGAGTGGTAGCTGTCTAAAGCGATTGCTTACTTAATAGTTGGCTTAAGGACATGTCCCATGATTGATAGGGAGTCATGTCCTTAAGCCAGGCATAATCAATCACCCACCATAGATTTGCAGGGTTGCTGACATATTTTCTCCAGAAAGATTGAAATAAAAATTCCAAAATCCTAGCCATATGGGCACGCTCAAGCTATAATCCATTGCAACTGAAGCTGCCGTAGGATAACCACGGAGTTTGTTAGCTGCAGCTCACCCAATGGCGAGTACTCACTAGTTGCGCTTCTGTCAGAACGCTTGCGATTGCAACGTACTAGCGACGCTTACAGTCTGTCTGGGGCCCAGTACTCTAATCGGATTTATCTAAACGTCACTTCTAGCTGCCAAGCAGTGGGGTTTTTTGGATTCCTGCGGTTCTCTCTGTAGCCTGCCCATGGCCTCAACAGAGCCCGGTTGACTTTAATTAAGTGCCAAAGGGGTTAGGTTGAGCAGCTGTCTCAGATTTAAAGGATTAATCGTTGAGCTTGCGCGTGTCGGCCCCGGTGATTATGGGTTGACCGCATAGGTTTTTGAGGAAATTGGATGCCTAAGCAGATCATTATTGCGGAGCAGCATCGTACTGCCGCCGTTTTTTCAGAAGATCAAATTCAAGAGTTAATTGTGGCTACCGGTAGCCACCAGGTCGGAGACATTTATGTAGGTACTGTCGAAAACGTACTCTCAGGTATTGATGCCGCTTTTATCAACATTGGTGATAGCGAGCGTAATGGCTTTATGCACGTGTCCGATTTGGGACCGCTGAAGTTAAAGAGAGCGCCTGGGCCCATAACTGAACTAGTTGCACCAAAGCAGAAAGTTTTGGTGCAGATTATGAAGGAACCTACAGGCAATAAGGGACCCCGGCTAACCGGAAAGATTACTCTGCCAGGGCGCTATCTAGTATTGATGCCTTATGGTCGTGGCGTTAATTTGTCTAGACGTATTCGCAACGAAGCTGAGCGTCACCGGCTACGGGCCTTAGGGATTTTAACTAAGCCCCCAGGTATGGGGCTTTTAGTACGAACTGAAGCTGAAAGTGTTTCCGAAGAAGCCATCATTGAGGATTTAGAAGCGCTACAGAAACGTTGGGAAGTCGTCCAGCAAGAAGCGATGGCCACTCGCCCGCCTGCTTTGCTAAACCGTGATGATGACTTTATTCAGAGAGTTTTGCGGGATGTTTACAATGCCGATGTTAACCGAATTGTGACCGATTCGGATATTGGCATGCAGCGTGTCAAGCAGCATTTATCGAGCTGGAGCGATGGCCATCTGCCTGCTGGAGTTTTGGTGGATCATCATCGCACCGAGTCACCCCCAATTTTGGAATATTTTCGGGTCAATGCGGCTATTCGTGAAGCATTAAAACCCCGTGTTGATCTACCATCGGGTGGATACATCATTATTGAACCAACCGAGGCTTTAACGGTTATAGACGTTAACTCGGGTTCATTTACTCGCTCAGCCACAGCCCGAGAAACCGTACTTTGGACCAATTGTGAGGCAGCGGTAGAGATTGCCCGACAGCTGCGACTCCGCAATGTAGCGGGTGTCATCGTGGTGGATTTCATTGATATGGAATCCCGACGCGATCAGATGCAGGTTTTGGAACACTTTGGCAAGGCTCTGCAAGCTGACAAAGCTCGACCTCAAATTTCGCAACTTTCTGAGTTGGGCCTAGTCGAGCTAACCCGTAAGCGTCAGGGGCAAAATATATATGAGCTATTTGGCTGCCCTTGCCCTGCTTGCGGTGGTTTAGGTCATCTTGCTCAGCTGCCGGGTGAAGCTCCAGTTGAAGTGCAGCAGTCGGCGATGGCTAATCGGGTTGTACCCATGCCTAACGTTCGAGTCGCTCGCCAGGAGCGTTCTGAAAGCTTAGAGCCCGATCAGAATCTAAAATCCCTGGATTTAATTAATCACCCCGACTATCAGGACAAGGGCAATGGCCGTAACCGTCGTCGCCGTCGTCGCAGTAACGATGGCCCTGGTACCCGCAGCAGTCGATCCATAGCCGCTCCGCCTAAGCTGGCAAATAATGGCAGTAGTAATGTTAGTCCTATTGGGAGTTCTGCCCCAATACTAACGCCCAGTGTTGAAAGCTCAAGGGAAGACCTTTCACCAGACTCACCTCCCTCTCGGGGTAAGCGCTCGCGCAGCCGTAGCCGTAAGCCGGAAACACCTCCTCAGGTAGTAGCTGTGGCACTTACCCCTGATGAACAAAGGATTTATGCGGAAATGGGAATCTCTCCCTTGGTTATGAGTCAAGAAGAGATTAAAGATACTAAAAATGTGGTTGTATCGGTGATATTGCCTGGCGAAGCTCCGCCAGCCGACAATAATCTAGATGAGACTGCTGAGTCATTAGCGGATGAAGACTCTACTATCGCATCCGAGGCAGTAGATGCTGAGACAGATTCTACTGAACTGACTGATTCTGACGTTGCAGACATGTCTGATAGTGAAGCGGAAGATTCTGATGGAGCTGTATTGAATAGTGCTGATGCTGATGACCAACCAGAATCCGAGCCAGGAGAGTCAGACACTCCTCCTACACGCCGTCGCCGTCGTCGTCGGTCGTCTGCACCTATCGGTTGATTTCCATGGTGATTGCGGGGGTGGATGAAGTGGGACGTGGTGCCCTATTCGGTCCTGTTGTAGCGGCGGCCGTAATGCTTCAACCTGAGTCAGAGCAATGGCTGCAACAACAAGGGGTAACAGATAGTAAGGCTCTTACCCCTAAAAAACGCCAGCACTTGGTGCCTATTATTCGAACAGCATCTATTGACACCCAAATTGGCTGGGTATCAGTGCAGCAGATTGATCGAATAAATATTTTGCAGGCGTCACTACAGGCCATGAAGCAAGCTGTTAATCGGCTATCACCACAACCTACTCAATGTCTGGTAGATGGTAATCAGACTATTCCTGACCTTAATGTTGAGCAAAAAACGGTGATTAAGGGTGATCGGTCGGTCATGGCGATCGCAGCCGCCAGCATCCTGGCAAAGGTTTGGCGAGATGAGCTAATAGTTCGCCTAGCCAGTCGTTATCCAGGATATGACCTTGCTTCTAATAAGGGGTATGGCAGCCCAACGCATCTAGCTGGGCTAGAAAAACTAGGGCTTACACGCTATCATCGCCGTTCCTTTAAGCGATGTAAGCAGCAATAGATTAGTGTTGACCCTGTGGTCACCTTATCTCAATTGAGATGATGCCAATACTCCAGTAGTCCAGGCTCGATATTCATGGACTAACCGTCGCTGCAAACGCTGCTTCATCGTACTTAAAATACCGTTTGCGATCGCATTACCAGTTGACTCTAACAGCGGCGTTGGCGTTAATCGAAACGCTCCAGGTAAATCGATATTAATATTCAATTCAGCATTACCTGACACACCAGAATTGTCGGCACGAGGAGCTAGCCAGCCTTGCAGTTTGAATGAGAACCGTCGATTTAACGCAGCCTGATGTCGTAATCGGCAAGAATCTGAATAAATAATGATTTCATCGCGCTCATTTGGATAAATTTTTACATCCGCTACAGGTTCCAAGGTCAACATCAAAAACTTGATGGAGCGCATACTAAACTGGAACGTATGATGATCTAAAACTTTTATCTGACTAGGATCTGCAAGTGCATATACCAAACGCTCAGTATTATTCAAATACTGACGAATAGGGACAGGCGCGGGGTTGATGGAAATGTTTACCGATTGAGATGCATGCAAATGAACCATTCAAACAATTTCACCCCGGAGATTGCATCATGCGTAAAATGCCCATGTGGCCTACCACATTGAAGGGCTGCTTCTACTGACGCCATCCCTTACAGATAAGAATCTAATCAAAAAAGCTATTAAGCTAACTCTAACACCTTTATTTCAGCGGTTACTGACGACTTCTATATATTTCTAGATGATTTCTATTGCTCACCTGGGGCCTCCTGGAAGCTACTCCGAGCTAGCCGCCACAAACTATGCCTATTGGTTAAAAAATCACAAGAGCCAAGCATCTGTACTGGAACCTTACAGCACTATTGCCAAAGCTATACAAGCTGCAGCCAGTGGAAAGGCTGATACTGCCATTGTCCCTATTGAAAACTCTATTGGTGGTAGCGTGCGCGATACGCTAGATATGCTCTGGGAACTAGATAACCTAAAGATTCAAAACAATCTTGTTATCCCGATACACCATGCTTTGCTCTCGCACGCATCAAATCTCAGCACTATTACCACCATATATTCTCATCCGCAGGCGTTGACTCAGTGCCAGAAATGGCTCGCTGCTCATCTTCCTAATGCTGTTCAGGTAGCCACAAGCTCGACAACCGAGGCTTTGCCAACACTAGCTAGAGATAATGCATTGGCCGCAATTTCACCGCTGTGGGCAGCAAAACTATATAAGATTCCAACCCTAGCAGATCCCATCAACGATAATCCTGACAATGCCACACGATTCTGGATTTTAAGTCAACAGGTCTCTAACTATGGAAGCCATACGTCATTGGCATTTAGATTGCCAGATAATACACCGGGTGCACTGCTTAAACCGCTGCAGCTCTTTGCAACCCAAGGCATCAATATGAGCCGTATAGAATCGCGTCCAACAAAGCTAGCTTTGGGAGATTATCGCTTTTTTATTGATATCGAGGCAAGTTTAGATGACCCCAATACTCAAGCAGCTCTGCACCTTCTCAATAACTGTACTAAAAGCTTGAAAGTTTTTGGTAGCTATGGGCAAATAGAAGCTCAGATCCTATAGGCTACCTTATTCTCTAAGAAGGACTGTCTTCAGGCAAAATATCTTTAAGCGCTGTTCGAGCTGCTAGATGATTGCGTGTAGAGGTTAAGATATCAGCCTCGCGTTCTAATCGCTGGGCCGTATTCTGCATTTCTAAAAGTTGCTGCTGTTCCCTAGCAACACCATGCAATGTACTAGCAATCCAATAGGATAGCTCTAATGGCAGCTCTGGGACGCTTTCAGGGAATTCAATTTCTTGACTTGTTAGCTTAGAAGACAGATGAACAACATCCCTCAGTAGCTGATCAACCTCAGAAGCCAAAGGCACAAGGTCTTTTTGTGTTGTTTCATCTTCAATCCATTCGACTAGGCCTACCAGATAAGGCTTATCTCGAACATAGTCCAATACACGAAATCGTTGCTGACCCATGGTTAGGATTTTCATACGATCATCTGGTAAACGCTGAAAATGAACAACTTCAGCGCAGCAGCCTACTTTGGATATTTCACCGCTATCAGGGTCAATCATAAGAACCCCAAAACGCCGATCCGACTGCAGGATCGTGTTCATCATGATGCGATAGCGAAACTCAAATATATGAAGTGGTAAATGCCTACCAGGAAAGAGAACCAACTCTGGTAAGGGAAACAAAGGCAGCTCTCGGACAGCGACTGATGAAGCAGAATCCATTAGGTTGGGTAGGAGATACTTTGACACACATACCTTTAAACAAGTGGTTGATAATCAACAGATTTAAGAGGTATTGCATGCTTATTCTAACTGATCCATCAAATGCGCACAGCATTGATGTCAGCCTCATAAACTACAAAACCTGAGCGTATTAAAAAATACAGCTCAGGTCCGCAAATCGATCTAAATCGCACTGATTTCTCTAGTTGAAATAGCCACATACAAAACCTAGAGAATCGGTGAATTAACAGCTTGAGCACAAACGGCTAAAGTTTGACCTCAATATCTACGCCAGCAGGTAAATCCAACTTCATTAATGCATCAATTGTTTTGGACGTTGGCTGATAAATGTCAATAATTCGTCGATGTGTACGAGTTTCAAAGTGTTCGCGAGAGTCTTTATTTACGTGAGGCGAACGCAGCACACAATAAATCTTTCGCTTTGTGGGTAAGGGAATTGGACCGATAGCAGTGGCGTTGGTCCGGTTTGCTGTATCTACAATCTTTTCGCAAGAGGTATCCAGGAGGCGACGATCAAACGCTTTCAACCGAATACGAATTTTTTGCTGCTGAATAGTAGCCATTACGACTAAATAATCCTTTAATTATCAAGGTTCAACGGTCTTAAGACCAAGGGTAGGAAGAAGGCTAGCAGCCTCCTTCCTGTCGGAAACTAAGGCAGATTACACTGGGTACTACTGTTACTCAGTAATCTTAGAAACTACGCCTGCACCTACAGTACGGCCACCCTCACGGATAGCAAAGCGCATTCCTTCTTCAACTGCTACAGGGTTAATTAGCTCCACATTCATTTTGATGCGATCGCCAGGCATAACCATTTCAGCAGCACTACCATCATCAGCAGTAAAGCTAGCAATGGAGCCAGTCACGTCAGTTGTACGCACATAAAATTGAGGCTTATAGCCAGGGAAGAAGGGTGTATGACGTCCACCTTCTTCTTTATTTAGAACGTAAACTTCAGCTTCAAACTTGGTATGTGGAGTAATACTGCCGGGCTTGGCAAGTACCATGCCACGTAAGATATCTTCTTTCTGAATACCCCGCAGCAGCACACCCACGTTATCGCCAGCCATACCCTCATCCAGAGTCTTCTGGAACATCTCAACACCAGTAACAGTGCTCTGAGACGTGTCACGGATACCAACAATCTCGATGGTTTCGCCGACTTTGACTTTACCACGCTCAATACGACCGGTCGCTACCGTACCACGACCAGTGATGGAAAAGACATCCTCAACAGCCATGAGGAATGGTTTGTCAACATCACGCTCAGGAGTTGGAATATAGGCATCTACCTCATCCATCAGAGCATGAATCTTGTCAACCCAATCATCTTCGCCACGACCGATGTCACCCTTAGCTTGAAGTGCCTCAACAGCCTTTAGGGCAGACCCTGCAACAATGGGAATATCATCACCAGGGAACTCATAAGAGCTGAGCAATTCACGAACTTCAAGCTCAACCAGCTCAAGCAGTTCTTCATCATCCACTTGATCTTGCTTGTTCAAGAAGACAACGATATTAGGTACACCAACCTGTTTAGCAAGCAGAATGTGCTCACGGGTTTGAGGCATAGGACCATCAGCTGCAGAGCAAACCAGAATGGCGCCGTCCATTTGAGCAGCACCCGTAATCATGTTCTTTACGTAGTCTGCGTGTCCAGGACAGTCAACGTGGGCGTAGTGGCGAGTCTCAGTCTCGTATTCTACGTGAGCTGTATTAATGGTGATACCCCGTGCTTTCTCTTCAGGAGCAGCATCAATATCCTCATAATTACGAGCCTTAGCACCACCAGCTGCAGCTAAAGTCATAGTGATAGCAGCTGTCAAAGTGGTTTTACCGTGGTCAACGTGGCCAATTGTGCCGATGTTAACGTGGGGTTTACTTCTTTCAAACTTTTCGCGTGCCATGTATTTTACTGTGTCCCTAAACTAATTTATGCGTTCCCTTTGTTTCTAGCGATAACCGCATCAGCTACATTTCGCGGAACTTCCGCGTAGTGGCTAAACTCCATAGAGAATATGCCTCGACCCTGAGTCTTTGAACGAATGTCAGTGGCATAGCCAAACATCTCAGCCAAAGGCACGTTTGCACTTACCTTGGCAAGTCCGCTCTCCGACCCCATACCCTCAATCTGGCCTCGACGAGAGTTAAGGTCTCCCATAATGTCACCGAGAAACTCCTCAGGAGCTTCAACCTCGATTTTCATCATAGGTTCCAGCAGTACTGGAGAAGCCTTTGTGACTGCATCTTGAATAGCTATCGATCCAGCGATCTTAAATGCCATTTCAGACGAGTCAACATCGTGGTAAGACCCATCAACCAGTGTGACTTTAAGGTCGATCACGGGATACCCAGCTAGAATACCAGATTCACACTTTTCTTTCATGCCAGCTTGGGCAGGCCCAATATATTCCTTGGGTACAGTGCCACCGACAATCTTAGATTCGAATTCAAATCCGGAGCCTTCTTCCGTGGGTTCAACCTCAATCACAACATGGCCAAATTGGCCCTTTCCACCACTTTGACGCACAAACTTACCTTCACTGGTAACCGCCTTGCGAATAGTTTCGCGATAGGCAACCTGGGGTGCGCCAATGTTTGCTTCTACCTTAAACTCTCGCTTCATGCGATCCACGAGAATATCTAGGTGAAGCTCCCCCATTCCTGCAATCACCGTCTGATTTGTTTCTGGGTTTGTAGATACCCTGAAAGTTGGATCCTCCTCAGAAAGCGATTGTAAAGCTTTTGCCAGCTTTTCCATATCTTGCTTGGTTTTAGGTTCCACAGCAACAGATATGACGGGTTCTGGCACGAATAAGGACTCTAACACAATCGGACTATCTGTTGTACAGATTGTGTCCCCTGTAGTGGTATCTTTGAGGCCTAAAACAGCCCCCAAGTCACCAGCTCTAAGCTCGTCAACCTCAATGCGCTCATCGGCCTTCAGTACAATCAAACGGGAAATTCTTTCTTTCTTATCCTTCGTCGCATTGTACACATAGCTACCTTTTTTCAAGATGCCTGAATACATACGAATAAAGGTTAGACGCCCGTAGGGGTCTGACATGATTTTGAATGCCAGAGCAGCTAGTGGGCCATCATCTTCCGGAGGTCGCTCACCCGTATCCCCATTTGGTAGAGTGCCCTGGATAGGTGGAATGTCCAATGGAGAAGGTAAGTAATCGACCACTGCATCCAGCAAAAGTTGGACACCCTTATTTTTGAAGGCTGAGCCGCAAAGCATAGGCACCAAGCTGCCACTTGTCACCCCTTTACGTACTGCGCCCATAACCTCTTGAGTGGTAAGTTCCTCACCCTCAAGATACTTTTCCATAAGAGCGTCATCTGCCTCAGCAATGGCTTCAAGTAAAAGAACTCTATATTCTTCTGCTTGCTCCTGAAGGTCTTCGGGAATGTCCGTCTCCTCAATATCTGTCCCTAGGTCGTTGGTATAGATGTGAGCCCGCATCTTGACCAAATCAATGACCCCTTGGAACTTGTCTTCAGCACCAATGGGCATTTGGATAGGAATAGCATTGGCCTTGAGACGCTCGCGTACCTGATCGTAAACCCGAAAATAGTCAGCTCCGGTGCGATCCATTTTGTTGACAAAAGCAATGCGCGGAACGTTATAACGATCGGCTTGCCGCCAAACAGTCTCTGATTGAGGCTGTACACCACCTACAGAGTCAAAAACAACAATCACACCATCTAAAACGCGCATTGAGCGTTCAACTTCGATGGTGAAGTCGACGTGACCGGGTGTGTCAATGATGTTGATCTGATGATTGTTCCAGCTGGTGCTGATAGCAGCTGCAGTAATCGTGATACCACGCTCCTGCTCTTGCTCCATCCAGTCAGTGACAGCGTTGCCGTCGTGCACCTCGCCAATTTTGTGGACGACACCAGAATAAAAAAGGATACGCTCAGTTGTTGTGGTCTTACCTGCATCAACGTGAGCAGCAATCCCAATGTTTCTAACTTTTTCTAGTGGAGAGGTTCGCGCCATTGCTATAGCTTTTAACCGACATTATCGAAGAGTCGTATCACTAACGTTATAGGCCACATTTCGCCAGATACTAATAGCGGTAGTGAGCAAAAGCTTTATTGGCTTCTGCCATACGATGCGTTTCTTCCCGCTTACGGACCGCACCGCCTGTCTCATTGGCCGCATCCATAAGCTCATTAGCTAGCTTAATGGCCATAGTCTTTCCGGCTCGCTGACGAGCAAACTGTGAGATCCAGCGTAAAGACAAAGCTGTACCTCGATCAGCACGAACTTCCATGGGCACTTGGTAAGTTGCACCACCAACACGACGAGCCTTTACTTCAACCAGTGGGGTGGTGTTTCGAACAGCTTGCTCGAATACTTCCAGAGGTTCATTGCCGGTACGCTCTTCAATCAGCTTAAATGCTCCATAAACGATACGGAGCGCCAGAGATTTTTTGCCGCTAACCATGATGCGTCGAACCATCATGCTGACTAGACGGCTGCCGTATACAGAATCGGATGGAACAACACGCTTCTGAGCGCTTGAACGACGAGACATAGTAATCCTTTGATGAAACGTATGAGTTGAGTGCTAAGAGCTGACTTAGGTCAGCAATAGCTAGCTAGAGAATTTGTGGCGGATACGCTAGCAAACGCACTGCAACTACACGAAAGTCAAGGGCCCACACCTGCCCACCTCCCGTAGTGCGTTGCCGCAGAACCGTTACTCTTTAGGGCGCTTAGCGCCATACTTTGAACGACCTTGACGGCGATCCTTAACCCCAGCGGTGTCGAGGGTGCCACGAATAATGTGATACCGCACACCGGGAAGATCTTTAACACGACCGCCGCGAATCATCACAACGGAGTGCTCTTGTAAGTTGTGGCCAATGCCAGGAATGTAGGCAGTTACCTCAAAACCAGACGTTAGTCGGACCCTAGCCACTTTACGCAATGCGGAATTAGGCTTCTTAGGAGTTGTTGTATAAACCCGGGTACATACTCCGCGGCGCTGAGGACAACTCTTCAGTGCTGGAGACTTAGTCTTCTTTTGGGTGTTGCTGCGCTCACTCCGAATGAGCTGTTGAATGGTTGGCATACTGAAAAAGGCAAACGCCTTTGCTTCGAAGTTTTCACAAGACCCCATCGTATCGATTCTGGGGTTTGATTGTCAATGTATTTTTGATTTCTGAACTGAAACTTAGCCTAGGGACCATAGACACTAATTACGGTCCAAGTAGATGTTCTACCCGGACCGTACACGTCTAGTCCCTATGCTTGACTGAGCACTACCTCGAACTGGGTGGCAAACTACTTTGCGGTTTATTTGCTGTCCGTACGAGCATAGTCATCCTGGAAGCGGATGATGTCGTCTTCACCCAAGTACTCACCGTTCTGTACTTCTATCAGTACAAGTGGAATAACGCCCGAATTCTCTAGTCGGTGAGCTGTGCAAGCAGGTACGTAAGTAGATTGATTGGTGCAAAGAAGCGTTTCTTGGTCCCCACAGGTAACTTTGGCAGTGCCTGACACCACAATCCAGTGCTCACTACGATGGTGATGCATCTGTAAGCTGAGGCGATGGCCAGGTTTCACTTCGATACGCTTAATTTTGTAGCCTTTACCTTCCTCGAGGACAGTGAAGGAACCCCAGGGACGAGTATCGCTTATGGGAGAGTTGTCTTTAACAGTTGTCAAGCTCTCTTTATTTTCTGCAGTAGAAGATTTAGGGCGATCTTGAGTTTGGACCATGGTGATAGTTCCTGTTTGAAAAAGTACGGATACAGATAGCGGCTACGGTCTTTATGACTAACTCTTAGACCATGAAAAGGTTAAAGAGTGCTTAGTCTGTAGTAGCTGAGCAGTAGGCGTTATAGCTGCGCTGGGTAATGCCAACGTCAAGTTTGAATACCGGTTTATTTACCGTTTGTATTGATAGTCCACAGGGATTTTTATCAATCGCTGCCACACAAATTATTGAAGTAACCCAACGGTTTTGTAGTGGCGATCTTAAAGCGCATTTAATCCAGGCTCCATCATAACAGTGGAAATTGGATAGACGTCACGGGTGGGGCCACCGAAACGGTTAACTAAATCGAGTCTTCAATTTACAAGCAGCTGCTTAAAGCTTGCTTTAAGCAGCTGTAATATTACGGACGATTGGACGCAGAAGAATTAGCAAATATGCCTAAGGCATTGTTGATACGAGCTGCTGTACGTGAATGTCGATTGATTAGCTGTTCGTTGAGATAAAGACTAGAGGAACTGCCGCCATCTAAGTTAAGTGCGTCTGTACAACCTAGCTGCTGCATGATTCGGGCGGTCTCTGTAAGTGTTGGGCCGCGGCCACCGACACGGTCCTGAATAGCGACTAGCTTAATTTGGCCATTTGGAGTTAGACCGATGATGCTTCTGTCAGCTCTGCCCTCAATGAAGTTACGACTAAAGGATTCAAGTTGAGCATTTAGGACTATTCTTCCGTTGGATACGAGTAAGGGGCCTGCCGCTAGAGTATGGGGATATTGCTCGAATCCAGAGGGTTGGACTTGCTGATTGAGGGTTACGGATGCGCCTTGAGCAAAGGCAGCAGCAGCAGAGTTAAAAGACCTGAGCGTTAATAGGTAGCCGCCGGCAGGAATTGACACCGTATCTTCACCGGCAGCACCTAGGGAGCGTTGCTGAATAACTTGATTGTTTTGGACAATGATGACAACTTCATTGTCAACTAACGTGGTGTAGCTAGCTCCCCAGCTATCGGTATAGCGAGCAATACCAGCCCTAACATAGCCACTGTTGAGGGTTTGAACGGGGTAAGTCTGGCCGCCTGCAGTGACTGAGGAAGCTAAGGTGAGACGATCCATGATGACGTTCCCTTGGTCGTCCCAGCCAATGGCACCACGTCCTAAAATCGGTCCGGAAATCCAGCGACCGTTGTAGCGTAGAGCGCCCAAAGGCAGCTGATTATTGCGGTTAAAAAAGCCACCGTTGATCATGGCTGCGGTTTGCCATTGATTGGCTAGATCTAATGGAGGCTTGATACCTGGAGCTTGATTGGGAAATGCCCACAGGGGGAGTAGAGAAAAGTCTGGATTGTTGGCATCTAAACTCAGGGTATAGACCGGAAAGCGTTGGGTGCCAAGGGTGACATAGCGCTGCTGAAATTGAATGCCATCAGCCCAACGGATTTCTTTTGCCTCTAGCGGATCGGGACGAATGTCGATGACCAGGCGATTGGGTCCTGCCAAACTCCACACCTGAGCTTGAAGATAGTCTGCCACTGTTAGCGTTAGCGTGGTGCGCTGTGCGCTGGAGCTGATGGCAGTGGTCTTGAGACCATTGGTGGGAGCCAGCTTAAAGTTTTCAATCGCGTCTCTGTCCATGGCCGCATCCACCGTCACGGTGATGCTGTTGGCGGCTGGGCTGACCTGCCAGGAGGCTTCTCTGGTTAGGTCTAACACCAATCGATCCCCCCAAGTCTGCCGTCCCTGGCGAATGTTCATAATTTGGCTAGCAGGCATCTGTATATCTAGGACTGCGCCCTGGGGCGCTACCTGCCAGCCGTGCTGACGAACTAGAGGAGCAATATCTACATAGCGATTATTCTCGTAATACCATGCAGGCAATGGCCGCATTCCTTGGTTGGTATCGTTAAACCAGACTACTGGTTGCTCGGTAGGATTGGCTGTACTGCCAAGATCGACGCCTAGCTGGGTTGCGATCGCACCATCCGTAATCCCAATCAGATCTCGTCGTTTTTGCCATGAGCCATTAACCAGTCGGCCATTAATACGAAGCTGTCGACCACTGGCAGTGGGTTCTGCAGCTTTAACCATGGCTAGTTGACCGAGGGAAGATGTCACCACCCTAGTTAAGGCCGGATGTGAGTCTACTTGAGCGCCGCCCAACACAAACACACAGATACAGATCATCAAGACAAGATATTTGAGTGATGACCTAACATGACGTGACCAAGGCTCTTGCACCGACATAGGCAACGAAGTGAAGCGAATTAAAAAATATAGCTTTCGGATTTCTGCCAAGTTGATTGGGCGGCATCGATCCTGAGGCTAAATCAAGAGTACAACCCGACCGAAAGTAAGCAGGGAAGATAAAACCAGTTGGCATAACCGGATCAATCAGCGCTGCTCTAAACAGTCCTAGCCCACAAATCAGAAGTGCTCCCATTCAACCCTGGAGTACTTCTAATATCTACGGCTGACTATTGAAATCAGGCAAGTACTATAGTCGGTTTTTAAAGCATATCTATTGGAAGCGCTTAAAGATTCTTGACTAATCCAAGTTAAGCGCTTGATAATAGCGATCCTTAAAGATTTTGAGGAAATTGCCAACACAGTTTGTCAGCTTCAGTGAAGGATCACTAAATTTGGTTTACTTTTAAAATGTAAAGATAGTGTGAACACTGTCGTGACCAATGCTCATTTTAAGTGTTGGCAATCAATAGCCCACTCTGGGATATTTCCCGTGTTGTGCTCTTAAAGGTATCAGTTTATACACATCAATCCTGTTCAGCGATGTTGACTGATATCCATAGCTCAATTCTTTTCGGTGGCCTTATCACGATTTACTAGCTCTGTAGAGCAGTCATCGTGATCGCCCTTTATTGCGTACGGTAGAGGATTAATTTTCGGTCGCTATCCATAAAGGCTGCTGGTAGTTGTATCAGGCAGCTAGTTTCTCAATCGTTTTTCTGTTTTCTTCTTGTGACTGGCTCATGGGTAATAAGCGTTTAGACAATGTGCAATCGAATCAGCAATTTCAAGGCTTGGAGCCCTTGGGCCCTAAATCACTGGTGGAAGAACGAGACGCCTGTGGTGTAGGGTTTATTGCTGATCAGCAGGGCCGTGCTAGTCACCGCTTAGTTGCTGACGCTCTCCATGCCCTCAGCTGTATGGAACATCGGGGTGGCTGCTGTGCCGACCAGGATTCTGGTGACGGGGCAGGCATTATGACGGCTATCCCTTGGAAAATTTTGCAGCGCTGGTCAGATGGGCAACCTCTTAAGGTTGGCCATGTGGGCGTGGGTATGACATTTTTACCAGGCCACAGCGAAGCGGCAGAGATTGCTAAACAGAAGCTTACTCAGGTAACTGAAGCAGCTGGCATGACCCTAATTGGGTGGCGCCCTGTCCCTGTCGCATCTGAAACTTTGGGCACATTGGCCCGAGAATTTGAACCTCAGATTGAACAAGTATTAGTTGAATCGCAAGCTACAGGGGATGAGCTAGAGCGTCAATTGTTTTTGCTGCGCCGTGCTTGGCTACGAGCGCTAGAAGCTTTCCAGGGTAGCGACGAACTTAAAGTCGCCCTCAAGGAAGCCTATATGTGCTCGTTTTCAGGGCGCACGATGGTTTACAAAGGCATGGTGCGCAGCGATGTTTTAGGGCAGTTTTACTTAGACTTACAGGACGATGATTACGAGAGCCCGTTTGCGGTCTACCATCGTCGCTTTAGCACCAACACTATGCCTAAGTGGCCTTTAGCACACCCCATGCGATTGCTGGGGCACAACGGCGAAATTAACACCCTAATTGGCAACATCAACTGGATGATGGCTCGTGAGGCGGATCTAGCTAGTCCAGTGTGGGGTGAGAATATAGAGAAGCTGAAGCCTATTGTAAACGTTGATAACAGCGACTCAGCTAACTTAGACAACGTTATGGAGCTGTTGGTGCGCTCGGGTCGCACTCCTGCCCAGGCGCTGATGATGATGGTGCCTGAAGCTTATCTAAATCAGCCTGAACTGCTGAACCATCCTGAAATTACAGACTTTTATGAGTACTACAGCGGTGTGCAAGAGCCCTGGGATGGCCCAGCACTGGTGGTATTTAGCGATGGTAAGCAGGTGGGTGCCACGCTGGACCGGAATGGATTGCGTCCAGCCCGATACGCGATTACTCGCAGCGGTTATCTAGTGGTCTCGTCTGAAGCGGGTGTTGTTGATCTGCCTGTCGAAGATGTGGTGGAAAAGGGACGGTTGGGCCCTGGTCAAATGATCGCCATTGACTTTGAGACCCATGAGATTTTAAAGAACTGGGACATTAAGCAGCGGGTCGCTCAGGCTCAACCCTATGGGGAGTGGCTGCGTAGCCATCGCCAAGATATCTCTCCTCAGCTGTTTCACGAGCAGCCCCATCTAGAAGAACAATCCCTGCTAACTCAGCAAACGGCTTTTGGTTATACCGCTGAAGATCTAGACATGGTCATTCAGGATATGGCGGCCCAGGGCAAAGAGCCCACCTACTGTATGGGGAACGATGCTCCTTTAGCTGTGCTGTCAGAGAAACCTCATCTGCTGTACAACTATTTCAAACAGCGGTTTGCTCAGGTGACCAATCCCCCCATTGATCCACTGCGGGAGCGATTGGTGATGTCACTGCAGATGCAGCTGGGTCAGCGTCATAATCTGTTGGATGAGCAGCCTAGTCGGTTAATTAAGCTAGAGTCCCCTGTTATTAATGACAACGAACTAACGCTGATTCGTCGGGGCCATTTACAAACAGCGAGCGTATCCACTCTGTATGCCACTGTAGATGGGCCACAGGGTCTGAGGTTGGCGTTACAGAGTCTCTGTGAGCGAGCAGATGCAGCGGTCAAAGCTGGTGCAGAGATTTTAATTTTGAGCGATCGCATTAACGTTGACGGTAATACGGCCACCCTGTCTGCAGACCAGACCTATATTCCACCACTGCTGGCTGTAGGTGCAGTACACCACCACCTGATTGGTAACGGTTTGCGGATGCGGGCTTCATTGCTGGTAGATACTGCCCAGTGCTGGAGTACCCACCACTTTGCCTGTCTGATTGGTTACGGTGCCAGTGCCATTTGCCCATACCTGGCGTTGGAAAGCGTTCGACATTGGTGGGCCAACAGCAAAACGCAAAAGCTGATGCAAACGGGCAAATTCCCAGTGACTACGTTGAATGGTGCCCAGGCCAACTACCGCAAAGCGGTGGAGGCAGGACTGCTGAAGATTCTTTCTAAGATGGGAATTTCTTTGCTGTCTAGCTATCAGGGTGCGCAGATTTTTGAAGCCATTGGTATTGGCCCTGAGCCGTTGGCTGCTGGATTTAAGGACAGCATCTCTCGCTTGGGTGGTCTCACCCTGGCTGACCTCGCCCAGGAGACCATGCGCTTTCACAGTAAAGCATTTCCTGAACTGACTGGTAAGCGTCTAGAGCACATGGGGTTTGTGCAAGCGCGACCTAAAGGGGAATATCACAGCAATAGCCCCCAGCTGACAAAGTTGCTGCACAAGGCGGTGAAGTCTAATCAGTATGATCACTATGCTCTCTATCAGGAACAGCTAAAGGGCAGCCCTGTGGCTTCTCTGCGGGATCTGCTTGATTTAAAGAGCGATCGCAACGCCATCTCTATAGATGAGGTGGAGCCAGCTGAGAGCATTATGCGTCGTTTCTGCACGGGCGGCATGTCCCTTGGTGCCCTGTCGCGGGAAGCCCACGAGACGCTTGCGATCGCAATGAACCGCATTGGTGGTAAATCTAACTCTGGTGAGGGTGGGGAGGACTCAGTCCGCTTTAAGGCAATCAATGATGTGGATGACCATGGTTTATCCGCAACGCTGCCCCACTTAAAAGGTCTAAAGCCCGGCGATACCGCCTGCTCTGCTATCAAACAGGTGGCCTCGGGGCGCTTTGGCGTTACTCCTGAATATCTCATGAGCGCCAAACAGATCGAGATCAAGATGGCCCAGGGTGCTAAGCCGGGTGAAGGCGGTCAATTACCGGGGCGTAAGGTGAGCGACTACATTGCCTCACTGCGTCGTTCTAAACCTGGCGTGACTTTAATTTCCCCACCACCTCACCACGATATCTACTCCATTGAAGACCTGGCTCAGCTGATCTTTGATCTGCATCAGATCAATCCGGCGGCGGGTGTCTCGGTCAAACTTGTCTCTGAAATTGGGATCGGCACCATTGCAGCGGGTGTGGCAAAGGCCAATGCCGATATTATCCAGGTGTCTGGCCACGATGGCGGTACGGGTGCATCGCCCCTCAGCTCCATTAAGCATGCGGGGGTGCCATGGGAGTTGGGTCTGACTGAAGTCCACCGTGTACTAATGGCCAACCAGCTGCGTGATCGTGTGCTGCTGCGGGTAGATGGGGGGCTAAAAACGGGTTGGGATGTGATCATGGGTGCCCTTATGGGAGCCGAGGAATACGGGTTTGGCACCATTGCCATGATTGCCGAAGGCTGCATTATGGCCCGCGTTTGTCACACCAATAGCTGCCCTGTCGGTGTAACGACCCAGCGTGAAGAACTGCGTAAGCGGTTTACCGGCATTCCTGACCATGTGGTTAATTTCTTCCACTTTGTGGCTGAAGAGGTGCGATCGCTACTGGCTCATTTGGGCTATCGCTCGCTGGATGAAATCATCGGTCGTGCCGACCTGCTCACCCCTAGAGCTGATGCTGAGTTGGTTAAAACCCAGGAACTAACGCTAGATATTTTGACCCACTTGCCCGATACCCGTCGCGATCGCAGCTGGCTCGATCATGGCGATGTCAATAGCAATGGCCCCGTCCTGGATGATGACATCCTGGCGGATGCCGATATTCAGCAGGCCATCGCCAACCAGGATGAGGTGGGCAAAACCAAAACCTTCGATGTGATTAATACCGACCGCTCTGTGGGTGCTCGAGTATCGGGTGCGATCGCAAAACAATATGGCAACACCGGCTTTGCTGGAGCGCTCAATCTCACATTTAAGGGGAGCGTTGGTCAAAGCTTTGGTGCCTTTAACCTGCCGGGAATGACCTTGCGCCTAGTCGGTGAAGCCAATGATTATGTAGGCAAAGGAATGCACGGTGGTGAGCTGATTATTACGCCATTTGATGGCGTTCAGTATGACCCCTCTGAGAACGTTATCGTGGGCAACACCTGTCTTTACGGTGCTACGGGCGGTACCCTTTATGCCTTTGGTAAAGCGGGCGAACGGTTTGCCGTACGAAACTCAAAAGGTCAGGCCGTCATTGAAGGGGCTGGCGACCACTGTTGTGAATACATGACGGGTGGAGTTATTGTCTGTCTGGGCAGCGTAGGACGTAACGTTGGTGCGGGTATGACTGGTGGTTTGGGCTACTTTTTAGATGAACAAGGTGACTTTCCCACCCGAGTTAACCCGGAAATTGTCAAAGTTCAGCGAGTGATCACAGCAGCCGGTGCCGCCCAGCTAAAAGAGATGATTGCCAGCCACGCAGAGCGGACAGGTAGCACTAAGGCCGCTCGCATTCTGGCCGATTGGGACAGCTATTTGCCTAAGTTCTGGCAGGTAGTGCCCCCATCAGAAGCTGATCGCCCTGAAACGGTGGACAGCGCTGAAGCGGTTGCTGCTGTTGGTTAGCTATCCAAAGCTCCTGAAGAATTGGAGTAGACTCAAGCCAATATTTCGGTAGGGGTAGTGCTTTGTGCCTATCCCTTTTGGAGGTTGCTAGTCATGCTACAAAATGCGTTTAAAGAATGGTCTGTAGCAGTGGATGCGCTGGCTGAAGGACGTACGGTTCTACTCCTCCGTAAAGGGGGGATTCGCGAGGTAGGCAGTCGTTTTCAATTCCCCCATCAGCGCGTGTGGTTGTACCCCACCTATGAGCACCAAAAGCCCCATCTACTCAAGCACCCATGGGCCACGCAGGTAACCCCTGTTGAGGCTGGTTGGCATCCAACACAGGTAGTTATTAAAGCTTGGGCCGAAATCACCCATGTATGGACGATAAAGCGGCAGCAGTCCGTTGCCTCACTACTGCCGTTTCACATCTGGAACGAACAGTTTGTGACAGAACGTTTTCGTTGGAAACCAAATCAACCACTACATCTGTTGGTGCTGCGGGTACACCGACTGCGGGTGCCAATATCGATTGACTGGCGGTCTGACTATGGCGGATGTCGCTCTTGGTTAACTCTAGAAGACCCTTTAGATAATGCTGATGCCATACCTGTCTTGGACGAACCAGTCTGGAACCAGATAAAAGAAGCGATTTATCGCCAAATTCAAGAATTTGAGATTGTGGAGTCGTCGTAATAAGTTGAAATATTTTGAAATTTTTTGTTGCCAGCAAGCTTGATCTAGTCATATTTGACTATGTTTCGACACCCTAGTTAATACGGAAGTCGATAACTCTAAAGGAAAACAGACGATCCCCATCGACCGCCCCCAATCAGCCATACAAAGTACAAGCTGCTCGCTTATTGAGGCAGTAATTTTGTACACCATTTGTGAGCATTAGTTTGTTATGGCCGTGCTAAAAGTTGGCATCAATGGGTTTGGCCGTATTGGCCGTTTAATATTGCGAGCCGCTATCAACAATTCCAATGTTGAGTTTGTTGGTATTAATGATTTGGTCTCCCCTGAGAACCTCGCCTATCTACTGAAATACGATTCCACCCATGGTCAGTACGCTGGTCATGTTGAGGCTCGAGACAATGGAATTGTCGTTAGTGGAAAATTTATTCCCTGCTTTTCAATTGCCAATCCAGCTGAGCTGCCTTGGGGTAGTCTCGGTGTAGATTATGTTGTTGAGGCTACTGGACGGTTTACCACCTATGATCAAGCGACCAATCACCTCAAGGCTGGCGCTAAGCGGGTGGTGATTTCGGCTCCAACTAAGAGTCCAGATCAGGTTCCTACTCTGCTGGTGGGCGTAAACCACAAAACCTTTAATCCCGAGACCGATCGCATTGTCTCCAATGCTAGCTGCACCACAAACTGCCTGGCTCCTGTTGCTAAAGTAATCCAAGAGCATTTTGGGTTTGCAGAAGGTCTGATGACCACAGTGCATGCATCAACAGCAACTCAGTCCACCGTTGACAGCCCCAACAAGAAGAGTTTGCGTAGCGGGCGGGGTGCAGCTCAAAATATTATTCCAGCCTCAACCGGTGCGGCTAAGGCCGTTACTCTGGTTTTGCCAGAGCTAACCGGCAAGCTTACGGGCATGGCATTACGAGTGCCAACGCCTGATGTATCGGTGGTGGATCTAACAGTTCGTACTGAAAAGGCCACTAACTATCGCGAAATATGTGATGCGATGAAAGCGGCCTCCAATAATGGGCTAAGCGGAGTGTTGGGATATACAGAAGATCCCGTTGTGTCTACTGATTTTGTCGGTGACCCACGCTCTAGCATCTTTGACGCCGGTGCCGGTATTGAGCTTAATCCTAACTTCTTTAAGCTGATCACCTGGTATGACAACGAGTGGGGCTACTCTAACCGAGTGGTTGACCTAATGTTGCACATGGCCCTTACGGAAGGACTATTGCAGGGGGTTACTAGCGATGCCCTAGAAGCCGTTTATGCTTAAGTGCAGATAGAAGGCACCTGATTTTCTTCGGTGTCATGTAAAAGGGCGGCCCAAGTCTGGGCCGCCCTTTTGAGTGTTCTGAACTGGTTTCGCTGAAATAGATAGGACAGAGCTAACCGCCAACGGACTGATACCAGTAATAGGTGGCCATGGGGATGACTGTAGCCAGTATCAGCAACACAACAACAATCCATGTCGAAGCGGTACGATTTTCCTCAGTCTCCTCTGCAGTGGCAAAGGTGCCCTCGACATTGATGGTTTCTTCAACAATCGGAGGGCCAGGGTCAGGTTCACCAGCGAGTACAGCCGCTAAACGCACAGTGGCATCTCCAAACGCCTGATTGTAGCTGTTGCTTTTGAGCAGTGGAGCTTTCATGGTCTCCTGAGTAACGCTCTCCGCAACATCAGCGCTCAATAGGGCGACGGCTGCTTCACCAGACTTGATGCCAATGTTGTTGGTGACATCGTCTAGCACAACTACTGTCTGGTTAGCACCGGCCTCTGGGGTAGCAAACCATCGATCAAAAAGCTTTTCGGTAAAGCTTTGAGCGGTCTCGCCATAATCTAAGCGATGAATGGTGACGTAGCGAACTTCTTGACCAGTAGCTTCCGCCAGCGTCTTGAGGTCTTTGTTTAGGTTGCCTTCATTTAACCGAGTAATTTTCTTGGCATCATCCAAGACAAAGCTATCAGCACTCGGGTTAAGGGGCATGTCATATACCCCAGTAGCATTGGCCGGTGCCGCCAATGTCAGGTTAATGGTTAATGCGATCGCAACCAAAACAATCCAGCGACAGCGATGAAAAATCGAACTCAAGAGCATGATGTTTCAGAAAGCAGCAGTTGGGCATATAGCTACCCTAATCACTACTATAGATGACCGCATGACTCTGAGAAAACAGAATGGGCTGGAGCTACAAAGCCAAAACGCAGCCATCGGCAATAGCACTATCCAATATTGCTAGCTGTCGCTGTTCTGCAGTTGTTAGTCTCTTCTCTGCACGATACCGCTGAATCGCAATAGCCACACCGGGAGCCAATTCACCGTGAAGAAGTGCTGTACGTACTAAAACTTCTAGATTTTTATCAGCAAATTGAGAAGCGTTAAACATGGTAGCTAAGGCGACTATGTGGGTAACTGTTTATACATCCGCCATTAGCTAGGCAATTTCCGGATTAAAAGTAGTCTAGATCACCCGGTTCTTTGGCACGCACTCGCCCAATCTGATTAAATGTCAGCCTTCTGAGTACGCCTGGCAAGCGGCTACAGCAATAGCTGCAGGATAAATACGATGTTCTTGAACTTGAATGCGTGCTTGGAGACTGGCTTCAGTATCTGTTGGCAAAATAGGCACAGCGGCCTGCATCACAATTGGCCCACTATCTACTGTTAGTTCCACATGGTGGACCGTACACCCAGCCAGCTTGACTCCTGCATCTAGCGCCTGTTGCACAGCGTGCAGTCCTGGAAAACTAGGTAATAGACTGGGATGAATATTGAGTAAGCGACCGGAAAATGCATCAATCAGATGCTGCGTCACTCGCCGCATCCAGCCCGCCATGATCACCCAGTCAACATCGTATTGATTGAGCGTAGCGACAATGGCGCGGTCCAAAAGCTCCCGTGATTCAAACTCGCGATGGTTGAGCAGCGCTGTGGGGATAGCCCGCTGAGCAGCTCGCTCAAGCACCTTGGCACCCGGATTATTGCAGATGACGACATTGGCTGATGCCCGCAGTTCTGAGCGCTCAATGGCCGTCATAATGGCTTCAAAATTGCTACCGTTTCCAGATGCTAAAACACCCAGCTTGAGCGACGGATAAGCCAATGATTGCCAGCTGATGTTAGGTGATAGCAGCCACTCATTGGATAAATCAGCAGAGCCATCGGCAGGAGCAAAACCCATGGATGTAAGCAAGAAACAAACTCTAGAATTTTACAAGGGCATGGTGGCGTTCATTTACCGAGTAATTTCTTCAGTGTAATTACGGATTTAATAGAATATTTTTGCCTGAACGATACATCATCACCCGTTTGTCAAAGAACCAGGGCATAGTTAAGGGAAGCCTATTCTTCTCATTCCCTTGCACCATCCCATGAGTCTCTCTGTTGCCAATACTGTTGATACCTGCGCTTCGATTGACTTGATGGCCAATTCACTAGATGCAGTGGCAGCACCTGTGTATGTCAAGGGACCAGACCAGCGCTGGCTATTTGCTAATGCGGTCTGCTGTCAGCTTTTGAATATCTCTTTAGACAAGCTAGTCGGTCGACTTGACCAGGAGGTGCCAGGGATTGTTGATGCAGACTTATTGCGATCGCAAGACACCAGCTTTTTTAGTACAGGGTCAGCGGCTGACGAGCCCACTAGGTTTGACACCTGTCGAGGCCAGCGTCAGTTTCTCGGTGCCCGCTCATTGCTGCAGACTGCTGACGGCCCCATTTTAATCAACACGCTACAGGATATTAGCGAACTAGTTGAGATTCAAACCGTTAACCAAGACCTGCAGCAACAGCTAGATGAACGCGATAGCGCCCTCGATCAGCTGACAGAATTTGAAGCCACGCTAAAACGCATTACTGATCGAGTACGAGACAGCCTGGACGAAAAACAAATTTTACAAACAGCCGTCCAGGAACTTACAGAGGCCCTAAACGTTAGAGGCTCCAACACCTCGCTTTACGACCTTGAGCAAGGGACATCCACCATCTATTACGAATATACCACCCTTCCCTCTGATCGCGGGCGGGTCTCGCAGATGGAATCATTTCCAGAGGTGTATCATCAGCTGCTTGAAGGCCAATATTTTCAGTTTTGTTCCATTGCCCCTAATCCAGTGCGCGGACTGGTTTCAATGCTAGCCTGCGCTATTTTAGATGACCGGGGTGTACTAGGCGATCTATGGTTGATTAATGATAAAGAGCATGGCTTTAGCGAGTATGAAATTCGGTTGGTGCAGCAGGTGTCTAACCAGTGCGCTATTGCCATTCGCCAGGCTCGTCTCTATCAGGAATCCCAGTCACAAGTCCGTGAACTTGAACAGGTCAACAACCTCAAGGACGACTTTCTAAGCACCGTTTCCCATGAACTACGCACCCCGGTTACCAGTATGCGCGTGGCGCTACAGCTGCTTGGTGTGACGCTCATCCAGGAGCTAGGGCTTGAGGAAGAAATGGCAAAGCCCGACGCTGAGCAGGGCCGAATTGCCCGTTACTATCGCATTCTCAAAGAGGAATGTGAGCGAGAAATCAGTTTGATTAACGATCTGCTAGATCTACAGCGTTTAGATGTGGGTAACCACGACTTGGCGTTACAACCAATCAAAATCAATGAATGGCTTCCAGCTTTGGTTAGCAGTTTTCAAGAACGGGCCACCAGTCGTCAGCAGCAGCTGACCATGGCCATACCGGAGACTGCCCCTATCCTAAAGTCGGATCTATCAAGCTTAGACCGGATCTGGGCAGAGCTACTGAACAATGCCTGTAAGTACACTCCTCCAGGTGGAGAAATCACATTAACTCTTCTCGATACCGATGCCGATAGTCTGAAACTTGCGCTCGTCAATACAGGAGTAGAAATTCCTCAGGACGAACTACCGCGTATTTTTGATAAGTTTTATCGGGTACCCAGCTCTGACCCATGGAAGCAAGGAGGGACCGGACTAGGGTTGGCTTTGGTGCAAAAACTTGTAGAACATATTAATGGAATCATTACAGTCTCCAGTGGAGATGGTCAGACATGTTTTACGATTGAACTACCGCTGTCGTTTACCCCTTAACCAGCGATAGTACTCACGCGGATTAAACCAGTCCAGGCAGTCCACTTTGGGAGGGCAGTATGACAACCGCACCCACTAACCTAGAAACCTACGAAGGTCAGTTTGGACCATTTGTGATTACCCCAGATGATCGACGCGACGTGATTATTTATCGCAGTGGTTTAGCCGTCGCAGCCCTGAGCTTTGCCCTCGGTGTGATTTTATTAACTGGTCGTGGAGCACAGCTGACGCCCGGACTCTTGTGGGCAATGTCTGGATGCTATCTGACCCTGTGGTTGGGATTGGGCGTTAGCCTCTGGTTTATTCATATTTATTTGCGATCGCTACATCAGGCACTGCAGCTCTTTTGGTTTATAGGTGGAGCTGCCAGCCTAGGACTTTTGATAGCGATACCTGGTCCCCTTGTCTTGACGGTTTATCAACAGCCGCTGTCGATTTTAGGCATCGGGTTTACCTTTGCTGCCCTAACCGGCATCTTTTTTAAGGAGGCGTTTTGTTTTAACCGCTTGGAAACAAAACTGCTGGTGCCCTTAGTTCCTGGGTTGTTGTTAACCCACATGCTGGGGGCGATTCCCACTGATATTGGTCGGAATCTGCTGATAGTTTGGGCCGTCTTGTTTGTTGTTTTTGCCATCCGTAAGCTAGTGCAGCCTATTCCACCCGATATTGGCGATAAAAGTGTGTTTGACTATTTCAAACAGCAGCGACAGGCAAACGCGTAAATAATCTATAGAAACGAGATAGCGGAGGTATTCTATAGAACGCCTCCGCTATCTTGTTTCTGGGCATTCTAGAACCGTTGAAACAATGGGGCATCTAGATTGGAACGAGCGTATTGGCTGGCTTGGTCACAGATTAAGGATGTGGGCCCTGTGTTGATCAAGCGGCTACACGAGCGGTTTGGCTCGCTGGCACTGGCATGGCAGGCTACCCCAGCTGATCTGCTAACGGTCGATGGTATTGGTCTGGTGACGGCAGATCATATTGGCGAGATGCGATCGCGTCTAAACCCCACGCAGCTTTTAGAACAGCATGAAGCTAAATGTCCTAACTTTTGGACACCTGCCGACCCAGACTACCCTAGTTTGCTCTGGGAAATTCCAGACCCGCCCCCGGTCCTCTATTATCGTGGGTCCTTTCGACCTAACCAGTTTCCAGCTCTAACTGTAGGTATTGTCGGCACTCGACACCCAAGTCCCTATGGACGACGTTGGACTCAACGGCTAAGTCGTTGTCTGAGCCAGCGACACATGACCATTGTTTCTGGTATGGCTACTGGCATTGATACCTATGCTCATCAAAGCTGTCTTGATGTCAAAGGTCACACCATTGCCGTTCTGGGCACAGGTGTGAACGTCATATATCCAAAAAGTAACAAACAGCTCTATCAGCGCATTTTAGAGACAGGACTGATCTTGAGCGAATATGCAGATGACACCCAGCCCGAACGAAGCAACTTTCCAAAACGAAATCGCATTATCGCTGGTCTTAGCCACGCTACCCTTGTTACCGAAGCTCCAGAACGTTCAGGCGCATTGATTACAGCCTATTTAGCCAATGACTACGGTCGTCACGTCTATGCTTTACCAGATGGATTAGACAACCCCACCTGTCGTGGCTGTCTAGTGCTGATTAATACTGGAGCAGCCATTGTGATGGGGGAAGACCAGTTAGTCACAGAACTACTCAATACCAATACACTCAACCCAAAAGGTAACCCAAATAAAGTCAACCAAACTATGGCTGACAAGATCACTAATGACACTGCTAATAGTAAAACCAGTCAACCAAGCACTGCTAAACCTACATCCAAAATCGCTCCCGATACCCAACCCGTTAATGAACTAGATGAGGCATTGCGGGCTATTTTGAAAACGATTCCTGACACCCCTATTAATTTAGATAACTTGATAAAAGCCACCCAGTTAGACACAAGTGCCCTGCTGGGTGGCTTATTACAATTAGAACTCGCCGGTGCCATCGTCCAGCTACCAGGCGGGCAATATCAACGCCTATAGGTCAACGATATAGCTTCGAATTATTTGACTGCAACTAATTACCTGGATAAGTTTCCATACCCGTATGGGTAATGTCATATCCGGTGTAGGTGATCTCATGGTTATTCAGTAGATCATCAACACGATCGAAGTTATCCACAAAGAATTCAACAGTTAGCTCGCCCAGTTCAAGCATGTCCCCATCTCTAAGCGATTTGCGCTTTTGAGGAACAAGGCGACGACGATTTAGATAGGTTCCTGACTGACTGCCTACATCAGCAATAAAAAAACCTGCCTCAGGTGTATGACGAATTACTGCATGACAAGGATCAACAGATGAATCTTCTACTGGCAGGGCACAGGTCATGGACTTACCCAACAACCAACATGCACCAGCACCAGTAAGATTCAACGCTTCAGAACTGCCCGTATTAGAAACTAAAAATACAGAAGAATTTGCAATGACAGCCTGGATATAAAAGGGCGTAACTTGACAGCGATCTTTAACTGTCAAAAGGGAATTAATGATTGTATTAGCGGTATCAAAATCGTTATTAACGTTATTAACTAACGCATCCCAAGATAGTGATAGAGCATCAATACTAGAAGCATCAATACAAGTCACTGCTTGGTTGCAGTTACGGGAAGCTCTAAGCGTGGACATGGACAATGACTAAACAACTTAACAGCAATAGGCCATAAGTGAGGTCGATTGTCACCCTAATTCAGTAGATTCACAAATAAACTTCTCAATCACTTGAAAAGTCTTTATCGAGGTAGAAAAAGTCAGGATTTAAAGTCGGCTAATGAAAAATTGCTGTTCACTAGTAGCAATGTCCCTATTGCGTAAAGTAAAAACCTCTCGAGGCAGTGACTAACAACAGGGACAAAAAACAGAAAGCACTCCAAAAACAGTGCTTTCCCTAAAAGTGCTCAGCAACTTTGTATATAAGATGTGAATCTATCAAAGGTAGTGCCGTCTTTATATCTTTGTTTATTAAAGCTTGCCTGTTCAAAATCCGTCATTCGGCGGATACCGTTTTATGGAAGCTTTAAAGGCTGCTAGTAAATATTAAAATCCCCCAAGATTGGCAACTGCTGTCCTGAATCCGTAAAGCTGTACCCACAGGGGTTTCAGTGTCTTTAAGTTAGACAATGCAAAACCCATCACATTTGATTGTTATCACCATGGTGCTATTGTCACTAGCTGTAATTATTAAGTAATCATTAAGTAGCCTGAAAATCAGACTTTAAAGGAATTGATAATGACAAATACTATTATTCGCGCTCAACCTCCCCTAGATTTTATTCCTGAACGATTTCATCCTTGGGTAAGACGCCTTGTGAAGTTGGCTTTGCCGGGCTGGGTCCGTTGGCAAACTGATGTGATAGCCATCAACGTCAGAAACACTGAGAGACTAGCTAGTCTGTATAAAGACTTTCAGGCAGGTCAGAACCGTCTGGTGCTCGCTTTTCGCCATCCTGCTCCTGAAGATGCTTATGGTATGGCGCACTTATTATGGCGGGCAGTTCCCCAGGCTGCCAAAAAGCTAGGTATGGCCCTAAACCCTGCCCATAGCTATTTTATCTATGACCGAGGAATTCCTCTTTGGGCAGGTCGCTGGGTGAGCTGGCTCTGTTCTCGACTCGGAGGTATCTCAATCCAACGAGGCAAGTTAGATTTGGTGGCCCTCAAAGCAGCACGACAACTTTTAGCCAAGGGCCAGTTTCCTTTGGCAGCGGCACCAGAGGGTGGCAATAACGGCCACAGCGAAATTGTTAGCCCCTTAGAACCTGGTGTACCCCAGCTAGCCTTTTGGTGTGTGGAAGATTTAGCTAAGGCTGAACGCGATCAGCCTGTCTACATCGTGCCGATTGGGATTCAATATCGATATGTCAACCCGCCTTGGGATGCGATCGATCAGCTGCTAAGCCAGTTGGAAAACTGCAGCGGATTGTTGGGTTCTTACGATCAGTTTGTCCCTTCTGTAGAATTACCCACACCTCACATTACGAGTCTCTATGGACGGCTGTATCGATTGGCAGAGCACTTGCTTGGGCTGATGGAGAGCTATTACCAGAAAATTTACGAGGTGGATCCACCCCAGCCTGACGAAACTTTAGATGTAAACGCTCAGCTTGCTAAGCGGCTCCAGCATTTACTCAATGGGTCGCTGGCGGTGGCGGAGAAGTATTTTTCTCTCACTCCAAAAGGATCTGTTATTGATCGTTGTCGTCGTTTGGAACAAGCTGGTTGGGAACGAATTTTTCGTGAGGATCTACGAGATAAAACAGCGCTATCACCGGTTGAACGTGGGCTAGCGGATCGAGTCGCTGAAGAAGCTGATTTGCGCATGTGGCACATGCGGTTAGTGGAGAGTTTTGTTGCTGTGACAGGTCGCTATGTCTTGGAAAAACCGACTGCAGATAGATTTGCTGAAACGGTCTTGTTATTGGCAGATATGGTGGCACGGATTCAAGGAGAGAATCCGTTTCCGCGGCCATCATTGGGAAAACGCAAGGCATTGCTGACCGTAGGGGAGCCGATTTGTGTTAGCGATCGCTGGGGTGATTATAAACAAAGTCGACGTAGAGCTGTGGCAGCTTTGACAAAGGATTTACAAGTCTCGTTAGGGAGTCTAATTGTAGATAGCGCTGAGTTTTGAGGCTGTTGTGGCAGATTTCTGGCCATTTTCTTGCCCTACCAAACGGCTTTTATCTTGTCATCGGCTCAGCCTGTGGCGAGACCATCGATGTGAGGCGGTTTTGGGTGCTTGGTGAAGTGGTTACGATGCTCCGCGCTTGCTCCGCATCGTAAAAAAGTAGTTGTCTGTCTTCAGTTAGAAGAGATTTTTAGATTAGGCTTTATAAGCCTTGATTAAAGCAACACTTGTTTCCCAAGAAATGTTGGTTCCTAAATCTCTCTTGTAGGCTTGTTGAATAGTTGCTAATTGCTTGTCAGTGAGGGTCGTAGCTAAGTGCTGCATATAGCGGGAATCTTTGCCAAACCAGCGTTTTTGTAACTGACGAGTAAGTGCGAGTTCAGTGGACCAATTGATTAGCTCAATATTGGCTGCTAACTCTGTATCTTCAAACCAGCTAGGGATGGTTTCTATGTCCCAATATTTCTCTAGGTCGCTTGTGTAGAGGCTATTTTCTGCTTGTTGCAGCTTTCTAAAGAGCTGGGTAGATAATGCCTGTGGCGGCAGCAGGGTGTATAGCCGTAATGTGCGAAAGGGAATGGTTTCTGCAAGAACAATCTTGCCGTTGGGAGCAAGGTAATGGGCGATCTGATTGAGAATTGTTGTGGGTTTAGCAGCTGATTTTAGGGCATTGCGACCAACTATACCGTCAAAGACAATATCTGGTGTCTGGGCTGACAGGATTTTGGCTAAGTCATGCAGAGGTGTGGACAACAATATTGGTCTTGAAAGCTCTGTTAGTATTTGAGTCTGTTCACTTAGCGCTGCGTAGACCTCTGGTGTCTGAGCGCAGGCGTAAACTCCGCCTTCGGGTACCTGACGGAGACCTTCCCAGGTGAGGAGACCGGCGTTGAGGTCTAGTAAAACATGATGGCGCTGGGGTTTGAGGGTGGCGTAGATGCGATCGCAAATCTCCCTCAGCTGCTCCCCCGCATTCCCCAATGTCCTTTGCAGCCACTGTTCCTGTGCCTTATCCGTTGGCCCAAATGTCAGGACCTCAGGCAAATCTGCCTCCATTACTGCCGCTAGCTGGGCCTCTCGCTTACGGGCAACCTCCAAGCGAATGGTGTCTTCATAGCCCTGGTTGGATGGCTGATAAAACACTTTGCCCTGCAGCGTAGTGGGTAAATACTGCTGCTCTACCCAGTGGTCTCGATAGGCATGCGGGTAGAGATATCCCTGTCCGTGACCAAATTCTTTTTTATCGCGATTGGCATCCCGTAAAGGGTTGGGGACGTCTGCCTCACGCTCTTTTTCGACCGTGTTGAGGGCATCAAAAAAGCCCATAACACTGTTGGACTTGGGACAGGTAGCCAAATAAAGCGCCGCCTGGGCTAGTGGATAGCGCCCCTCTGGCATGCCAACCCGATCAAATGCTTGGGCGCAGCTCATGGCCACCGTCATGGCGTTGGGGTCCGCCAGCCCGATATCTTCACCTGCAAAAATTACCATGCGTCGAAAAATATAGCGGGGGTCTTCACCGGCATAGACCATTCGAGCTAGCCAATAAAGGGCAGCATCAGGGTCAGAGCCGCGCATGCTTTTGATAAAGGCGCTGATGATGTCAAAATGAGCATCCCCTTCCTTGTCATAGAGCACAGCCCGTTGCTGGATCGATTCTTCGGCAACGGCTAGAGAAATATGGGCATCCGGTGTGGTTTCGACGGCTAGTTCAAGGGCATTCAGCAGGGCGCGGGCGTCGCCATTGGCGACATTCACCAGGTGGTCTAGGGCATCATCGTCGATTTGAATGTTGAGATCGCCATAGCCCCGTTCTGTATCAGCCAGTGTTTGCCGAACAATTTTTCGTAGGTCATTTGGCTCCAGCGGTTTTAGCTGAAACACACGCGACCGGCTGACCAGGGCCTTATTGACTTCAAAATAGGGATTTTCGGTGGTAGCCCCAATCAAAATAACGGTGCCGTTTTCGACCCAGGGCAATAGGGCATCTTGCTGGGACTTATTAAAGCGGTGAACCTCATCGACAAAGAGAATTGTGCGCTGCCCCTGCTGGCCACGGAGATCTTGGGCAGTTGCGATCGCACTTCGAATATCTTTTACCCCTGCTAGGACTGCATTAATCACAATAAAGTGGGCTTTTGTCGTGTTTGCAATCACCTGGGCCAGCGTGGTTTTACCCGTCCCCGGTGGCCCATAAAATAGCAGCGACGACAGCTGATCTGCCTGGATCGCCCGGCGCAGCAGTCGACCTGGACCGACAATGGCGCTTTGCCCCACATAGTCATCCAGTGTGCGAGGCCGCATTCGAGCCGCCAGGGGCGCTTCCTTGTCTAGTAATGATTGTCGATGTTGCTCAAATAAATCCATGGGACCAACATCAGCCCTTTAAAGCGCCAGCGCCCCCATATTAGGAGGCGCTGAGCATTAGATACCGATTTTTGCTGAACGATTTTCTAGCAGCCGCACCGAACTACATACCACCAAAGATGGCCTGTAGGGGTAGTAGGTGAGGGCTTTGAGTTAGCAAAAATGCAAACACAGCGCCACCGCAGCCACCGATAAAGAAACCGCTGGCAAAGTTGCTCCAACCTTCACGAGTCGCATAGGACTCAGGAGGATTGGGGGTAGTTAGTGTGCCCTCGGGGCCGTCGGGGTTGGTGGCACTGTAAATAGCAATTGCCACAGTCAAGATAAAGACAAAGCTAACGGCAGAAAGCGCACCTGCCACAGCGCTATAGTCTGTATTCCGCAGGGGGCCTAACAGAGCAAAAGGGCCATAGAACCAGTAACCGTGGGCAATACCTACTTCTAGGCCACGGCTAAATGGAGACAAACCTGCACGATAAGCAGGCAAATTATTAATGTAAGTACGTGCAACCGCAGAGGAGTTAATCGGAGTCGCAACATTGCCCACTTCGGGGGCTCCAGTTGCGCTTGCAAAACTAGTTGCCATAAGAACGTCTTCCTATGTAATGGACAGTCGTAAAGACGGGAAATTCGAATGTATAATGCCGGCCAAATCGTTCAGGCTAAAAACCCTTCAACGCCATCATTTCTGGGGAGAAGTGATAAAGCGAAAATCTGGCACACCAGCACCTAGGTGCTGGGCGCATCTGAGCCCAATAATCTCATAGAAGTTAACCAAACATGGTGAATGCAACAGTTTTGTTAAGCGCAAACGGGCAGAACGTTAACTTACTTAACAGTTGAAAGGTGATGGACTGTGGATGGTGAGTTATGCATGGTCTAAACGTTCACGTGGGCTAAGGAAACTTTAAAAACTTCGGTTTACTTCGATGCGTTTCATCTCAGTGCATGAACTTGGTAACAGTCCATCTTTGCTTCGTTACGCTCATGGGCATTGATGGCTAGGCTAGGCACAATCAGGACTATGTGCGACCAGTCGGTGTCAACCTGTGGAGTGTGGTATGTGGCTAAAAATTCCAATTGATCTAGAAACTGAGGCGGCCCAAACCCATCTTTTGGAGCAGCTAGATCGCTGGATAGAGCTGGGTCTAATTTCAGAAGGTCAAAGTTTCCGCCTTGGTCGCAAACTATGCAGTCCGCTGCCGGTGCCCACACCGGCAATACCTGTCAAAGACACCCTAACAGCAGCAACCGCAGATAAAAAACGTACCCCATCATCTCGACCCACGTTTGCACGATTTAAGTCAAATTTGGTGCAGTCATTTTTAGCCGAGATCAGCGTGCTGTGGCTGCTGTTTCTGGGGGTGTTTTTGGTGGTGATCTCGTCAGGCGTACTGGCAGCTAGCCAGTGGCAGTCGTTTTCACCGGTTGGTCAATATGCCATTTTGTTGGTCTATACTCTGGCTTTTGGGGGGGCGAGTCGCTGGGCAGCAAATCAGGCCAAACTGCAAACTACTGCCCAAATGCTCAAGGCCGCAACACTGCTGTTGATTCCCCTCAATATGTGGATGATGGATGCCCTAGGGTTGGCCAGCAGCTTGGTGGGGATAGCAGCAGGGGTAGGGTTGAGTTTACTGACGCTTGCTCTGGCTCCCAAACCACGAGCGGGTTTCAATTTATTGGGGTTAGGCTGGCTGCACTGGGGGTGGGGCATAGGGATTTGGCCTCTAGCCGCCACCTACATAGGAACATTGGGCAGTGCCGTCAATCTGGTTTGGGGTGCACCTGAGCGTTCAGCTGCTGAGACTGCCGAGACTGCGGATAACCCCGGGCCTGGCAGCGTGTTGGTTGAGATCGCACTTCTATTGCTCATCGTGCGCAGCCTATGGATGGCCCAAGTCCCTATTTATCAACTAGGTCTCGCCTTTGGTATCTGCGGCTGGCTGCTGTGTCGGCTATACGCGCAATATCCCCTATGGCCACAGCTAGGGGCAGGCTTAATGTTAATCAGCTGGCTAGGCTGTGTTAATCAGCAGCCTAGCCAGGCGATCGGAATCAGCGGTTTAGCTAGCTGGCTTTTACTAACACACCTACATCGGCAAACCCAGGAACTGCCCCAGCAGCGCACTCTAAACATGCTCTGGCTGATTGGGCTACAGGTCTGCTGGCTGCTGTGGCTGACGGTGCCCTTAGACCTGAGGCAAACGCTGTTGGCCATGCTAGAACCGTTTGGCCGTGTCCCTATTAGCGGCCTAAACTTTGCAGGGATATGGCTCCATGGCTATGTTGGGCTGATGATTTTAGCCGCTAAGCAGTTTCAAACCAGAGAGCAAACTGTCTGGGCCAGACTAACAGAGAAGCTGGCATTGAGCATCAGCGTTGTGCTGGTGTTTTGTGCATTGCCTCAACTTGGGTCAGGGCTATTTACCCTGTGTTTAATTGGGTTGACCCTCAGCCTTGGTGCCATTACATATCTGCGTCGCTCAGCGTCTAATGCGTTAATTTACAGCACCCATGGGGCACTTCTCATTACTGCCCTTAGCGGTCTACTGGTCATTGGTGCTGATTGGACTCAGCTGCAGTGGGCGTTGGTCTTTCTGGGGCTCACCACCCTAGAGTGGCTGGCCAGTGCGGCTGGTGAACGCTACCCCCCATGGCGTCGGTCTGCATGGTATCTAGGGATCGCACTGAGCCTCATTGCCTACACACTACTGCTAAGCAGTTGGGAGGAGTGGCGAACGCTTGTCTGGCTGTTGGTACCAGGGGTACTGACTTGGCTGGTCTATCGACCAACCTTTGCAACAGGCCGACCTCAACTGGCCACACTGTTAACGGTGGTCGCCCTCGGGGGACAAATTTTCTTACTCAGTTCTTTGCAAACGACAACCGCTGTCTTTGGTCTTGGTGCTGGGCTGCTGTTTCTCCATAGCTATCGCTGGCCTACGCAAAAAGTATTACCGGCTCTGACCGTGGGGTTTGCAGTGATTAGTGGCCATACAGCCCTAATTTGGCTGTGGCTGATGACAAACCCCTGGCCTGAAAATGTTGCCCAGTGTTTGCTGGCTATAGGGCTATGGGCTTCGGTGTTAAGCATTCTGGGTCGACAACTGGCTCGACGGGCTCAGCCATTGTTAAAGTCCTATGGGGCGGCCAGCAATGGTTGGAGCCGTGCATTAGTAATCGAACTCCATCTCATTCTGACGTTGACAATCATTCTGAGCCACAGCTTTGGGACTGTCATCAACACGCTGGTCCGGGCAATTCCCCCTGATATCGACGTGGTATTCCGCTACGGTGCCGCTGCTACAACACTAGGGCTAGCCAGAGTTTTGACCCAGCGGCGACTGACGAATCCAGATTATTGGGACTTTGCCTACGGGTTTGGGGTGCTGGTTACCCTGAGCCTGTCTATCTGGCGTCAGGCAGTCAATCTGCCGCTATTGGGAGCGGCCATGGTGGGCTTAAGTCTATCGACCCAGCTAATGGGGACCGTATTTTCTGTCAGAAAACAGCGTGACTACCTATCTAGCTGGCACTACATTCCGTTGGTCTACGGAGCGTTGGGGCTAACTCTGGGGCATTTGACCTTTACCGCCACAACCGGACTCTATGCCATCGTTGTCGGTAGCGTGACTATGGCCATTAGCCGACGACAAGATGCCCTACATCCTCTCAGTTATGGCGGTTTAGGGCTGCTTTCTCTAGGCACCTATGAGTTAGTGGTCTATCGTATGCTGCAGGCTAGCGGCGGTGCCATTGGGGATGGGCTGACGGTGCTAGGTCTGGTAGGCAGTGCGATCGCACTCCTCTATCTGCTCGGTAATTCCTGGCTACAGCGTTATGGCAAACTTACCAATGCCGAACTGAGTGTTACGGCTCTGGTGCATTGGGTGTTATCAGCCTGTTTAGGAGGGCTGGCGCTGCTTAGTGGTCAAAGTCGTACAGGTGTCGTACTGTGGCTCGGTCTTTCTAGCCTGCTTACAGTCTATGCCTTACTCAAAGGCAACTACCGCTGGTTTCCAGGCTACATGGCTAACCCTGATGGCGAAACTCGCCGTTTTAGTGACGACCATCACAGCTACCGACAGTGGACCTGGACCGGTCTCATGATTGCTACCATTGCCGTGCCCTACAGTGCTGGGCAGCTATTGACTAATCTGACATTGCTGCGGAGCTGGGGAGCATTACTCGCCTGCGGTCTTAGCCTGCTTATTCACAGACAGCCATGGCAGCGTTGGGGCTGGGCATTGCGTCCGTGGCAGCGGATGAGTCTGAGCTGGCCAATTTTGGCTGTGCTGCTAAGCATGACGACCGTTGTCACCCAGAGTCTGCTGCTGGTGGGTGCGTTCTACGCATTTATGGCAAAACAGCTGCAGGCCAGACGCCTGAGCTATTTGAGCCTGGGGCTGCTGGACTGGGCCTTACTCCGCTACCTGATGGATCAAGACTGGCTAACAGCACTGTGGTTGGGCACCATCTTGGGGGTGTCGGCTCTGTATGTTTTAGAAATTGACCCCCGCTGGCAGTCAGCCCGTCAGGAGCGCCACTATTTACGAAGTCTGGCCACACTGCTGATTGGGCTAACGGCTATTTTTCAAGCCGACATCGGTCCGCTCATCTTTATTGGGCTCAGTCTGCTAATTAGCTTTGGCTTTATTGGTCTTGGTTTGGTGACTCGGGTTCGGGCGTATCTATACACAGGCACGCTGACCTTTGCGCTCCAGATACTGCGCACCATCATGATGTTTGTGGGTACCGATGGTCGATTGCTTTGGGCCGTTGGTATCATGCTCGGTATCAGCTTGATTTGGGTAGCAGCCACCTTTGAATCACGACGAGCACAAATTAGTGAGCTACTAACCCACTGGTCTGAGCGGTTGGCCAGCTGGGATTAAGAACGGCTGACAACTGCTGCATGTCCTCTGGCGACATATCTCTCTGTATCGTTAAGCGCTAACCTAGCATCCGTAGTTCACCTGGCAAGCCAATGGCAGCAAATTTAGAAAAGATGCTGCAGTTTATTGATGACTATCAGCAGCAGCGATCGCAAAAATCCTCAATTCAGGTAGTTCGCTCTTTGCGGGCCTACACCCGAGCCTCCTATGCCAACAAATTTTGGGAAATTGTAGCCGGTAGCAACCCAGACTTTGTCAAAGGTGAGCTAGACGATCAGTCTGTTGTACTGATGGGGCAAAGCATCGATTTTGCCCATTTTATGGCCGCCCTATCAGACCAAATGTGGGGCGGCAATCTGCGCTCTACCCTGAGTGATGGAGTGCTGTGGTTAACATCCAAACTGATGACCGGGCGTGGCTACGACAGTCGTGAATATACGGCCGCCATTGGTGACACGGCCCAACCGATTGAAGTGTATCTCGATAAATATGGCCCTCAAACCTATCAGCCAGAAGTTCTAAACGAGCTACTCAGCAAATTTGCCTCTGAACAAGACTATGCATCGGATCTGGTTGCTTTTGCCGTGGGTCGCCTGCTGTATGAAAATCCGTCCCTATCGGTCAAAGCCGCTATTTTAGAGGCCAACTGGTTGAACTATTCTGATACGGTGCGACGCTATCTGGCGGATATGTTTGAAGCTAAAGTATCGCCCAATGGCGACATTGTTAACGGTACTCAGGTCAGAATACGTATTTCGGAGCGGGTTCGCGCCTACTTATTGATTAAACGAGATGTCATCAAAGGCACTATCTTTAGTCAGACCTATCGACAGCGGATTCGCCCTGCTCTTATCGACCATGCCAGCGATTACTTTATTAAGTATCTGCAGCAGGCCCTGATGACGGGCCAAAACCCTTGATATTTGGTTCTTCAGGATATTTTTATCAATTAGCAAACTAAGAATAGTTCACAATAATTCGTTAAAAGAAAAATCGGCTCTAAAACAGAACCGATTTAAGAAGTCTTTTGACTTTGCGTTTATCTCTCATTTGGAGGCGTTCGAAAATGCGTCGTGCGCACTACCTAATCAATCTCCGTACGATATTGTAACAATCAGTACACTTTTTTCCGTGATGAATCTTTACTAAATTGCGATGAGTTTGTGGAGAGGTTACTCAGTAAATCTACTCAAGGGTTGTCAGTGCCTGCATCTACTAATCAAAGCAATTTAGTCGGCAAAACGAAAAAGTCAGGAAATCTTGATGTATTAGCTATCAAAATCTCTAAATTTCGGCTGCACACTGGCTGAGTGTCTTCATTATTTGCACTGTTTAGTAGTCAATTGTTGCTTAAGGTCAGACCAGTACATGAAAACTTACGATCTCTGATCGCTGTTTGCCATACTGAGAACACAGTCAAACGCCGCCTTTGTCGAGGATAATGATGGAGGTTCGCCAGCTACATTTTGTTGCTTCTTTAAAATATTCCCTTGCAAATAACGTTTTTGGGTACTAGTTCTGGCGTGCCAACCAGGGTGCGCAATGTGTCAAGCGTAGCTCTGCGGCTACCACAGCGGGCGGAAGTCTGGCTCTTTGACTGTGGTGAAGGGACTCAGCATCAGCTGCTAAAAAGCGATCTAAAGTCTAGCCAGATCCGACGTATTTTTGTTACCCATATGCACGGTGACCATATTTTTGGTCTGATGGGGCTGCTGGCCAGCTGTGGATTAGCGGGCAATGTGTCACGCATTGATATCTATGGTCCACCCAAGCTTAACGACTATTTACAGGCGTGTCGTCGTTATTCTCAAACCCACTTTTCGTACCCCATTAAAGTCCACACGGTAGAGCCAGGCAAGGTCTGTGACGATGGAGAGTTTAGTGTCTACTGCCAACGGCTAGAGCATCGGGTCCCTGCCTTTGGCTACCGCATTGTAGAAAAAGATCGTGCCGGTCACTTTGATGTTAAGCGAGCCACTGCGTTAGGGATTGCTCCTGGCCCTATTTATGGCCGTTTGAAAAGAGGTGAGGCAGTAACCTTGCCAGACGGCCGAGTGATTAATGGCGCTGAACTCTGTGGTGAGACTATTCAGGGACGAAAGCTGGTGTACTGCACTGACACCATTTTTTGCGATCGTTCCATTGATTTGTCCGAGCATGCCAACGTTCTCATCCATGAATCTACTTTTGCGCACCAAGATGCGGAGTTGGCCTATCAGCGGCTTCATTCTACGTCTACCATGGCCGCGCAAGTGGCTCTAGCGGCACAGGTTCAGCAGCTAATTTTGACCCACTTTAGTCCCCGCTATGCCCCAGGCAATAATATTCAATTAAAAGATTTGCTCTCAGAAGCGCAGGCCATCTTTCCTAATACTGTGATGGCCCACGATTTTTACGTACACGATGTAGAGCGTCTAGCCGTCTAAAAATCGGTTAATCCTTATCCAAGTTATTTTTGGTCGATTTTTGAGAATTGGCTTGGCGCTCTGGCTGATGTTCATCCATAGGATGTTGGCTGAGTCGTGTTTTAAGCCTGTTAAAGTGCTTGCTGTTATTGATTGGCATGTGGGGGGCCGGGAGGTCATCATTCGGCCAGGTATCAATATCGCCGCATGGGCATAGCTGCGCTACGGGCATCACGTTAGACATGGCTACCGGGATGCTACAGCGAGCACAGCTTGTAATTTCCCACCGGGATGATAAAAGCTGCTCGATGGTTTCTGTAGTGCCGTCTAGATAACAGTCACGGCCACCTACAGCCATAATGTCTTGCCAACAGTTTTGAAAGGCGCGACTAAATTGATGTCCTTCTAGGACGGGGGTTGGGCGCTCAGTTGTGCGTCCATTGCTAATGTGCACGGACTTGCCTAATTGAAACCAATAGGCTAGATAGTTTTGAACTTCTCTGGGGGACGCCATAGACCACCTCGCACTGTGAAACAACATTTGCTACAGTACGGTGACTGTTACGGTCTCATCCTAACGCTTTAGTCTTAGAGATTTATAGACGTTAACCTATTTTCAAGGTTGTGGTGTAACCCATCACTTTAGGGAGCAGGCGGTAACGCTGTTCCCAATTGTTTTAGATCCAGGGCATATCCGCCAGTAATCAAATAGACATGGGTTGCGATCGCGCCAATGTGTCGTACCAAACTGCCCAACCGATCGCGAAACAAACGCCCTGTAGGGTAGGCGGGCACAATTCCCCAGCCAGTTTCTTCCGCTACTAAAATTACATCGCAAGGGGCTGTAGCAAGGCTGTCCAGCAGCGTATCAACATTCTGCTGCCATGCTTGACCATCCTGTTCTAGGTGGTTTGCTAACCAGGTGCCTAGAGAATCAACCAACAAGCAGTTGTCTGTATGGGCCATTTGGATGGCATTTGCTAACTGCCTGGGTACTTCCTGAGTTTGCCAACTATCAGGACGACGCGCTCGATGGCGTTCAATGCGCTGTTGCCACTCAGGGTCGTCAGCTGACACAGTTGATGTGGCGATATAAATCACGTTTTTGTGGGTTTGTTCTGCCCAATACTCGGCCCATTCACTCTTACCAGACCGAGCAGGGCCTGTGACTAAAATCAACTGCGGCATCAAATCCAATCATGGTTATAGGGCTGATGGCCATCGCTAGAGTAGCGCCCCTCACATAGCCAAGCCGCTACAGAAATCACGAAACCAAATACTGGCCCTGCACCAAAAATAATCAACTCAAAACCTGTCATAATGTTGCCCCATCTACTAACTGTGCCAATTATTTCACTGGTACAGTCAGAGGGCATCGTCGCATGTACCTAACGCTGTTGACGCAGGGTATCTACTGCTATGTAACTTTACCGAATTAGTCTGGAGCTGGAGTATGCTGACGACGCTCTAACCACCATAGAATAACAACCCAGAGAACCACTAAGGCAAGCGCTGCCACTGTAAACTGTGTTACCCAGCTCACCAGGGTTGCTAATGGGATTAAGCGCCCTACAAAAAAGGCCAGAGTGACCATAGCGGTTCCCCACAAACTGGCCCCCAAGAGATTACATAACAAAAACTTCCAATAAGGCATTCGGGCAATACCGGCTAAAGGCCCAGCAAAAATACGCAATAATGCTACAAATCGCCCAAAAATTACAGCCTTGTCAGCATTTTGGCTAAACTGCTCGCGAATATTCTCTAAAGCAGCTTCACTGATGCGAAATAAGCTGCCTAACCTCAGCAGTAGGGGCCAGCCACCATAAAATCCAATCCAATAGCCCATGCTGTCGCCAATCACGGCACCTGCGATCGCGCTAGATAACACCCAGCGATAGGTCAACTCTTCACTACCCGCTAAAAACCCCCCAACCAGCGTTACCGTCTCACCAGGCAAGGGTAGACCCATATTTTCGAGCATGATGCCAAAAAAAATGGCCCAGTAACCATAGTCTTGAGCCAATGTCTGAATTGTTTCAAGAGAAAAAAAATCAAAAGGTAGTGGGGCTATATGCATGGAGTTGGGTCATTTTTCTTTTATTTTATTCATTCTTTCTTACAATTGGTAGGCCTGACGTGATGGAAACCACTGAATTTCATGCAGTCAGGCTTAGCTGCCCACCATAACTACATGAATTATCTTCCAAAATAGGTTGTTATCATTCGGAGCAGACTTCTCACATCAAAAAACCTTCCCCATGATGGAGAAGGCCAATGACTAAGTTAAAGCGTTAACAATAAACCTAAACTTCTGAAAAGCTGGCCATTGATGTTGCACCCAGCATCGATTGAGGGAATGTGGGCAAATCGAGACAGTGCTGAGTACGACGAGTTCTCACTGCCAAACGGTAGCTAACATTTTGCAATTCAGCATTGAGCTGACGATTTTCTTGTTGAATACGAGCCACTCGGTTTTTAACCGCCAGCATCCGCTCAGAAAACTTCTGTTTGTAGATTTTAGGCAGTTCTTGCACTACCTGCTCTAACATGCGCGTGCGATCAGTAAGTTCCTGCACCGTCTGCCGCATATGGTGAATCTCTTCGTCTCGACTCTCTAGCTGTTCTTGGTAGAACGCTACCTGTGTTTCCACACCCTGTAGCTGTTCGCGCAGGGCTCTTACTTCCGCCTGATGACGCTCAGAAACATCCGCTGATGGTAAAAAATCCTGATTTCCTTTTACTAGTCGAAATAGCTCTTGAGACAGTTGTTGTACCAACTGATCTCTCATGTGCAATTCTTCTTGCAAACGAGCAACTTCTACCTGCGCATCAGATGTTTTTAACCTAGTCAATTGGGGCACGAACTCACTCCTACAGTATTAACAGTGACATCTAAAGCTGTTGTCGATCTATCTGAATTGAGCGATCAAACAACAGTTGGATTTCTAACAAACAAATATGTCGACAAAAAGCCAACAAATCCAAACCGCATCAGTATGGATTTAACAGTGAAGATCCTTTAACCGCCGACAAGTACACAATCTAACCTTCGTAAGGGTAAAACCTAAGCAAACAAACGACTAGCAGGGTTAAACAATGTTCACTAACCTCAAAAAAATTGAAGCTAACACCTAAGTGCCCATAAATCTAGCATCAATTTCGCAAAATGCAAGGTTTTTATTCAACAGGTTTGCAATTGCTCAAATATAAAAAAGACTGTAGACAGCAAAATAGCCTACAGCCCATTATCTAGATATGTATTGACTGAGAGGCTAAAAAGGTGTTCTAACCAGCCTTTAGCTACTTACGAACCCAAGGGAGCAGCCTGAGGAGGTGCTTCTTCGGCTTCAGACTCTTGGGGCTCATCAACGATTAATGTCAAATAACGGATGACATCTTCACTCAGACGCATATCGCGTTCCATAGGGGCAATTGTGTCCCCTGGGGTTTGGTAGTTCATCTGAATGTAGATACCTTCACGGTAGCGATTGATTTCGTAAGACAAGCGGCGCTTACCACGGTGCTGGGTTTCTAGCACTTCGCCACCCTTGTCTTTAATCATGGATTGATATTTACCAATCGTATTATCGACGGCCTCGTCGCTAATATCAGGCCGCAGAATATACATGGTTTCGTAAAAATTGCTCATGTTGCTCCTTATGGGCTATGTGGCTTGACACATCTCAGTGACAAGCAAGGACTCATTATCATAGCAGGAAGCAACAAATATTCAGCGGAAAAGGTGCTGAATTACCTTGAGACTCTGTCTAAAATCTGCCAATTTGTATGTGCACAGCTTCTGAAATAGTGGGGATTTCTGGGTAACGTCCCATCACACATTGAGCGATGGAGTAAATAACGGCTGCAATACCGCCAAATAGCAACACGTTATATAAGGTGTCACTAATTAGTCCCAGACCTGGCAGATTTATGAGACCTAGGACAACGCTTCCGATGGTAATCATGAAACCAATCAGAATTGATAGTAAGGTGTTGAATCGAATGAAATGGCTAATATTTGGATTCCGCACCACAAAGAAAAATAATGCAAAGAAGACAACAAGCGAGCCAAGCCCAAACGGAACCAAGCTATAGAGAAGTTCAACCGGAACCACCAGAGCAATCAGAACAGTACCGACAGGCTCAAGCAATGGGAAATTGCTAATCAAGTTAATAAAAGCACTCCAAGGAGGTGAGCCAACTCTAAGGGCATCTAATAAAGCGATTAGATAAGGCAAAGAACCTAAGATCTTGTCAGAAATTTCAGTGGTGCTACGCCAGGTCATATATGCTCAGATGAATACTTTCAAAACTTGTCCTCAGCATAGCGTAGCTTGATGCTAATGCTCACACTGTTGGAATGAATCAATATTGGCTAATCGAAACCCCATCTGACATTGATACTGAGGCAGCTTCGTGGCAGACTCCAACTGTCTAGCACAGCCTAATTTACCATCGCGCAACCGGGGTTGACCGCTTTGATTTGCCATCAAACAGCTGGCGCAGACCGTCGCTGACGGGATTACCTGGCTGTCGAGCAGAATCACCAACATAGTACGACACCCCACCAAATAACAGGCTTTAAGCCTATCTTAGGCGAGGTGCCGATGTATTGGGCACAACTTTATTGAGTTTTTACCGGACTACATTAAAACAGTCTAGGAAGCAGGTGTTTCAATGCGACGGCGGCGACGAGCGCGACGGCTACGCTGACGACGGGGTTCTTCCGCAGCTAGATATTGTTCTTCATCGCTACGCATCCATACCGGACGAGTCTGGTCATATGCCATTTGTAAAGCCGCTGCAGCTACCGTATGAGGATCGTATGACTCGGTCAGTTGTGAAACGATTGGCAAGAATGAGGCTAACCGCTCACTGGTCACCGCTTCTGTGACCTGAGACTGCAGTTTCTCTAGAGAACGTGCAGCAATCTCAGCACGAGTTGGCACCTTGCAGAATGTGAGTTCTTGCTGCAAATGACGCTCAATTTGGCGTAGCTGATACTTTTCAAGTGGGTGAACAATAGAGACAGCGCGGCCTTCTTGCCCAGCACGACCAGTGCGGCCAATCCGGTGCACATAGCTATCGAGGTTATCGGGTAGCTCGTAGTTGATCACATGAGTCAAGTTATCCACATGAATACCGCGGGCCGCAATATCGGTAGCGACTACCCAACGGACCTGTCCTTGCTTAAAACGAAGCAACAAACGCTCTCGCTGAGCCTGATTGAGGTCACCGTGATATTCATCCACACTGTGGCCAGCAAACTGTAGCTGACGAGTCAACTCAGCTGCTGTCCGTCGAGTCCGGACAAAGATGATGGCCGACTCCGGATCTTCCATTTCAAGAATAGGCATCAAAGCGCGAGGTTTGCTCCAGCCTGGGGGAACCACATAAGCAAGCTGCGTAATGCGTTGAGGTGCAGTGTTTTGAGTTTTGACCTTTACAGTGACTGGAGATTTGAGAAACTTAGCCGCCAGCTCACGTATGGCGGGCTCCATTGTTGCTGAGAAAAAGGCTGTTTGACGCTCTGCCGGGGCATGACTCAAGATATTTTCCACATCCTGAATAAACCCCATGTTGAGCATCTCATCGGCTTCATCTAGCACCATCCAGCTGAGCTGATCAAAGTTGAGGGCACCACGGCTCAATAGGTCTAAAACACGCCCTGGTGTTCCTACCACCATATGCACACCGCGCCGTAGCTGACTCAGCTGACGTTCGATGGATTGGCCACCGTACACAGGCAATACGCGTAGCTGAGAACTGTGCTTCAGGCCTTGGACCGCCTGACAAACTTGCATGGCCAGCTCGCGAGTTGGAGTAAGCACCAGCGCCTGAACAGCACGCTTGTTAATATTGACCTGCTCCAAAATCGGCAGGGAAAAGGCGGCTGTTTTGCCGGTTCCAGTCTGGGCTAGACCAACCACATCATGCCCGGCAAGCATGTGGGGAATCGCTTGGGCCTGGATGGGGGTGGGCTCTTTAAAGCCAAGTTCATCCAAATGTTGAGCTTGGGGTTCAGACAACCCGAGGTCAGCAAAAGACAATGTCATTTATACTCCTTATGAGGTCAATGAGTGCAGGCGAGAATTCAAAGAGAAACACGCACAGGTGTTTTAGTCAGAGCCGCAGCATCGTTAGACACTACAGAGCCAAACAAATCGTAGGTATCAGCTCCATCAATTCGTACAGGGACTATCTGAGCTAAGGATGGTGCACCTTTAACGTAGACAAGGCCGTCAACATCAGGGGCAAAACGAGCTGAGCGGCCAATACATTCCCCCTGACCTGGATGTTCTTGTTCAATAAGAACATCCACAACTTGACCAATTTGGGCTTGGTTACGTCTGAAGGAAATCTCTTGTTGCGTTAGCATCAGGTCTTCTCGGCGCTGATGCATAACTGTTGGCTCAACCTGATTTGGCAAGGTGGCTGCTGGGGTACCAGCCTCAGCAGAGAAGGTAAATACACCAACATGATCAAACTCATGGCGCTTTACAAACGCTTTGAGATGCTCAAAATGAGCGTCTGTTTCACCAGGGAACCCAACAATAAACGTTGTTCGCAGCACTGCGTTGGGTAAAGCTGCTTTCAAGTTTTCAATAATGTCATCGTTAACGCGCCCTTGCCATGGACGGTTCATCGCTCGCAGAATCTCAGGATGAGAATGTTGTAAAGGCAAATCTAGATAGGGCAAAACATTGGGGGTGTCGCGAATAGCCTCAATTACCTCTGGCGTTAGTCCGGTAGGGTACGCATAGTGCATACGAATCCAGGGCACGTCTACGTCACCTAGAGCCCGTAACAACTCTGCCAGCTTAGGCTTGCCGTATATATCAATGCCGTAATTGGTCGTGATCTGCGAAATGAGGACCAGCTCCTGAACGCCCTCAGCTGCTAGCTGGTGCGCTTCTGCCACAATTGACTCAATTGGGCGAGAACGTTGATCGCCCCGTAAATGGGGAATGATGCAAAATGCGCAACGGTAGTTGCAGCCCTCGGCAACACGAATATAAGCAACACCCTCGTTAGTAGTGCGATAGCGAGGAACTGTCTCATCTGCAATATAGGTAGGTTCTAAGGAAACAGCTTTAATACGCTCCCCTGCTTCAGCTCGCTCAATCACATTAACAATGCGGTGATAGTCTCCAGTGCCAACCAAAGCCACTGCTTCTGGAATCTCATCAAGTAGCTCAGATTGAAAATGCTGAGCCAGACAACCAGCAATAACAATCTTTTTGTCAGCTTCTGCTAACTCTACCAACGTGCGTACTGACTCCCGTCGAGCATCTTCAATAAAGCTGCAGGTGTTAACGATGACATAGTCAGCTAGCTCTTCATTTGCGTCTACCTGATATCCGGCCTTCACCAGGAGGCCCAGCATGTGCTCAGTATCGATGCGATTTTTCTCACAACCTAAATGTGAAATGGCTACAGTTGGCTTACGAACCATAAATTCTTATGTGGAAAAACAAAATGCTAGTCTCCAGAGCAGGCGTTGCGATCGCACGGATGACTTAGCACCCCACCCATGTGTCCTCGATAATGCCAAAACCGCAATCCCTTTGGTTAGGCAATGACTCACCACCACTGGCAGTTGATATCTAGACGGGTAGCGATTATTTTTGCCCGGTTGAGGAAATTATAACATAACTATACAATTCTGTGGGTCTACCTAGGAAAAGGATTGATGTGCCTGGAAAACGGGTTGGCAGACCCTACACACAACTGACAAGGAAAAGCTTTCAAAGGCTCTACCTTAGGCACTCTTATCAGCGTAACTCAATCATTAACTAATTAATCTCTGTGGAGCTAACTACATTATTTAAGACATTAACGCCTGTGATTGGAGTGGTGCACTTGCTGCCGCTGCCATCGTCACCTCGTTGGCAGGGGTCGTTACAGGGAGTTGTGGATCGAGCTTTACAAGAAGCCGTAGCCCTGGCATCTGGAGGGGTACACGGAATTATCATAGAAAATTTTTTTGATGCTCCATTTACGAAAGACAGGGTCGATCCAGCTGTGGTCAGTGCCATGACCATCGTAGTTAGTCGATTACGGCAGGTGGTGGCAGTGCCGATTGGGGTGAATGTTCTGCGCAATGATGCCCGTAGCGGACTTGCGATCTCAGCTTGTACCGGGGCACAGTTTATCCGTGTCAATGTCTTGACCGGCGTCATGGCCACCGATCAGGGGATTATTGAAGGGGATGCTCATCGACTGATGCGCTATCGTCGAGAACTGGGGGCTAATGTCAAAGTGTTTGCCGATGTGCTGGTCAAGCATGCGTCGCCCCTCGGCATAGTGGTGCCTAAGACGGCCATGGCCAATGCGGTCGCTGACACCATCCATCGTGGATTGGCAGACGCTGTGATTGTTTCTGGAACTGCCACAGGTGAGCCGCCCACTAGTCAAGATTTGACGGATGCTAAAGCTGCCGCTGGTAAAGCGCCTGTTTTAGTCGGTAGTGGAGCTACGGTGGACAATATATCTAAACTGATGCAGGTTGCTGATGGTGTAATTGTCTCTAGTTCACTCAAACGATGGGGACAGATTGAGCAACCGGTTGACCCTTACCGTGTCGGTCAGTTCATGGATGCAGTTCCAGTCAACGGCAAGAGCTAATAACCGGATACCTCTACCGGAGGACCTATTTTTTGTCTAAGATGCAGTCGGGGGAGCAGTCTGTCTATTAGAGTCACCCTGCTTTTTGTTTGTCTTGATGAGCTTAGAGCTATCTGTAAACTATGGGACGTCGCCGTAAAGAAACTCGTGGAATTTATCGTTGGTCGCGCCCAGCCATTGGTGCGATCGCAACTGTTGGAGCGCTGGGTACAGGCTATCTAACCGTAATTAAGTTAATGGGCGGTGATGCAGCTTGCCCTGTTAAAGGTTGCGATCAGGTGCTCACTAGCGCCTATGCAGATGTCTTTGGTATTCCGCTGACGTTATTTGGCTGTCTTGCCTACCTGTCTATGGTGGTGTTGTCCCTGGGGCCACTGTTAGTCAGTGCAGAATCCAGCAGTAAGCAACGTCAAAAGCTAGAAAACCTGACTTGGCCGCTCTTATTTATAGGGTCTACAGGAATGATGGTGTTTAGTGGATATCTGATGTATCTGCTGGCCACTGAACTCAGGGCTGCCTGTCTCTATTGCATTGTCTCTGCGGGGCTTACTGTAGCGATGTTTGTCCTCACTCTGCTGGGTCGCCAATGGGAAGATCAAGGAGCGCTAGTATTTCGTGGGGTGATTATGGGAATGGTCACCTTGGTTGCCACCATTGGGATGTATTCCATTAGCATCAATGGTCCTGCTGCAACAGCCAGCAGTGGTGGAAATTCCGGACCTGCTGTTACGAATACCTCTGGGCCAGCGGAAGTTGCCCTGGCTAAGCACCTTAAAGAGGTAGATGCAAAAATGTATGGTGCCTACTGGTGTCCCCACTGTTTTGACCAAAAACAGCTGTTTGGTCAAGAAGCTAAAGAGTACATGCCTTACATTGAGTGTGCGGACGATGGTGCAAACTCCCAAACATCTCTTTGCCGCTCTGTACCCGAGATCACTGGCTTTCCTACCTGGGAAGTCAACGGTCAGTTTCTACCGGGAACACAGACCCTAGCCCAGCTGGCTGAAGCATCCGGCTATCAGGGGCCAACTGACTTTAAGAATTAGAGACTTGGGTGGGGAGGTTCTGTAGAGCTTCCCCATTTAACTATCTAACTAAAGTTAATTTCTAGTAGAGAGAGGTCATCAGCTAGATCTTGGCCAATGGCTATGCTAGGCATAATGGCGTGACTGATGAGGTCATCTAGCTGACCTGGACGAGGGCACTTAACGATGTGCTCAATAAAGCTATCTAACCCGAGAATTTCACCCGTTTCAGCCACGGATGTTTCTGGAACTTCATAAACACCGTCACTAAAAATATAGAGATAGCTATCGTCTGGAATTGAGCAGCGTTTCCAGGTATAAGTTGTATCCGGCATCATACCAATGGGCATACCTGGCGTGCGTAGACGCATGGTTTCAGCCATGGCAGCCCCATTATTTCCAGTATCTGGTTTTGCGGCAGGTGGTGGAGATGGAGATAATAACACCGCTGGAGGATGGCCAGCACTGGCATACATTAGCTGGCGGTTAACTCGGTTATAAACGCCGTACCAGATAGTAAAGTACTTTTCATTTTGGTCCGTCATCTGAAACATATTGTTCAGACTTTCAAGCACCTTGTCGGGGCGGTAAAAGTTGGTACCAGGCAGGGATTGCGATCGCAATACATTCAACACAGATGTAGAGAGGAGCGCTGCACCTAAGCCATGCCCTGACACATCTAGCAGGTACATCACCAAATAGTCGGGATCTAGCCAGTAAAAGTCAAAACAGTCTCCACCTAACTGCTGCGATGGCAGAAAACGAGTTTGAATCTTAACCGGAGGTTTGTCTGTATCCCTGGGCAGTAGAGACTGCACGTAGGACGCAGCCTCTGCCAACTCATTTTCTAAGTACTGTTTTTGCTCTTTAAGATCACGGGTCAATTGACAGAGGCGCAGACCAGACTTGACTCGGGCTTTTAGCTCTGCCATGTCGATGGGCTTCATCAGCAGGTCGTCAGCACCCGCTTCCAGCGCTTCTACTCGACTAGCCGTTTCTGCATGGGCCGTAATCAAAAGAAACGAACTCATCGATAGGTCGGGATGTTCTTTTAACCGACGACAAATCTCCAGACCATCTATAGAACCAGGTAAACGCCAATCACATAAAATTACGGGTGGAGTAATCGCCAAAGCCTGTTCTAAGCCATCTGCGGCAGTCTCTGCGATTGCCACACGATACCCCTGACTCTGCAACATCCGCTGCAGAATGCGTCGAATGATCGGATCATCATCGATGACTAAAATATCTGCGATAGGATTAGCTGCCTTTACCATTACACCAATACGCCGCCGACATTTTTTTCATAGTGCCATGCCCCTAGACCCATGCTGGCATTCCCCATAGGGTATTCGTTTTATTGCTCATGGCTTTTAGGGCCCTATCGAGGTCATGGCAACCAGCAATTGAATAATGCTTTCAACGCTTAAACCCTCTAACCAGAGAAGAATAGTTGTTTTTAGCTAGAGTGTACCCTTCTAATTCAGACATATGAAGGCAACTGGCTAAATATGCACCTTACAGACTTCCAAAGGGGAAGGGACAAAAACAGAAAAGCAACTGTGATGATTTTTTGAGTTAAATGCAACGATAGCGAGATATATCTATAGCAATGGCCTATTTTATCAGCCTACAAAGGATATTTGTGATCGAGCAGTCACTACTGGCTGCAAAACCTGCTGTATTTGCTATTGTTTGACGTCTGAAACCGAAAAGTGTGCCTTGGTGTTGTGACACTTGTCAGCCAGTTTGGATATGTCATCAATTTGGCAGCAGCATTTGGTCTACAGGTGAAAAATTATTGCAAGACCGCCCTGAATTCAGTGACGATTTTTAATCTGAAGTAGCGCCGCTATTAAATGGATAATGAAAAGTACCTGTGATCTGCCCACAAGCTGCGTTTTACCCGTACTCAAGTCTCCCCACAATTATCAAGTATTTCGCATTAGTCCTGATGATAAAAATCGATTAGCACTGCTGGTGGACCCTACCCTGGGCCACGCTAAGCTAACCTGCTGTGTTGAAATCTTTGACACTGGCGGCAGAACTCCGAGCCATCGTCATCAAGTTGCTGTGGAAATGTTCTATGTAATCCAAGGAGAAGGTCGTGTTGTCTGCGATGGCAAAAGTTCAGCTATTCGCACTGGTGACAGCATTTTAGTTCCTTCCCACGGCGTCCATTTTGTGGAAAATACTAGCTCACAGAGGCTGTATTTGCTGAGTGTAATGGTGCCCAATGAAGACTTTGCCGAACTGATTCACAATGGTATCCCTGCGGAGCTAGATGAAGAAGATATGGCTGTTTTGGGGCGTACTCGCAGTCTTTAATGCCATTTGATTTATTGCCAGTAAACCCTAACCATGTGCATGTAATGCACACTCGTGATGGGGTACGTCTGGACGCAGATGTGTACTATCCCGAAGGTGAGGGGCCCTGGCCTGTGCTGCTGATGCGGCAACCCTATGGGCGTGCGATCGCATCCACCGTTGTCTATGCCCATCCTATCTGGTATGCCGCCCACGGCTATATTGTGGTCATTCAGGATGTACGGGGAAGAGGAACCTCTGAAGGTACGTTTGAGCTCTTTGCCCGTGAGGTGAATGATGGCTACGACAGCGTTCAGTGGGCGGCCCAGTTGCCCGGTAGCAGCGGCAGTGTGGGGATGTATGGCTTTTCTTATCAGGGAATGACCCAGCTTTATGCTGCCCAGGCCAGACATTCTGCTCTTAAGACCATTGCTCCTGCCATGGTGGGCTATGACCTTTACCACGACTGGGCCTACGAAAATGGAGCGCTACGCTTGCAGGCTGGGTTAGGCTGGGCCATCCAGCTTGCTGCAGAAACGGCTCGATTAAAGGGTGATGATACTGCTTTTAATACCCTACGCACAGCATCACGAAGCTTACCGCTGAATGGTCCTGTCGTTGCTTACCCAGACATTCTTAAGCAATATGCGCCAGATTCGTTTTGGCACGACTGGATTGCCCATCCTAACGATGATGAATATTGGCGAACGCTCAAACCTGATCTGACCCATGTGGATCTACCGATGCTGCATGTAGGCGGCTGGTTTGATCCGTATCTAACAGGGGATATCCGTTTATTTAAGGAGATGGCTGAGCGTAGCCAGTATGCCCAGCATTTTTGGATTGGACCGTGGAGTCATATTCCCTGGAGTCGTAAGGTGGGAGATGTCGACTTTGGCCCTGGGGCGATGAATCCGATCGATAGGCTGCAAATCCAGTGGTTTGATTATTGGCTGAAGGATACAGATACGGAGCTTGAGCCCCTCCCTGTCCATCTATTTGAGATGGGAAGTAACCAGTGGCGAACGTTTAAGCAGTGGCCCAGCGAGGCTAAAACGCAGATCTATTCTCTAGAGAGCTCTGGTCTAGCGGCCATGCGTGAGGACGATGGAGCTTTAGTGTCATCTTCTGCAAAAAACACAGCAGCCACCACAGTTCCCGATGTGTTTGTTCATGATCCATGGCGACCTGTTCCTTCCCTGGGGGGCCATGCGAGTTTTCCGGCAGGCTCTTTTGACCGCAGCACTATCGATGGTCGTAGCGATGTTCTGACCTATACGTCTGGTTTGCTAGAAGCGGATGTAGCGGTTGCTGGAAATGTGACGGTAGGGCTTAACCTTCAGGCCGATGCGCCTAGCTATGACCTGTGTGCAGTGCTGTCTATGGTTTATCCCGACCATCGGGTGTTTAATCTAACCCAGGGCTATAAGCGTATTGATGAAGGTCAAGATCAAACGGTTTTGCTGTCTCTACACCCGACCTGTTTTCGCTTAATGGCTGGACAAGCTCTAAGACTGAGCCTCAGCGCAGCATGCTTTCCAGCTTATACCGTGAATCCTGGCACACGCACATATTCTCCAGATACTGTGCCAACTGTAGAACATTGCATCATTACCCTGACGCTATATCGAAACAGTAATACATTACTGACATTACCTTTAGCCTGACAGGCATTAGGCTAGTTCATCATCTAGCTCAATTCCTTTAGATTTCAGCTTAGCTTTAAGTGCTTCTAACTCGGCTTCAGCTTTATCAGCTCGCTGTGCTTCTTGGTCAGCTCGCTCTTTGAGTTCATCGGGAATTAGCAGCTTTTTCCCAGTGTCTAACTCGTAGAATTCAATTAGGGCGTCTGCTGTTGTCAAGCGTAGACTCAGAATCTGACTAATACTATCGGTAATAGGCTTATAGGTATCGTCTTCTAAGCGATAGCCGCGCAGACGGTCGCTAATCCACTCTCCCTTAGGGTCAAATTGCCAGTATTCAAGAACCCCCATGGCTTCATAGAGGTCATACTTGCTGATTTCGTCTTTTTGGCGAGTGCCTTTAGAGGTCATTTCAAAAATAACCGCTGGCACTGAGCCTTCCTCCCAGATTTTATAGTTGTCACGCCCACCGGGTTCTACATCAAAAATCACCATGACATCGGGAGCCACTCGCATGTTGGGTAACCCCTGGGCGTAGTACAGAAACTGATTCCCTAAAACAATTGCCTGTTGACCTTTGAGGTATTGCCGCAATACTTCCAACGTAATCAGCAAGGCGTACAAATGGTCAAAGGTTTCTGCCACAGGGGTGCCATCTCCGGTTGGATAGATAATCTGAGATGTTTGTTGATTGGGAATTGTTGCTGTCATGGCGTGATCTCGGTCTCAGGTTAGGTACTATTGTACTTATTCTATCGGCTGGTTTTACGATTACACCTGTAAAACGCCCTTTGAGCTGGGGATGGTATTGGCTCGGCGGGGATCAATCTCGGTGGCCATGCGCATAGCGCGGGCAAAAGCCTTAAAGGTGGCTTCAATGATGTGGTGGGAGTTAATGCCGTCAAGCTGGCGAATGTGGAGGGTCATCAGACTGTGGTGGACAACGGCCATAAAGAATTCGCGCACTAGCTGGGTGTCGTAGGTGCCGACGCGCTGGGTTGGTATTTCGAGACCATAGGCGAGATAGGGACGACCGGAGAAGTCTAACGATACTTGGATCAAGGATTCGTCTAACGGTGCCATGAAGTGGCCAAAGCGGACGATGCCTTTACGGTTGCCGAGGGCTTGGTGCAATGCCATACCAAGGGTGATGCCGACGTCTTCGTTGGTGTGGTGGTCGTCGATTTCGAGGTCGCCTTTGGCTTGGATGTCGAGGTCAAATAGGCCGTGGGAGGCGATTTGGTGGAGCATGTGGTCGAGGAAGGGGATGCCGGTGTTGGTGCTGCACTGACCGGTGCCGTCGATGTTCAGGGTGACGGTGACGTCGGTTTCTTTGGTGGTGCGGGTGACAGTGGCGGTGCGGGTGGGGAATTCGATGTTGGTGAGTGGGGTGTTTTTGATTTGCATAGATTTGTTGGGATAGGCTTAGGTATTTGAGTGGGTTGGTGATGTGTGAGAAGGGTTGCTCAGGGCTTTCCTCCCTGAAACCCTCCTGTTCGTGGGGGCCTAACTCCCCCACACCCCCCGAAAGGACATGGATTGGTTATAAGTTACAAGTAGTTGCACTGAGTTACGGCAAGGGATTACGCTGCTCCGCGTTCGCTACGCACCGTAAAAGAATAGGTTTTGTTCAACAGTCAACTAGGTTTAGTTTATCGAAGCAAACGACTCTAGCGGTTTAATGCATTGTCTGTTGTCTTCTGAACACTGCCCTTTCTCTTAGAACATCTTTTCTAGAACACTGCGGATGGTATCGTCGGTGACTTGGTCGGTGACGAAGGCTTCGCCGATGCGTTTGGGAAGGATGAAGCGGACTTTGCCGGATTTGACTTTTTTGTCGCTGCGGAGGGTGGTGAGAATGTCGTCAATGTTGAGGTTGGTGGGGAGTTGGGTGGGGAGACTGGCTTTTTTGATGATGGCTAGCTGGCGCTCGGCGGATGTTTGAGGCCAGTGGTTTAGGGTGGTTGCGATCGCACCTGCAGCCACCATGCCAATCCCCACCGCTTCGCCGTGGTTTACTGATTTGTAACCAGTTAGACTTTCAACTGCATGACCAATGGTGTGACCGTAGTTGAGAATGGCCCGCAGCCCGGCTTCTTTTTCGTCCTGGCTGACTACATCGGCTTTGGCCTGACAGGAATATTTAAGAATGTCATGGAGTAGCTCTTCGCTGATGTAGCGCATTTGGTCAAGGCGTTTGGCTTGTTCTAGCTGATCAAACAAAGCTTTGTTCCAGATGATGCCATATTTGATTACTTCAGCCATGCCAGCGCGAAATTCACGGCCAGGCAGCGTGGCTAGAACGTTAGGATCAATCAGGACAAGACTGGGTTGGTGAAAGGCCCCAATCAAGTTTTTGCCCTGGGGATGGTTAACGCCAGTTTTGCCCCCCATGGATGCGTCAACCATCGCTAGCAACGAGGTCGGTACCTGGACCACAGCAATGCCTCTTAGCCAGGTAGCTGCTGCAAAGCCAGTCATATCGCCGATAACACCTCCTCCCAAGGCCACCATGGTAGAGCTGCGCTCTAAGCGATGTTCAAATGCAATATTGTGAATTTTTTCGATTGAACGCAGGGTTTTGTAGCGTTCCCCAGCAGGCAAAATGCACTGGCAGACTTCAAAGCCAGCATTGGTTAATGAGTTTAAGGCGGTTTCGCCGTAATGCTTAAAAACAACTGGGTTTGAAACAAGCAGCACCTTGCCCTGTTTACCAATGGCTGACAGCCAGGGACCAAGGTACTGCAACCCGTCAGTAGCAATTTTAATGTCGTACTGGATTTGGGGTAGCTCGACGGGGATAACGGTCTTCATTGAATTGAGTTGCGGTGTACTCACTTATCCTACTGCCCGGGGCAAGGTGATCTAAAAGTTTTGCGAGCGGTGAGACACCTGGATGCTGTATTAGCTATCAGTACTTGGATTAAATACCTGAAAAATTTGTCGGCAGCAAAGTTTGATTTTTTCACCAGCACCGTCCTGGGGGGGAGCTATGCCTTCAAACTGCCAGTTGTTGATGGTAGACAGATGCCATTGCTGACCATGGTGGTTAAACCCAACCACATCAACACCGATAGCTTTAACAATACTGGTGACAGCGTCAGCTGCATTCTGGGTGGTATCGTCTGGAACTGCGTGGAGCCGGATCTGTACTAACAAACTGCGACAGTTAAACGAACGGCTAAATCCAGGAAAGTGGAAACCGATATCAATAGAATCTGGGTCGACAAGTTCTCTTGTATCTGGATCATTGGCCCATGGCTTGAGGTCAGAGCGTAAATCGGGAAGCTCTCCTTTGAAGGCACCGACAGTAGCGGCTATCTTACTTGCATACTCAATACTACGGGCTTGTTCTGCTGCGTTCACGCCTACGACCACCGGGGAAGTTAAAGGATTTTCACTTACAAAGATAAGACAATGCCTCAGCAAATGGCTAAGGCATTACCGTCGCATCTTTGGATAGTTAGTAAATGCTACTAAGGAAAATAAATTAGCTGGCGAAACTAAACTGTAGCTGATTAAACGAATGGTGAAACTGCCAGGCTAGATTGTCTGACTGTAGTAATCCTGACAGGTGTTTAATATGCGTACGTCGTTCTCGCTAACGGCCTCAATCTGATGGAAGCCTTCTATACCAAATTGACTGCCACCAGGACCAGCAATAGCTGTATCTTCAAGGTCTAGAGCGTAGGCGTATTCTTCTTGGGAATAGGTTTCAGTGATCGCTAGGGAAAGCTGTGTGTTTTCTATGGTGCCTTGAAAACAATCGAAGGAAGAATATGGGGAATAAAAAGCCCCAACTACCTGCCCAGCCCGTGCTTCAAAGATCATATAGGCAGTCTGTAACTGCTCAGGTAGAGGCTCTTCACCAAAGAGATAAATGCCGTCACTGAGATGCTCAGCAACAGCAGCTTGGGCTAATAGAGGGTGAATAACAGCAGCATCAGTCTCTGTAGAAGGCTGTATCACCATTCTTGCCTGGGCAGCCTGGGCGGCTAGCAATGTCGCCGTGCCCATCAACAAAGCTCCTGTGTGTAAGGCAGACTTAACGGGCTTTTGATTATGCTGCTGCTGAATGTGACGTTGAATAACTGATAAAACTTGCATAACCATCGCGCCTCACTGTGTCTACCGAGTACCGCTAACGAATGACTGGATGCAATCAGAAGGAAACTCTATTTATCACTGTAGGTGAGAAAATTGCCCAAACTCTTGATTGGGGTTGTTCCTTTAATATCTCTTTAACGATTGCGTCTACGTTAGCCGACTGTATAGTTGCCATAATTCCCTACAAATCTGAGGCATTTGATTCCGCATGGTAGAGTTTTGCAACTGGCATAGAGCATGAGTTAGCTGCGATAGTAGAGGACAATCTAGATAATTCTTTCGGCAGCTACCGTCATCCAACGTTGGAACGATGTAGTCTAAAGGAATAACTAGCTAGGCACCCAGCCATTGGATATCCCGTATTGCTGAGCAGGAGTCAATCGTTCATCTATGCCGTTCCTTGAAGTGCCGCTCAAGCTGTTGCTGTTTATTGACAAGCGGCCAAGTTCTGCTGAGCAGGTTCGTCAAATCCGTCAACATATTGAAGCCTTAGAAGCCACAACTATTCCGGTTTTAGAGGTGATTGATGTTAGCGAACAGCCGTATCTGGCTGAGCACTTTAAACTCGTAATCACTCCTACGCTAATTAAGATTTCAGCGGTGGGACGTCAAACCCTGACCGGTAGTGACATTATTTCGCAAATTGATTATTGGTGGTCTCGCTGGCAAGCAGAAGTTGCTCCTGAGAATGTTGCTCAAGATGAGCGTCTTTTAGACGATACGTCGATTGCTCAGTCGACGGAAATTATTCACCTTTCGGATGAAATTTTTCGTCTCAAGCAGCTGAATGCAGAAGTTAACGCCAAGCTAGATTTTAAGGATCGCATTATTGCCATGCTGGCCCACGATTTGCGTAATCCATTAACGGCGGCTTCGATTGCGATTGAAACTCTGGAGATGGGCTACGACCCGAATAATGAGCGTCGAAGTCGATTTCGACCAGAGTTGACGGTACAGCTGTTGCGCAATGCTAAAGCTCAAATCCGCTCCATTGATCGGATGATTACAGATATTTTGCAAGCGGCCCATGGTGCAGGCGTCGATTTGCATATCTTCCCAAGAGAGTTGAACTTACAGGAACTTTGCCGAGAAGTCATGGACTCCATGATGACTAAGGTGAAAAATAAGGAACAAGTTATTCAGCTTGATATTCCGCAAGATTTGCCTCAGGTGCATGCGGACATAAACCAGGTGCGTCGTGTCATTACTAATCTTTTGGATAACGCGGTGAAGTACACGCCCAAGGGAGGAGAAGTGATGATTCGAGCCTTGCATCGCACCACTCAAAAGGTTCAAGTAAGCATTCAAGATACGGGGCCAGGTATTCCAGCGGATGAGCAGGCTCGTATTTTTGAAGAGAGTTTTCGACTACAGCGCGACCAGTCTCAGGATGGCTATGGACTTGGGCTAGCTCTGTGTTTGCGCATTGTAAGGGCTCACTATGGCCAAATATGGGTAGATTCACTGCCGCAAGAAGGCAGTACATTTCACTTTACGCTGCCAGTCTACAGACAGTCGAACAATCGACAGACATCTCTCGAGTAGTCAAATCAGCAATGTCGGCAGATATTAGGTTGGCTGAAGAAATGAATTGGTTAGCTCTCGGGCAGCTGTAGACGTGCTTTTATGGCAGCGAGTTCAATGTCTACTGGGTTGTCGTCTGGGGTATAACCTGACTCCAAAGTGGAAAATTTTTGTTCTAGTGAGTCTTGACTAAGATTGTTCAGTTCCTCTGCTGCGGCTGCATTTGCTTCCATGTCTAAAATCTTGTCTTCGATTTGAGAGAAAGTCCCTCCGTTGATCTGGGTCATCATTTCATTTAGTTTTTGGCTAGCTTTAGCCGACCGTGCTCGGGCGATGTACATATCTTTTTGAGTGCGGGCCTGAGCAATTTTGCTCTCCAGGGTTCGCATATTGGTTTTGAGCTGTTGAACGCCGTTTTTTTGCTGTTGTAGCTGGCTTTCTAACGCTTGAGCTGTTTCTAAATAGCTTTGACGGCGAGTCAACGCTTCACGTGCTAATGCCTCATTTCCTTTGGCCATAGCGCTCTGGGCACGATTGTAAAACTCGCGAGCCTGGGTATTGGCTTGATCGTATTGGCGCTCGTTGCGTTTTTGGGTTGCGATCGCAACCGCTACAGCCTGACGTAGCTGTAACAAGTTCTCCTGCATGTCTGCAGTTGCTTGTTCTAATAGTTTCTCTGGATCCTCGGCTCCATTGAGGGCGTCGTTAAGGCTAGCACGCACCACCCGAAAGAAACGGTCTAACAGTCCCATAGATAGCCCATAGATAGGTTTATGGCCTCACAAGCAAATGCTGCACCCTGTCACCAGGTAGCCGCTATTTTTAGCATAGCGGCTATTCGCATAGCGGGGGCTATTCATACAGCAGAGCTATTCATTGGTGGGGCCAAAGAGTTCCACCGTGATTCCTTGCTCGGTCAAAAAAGCCACTTGCTCCTCTGCCTGGGCTTGATTATCAAAGGCCGCCAGCTGAATCCGTGCTCCTGCGTCAAAGTTGCGGACAAAAGCATCTGGGACTAGTTCACGGGCTTTATTCAGAGATGCATCACCTGTATAGCTGGCAATGACATAGAAATTTGAGCCGGTTGCTGCGGTCGCTGGGCTAGTTACGGTTGCCGTATTTGCTGGTGCAGTTGGGGCCGCTGGGCTAGTCGGTGTTGGTGCCGAGCTATTGGCCGCTTGACTCGTCGGTGTATCGGTTGGCGCTGGCAACGGTGTTTGAGCCGGGTTTGGCAACGGTGTTTGGGCTGGGTTGGGTAGAGTTGAAGGAGTGCCCGTAGCATTGCCAGCACCGTCAACATCTAGAGTGACCAAGTCCTCAATCGTGTCTAGTTCCTTAAACTCTCGGGTAGATAGATCAGGTCCCAAGGGGCTGTAGTCTGATGCTGTTTCTGAAGGGTCTGCTGTCGCAGGCTGATTGGGAGTCTCTGGTATTTCAGGCAGCTCACTGTCCGCTGTTTCTGCTGGTTCAACATCGGTGCCGGGAAAAATTCGCGATCGCAAATTTTGGAACTGAGCTGGATTTGTAATTGCAAATCCTACACCGATGCCTCCTAACAGGACTAATACCAAACCCGCCAGCTTTAATAAGCTATTGCTTTTCCGTTCTGGAGAATAGGGTTCTGGTGCTGACCCAGTTTCTGGCTGCTCATCATCTTCAATACTCCTCAAGAGTTCCTCTGATGACTCTAAGTACCCGTCAGTGGGCGCCTCGCTGGAATGGATAGGCAGCACCGGACTTTCTGACTCAGCGGGGGTCTCTATTTCTGGCACACCAGGCTCGATTTCATCAGATGGCAGCTCAATGTCAGGTAGCTCAGCACTCTCTTCTGGCTCAGATGCCTTGTGCTTCAGAAATGGATTAGGCGGTGGCGGCGGTGGTGTAGGGGGCTGCTGAGGCTTTTCTGCCGCTGTGTCTGCTGAGACAGAGATCGAATCAATGGTTTTACGCTGAGCGGCTCGACGAGGTGGTGGCGGTGGTGGTACTCGACCATGACGCTGACGTCGATAACGGGTTAGTTCATCCTCAAGATTCACATTGAGATTACGCAGAACATTTTCCAACTGCGGATTAATCTCTGTCTCAGGCCCTGAACCAGGGCGAGGTGGCATGGGTGGAGGTGTTGGGTCTGAGGGGGAAGCCATGGAACAGAGCTAGAATGAGTAGGGTACGAGTGCGGTAAATAATTGATAGACCATACGTTAGCACGTTAGCTAAGAGACGTTACACATAAGGTCTTGTCTAAGGAGTTAAAGATGGAATTTTCTGGATTGCGATCGCTGATCACTGACATTGAAACCCGTCCCAGCTGGCAAGCTCGCCAACAGTTTGGTCAGGTAACCAAATATTGGCCCAAAGCTGTCGGTCACTTAGTTGCTCGCCAAACCAAACCTGTCAGTATTCAGCGTCACGTACTCTACGTTAGCGTGGCCAACGCATCTTGGGCCCAGACACTTACCCTAGAACGTCGACGTATTCTTCATAAGCTAAATCATCTAGTCAAAATGCCCCTAGAAGATATTCGTTTTTCGAGTGGTCAGTGGCACACTAAGCCCATTCGTAAGGCTCAGCCAGCCAGCGATTGGATTAAGGCTCACCCCAGCTATATCGGCACTCCAACAACTGAAACATCCTCTAAACAACTACCTATCAAAACTCCCGAAGATGCCTATACCCAATGGGTAACCATTAAGAAAAAACAGCAGCAATCTCAAGAGCTTTGCCCAGAGTGCCACTGTTCTTGCCCACCTGGAGAAATTGCAAGATGGACAATGTGTTCAATCTGTATCGTCAAAACTTGGAAATAAAAATTTGACTCTGCTGCTCTTTAGGAAAGTTAATCTAAAAAAATTACTGATAGTAGAGGATCTTGCCAAATCGACTTATTCCCTGAATTAGTAACTTTATAAAGAGCTAAGAGTTCATGACACACAAATTTAACTTTGAGTAAATATTCTAGTGTCTTTTGTCTACTGTAATTTTATTTAATTTGAAATGTGCGCTCTCTGGGATCATTACTCAGTAAATGATCCCAGATTTTCAAAAAAATATTGATTTATATAAATAGAACATAAAGAAATTATTAATGAAGATCGTGAAGTAAATTAACTGTGGAAGCTTGGCGCATCACGCTTTTAACATTTTTAAGATATCAGATTGCTTACAGCAATTAATTCACAATGTCGATATTGAAGGCTTTTAGTTAACTCTCTCGATTATTTTTCATGAGCAATCAAAAAGGTGGAATTGGTCGATGCGGTGCTTGTCGGTTTTACACGCCTGTCGGGCGTCGTGGAGGGGAATGTTCACAATTTAGTGTACCTGTTCGGTCGGGTTGGACGTCATGTTGTCTCGCCAGTTCGCCGTTTCAAGCGGCATCTAAAATTAGCGACTCAAGCATAAATCTGACTAAGCTAGCTGTGTCAGAAAAGGTTGTTTCAGAACCCCTGCCAATGCCATCAGGCCGCTTTTTGTCTAAAGAGAAACAGCTCATAACTAAGCTAACCAAATAGTGGTAACCATCCATCTGCGGAACATCTAACACCTGATACAGCGGCAGGGGCATCGGTCAGTTTTGACCGATGCCCCTGCCGCTGTAGTCAAGGTAAGTTCTTTGCTCTTTTATTGTTGACGATTGCAAACTTCTGCAAGAATCGCGCCTTGCCCATCTAACTCTTCTAGAGCCTGATCCCTAGCAGTTATCGATGTAGACGCCACTCCCCAAGCCAGTGTCTGGTTGTGCTCAGCAAGGGCGCCACAGCCCCTAAATGAGACTCGGATTGTGCAGCCCACATCGCCGCAGCTGCGCAAAGCCTCACGCTCAGCGCTGCCAGCGGACAAATAATTGGAAGCAACACCCCAGTCACCGGAGCGAGAAATCGCGATCGCACCATACCGCTGAGCCGCCTGGGCATGGGTTACCAGAATAGTGCTCAGCATTAATAAACTAAGAAGAGTAGGCTTTACCATGGGCTAATAAGGAACAACAAAACGGCTGATATAGCGTCAAACTTGCACAAGCGCCAAATGCAGAGCGGCCCCGTAAAAAGAACTACGGAGCCGCCACACACTTATCCGAATCTACCTAGGAGAGATCATCCTTTTTATTACTATTGCTGCCCGACAACATTGATTTTTCAGTACGGGCCAAAAAGTCGGGTACTAGCACTTCGCTAAAGCCGGCAATAAATGCGATCGCAAAGTATAGATACTTAGACTGAGCATCTGCTTCGCTGGGGTTAAACCCAGACACCACCACAATTTCTGACTCAATCAGGGCGACCGCTAGCAGGCTAAAGGCCGTACCGACCACAGGCTTAAAAAAACCGATAAAGAATGGAATTACCGATTGGGACCGGTTGCGATTTTCAAGTTTTCGCGATCGCAACATGACACTCACGATACTGCCCAGACCACCAGCTGCCAGCACTAGCTGGATATACTGCCACTCCTGGGACGAAAACAGATCTACCTGAGACCCTTGGGTGCTTCCTTCATCGATTGTTGTAGACCCCGACGGCTCCCCTTCAACGAGGCTATCGTTAGGCTCATGGTCAGTTTCATTAGGCCGAACCTGACTGATGCCATGCTGATAGCCAATGTCATACTGATTTGACAAAAATAGCCGCGCAGCGGTGGTGCTGCCAATCAGCAATGAAATCGTAATCGTAAACCAGGTCAGACCCGAAATTAGCTGTGCGGCCGGAGACCCGCCAGCACTTAAAACCGCTACCAATGGATTGCGATAGATACGAATCTCGCGAGCAATACGTTTACGAATATCCCGCGCCAACGACACCCGTTCTGCCATAGACATTGCCGGAGACTGGTGGTTTGTGGGTGCTGCCTCTGTCGGCAACAATAAACTAACCGCCAGTTGCATCATCGGTATCAGCATTTGGTCATTAGTAAGTTCTAAATGGGGCACCTGCTCAAGCAACTTACCCAGCTCACGATATGCAGATTTGGATAGATGCTCAGACGCCAGTCCCTGCTCGATACGTTCGATTAATTCGCGCGCATCCTGACGAATAACAAGATCAATATTTTCTACTAGGCCCGATGGTAGACCTATTGTATTTGCAGCCATTACTTGTGTGTGCATCCTGAAGGTGACAACGATAAGAGACAATAAGTGCCGCTGCGGATATGACACACCTGATTCCGATACAGTGATCGTCTAAGTGATTCAGACGACCGCACATTGATATAAACCAATGCATTTAGAGATAGATATTTTCTTAACTAATGTGGCAGATAGTATAGAACTCTCCGAAGAGAGCAATAGATAGCACCCAGCGGCAACACTTAGACCCTAGCGATCTGTTCATGAAGACATACTAAACAAGGTCCATTCTTCTGAGCGTCACAGCTTAAAACACCGCAACGTCGTTGTGAGAAGATGCCGTTTTGATAGAAATAAAGGACAGTTTGAAAACTGTTCTCTAACCGGGAACTTTACGATTTAAATCAAGGCAGTTTACTCTGGGAAGATATCAACAAAAGATGAGATCTACCTTACAGATTTGTGTGATCTCTGTCATACTTTTAGCCTTTGAAGAGAGAATTTAGAGCTATGCCAATGCCCCATGGAGCATAGCTTACCCACAAATCAGTGTTGTGGTATCAGACCCCCTGTCTCAAAATCTGTAACACCAGTTTAGCTCTCTTGGGTGAAGGTATGTTTTCACCTCTAAGAGGAGAACAATTTTTGAAGCTTTATAGATATTTATTATTCTCTTCAAGCTAAAGCGACGGCATACGAATCAGTCGCATCGATGACCTCAACTGGTAAAAAACGAGTAACCGTCTGCAGGTAAATGATGCCCAGGTCAATCCACTAGGCGCTTAGAAACACTTCGTCTCAAAATCTGTAACAAGCTTCTTACTTCAAATTACTAACGCTAGAGTAGACCTGTTTTGCCCCAATCAGTCTAAAAATGCGCTCCATATTACCCCTGCTTTTCAGTATTCCTCTTCTGCTTGGGTGCACTCTTCAAGCCGAAGTATCACAGCCTGTTTCCAGTACTCCTACAGTGGTTGACCAAAACCCCCTACCTGATAACATTCAAACTCAAGTCCGCACTGACCTTGCTAACCATCTGAGCATTCCCACCGAGCAAATCACCATCCAAGGTTACAGTCGCCAAACCTGGTCTGATGGTTGTCTTGGTCTTGGTGGTCCTGCCGAACTTTGCCTCGCTGCTCTTGCTGAAGGTTGGCAGATTGAGGCCGTCGATGTCGCAACCGAAGAGATCTATATTTACCGCACTGACCTAAACGGCGCTCAAATTCGTCGTGAGCCTTAGATAGGGTGTGTTGTACTCTTCTCAGTTCTCTGCACGCTGTTCTAAAAAAATAGCAAAAGCCCTGAGTTCGGCAGCGACTTGACCAAACACTTGGCGAGACTCGCTTACTAATTCACCGATTCTTTGAGTCTCAAACTCATCAGAATAAACATGTCGTACAATATGGCGAAACGCTCGATAGTTATCTAATCCTTGCAAACTAGCAGCTGAAATAACAGCGGGACGGATTGTGTCTACTTCCATAGCCATCTGTTGTAACAGTTGTTGATGCCAATTATTACCGGTTGGTCGTTCTCTATCGATGTCACGAGCGATTATCTCAAATAAACGCTCTATGTCGTTGTAAGCTCCTTGCAAATTCAAAGCTGCGCTATCGACGTACAGTTCATCATTAGTGTGCTTAAACCTTTGCCATGCGAGTACGGTACGTTCAATTGCAACATCAATTGACTGCATTCCTTGACAATTCGCTGAGCTAATCTACTCAAACTTCAATGCCCTCTTCGGCAATCGATTCTAAAACCCAAGGTCGGCAGGTATTTGGATTCACCAAATCCACCTTGAATTCCTCGCTACAGTCCATTACTGCTGAAAAAGCTTCGTAATATTTGCTTTTCGGAATGCCCCAAGCGGCTAAGTCAATATCTGAGTCCAGAGAGAAGTAGTCTGCCTTGATTGCAGAACCAAAGACCTTTATCTGGGTTGCACCAAATCTATCCCTCAACAATGTTGTTAGTTTTGGTATCAGCTTCCAGGCTTTTTCCCAACGCTGCATGACCTCAGCAGATACTTGCCTTTTAGGTACCGTGTAGCGCTTCCATTCTTCCGGTGTCAGCTCTAGTGCAGTTTTAGCCATCAATGATTAGACATTGAACTTTGCTCTATCTTAGCTGACTTAACTCTAGAGCACCTAACCCTCTCGCCAACGGTTTATCATAAGTAAAAGTCGGCCTCAACTCAATTTCCCTATGGATGTAATGGAATTTTTCCAGCATAGTGCTGGGCAATGGCAATCCCAACGAACTACCCATCATCTACCCTTCCGTCGGGCAGAACTAGGCGGTTCCAATATTACTGTTGAAGCCTTAGACAAAGAGCATGAGAAAGTCATCGCCATCTGTGAACTTCACGACATTGATCCAGCGCTGGCAGTAGGGGGTGCCTACGTTGCATGGAATGGTGAAATGGCCTGGGACCGTGATAATGAAAATCATGCAGGTACTACGATTTTTGCCCTGGTTCCCGATGAAGATAATCCTCGTAAAGGTCGTCTGCTGAGAGAGCGGGGCTATGCTGAGATTGTTCCTGTGGTCGGCCGTTATGAGATGGACGATGAGGATGGTCTAATTTTAGAAACTGAATATGAAAGCATGAGTTCTGTCGAGCGTTTCTGGTTTGTAACTCCAGAGTTGCGGATGCGGAGCAGTATTGTGAAACGGTTTGGTGGATTTAATACGGCCTCTTTTTGTGCAGAAACCCGAATCTCGGATGAAAAATTGGCTGAATCGGCACCGCTGGAGGATAGCGCTGCGGTTGAAGCGTTTGATCAAACATCGCAGTTTACAGCGATGGGTTGGTAACCCTCTATAGTTGTGAGATTGTTGGTAAGGGGCATCCTTTGTGTGGGTGCCCTATTATTTTGGGTTATTTTGGGGTTTCAGAGAGGGGGGGCCACAATGCCCCCCTCTTTGCGATCGCTAGTCTATTTTTTCTCTGTTTTGGTTTTGGCTTCTAAGGCTTCTAGACGACTTTTTAGATCTCGATTTAGCTGCTTCAACTCATCGAGATCCTTACGTAGTTCGTTGACGGCTTTGTCGGCCCCAATGGCTTTGCGTACTCTTGCCATCGCCTCTTCAGCTCTGCGTTTGACTCGACCATCAGGACTCTGCTCAGCTAGATTTTGCAGCACTCGCACTGCGCCGGATATTTCCATTTGACCCAGAGCAATAACAACAGCAACCTGGGTAAGGAAAAATTCTTCGCGGGCAATGGCTTCAAGACGATCTAGGATGCGATCGCAATTTACCTTGCTCTGGCCGACTGCAATCTTACCCAATGACCGAATGGCATTGAGTCGCAATGCCTGTGGCACACCAATCTCGGTGTAAGGTAACAGCAGCTCTAACGCAGCTTCAGATGATTTGAAAACACTTAAACCAGCAATGGCCCCCGAACGCACTACCTCATTCCAGCCAGAGCGTTCTGTTAACACCATTTCTAAGAGCTTGAGAGTTTTCTTCTCTTTATTTTTGCCATTGTCTAATGTGCTAGAGCCCACTTTACCTAGGGCTGTTGCTGCTGCACCTTCGACGTAGTAACTCTCATCGCCGTTTTCAACAACAGATTTTAGAGCTTTATAACTCTCTGCTGTTTTTACCCCTGCTAACGCATTGACAACAGCTCTTCGTACCTTAGGGTGTTTATCATCCAATCCCTTTAAAAGATTTTCTGCGGCTTGGGCTAGCTGAATTGTTGCTAATGCCTCTGCTACCTCAGCTCGAACTGCCCAAAAAGAGTCGTTAACTAATGCGTTACCAAGAGTTTCTACAGCTTCTAAACTCCCTTTTTTGGCAATGGCCTTAGCCGCATAGAGACGAGAAATGGGGTCTGGGTCATAGTTAAGCTGAGCCCGCAGCTCCTTAAGCGGATACTCCAGTTTTACAGTTTTGAGGGTGTGATTACCCACATCAAAACTAACAAAGTCGGGCTTTTTCTGTAGTGGGAAGTAGAATGCCTGCTGTCGTTCGTGAACTCTGACAGTTACGGTTTGCACATCGGCAGTCTCACCATTTACATAGCCAAACCCAATGGGGATTTTTAGATCAAACAAACCTTCCTGTACCTGGGATTTACCATCAGTCACCTGGGTCTGGGTCACCATTAGCTTCACCAGACTACTGTCACTATCCCAGCTGTAGGTGACAGAATAGTCTGGGTGACCACCGCGATAGACATACTGGTCAAATAGATAACGTAAGTTTTTGCCCGTGGCTTTATCAATGGCCCGTAAGACATCAACTGTTTCCACAGTTGTGTGGGCATTGTCTGTTAACAGGGTTTGCAGAGTCTTCGTAAATAGCTGATCGCCCAGTGCCTGGCGGATCATGTGATATACGCAAGAGCCTTTTTCATAAATATGGCGATCATATAGCTCGATGGGTTCGCGATAGATATGGGTGACTAGCGGACGACGATAGCGGCTAGCATCTTCGGCCAGATACTCGCGCGCATTGTTGAGATGATAGTACATGGCCTCGTCACGACCGTAGGCTTCTTCTAACCACAAGACCTCTGAGTAAGTAGCCATCCCTTCTTTTACCCAGGCATGGGACCAGTGGTTAATCACGATCAGGTCGCCAAACCACTGGTGGGCTAACTCATGGGCTACCAATGTCTCAGCCCGAATATTGTCAATGGCAGCACGTTTGTTTAATAAACAGCGGTCAGTCAGCAGGGTGGTAGTGGTATTCTCCATGCCGCCAAAGATAAAGTCAGCCGGGCATGCCTGGTCGTAGTTAGAGAATGGATAGTCATAACCAAACACCTGACTAAACCGCTCCATCATCTGGGGGGTTTTTCCCATGGTTAGCTCGATTTGGTCCTTGCGTCCCTTTGCTACGTGATAACGCACAGGGCGACCGCGCCATTCGGTTTCAATACTGTCGTATTCACCAATGGCCAAGGTCATCAAATAGCTAGGATGAACCTTATCGAGCTGCCAGTGATAGATGTTGGCTTTACCATCTTCTGTGGTCGAAATTAACTCACCATTAGACAGAGCAAAATACTTTTTCGGGACCCGTACCCGCACTTCGGAGGTGGCTAATTGTCCAGGATAGTCAAAACAGGGAAACCAAAACCGAGAGTCTTCATCTTCGCCCTGGGTCCAGACCTGATAAGGCTTATCGGGGTAGTGTTCGTCAGGGGCAATAAAGTAAATACCGCGTTGGGGTTCTTTAACAGAGTAGGCAATGGTGAGGGTAATGGGCTGCCCCGCCAGAGTGGGCTTAGTGAGGTGAATATGCAGCTGTTCACCATCGTAGTCAAACGGTTGCTGCTCATCGCTAATGGTGACTGAGCTAATAGACAGACTAACGGCGTCAAGGGTCAAGCTGTCTACACCGTTGCGCACCGGATTAAGACGAATAGCACAGGTACCCTGATAGCTTTTTTGAGGAATATCAAAATCTAGATCAAGGGCAATGTGCTCAACCTGGCCAGGTCGATCAGGATTGTAGTGAGGCGATGCACCAGGTAACTCAAATGACTTATGGCCGTTTTCATCGGCGTTAAAATAGGCGGCGACGGACATGGGGATTATGGTGAGTAGGAAGACGAGGGCAACGTATTAGCAACTTAGGGTAACGTTTTCTCTACGATTACGCTCCTGTGCTTTGGGATATTTAAACTGTTGCTATACCTGGATGTTTAGCTTCTTTGAGAGGAAACTTAAAGATTATTACTTTAATGGGGTTCTAATCTGATTACGTAGTACAACAGCTCTCTAAACACGCATGAAAATTTCCAAAAGATGGAAAATTATCTTACTTGTTGTTATTGCTGTCGGTATTTTCTTTCGATTCTTCAATATCGGTACTAAGGTCTACTGGCATGATGAAGTAATCAATTCAGCGAGAACTGCTGGATATGATTTAGCTGAAATCTATAACGATTTGCCTAAAGATACGTTGTTTAGTGTTGAACTGCTTGATAAATATCAGGGGCTTCCTCCGGAAAAATCTGCCATAGACACGATCAATGTGCTGGCTAAATTTGAACCCCAAAATCCGCCCCTTTATTATTTGATTTCTCGTATCTGGATTCGGTTTACGGATGATTCCGTCGTGGCTAAAAGAAGCCTGTCAGCAATTATTAGCTTATTGTCAATACCAATAGTTTATCTCTTAGGAAATGAGCTGCTGGGTTCATCTTTATTTAGTCTCTCGGCAGCCGCCATTGTGGCGATTTCTCCTTTCCATGTTTTATATGCTCAAGAAGCGAGACCCTTTAGTCTTTGGACTTTGACAATTTTACTTTCAGGCTTGTATCTGCTACGGGCGCTGAGAACTCAGAAACTGGCTGATTGGCTTGGTTACACAGTGACAACGATTGCTGGGCTGTATACGTTTCCATTCACGCTTTTTGTAGTAGCTGGCCATGGCCTTTATGTAATTGCCACTAAAGGGGTAAGAAATCTGACTAATGTCACACGATTTGTTGCTTTCGCTGCAGTGAGTTTAGCTAGTTTTTCACCTTGGCTGTGGACGACTTATCAAAATATTGACAGGATGAGTTCGTGGCGATACGAAGACACCTCGTTTACAAGTCTGGTCAAAACATGGATAGGTAATACATGCCGTCTATTTTTTGATATTAATCTTGACTCCAGCTCGCCAATTTTTTATGTACTTATTCCAGCGCTCTTAATTCTGTCTTTGGTGTTTTATTCAGTTTATTTTCTGCTCAGACAAGCTCCCAAAAAAGCAGCCATTTTTATTGTTTTTTTAATTTTAGTGATTGCATCAGCGCTGATTGTGCCAGACCTGATATCCGGCGGTCGCCGATCCAGCGTCAGCCGTTATTTTATTCCTGCCTATCTGGGAATTCAGCTAGCTGTGGCCTATCCCATAGCCCATGGGATTGTGGCTAAAAACAATATTACCCGCTGGCTGTGGGGGCTTGTGCTTGTGACGTTGGTTGGGGCCGGTACGGTGTCTAATTTGGTTAGTGCCAATGCTGGCATTTGGTGGACCAAACCTTTGAGCTTGGATAATTTCAAAATTGTTCAGACTATTAACGCATCGCCCGATCCATTGTTAATTACAGATGTTCCAAGCTGGCAGGTGTTGGAGCTAAGTCATTATCTGTCCCCTGAGACCCGTTTGTTTGTTCCTGTTGAGACCGACCTGAGTCAAATTGAGATAGAGGATCGCTCCCCTTTTCTTCTGTATCCTTCTAGCCAGCTATTGGATAGCTATCGTGCATCGCCTCTCTATGAGCCTAAGAGGTTAGATGAGCTGAAGAATCAGAGAATATTTCAGCTGTCGCAGTAGTCTGTATGCTCTAATACTGGCGATCTTGAGACCGTCGTTATATTTGGGGAAGATTCAATGGTGATTGTCAGCTCATAAATTTGCAAAGGTGTGTAACGTTCCCATTACACACCTTTAAGAAATCCAGCAGATAGCTGGGGATCAATATTTTTATTCATACAGTGGTTAATTAAGGCCGGGTGGTTACTGACTCATAGCAGCCATGCAACAGCCGACCCCATACAGCCATATCGTTATTGTTGCTTCACAGCAGTAGGGAAGAGCCCTGAGCGATGTGGTTAATGCTATAAAAACTGGCCTTATATGTCTATGGACTTTGCAACATTTCCTTGGTTAACCACCATTATTTTGCTGCCAATTGTGGCGGCCATGTTGGTACCGCTGATCCCCGATAAGGATGGCAAAACCGTACGGTGGTACGCCCTAATTGTGGGGCTGATTGACTTTGCTTTAGTCGTCACTGCCTTTGTTACTGCTTACGATCCCACATCGTCAGGTATGCAGCTAGTAGAGAGCTACAGCTGGGTGCCTGCTCTAGACTTAAAGTGGTCGGTGGGTGTAGATGGCCTCTCAATGCCGTTGGTATTGCTGACGGCGTTTATCACTACCCTGGCTACGCTAGCGGCATGGCCGGTCACCCTCAAGCCAAAGCTTTTCTATTTTTTGCTGCTGTCAATGTACGGCGCTCAGATCGCTGTATTTGCGGTGCAGGATATGCTGCTCTTCTTCTTGGTATGGGAGCTAGAGCTGATACCGGTTTATTTGCTGCTGTCGATCTGGGGTGGTAAGCGTCGTCTGTATGCAGCCACCAAGTTTATTCTCTACACAGCAGGTGGCTCGCTATTTATCTTGGTCGCAGCGTTGGCCATGGCATTCTACGGTGACACCGTCACCTTTGATATGCAGGCGCTGATGGCTAAGGAGTTTCCGGTTCGGCTACAGCTTTGGTTATACACTGCGTTTCTGGTGGCTTACGCGGTTAAGCTGCCGATTTTCCCACTCCATACTTGGTTGCCCGATGCCCATGGTGAGGCGACGGCTCCAGTACACATGCTGCTCGCGGGTATTCTCCTAAAGATGGGGGGGTATGCCCTTATCCGCATGAATGTGGAGATGCTGCCTGATGCCCATGCCATTGTGGCTCCTGGTCTGATTCTGTTTGGCGTCATCAATATTATCTATGCGGCCCTGACGTCCTTTGCCCAGCGCAACCTAAAACGGAAGATTGCTTACTCGTCTATCTCCCACATGGGATTTGTGATTATTGGTATCGCATCGTTTACTAATTTAGGTTTGAGCGGTGCGGTGCTACAGATGGTCTCCCATGGTCTGATTGGGGCTAGCTTGTTCTTTTTGGTGGGCGCTACCTATGATCGCACCCATACTCTGGTGCTGTCGGAAATGGGGGGTGTTGGCACCAAAATGCCAAAGATCTTTTCCATGTTTACCGCTTGTTCTATGGCATCGCTGGCGTTGCCGGGTATGAGCGGATTTGTAGCTGAGCTGATGGTGTTTGTTGGCTTTGCGAACAGTGATGCCTACAGCTTTAACTTTAAGCTGACCATGATCTTGCTGATGGCGGTGGGGGTAATTTTGACCCCGATTTATCTGCTGTCGATGCTACGAGAAATCTTCTTTGGCCCTGAGAATAAGGAGCTGGTTGACAATCAAGCACTGATCGACGCAGAACCGCGTGAAGTGTTTATCATTGCTTGTTTGCTAGTGCCGATAATTGGCTTTGGTCTCTATCCCAAGTTGCTCACTCAGGTGTATGACGCTAAGACAATACAGATTAGCGAGAGTTTACGGACAGAGCTATTTGCGATCGCAGATAGTCAGCCACCGCTACCTATTGGTAACATTCCAACCACCAAGGCACCAGCCATTGGCCAATAAATTTGTAGAGGCGTTCGATGCAACGCCTCTACAAAGAAACTCTTATCCTCTACTAGTCCATCGATCTCTTCAGGGTTACCCCTTGACAAGATCGATGGTTTTCTTTATCTCTTAAGCACCTATCTATATAAATCGTCCATTGAATCTCAATCGCTTTGCAGGGGTCACTAACTTCTTTTCAGTGCAAGATTGGGCACTGGAAGCCAGGCTACTGCGATGGTTAACCATGCTCTGGTTATTCATCGGGTTGGTCGTCCTATTTTCAGCATCGTTTTCAGTGGCCGATGCAGAAGTTGGCGACGGTGCCCGCTATTTTAAGATTCAGCTTCTATGGATTCTTGTCGGGCTATTAATGTCGCGCTGGATTACGCGCCATCCGTTACGGTTGGTCACCCAGTTTTCTGGTCTGGGTCTGTTTGTGTTTTTGGTGTTAATCTTAGCCACTCACATTCCTGGGGTGGGAGTTACCGTAAACGGTGCCACTCGCTGGTTGCCACTGGGGCCGTTTCTTATTCAGCCATCTGAACTCCTAAAGCCGTTTTTGATCCTGCAGAGCGCCCGGTTATTTGGCCGCTGGCATCGCTTTCGTGTCGGTACTCGCTGGTTGTGGCTAACGGTCTTTGCCCTGTGTTTGTTGGCAATTTTGGTGCAGCCAAATCTAAGTACTACCGCTGTCTGTGGATTTACCCTTTGGTTGATTGCCTGGGCGTCGGGGCGTCCTTATCGGCACTTGATATTTACCGCTGGGACTGGAGCTCTGGCTGCTTTCTTAAGCATCAGCATCAAAGCCTATCAGCGCGAGCGAATCATTTCGTTTTTAGATCCTTGGGCCCAGGCTAGTGACAACGGCTATCAGCTAGTGCAAAGTCTCTATGCCATTGGTTCTGGTGGTCTGTGGGGGACTGGGTTTGGCATGGGGCAGCAAAAACTAGGCTATTTACCCATTCAGTACACCGACTTTATTTTTTCGGTCTATGCCGAAGAATTTGGTTTTATTGGTGCCGTCATGCTGCTGCTATTTTTAGCCGTCTTCAGCACCGTTGCCCTACTGGTGGCGCTTAAAGCTAAATCTTCAGTCAATCGATTAATTGCCATTGGCTGTATGGTGCTGTTGGTGGGACAGTCTCTGATCAATATTGGTGTTGCCACCGGGTCTTTGCCCACCACTGGCCTGCCGTTTCCCATGATGAGCTACGGCGGTAGCTCAATGATGTCTAGTTTAATCATTGCCAGTCTCTTAATTCGCGTTGCCCGTGAGGCCCATGAGGCAGATATTGTGGCCATGACTGAGCAGCCCATTCAACCCCGGCGACATCGGCCTGGTAGTCGTCGCCGTCGCCATGAGCAGCATCCTCCGACGGTGACACCGATTAAGCAGCCTCTTGCCAAAAAGCGTTTGCGCCCTCGTCCGCCCAATCACATTCGACCCGACGCCGCACCAAAACCAAAGCTGAGTCGTAAATCAAGTCGTAAACGTAAACGAATACGAAGTATTTAACGTTTCGATACAACTACAATTAGGAAAACAGTGCTCTTGAGCTTGGTCACGGGTAATGTTGGTTGGCTCGCTCGATAGTTTATGTGGGAAACGCTTCAGCTTAATCTTTATAACCTCAGTCAGCTAGCCAATCAGTGGGTTGGCGCTCAGCTTGACCATCTCTCATTCGCCAGTGTTGTCATCATTGCAGCGGCTGGCTTACTCACCAGTCTGACGCCCTGTATGCTTTCTATGCTGCCGATTACGGTGGGCTATATGGGCAGTTACGAACTTGAGAATCGCTGGCAGGCGGTGGGTCAATCCAGCTGGTTTGCCCTAGGTCTGGCAACTACCTTGGCTGGTTTAGGAGTTGTAGCTAGCAGCCTGGGCTGGGTCTATGGTCAAGTCGGTGTCGGACTACCCATCGTGGTGAGTGCGATCGCAATTATCATGGGTCTCAATCTGCTCGAAGCCCTGCCCCTGCCGCCCTTACCGTCCTACAGCGGTATGGACTTCATGCAACATAATATGCCGCGATCGCTAAAGTCCTATCTGCTAGGTCTTACCTTTGGTTTAGTGGCCTCCCCCTGCAGTACACCAGTGCTAGCTACCCTGCTTGCCTGGGTTGGCCAAAAAGGCGATCCAATTTTAGGCAGTTCTTTGCTGCTGGCCTACACGATTGGCTACGTTGCTCCACTGGTGCTTGCCGGTATTTTCACAGCTTCCATTAAAAAAATTCTGGCCATTCGTCAATGGTCTGGCTGGATTACCCCCGCCAGCGGTGTCTTGCTAATTGGCTTTGGCGTCTTTTCGCTAGTATCGCGATTTATGCCCATGGCGTAATGTACAGACGTTTCTTTGGCTAATGTACAGACGTTCCATGGAATGTCTCTTAATATTCTGTACAGACGTTGCATGCAACGTCTCTCCCACTCTATGCTGCTTGCCCTCAAACGCTATTTCAAAAAAGAACTTATTCCTCTCCTGGCTGACCTACGTCTGGCTATTGTGCTGCTGCTGGTTATTGCCGTCTTCAGCATCCTGGGCACCGTCATCGAACAGGGGCAAAGTCTAGCCTTTTATCAACAAAACTACCCTGAAGATCCAGCCCTATTTGGTTTCCTTAGCTGGAAAGTACTACTCACAGCAGGTCTAGACCACGTATATCGCACCTGGTGGTATCTCTCGCTGCTGATTCTCTTTGGCAGCAGTCTCACTGCTTGCACCTTTACTCGGCAAATTACGGCCCTACGCTGGTTCTCGCGCACCTGGAATTTCTACAGCAAACCGCGCCAGTTTGAAAAAATGGCCCTCAGTACCGAGCTAAGTGGGGGCGACCTTGACCATCTCACCAAGCTATTGGAAGAAAAACGCTACAAAACCTTCCACAAAGATGGCACCATGCTCTACGCCCACAAAGGATTGGCCGGTCGCATTGGCCCGATTGTGGTTCATGCCAGCATGCTGATCATTTTGCTGGGGGCGATGTATGGAGCCATGACCGGTTTCTTTGCTCAGGAAATGGTGCCTAGCGGCAACACATTTACGGTGCAAAACATTTTTGACGCAGGTCCCTGGGCAGCACCTCAGATCCCCAAAGATTGGTCAGTCAAGGTGAATCGGTTCTGGATTGACTACAGTCCTGAGGGACGGGTGGACCAGTTTTACTCAGATCTATCGGTGCTCAACGACCAACAAGAAGAAGTTAAACGTAAAACTGTGTGGGTCAATCAGCCTTTGCGCTATCGCAATGTCACTATGTATCAGGCTGACTGGTCTATTGCAGGTGTACGGGTAAAAGTAAACAACAGCCCCATTCTGCAGTTGCCCATGGCGCCGATTGAAACTGAAGAGGGTGGCAAGCTCTGGGGTACCTGGGTGCCGACAAAAACTGATATGAGCACGGGTGTGTCGCTGATCGCTCAAGATCTGCAAGGCACGCTACTGGTCTACAACGATCAAGGCGTGCTGATCTCTACTGTCCGTGAAGGTACATCAGTAGAAGTTAACGATGTAACGCTGTCTGTCGCTGAAATCGTTGGTAGTACAGGACTACAGATCAAGTCAGATCCAGGTGTGCCCATTGTTTATTTGGGGTTTGGGTTGCTGATGCTTGGTGTTGTTATGAGCTACATCTCCCACTCCCAAATCTGGGCTTTGCAAGATGGCGAACAGCTTTATGTCGGGGGACGCACTAACCGGGCACAGGTTGTTTTTGAGCGAGAACTAGTAGCTTTGCTAGATGACTTGAGCAATCAACCATCAACTACTGAGCGAGCTAAAGATTTAGTAGCGTCCTAGGTGGAACGCATATTATGTGGCAGCTGTCGCATCCAGCCATCAAAGCGGCTGATTTTAGATTTGCTGATCCTGACGAAGACCAAACTGATAGTTTTCAGCTTTGGCAGGATGATATTTGTTTGATTAATGCCCTAAGCTGCGTAAATTGGCACGACACGGATGCTGACTTCCAGTTTGAGATATGTAAAACCTGTGGCTATGTAGGCTGTCAGTCACAAGGCTGGGTCTCTATGAGAAATATGGGGACAATAGTCGGTATACTGCCAGCCTTTAAAAAAATTGATCAAGCACCTGAAAGGCTACGGCAAGAATATCTACCTCCCGCCTATTTAAGAGATGGCGCCATTTGGATTAATCAGTCTGATTACGAAAATTTGCAGAGCCTAATTACATTGCCCGATTTTAGACATCTGCCCAGACTAACACCTTGGGAAGCGGCTAAACTCTTACAGTGGGAAGCTCCCCATCAAGTCTTGGGAGATATTTACAGTGTGCCAAAACTGCCTCCTAATTTAGTGACTGCTTCGTCAGAGGGGAGTTTCTTAGAGCAGGTTCCGATTTTTACAGGATTACTACAGCGACTGTTAGCCTTCTCTGATAACTTGGTGATTCGTTCTATTAGTCCCCAAGACCACATCATCTCGTTTTACTTAGATATGGCTGGTATTCCTGAATGGAGAGTTCTGGTAGGCAATAGCTCGGACTATAGGATTTACTTAGAACCAGGTTATGTCGTTTGCAAAATGTAGTATGTGCCTTTCAGGTATTGACTATGCCATAGTCGTGTCTGCTAAAGCTGTTACTGATTTATTGCCATGTCAGACAATTTTCGTAATCAGTTGCTGACAGACTTTGAGTACCTAGCTCAAATTCCTAAGTTGTTTGACCGTGAGTATGAACTGATTCGGCGTGCTCAAACATTTGAGGAAACCCATAATTTAAGTGCAGATGAATATCGGCACTTGTTCGAGCTATATCTGAGGGATAAGAGCTTACCAGATTGGCTTGAGAAAATCGCCGCAGTTAACGAGCGTTTTCGATTAGTCACCCAAACCCTTCAAGGAATTACTTACGTAGCTATTTTAATAAGTGCACTGCAGTTTATCTATGGATTTCAGGAACGTCAAACTCAAATACTGAATGATAAGTGGGATATTGTTGCGTCAGATATACGGATCGGTAGCTCTAAAAGGAATGCCATTGAATATCTTCATGATCGAGATGAATTACTATCCAATATCGAAGCTGTGAATGCTCAGTTGAACGGACTGAATTTACCAGGAAGAGCACAGCTACAAGAAGCTGATTTTCGAGGAGCAAATCTATATCATGCTTATTTTCAAGGGGCAAATTTATATCGCAGCAAATTTGCTAACTATGGAATGAATCTGACAAATTTGGAGGGGGTTAATTTTCAACATGCAGATCTCCGACTAGCAGAGTTTAATGGGGTTAATATGCAATTTGCTTGCTTCAACGGTGCCAACCTAGAAGGAGCTATTTTTGATAATGCCTATGTGGTGGGTGCGGATTTTCGAGGTGCTCGGTTTTTAACGGCAGCTCAATTTCGTAAGGTTAAGGAGATTGATTACAGGCGGGCATTGTTTGATGATGAGCTGAGTCGAGAATTGGGTCTGCAACCAACCGATGCTAAACCGGCTGTGGGGTGTGAGATTGCCAGACGCAATCGCAGTTGGTGGCAAGCGTTTGTCGGACTTTAGGACACTAGCGCTTAACCACCCCTACAAGGAGTTTTTATAAGATGGAAACCCTTGCAAAATGGTCTATCAGCGAATGTTACCAAATGGTTAATGCGGATATTTGAGATAATCATTAGACCGAGCTGCTAGCAGGGGAAATCATCGAAATGCTATCGGAACCTCCGCTTCACTGTAATGTTGCCAAACCAGATTCTCGATGCAATTCAACTCCTTAAGGAAGCCAAGGATATTGACTAAAATCGGGTGGGCGCTTTTCAAGAAATGCCTGCTTGCCTTCAGCCCCTTCTTCTGTCAGGTAGTAAAGCAGTGTGGCATTACCTGCCAGCTCCTGCAAACCAGCCTGGCCATCACAGTCAGCATTAAAGGCCGACTTAAGACAGCGGATAGCAGTGGGGCTTTTTTGTAAGACTTCCTGAGCCCATTGAATGCCTTCTGCTTCCAGATGATCAACAGGCACTACATGGTTGACTAACCCCATAGTTAGCGCTTGCTGTGCATCATATTGCCGACAGAGAAACCAAATCTCCCTAGCTTTTTTCTGACCCACAATACGAGCCAGATAACTAGCACCAAACCCACCGTCAAAGCTGCCAACCTTAGGGCCGGTCTGACCAAAAATAGCGTTGTCAGCAGCAATGGTCAGATCGCAAATCAAATGCAGTACATGACCACCACCAATGGCATAACCTGCAACTAAGGCAATGACTACCTTAGGCATTGATCGAATCAGGCGCTGCAGGTCCAGTACATTAAGCCTGGGGATACCGTCGTCACCCACATAACCAGCTTTCCCACGGACGCTTTGGTCACCGCCAGCGCAAAAAGCGTACTTACCATCTGTGTGAGGCCCAGCTCCAGTCAAGAGAACAACTCCAATGGAGGTATCTTCACGAGCGTCACAAAAAGCTTCGTACAGCTCAAATACAGTTTTAGGGCGAAAGGCATTGCGTTTGTGGGGGCGATTAATGGTAATTTTCGCGATGCCGTTGGCCTTGTGATAAAAAATGTCTTCGTAGAGTTTGACCGATTGCCAATCGACTTGCATAGTGTGTCTGCTGATGAATGTGTATAAAAACCACAGACATTATGTCAGTTAGTTGTTCAAGACCAATCATTACAAGGCCGTTACAAACCCATGTCTCAATGGTTAAAACTATGGCATTTACGAGAGAATAGTCGCTAGAGAAAAATGGTGAGTTTTAGCCCCACTATTCAAATCCATGGCGTACTACTGGTTCAAATCGTTTCACATTTTTGGTGTCGTGGCCTGGTTTGCAGGCCTTTTTTATCTGGCGAGATTGTTTATCTACCATGTGGAAGCTGACATGGAGGTTGAACCTGCCAAAAGCATTTTGAAAAAGCAGTACAGCATTATGGAAAAACGGCTGTACAACATTATTACGACACCAGCTATGGTGCTAACAGTGGCTATGGCAGCCGGTCTTCTATACGTAATGCCCGAGTATCTACATCAGGGTTGGATGCATGCCAAACTAGGGTTTGTGGGCTTATTGTTGTTCTATCACTTCTACTGTGGTCGTTTAATTAAGCAGTTAGAAAATAGCGAGTGTAAGTGGAATAGTAAAACCCTCCGGCTTTTTAATGAAGGGCCTACTTTATTGCTGGTGATCATTGTCATGCTGGTGATTTTCAAGAGTCAGTTCCCTACCAGTGCCACAACATGGTTGATCGTGGCATTAACAATCTCATTTTTGGCAACTATTCAGCTCTATGCCCGCAAGCGCCGTCTAGATAAAGAACGAGAAGTGGCAGAGGCTACCGGAAACACTGAGCAAGCCTTATCTTCTTGACGACAGACAAAGCAATTTCACAAAATCACTGTCTGCAGGTTATGAACAGCGGTCTCTTGTATGAAAAAGAACCGCTGTTTTAAATTGTTAGCGGCTCTACAGAGAGGAACACGCTATATCGAACCTTAGGCGACTTGGTGTTCCGAAGTTGTTCCACTGGAATAGCTCTAAGCACTCACGTGCTTTATTCAGGTAGTACTGAAAGATACGTGCCCACAACATCATTGCTCGCTCAAAGCTTTAGATGGCAGCATCCATGTACGGCGCAATCTGCTGCATGCAGCAGATTGCTATAGCTCTGTGAAATACTCTAGATAGCTGCTGCTACAAATTCCTTACCCGGCATTGGCTGCCCTAGACCTGGTAGGAACTTCTTGGCCATAGCTGGGCTTTCCTCAAGCAGATAGTTTAGGAAGCTTTCGGCCACAACAGAAAGCTGTTTGCCTGCCAAGTGGCCAACGTACCATTGACGAGGAATGGGAAAACCTTCGACATCCAAAATGGCAAACTCCCCAGTGGTGCCTTCGGAAATAATCGTGTGCTGTGATAAAACTGAAACGCCTAGACCGCCTGCAATTCCCTGCTTAATTGCTTCATTACTACCTAATTCTAGGCGGACTTTCACATCTACATTATTAGTAGCAAACAACTTTTGTACAGCTTCACGCGTACCCGAGCCTGGCTCACGCATGATAAATGGCTCGTTGTTTAACGCCTCAATGGGGATATTCTTTTTGCCAGCTAATGGATGGTCGGTAGGGGCAATCACTACCAATGGGTTATCTAAAAAGGGATAAGTTTTAAGGTCAGGCTGACTCGGTAGCTGACTAAAGATAAACAAATCATCCCGATTATTAAGCATCCGCTCCTGAATGTTCTGGTGGTTAGTCACCTTAAGTGAAATATCGATGCCAGGATAGCGTTTGCAAAATGGGCCTAAAAGCCGAGGAACAAAGTACTTAGCTGTAGTGATGACGGCTATACTCAAACGCCCTTGCTTCATCCCTTTGAGATCAGCAATGGACATTTCAAATTGAGACAGTCCTTGAAAGATTTCTTGGCAAGTTTCTAGCAGTTTCTTGCCAGCTTGGGTAAGGTAAAGTCGTTTACCAATTTGCTCAAATAAGGGCAACCCAACAGCTTTTGTAAGTTGTTTGACTTGTATCGACACCGTTGGCTGGGTTAAATAAAGTTCTTCAGCCGCACGGGTAAAGCTACCGTGGCGCGCAGTTGCTTCAAATACTTTGAGCTGGTGGAGCGTCGCATGAATCACGGTTTGAATCCTCGTAGCTGCTAGTGATGGTCAATGGTAACGTATCCTCTTATAGACTATATTCTATCAAAGAAACCGATTTGAGTGGTGTTTTTCTATGAATCCTCAGATTTGTTTGACGTAAGAAGCCGGGTTAGGGGCTGTTTATCCTTAATATGCTTGGGTTAGAGGCGATTTCTACAGATGAACATTGGCAGTAATTCTCAGGTATGGGTATTGTCTAAAATCAATGCAACTTATAGGTTCGATCCATGTAGTGGTCATCTAAACTGGCTGTCTCTCTGCAGATATATTAGAAAACAGAGCAACCTAACTGTTTGACGATTTATGGCTTTGCGCCCACGGGTTACGACAACAGCGATCGCCGAAAGCCTTGGATAGCAATATCTATGTGCGACGTAATCTGCTGAATCCATTCAGCAGATTGCTATATTTTGAAGAAATACAGTAGCTAAATTTTGGGACTTTGCTATTGGATGTGGAGTTTGTGTGTTTGTTTTGTGTTTTGTGTGTTTGTTTTGTAATTATTTCAGTTACAACGTTTTACACAGTTTGGAAAACACTCTGGTGTAACACTCATAAGCCAGACCTCACATCTTAATTTTTCTGTCCTTGACTGTTTCCCTAATATGCATCTCCAACCTCATCATCGCATCGCTATTTTGCTCCACAATGGTATTACCGGAGCTAAGGGTAAGACTGGTTTAGCGCTGCTACGCTACAGCAAAAACCCTATTGCAGTTGTTATTGATGAGACCTGTATAGGACAATCTATTGGGGACTTAACTGGTATTGATCGTGATGTGCCAATTGTCGCAACCATGGCAGATGCTTTGGCCTATAGCCCCGATGTTTTGGCTATTGGTCTAGCGCCATCTGGAGGGCGATTACCAGAACCATGGTTAGAAGATGTGAGAGTTGCGATCGCATCTGGTCTCAATGTTATGAACGGTCTCCACACTTACTTTAATGACGAGCCCAGCCTTACCCAGCATCTAAATCGAGACCGATATCCTGACCAGTGGATTTGGGATATGCGAAGAGAACCCAATGGACTTTCTGTTGGTTCAGGTAAGGCGCGCCAGTTAAACTGCCGTCGCATTCTCGCGGTTGGAACTGATATGGCAGTTGGGAAAATGTCGACCTGCATTGAGCTAAACCGTGCGACTCAAGCTAGAGGGCTGCGATCCCAACTCATTGCCACAGGTCAGACTGCCTTGATGTTAGGTGCTCCAGGCATTGCTCTAGATGCGGTTCGAGTAGACTTTGCTTCTGGAGCTGTTGAGCAGACAGTACTTGCACACGGCGATTTTAATGACGTACTTTACGTTGAAGGTCAAGGCTCTCTGCTCAACCCTGCTTCAACAGCTACACTGCCGCTAATACGTGGCGCGCAACCAACCCATCTGGTGCTTGTACACAAAATAAATCTGGAACATATTCAGCACTTTCCAGACTTTACCATTCCTCCAATCCAAGAGGTTATTAGTCTGTATCAGAACGTTGCTAATGCCGGGGGAACGTTTCCATCACCTAAAATTGTCGGCATTGCCCTAAATACATTTGGTGTAAGCGAAGATGAAGCCAGGATTGCAATCTCATCACTCATATCAATGACTGGACTCCCCTGTACAGATGTCGTTCGCTTTAGCCCAGAACCACTCTTAGATGCAATCCTGACAGCCTAAATCGTTTACTCTAAACCTAAAGCGCGGTCTTAAGTCTTTCAGAAACTTATTTTTTCCGCAGACGATAGGTAATACGCCCCTTAGTCAAATCATAAGGTGTAAGTTCAACCTTTACTCGGTCTCCCGGCAAAATTTTGATGTAGTTGCGACGAATCTTCCCAGAGATATGGGCCAATACGTTAAACCCATTGTCTAAATCAACCCGAAACATAGCATTGGGAAGAGATTCGGTCACGGTCCCTTCCATTTCAATTAGATCCTGCTTAGACAAGTAGCAATCCTCCATTCAGTAAACAATGACACACAAAGTGGACGGGCTCTCACCGTCCACTCGCTTCTAATACAGATGACCTAATAAGTTAGGACGTCCCTATTTTATTGAACCAATTCAACGTTCAAAAGCTATTACCATTCTAACTAACGTAGCTAACGCTATAAGAGTAACAAATGATACCCCATATAATCAGAAGTAGTCTCTCAATTAGAAATTTGAAAGCTCCCCTAGGTTTGTAGAACCTGCTTTAAATCAGTTGCCACTGCATCCATAGGTTGATGGCCATCAATCGAGACCAACTGCTGACGATTTCTGAAAAATTCGATTAACGGCTCCGTTTGCTGACGATAAACATCCAGTCGATGACGGATTACATCCTCGTTATCGTCTTTGCGCCCACGAGCCAGTAGTCTTGAAATCAAAACATTATCTGGAACCTCTAGGTTCAGAACACACTCGCAGGGTTGTTTAATCTCCGCCAAAAGCTTGTCTAAAAAGTTTGCTTGGCTTACATTGCGAGGAAATCCATCTAGAATCCAGCCCTTATCAGCATCTTCCTGACCCAGACGTTCACGAATCAAATCTAAAATTAAATCATCAGGAACTAATTCGCCAGCATTCATATAAGATTCTGCCTTTTGCCCCAACTCTGTTTTATCAGCAACAGCTGAGCGCAAAATATCCCCAGTTGAAATATGAGGTACCTCAAAATCTTCAGAAAGGACAGCAGCCTGAGTCCCCTTGCCTGCTCCAGGCGGGCCTAAAAAAATCACTCTTATCACTATTTTTTCACCATGCCTTCGTAACGTTGAGAAATCACATAGGTTTGAATCTGCTTAGCCGTATCGATAGCAACACCTACCAAAATCAACAGCGAAGTAGCACCTAAGCCTTGAAATACGGTCACGCGCAGACCACTTTCTACCATACTGGGTACTACAGCAACGACTCCTAGAAACAATGCGCCGAGAAATGTTAGCCGATTTAGCACTTTACCAATAAAGTCACTCGTAGCTTTTCCAGGTCGAATCCCAGGAATACTAGCGCCCATCTTCTTCAGGTTGCGTGACATATCTTCAGGGTCTACAACCAGCGACGCATAGAAATAACTAAAGAAGAGAATCATAACCAAGTACATCAGGTTATAGGGAATCGACCCCGGACTTAGAAATCGATTCACAAAATCTGAAACACCTGGATTAGCCAATGTGCTTGCAATATAGGGCGCTGCCTGTAGTGGAAGAACTAAAATGGCGGATGCAAAAATGATTGGCATCACACCGCCCTGGTTGAGACGTAGGGGCAGATAGTTACTTTTCTCCAAATACAGCTTTCGACCTACCTGGCGTCGTGCTGACACAATTGGAATACGGCGCATGCCTTCCTGAACAAACACAATTCCAACAATCATTGCCAGATAAACCAGACTTACAATAACAATGCCTGCTACATCCTGACGAGACGATGTTGGTGATTGGGCCACAGTGACAGCACTATCTAGCAACCGTGGCAGCGATGAAACAATATTTAGAAAAATCAGCAAGGAAGCTCCATTACCTACGCCACGTTCGGTGATAAGCTCACCCACCCACATGACGAACATGGAACCTGCTGTTAGAGTAACGGCTGTTTCAACAATGAAGGGAATTCCAGGCTGATTAGCAAAAGGGCTCAATAAAAAGCTAGCCAGCAAAGTACTCTGCAAAACCGCCCAGCCCATCGCTACATAACGCGTAATTTGGGAAATTTTGCGACGTCCAGCTTCCCCTTCATTTTTTTGGAGGTCCTCTAACTGAGGAATCGCAGCTGTCAGCAACTGCATGATGATAGAAGCATTAATATAGGGCAAAATGCCCAGAGCAAAAATACCCAGTAGGGACAAGCCACCACCCACAAAGATATCTAGAAATCCCAGAAGACCTCCAGCATCAACCTGCTGTGAAAAGGCAACTCGATCAATTCCTGGCACAGGAATGTACATCCCTAACCGTACCAGTACCAATAACCCTAGAGTCACCAATAACCGCCCTCGCAAACCAGCTGCTTGAGCCATCTGCAAAAACGTTTCTTGGGCGCTGGGTGTCTTTCCTCGACTGACAACCATAACTTCCGATTCTGATTGAAACTCTAATTAAACACAAGCTGCACCCAGGCTAAAACCAAGGTACAGCCAATTAGGATATATGCTCATTCTAGAGGCTTACGCCACTATTTCACAGGTGCCACCAGCCGCTTCAATCTTTGCTTTGGCGCTTTTTGTAAAGGCAGCTGCTTTAACCGTTAAGGCAACACCAAGGTCACCATCACCCAAAATCTTTAATGGACCATCGTTAGAAGTGATAATGCCAGCTTCAATCAGAGAATCCATGGTCACCTCCGAGCCAGCAGACAATTCAGCCAAGCGTGAAACATTGAGAACTGTGAATACTTTCTGATTCACAATAGGGAAGTGCTTAAGTTTAGGAATCCGGCGATATAAAGGTAGCTGACCACCTTCAAATCCAGGACGAGTGGGGCGACCTGAGCGAGCCTTTTGACCACGCATACCAAATCCACAGGTGGCTCCCTGACCTGCTGCAATACCGCGACCTAGACGCCGACGCCGACGCTTGGAACCGGCTTTTGGCTGAACATCCTCTAGTCTCATTGTTCTAAATCTCAACAATTTCAATTATTTCAGATCTAAGCGTAGAGCTTTTCCAATGGGACTCCCCGCTCTTTAGATACCTCAGAGAACGTTCTCAATGAGGCTAATGCATCGGCTGCTGCTCGAGCATTATTTAGCTGATTACCTGACCCTAGTTGCTTGGCTAGAACATTTCTTACGCCTGCCAGCTCAAGTACGGTCCGTACAGCACCACCAGCAATTACACCAGTACCAGGAGCTGCTGGACGCATAAACACTCGTGCACCACCAGCTTCTCCAGTGGCTGGGTGGGGTAACGAATAAGCCTTATTTAAAGGTACGTCAACCAAATTTTTCTTGCCATCGGCCACGCCCTTTTTCACCGCGCCGATAACGTCGCTGGCCTTGCCAACGCCGACACCCACTTGTCCTTTTTCATTGCCAATCACTACAATGGCGCGAAAGCTTAGCTTTTTACCACCTTTTACCACCTTAGTGACTCGGCGAATTTGGACCACTCGCTCCTGCCATTCGGACTCTTTCTCTTTATTCTTATTACTCTTACGACGTTCCTTTGCCATGATTTAACCTTTTAGAAGTCCTAGAAATCCAGACCAGCCTCACGAGCAGCCTCTGCCAAAGCTGCAACTCGACCATGGTAAAGCTTACCACCACGGTCAAAAACGACTTGCTTAACACCCTGAGCGATGGAGCGCTCAGCAACCAGCTTACCTACTTTAGCCGAAGCATCCTTAGTAGAGCCGCTACCATCATCCTTAACTTCAGTATCTAAAGTAGAAGCCGATGCTAACGTGTGATGTTTGTAATCATCAATGACTTGAGCGTAAATGTGGTTGTTAGAGCGGTAGACCGCCAATCTGGGTCTTTCGGCCGTTCCTTTAACCCGACGACGAATGCGAGCATGGCGGCGATGGGTGGATTTCTTACGAGTAGCTTTCATAATCTAATTACTTCCCTGCTTTACCAGCTTTACGTCTAACCATCTCACCGAGATAGCGAACACCCTTTCCTTTATATGGCTCAGGGGGACGAGCATCACGAATTTTTGCAGCAATCGTTCCAACTAGTTCCTTGTCAATGCCGGAAACAATAACATTAGTATTGCTTTCAACCTTAAACTCAATACCCGCTGGCGGCTCGAATTCAACCGGATGACTATAGCCCAAGTTCATGGTCAAAGTCTTGCCTTTGATAGAGGCACGATAACCAACGCCTTTAATTTCAAGACGCTTCTCAAATCCTTTTGAGACACCCTCTACCATGTTTGCAATCAATGTACGGGATAAACCATGGCGGGCGCGGGCGGTACGTGAATCATCTTGACGAGTCACGACAACTTCTTCACCCTCCTGAGCGATATTAACTTCCCCGGGCAGTACGCGAGAAAGCTCTCCCTTAGGACCTTTGACAACTACTGATTGAGCATCAATAGACACGGTTACACCTGAAGGCACAGGTACCGGCTTTTTACCAATCCGAGACATTTTTAACCCTTCCCTAACCGCCAGCAACGGCTGTGAAAACAACTACTAACACAGGTGATACGTCACCAGATATAACAGAGCACTTCTCCACCAACACCCTTATGACGGGCATCTCTGTCTGTCATAATGCCGCTTGAGGTAGAAATAATGGCAATCCCGATTCCCCCTAAAACTCGGGGTAAATCCTTACAGCTTGCGTAAACCCTCAAACCTGGTTTACTCACGCGTGTTAGGTTGCGAATGATGGGCTGCTGCATCTTGCCCTTGTACTTTAGGTTGACAGTCATTAGTCGTGCCACACCCTCGGTTGACTCCGCTGTATCGCCAATAAAGCCCTCTTCCTGTAGAACTTTGGCAATATTACGGGTAACTTTAGTGGATGGGATTTTGACAGTCCTATGCCGCGCAAGATTTGCATTTCGGATGCGCGTCAGCATGTCTGAAATCGTATCGTTAGACGCCATATTTCTCTCTCGTATAAACCTCAGCTATCCCGGAACGGCATTCCCAATTCTTTGAGGAGGGCTCGCCCTTCCTCATCAGTCTTGGCATTAGTCACAATAGTGATGTCCATGCCACGAATCTGATCTACGCCGTCGTAATCGACCTCGGGGAAAATCAACTGCTCACGCAGACCCAGAGTATAGTTTCCCCGTCCATCAAAACTCTTGGGACTCACACCCCGGAAGTCACGGATACGGGGTAGAACCAAATTAATCAGACGATTTAAGAATGCGTACATGCGCGCAGAACGAAGGGTAACCATTACCCCCACTGGCATACCTTGACGAATCTTAAATCCAGCAATTGCTTTCTTTGCACGGGTAATAACAGGTCTTTGACCAGTAATTACACCAACCTCACTAACTGAGGCTTCTAAAGCCTTAGCATTTTGTGAGGCTTCTCCTAAACCGCGGTTAACGGTTACTTTGATTACCTTGGGTACTTGATGTATATTTTGGTACTCAAACTGTTCCATTAATTTAGGAACAACTTTCGAATTGTAAAAGTCTTTCAGCTGTTCAGCCATTTTCTCGTTCCTTTCCCTGGGCTTGGTCAGGGACAAATAATAATAGGCTAATCGATGATTTCGCCCGTTTTCTTCAAAATGCGAACCTTACGGCCATCTTCAGTAAAAGTATGACCAACGCGGCTGGCAACCTTCTGTTTTTTGGAATAAAGCATCACATTTGAGCTATGGACCGGGAACTCAGATGTAACGATTTGACCGGATTCACCTTCTTGGCGAGGTTTTACATGTTTAGTGCGAATGTTTACGCCTTCAACCACAATCTGGCTTTTCTTAGGTAAAACAGCGGTGACTTCGCCAACCTTGCCTTTGTCTCTACCGGTAATAACCTGGACAGTATCGCCTTTCTTGATATGCATCTTATGACGCACAGGTTGCTTACTAGCCATTACAGTACCTCCGGTGCTAGCGAAACGATTTTGGTAAAGTTGCGATCGCGTAGTTCACGAGCAACGGGCCCAAAAACACGAGTTCCTTTTGGATTGTTGTCATTGTTGATGAGCACAGCTGCATTATCATCAAATCGAATGCTCATACCGCTGCTGCGACGAAGATTCTTCTTAGTACGCACCACAACTGCCCGAACAACATCAGATTTTTTAACACCCATATTGGGCAGTGCATCTTTGACAACAGCGATAATAACGTCACCTACGCTAGCGTAACGACGATTGCCGCCTAAAACACGAATGCACATCAGCTTACGTGCGCCGCTATTGTCCGCGACATTCAAATATGTTTCCTGCTGAATCATTAATTGGCTCCCCTACACTTTCTCAGAACGGCCTAAAATATCGGCAACGACCCAACATTTGGTCCGACTTAGGGGGCGACTCTCACGGATACGTACAATGTCCCCAGCCTTACATTCATTAGAGTCGTCATGGGCCTTGTACTTCTTAGTACGGACGACAATTTTTTGGTATTTAGGATGAGGAACGCGATTCTCAACAGCCACTACAACTGTCTTGTCCATTTTGTCGCTAACAACTCGCCCTGTTAGTTCTCTAGCTGCCATAGCTGCTCAACTCCTACTGTTCGCTACTTACTGCCGTACTTTCGCTGGCCGTATCAGCGTTTATTTGACGCTCACGCTCAATAGTCATTAACTGAGCCAACTTACGGCGAGCGTGTTTGAACTGATGAAATCCTGTCTCCATTTGACGGGTAGCTTGCTTAAAGCGCAGATCAAACAGCTCACGCTTGACACTAGCAATTTCGGTAGACAGCTCATCATCGCTAAGTTTTCTTAGCTCTTCAGCTTTAGAAAGCGCCATGACTTATCCCTCCAATCCTTCACGAGCGATAAACTTTGTTTTAAAGGGCAGCTTGAAGGATGCTAAGCGCATTGCTTCGCGAGCAATTTCCTCAGGCACACCCGTAATCTCAAAAACGATACGACCAGGCTTAATGACAGCCACCCAGAATTCTGGATTACCTTTACCAGAACCCATACGAGTCTCGGCTGGACGCATAGTCACAGGCTTATCTGGAAAAACACGAATCCAAATCTTTCCGCCACGTTTGACATAGCGAGTCATGGCACGACGAGCTGCCTCAATTTGACGAGACGTCATCCAAGAACATTCAGTGGCTTGGAGGGCATAATCGCCAAAATTAATCTTGCTACCGCGATGGGCCATACCGCGCATACGACCGCGATGCTGCTTACGAAATTTTGTTCTTCTAGGACTCAGCATGATGCTTACACAGGCTTAACAGCTAAATATTGTTAACTAGGACTCGTTGGAGCGGTCCTCAAACTGCTGACGACGGCGTGGCTGACGACGGCGTGGCTGATTGTTAGCAGGTTGTGGAGCATCTTCTTGCCCTGGAATAATTTCACCCTTGAAAACCCAGACCTTGATACCTAAAATTCCATAGGTAGTCTGTGCAGTTTTGTAGGCGTAGTCGATATTGGCACGCAAAGTATGTAAAGGTACACGACCTTCACGTGTCCACTCAGTACGAGCAATCTCTGCCCCGTTCAAACGCCCACTAACCTGAATTTTGATACCTTCAACACCAGCCCGTTGAGCCCGTTGAATAGTCTGTCGAACAACACGGCGGAAAGAGACCCGGCGCTCTAACTGCTGCACAATATACTCACCAATTAGAGCAGCCTCAGCATCAACGCGTGCAACTTCGATTACGTTGATCCGAATTTGTCGAGTGTTATCCTTGAGCTGCTTTTGTAATCCAGCCCGTAACGCTTCAATACCCGTACCACCACGACCAACGACAACGCCAGGTCGAGCTGTATGGACCTCTAAGTCAATTTGATCAGCCTTGCGAGCTATCTTGATATCAGAGATTCCAGCATTGTTAAGGGTCTTCTCAATAAAATGGCGGATCACATGATCCTCTTGCAGCTGGGTTGGGTATTGCTTTGAATCGGCATACCAACAATAAGCATGCTCCTTAGTAATGCCGAGTCGAAAGCCGATTGGGTGAATTTTCTGTCCCACAAATCCTTCCTTATAGAGAGCTAACAGTAAAAACAATCGACCTTAGCCAGCGGAGCCAGGTGCTACTGCGATTGTGATGTGACAAGTTGGTTTTCTGATTTGATAAGCACGCCCCTGTGCTCGCGGACGATAACGCTTTAATACGGGTCCTTGATCAGCAAACGCCTCACTGATGTAGAGGTTGACGGGATCCATCCCGTTATTGTGCTCCGCATTAGCAACAGCAGAGCGAAGCACTTTAAGAATTGGTTCGCAAGCTCTGTAGGGCATAAACTCAAGAATAATCAGTGCCTCTCTGTAGGAAAGACCACGAATTTGGTCAAGCACTCGGCGTACCTTGTGTGGAGACATCCGAATGTAGCGAGCAACAGATTTAACTTGATTACTACTGTCGATTTCAACCATGGCTAACCTTCCTATCGTCTCGCTTTCTTATCACTCTTGACATGCCCACGAAACGTGCGCGTAGGAGCAAATTCACCTAATTTATGCCCCACCATCTGCTCGCTAACGTATACCGGCACATGCTGGCGACCGTTGTGAACAGCAATGGTATGCCCAATCATCTGGGGGATGATAGTGGATGCCCGAGACCAAGTTTTAATAACCTGCTTATCTCCTTTGGCATTGAGCTTTTCAATTTTCTTGAGCAGATGGTCCGCTACAAAAGGACCTTTTTTGAGAGAGCGAGCCATAGTTTCGCCAGCCTAAAAACAATCGGTAAAAAACAAGTCAAAGAACTGATAGAACGCTGTATCCAAGCAACTGGACAGACATTACGAATCACGGCCACCGCGACCGCGTTTGGAAGAGCGCCGACGCCGACGCACAATCAAAGAAGTACTGGCCTTCTTCTTATCACGAGTCTTATAACCCAGTGCTGGTTTACCCCAAGGGGTGACAGGCCCACTGCGACCAATCGGAGCACGACCCTCACCACCACCATGGGGGTGATCGACAGGGTTCATGACACTGCCGCGCACTTCAGGACGTCTACCGAGCCAACGTTTGCGCCCTGCTTTACCAAGAGTGACGTTGCGAGCTTCAACGTTGCCAACCTGACCAATCGTTGCATAGCACTCACGACGTACCATGCGAACTTCGCTTGAAGGCAGCTTTAGGGTAACGTAACCACCCTCTTTAGCCATTACCTGAGCAGATGCACCAGCAGCACGAACAATCTGTCCGCCACGGCCAGGGTAAAGCTCAACATTGTGAACTGAAGTACCCAGAGGCATTTTGTGCAGAGGAAGTGCATTTCCTACCTCAAGCGGGGCATCAGGACCAGCAACAATAGTGGACCCCACAGCTAATCCTGCAGGATGTAATATGTAGCGCTTTTCTCCGTCCTCGTACTGGACCAGCGAGATACGAGCATTTCTGTTGGGATCGTATTCAACTGACAGCACCTCTGCTGGCATCTCACGCTTGTTACGCTTGAAGTCAATCACGCGATAAAGACGTTTATGGCCTCCACCACGGTGGCGACAGGTGATTACACCGCGGTTGTTCCTTCCCTTTGGACGATGAATGGAGCGTGTTAATTTCTTTTCCGGCTTACTCCGAGTGATTTCTGAAAAATCAGAAACACTACGCTCACGAGTACCTGGAGTCAGAGGCCGATAAGTACGAATTCCCATGGTTTTATCTGCAAACTACTTGAGTGCTAAAGCCGCTACTAGACATCTGGGAAGAGGGGAATGCTATCGCCCTCGGCAAGAGTAACAACTGCCCGCTTGTAGGTGGGTTTGTACCCAATAAAACGACCAAGCCGTTTCTTCTTGCGAGGCGGGTTTATCGTGCTGATGCCAGTCACTTTCACGTCAAACAAAGCCTCGACTGCTGCCTTGATTTCCGTCTTTGTTGACTTTGGAGCCACTTCAAAGGTGTACTGATTATTTTCCAGGTTTAGAGTTGCTTTCTCAGTAATGATGGGCTTCCGGATGATATCTGGAAGCTCTCGGGGATCAATAGCCTTAGGCACTGTACACCTCCTGGATTTTGTCGAGAGCAGCCGTTGTAACCACCAACCGATCCGCTAGAACAATGTCATAAGCGTTTAGGTTCGTAGCCAGAATTAGCTTGATGTTAGGTACATTTCGCACGGAGCGATAAACAACCTCATTTTTCTCGGCTGTAACCATCAGCACCTTTTGCTCAGGCTCAATGCCCCAGCGCTCCATTGCAGATAGCACCTCTTTGGTCTTAGGAGCCGAGAGCTGCTCTGCAAAAGCTTGCACAACTACCATGTCTTCAGCTCGACTTTGAAAAGCTGTCCGTAGAGCCAGACGACGCTCTTTACGGTTCATCTTGATCTCAAAATCACGAGGCTGAGGTCCAAAAATTACACCACCACCACGCCATAGAGGAGAGCGGTTTGAACCGGCTCTAGCACGTCCAGTCCCCTTTTGACGCCAGGGCTTACGGCCGCCGCCACGTACTTCAGAACGAGTCTTGGAAGATAGCGTGCCTTGACGAGAATTGTGCATCTGACGAATAATCGCACGATGAACGATATGAGCAGCGTTATCTTCGTTGGCAACGCTCAGATCAAGGGTTGCAGTACCTGCGTCAGCACCTTGCCAATCTTTTACTACACAATCAACCATGATAAGTTTCTAGCCCCCTTATTTATTGCCAACAATATTTGCAGGGGCAATATTCAACAATGCGCCTGGTTTTCCAGGAACAGAGCCCTTAACAAGCAAAACATTACGCTCACTATCAACTCTGACAATGGACAGTTTGCGTACTGTGACCTTGACGTTGCCCAGCTGACCAGCCATTTTCTTGCCAGGGTATACGCGACCAGGAGTTGTACCAGGTCCAATAGAGCCAGGTAGTCGATGGTTCTTAGAACCGTGAGTCATTGGACCACGGCTAAAGTTGTGACGCTTTTGGTTGCCCGAAAATCCTTTACCAATACTCTTGCCAGACACATCTACCAGCTGGCCAGCCTCAAAAATATCTGCAGCTAGAGTTTGGCCTAGCTCAAAACTTGAACTGTCATCCACACGATATTCACGCAGATGTCGCAGGTTAGGAGCTTCAGACTTTTTGAGATGACCCAGTTTAGGCTTATTTAGGGCCTTTTCTGCTACTTCCTGATACCCAACCTGCACGGCGCAGTAGCCATCAGTTTGCTGAGTCTTAACCTGGGTTACAACACAGGGCCCTGCTTGAATAACTGTCACTGGCACAGCATTGCCAGCGTCATCAAACACCTGAGTCATTCCCAGCTTTGTCCCGAGAATACCGACAGACACAATCAATCTCCCTAAAAATTCTAGCTAGACCGCGCTTACTTGCAGCCAGCAGTTTTAGCCCCTTGTTTTTTCACAGCGGGAGCATTTCTCTAAAAAGGCCACAAAGACCTGAGGTACCCATCACCTTTCTAGATATTCAACCCTATTTGATTGAATGCTTTACCCTTGACTAGGACAAATCAAATGTTCAAACGCATTTCAGATGCGTTTGGTTTTGTGCCCTTGGGGTCGTACGTGCCTTAGACTTAAACAGCGAGCCGTTTAGTATCCAACTTGGCAGCGGTCTCTAATAGTACAGAGATTTGACGTACTTGTCCATTGTTTTTTGAAATTAGTTTGAATAGGCGATCGCAACTTAGTTTTGTCAAAGCTGGTAGCTAACGGTCCTAATATATAAATAGATAACTAACTGCACTGCTCGTATAGCTATGGGATTACTTGTATTAGGCAATCGATTTGTCCGTGACTTGGAAAGTAACGGTGCGCTGGCAGTGCGAATGCCATTGGAAGGCGGGTTTGAGGGGCGATATCAGCGACGTATGCGAGCAGCTGGCTATGAAAGTTTGCACATGACGGCTCGTGGCTTAGGAGATTTGTCAGCTTATCTTGGGGCTGTCCATGGGGTTCGCCCGCCTCACTTAGGTAAGAAAGATGTGGGTCAGGCTGCTGTGGGTGATCGCTATTTCTTACCTCCAGTGCTGGAATATCGTCTAGAGCGTATGGCTCCAACTATGAAAGGCATCCTTCTTTGGCTGATTGAGGGACATATTTTATCGAGTCAGGAGCTAGCCTTTTTAACGACACTCTGTGCTTCTGACTCCCGTATTAAAGTTGTCGTTGAGCTAGGGGGTGATCGCTCATTTAAGTGGTTTCCTTTGAAGGATGCTGTGCAGTTGGCCTAAATGGTGGCAGCACTGCTAAGGTTTAGATATCGACATAAGAACATTTGTTCTAGAATAACGGCATATTAGATTGCAACGAGATAGCATAGGTGGGTGACTACTCTTTTAACCCCGCTAGAGGCTCTTAGGCTTGGCCAATGGTTCAAGCTTATTTGTGGAGCTAGCTACCAAGACGTCTCAAAGATTCGCAACTTGTCCCTTGTGTTTAGTTTGGCAGGGGCCGATTGTATTGATGTGGCAGCTGATCCGGCAGTTGTACAGGCTGCTCTAGCGGGCATTAGCGTGTCTCAGTCAATGGAGCCCGTCAGGCGTCCTTGGTTGATGGTGAGCTTTAACGATGGCCAGGACCCTCACTTTCGTAAAGCCTGGTTTGACGCTCAACAATGCCCGCCTGATTGTTCCCGACCTTGTGAACAAGTATGTCCAGCTAATGCCATATTGCCCATGGCATTAAGTCTAAATTTTGACGCCGCCAACCCAGGGGTGCTACCTGAGCGCTGCTACGGTTGTGGTCGCTGTTTGCCAGTATGTCCTTATGGGCTAGTGGAAGAGCATAGATTTACGGTAGCTGCTGCTGCTGTTCTGCCCGCCCTTATATCTCAGATCGATGCCATTGAAATTCATACTCAAATGGGTCGACAAGAGCAATTTCAAGCTCTCTGGCGGCGGCTAGCCTCCTATATTCCTCAGCTCAAGCTAGTGGCTGTAAGCTGCCCTGATAAAGCTCCTAAAAGTAATGCCATTGCTGATTACTTAGCTGAGCTCCATCGTAGGATGGACCCTAAGCCTAATCAGCTGCTATGGCAAACGGATGGTCGACCCATGAGCGGTGATATTGGCAGAGGTACGACTCGAGCCACGATTCGGTTGGCGGAAAAAGTCTTAAACGCTCGTTTACCTGGCTATGTTCAACTAGCTGGCGGGACAAACGACTATACAGTGGCTAAGTTGCGATCGCTAAACTTACTTAAGTCCTCTTCCAACCATGCTGGCGAGGCTGAAGCTTCCGGTATTCATGGCATTGCCTATGGTAGCTATGCGCGACGTCTAGTCAGTGTCGGCGACAGCCCCCTTGAAACGATGCCTGAAGAACTGTGGCGGCAGGTGCGTCTGGCGACTGAACTGGTCAATCAAATTAAGCGCGATCCTCAGCAAAAAACTACACAGATCTTAAGGCAATCCAACTATTCACAACAAACTCCGGCCACCATCATGCCTCCATAGGCAGTTGGGGATAGACGATGGACATTTGACCTCGACTATTCCAACCCACTATCTGCATTCGTTGCCCAATTTTCTTATCACCTAGTTCCCAAATCTATGGCTCGTTCAGACGAATACCAATCCGCGCCTGAATCGACTTCTGCACTATCTAACAGCGTTGCTCCAATTTACGATGACTTGGAGCAGTTGCTTAGTATTCTGACTGTTGATCTGCGTCAGCCTTTGATTGATCATCCCCAGCGATCTCAGCTGATTGAGGTGATTCTCGATTTGGGTAGACGCCCCGAAGCTAGGTTTCCAGGACGGGCTGATTATCTTTCGGACCAGGTCATCTCCAGTGCAGACCTGGAGTACTGCATTGAACGGGTAGGTACATTTGGTGGTGATAACCGGGCGGGAATCGAAAAGACACTGCATCGCATTAGCGCTATGCGAAATCGGGCCGGAACGATTATTGGTCTAACTTGTCGGGTTGGTCGAGCCGTTTTTGGCACTGTCGAGATGATTCGCGACTTGGTAGAAGCCGGTCGCTCAATTCTATTGCTTGGCAGACCGGGTGTAGGTAAGACAACGGCTCTACGTGAAATTGCCCGTGTACTGGCCGATGACCTAAACAAACGGGTTGTTATTATCGATACTTCCAATGAAATTGCTGGGGATGGCGATATTCCGCATCCCGCCATCGGTCGTGCTCGTCGAATGCAGGTAGCTCGCCCAGAACAGCAACACCAGGTAATGATTGAGGCGGTTGAAAACCATACTCCTGAAGTCATCATTATTGATGAAATTGGCACTGAACTGGAAGCTCTAGCAGCCCGCACCATTGCTGAACGGGGTGTGCAGTTAGTGGGAACAGCCCACGGTAATCAGCTGGAAAATTTAATTAAAAACCCCACACTGGCAGATTTAGTGGGTGGTATTCAAACGGTCACCTTGGGTGACGATGAAGCCCGGCGTCGCGGTAGCCAAAAAAGTGTGCTAGAGCGTAAGGCACCCCCCACCTTTGACATGGCAATTGAAATGCTGGAGCGTCAGCGGTGGGTGGTGCATGAAGATGTTGCGGCCACCGTTGATCATCTGCTGCGGGGTCGGGTGCCGGAAACCCAGGTGCGCACTGTTGGGGACAGTGGCAAAGTGGTCATTACCCATGAGCTGCCGGATGTGGTTAGTCAGCGTCGTAGTTCCCGACGTGGTTGGCGAGAGGCAGGGCAAATGGAGCCGGTTACGGCCAAACGTTCCCGGCGGTCTAGCCCAACACCGTTGCCCACGCCAGCTACCGAGGAGTTTCAGGCACTGTTAGATCAGCAGTTAGACACGGCTGGTCTTGAACTCTCTACACCCATAGGTCCTAACGGAGAAGAGGTGGTGCCGGTTTATCCCTACGGGATTAGTCGTGAGCAACTGCACCATGTAATTGACACTCTCAAACTGCCTGTGTCTATTACAAAAGATTTGGGTGTTGCTGAAGCAGTGCTGGCGTTGCGATCGCACGTGCGCAACCACTCAAAACTCAAAACCCTAGCAAAATCTCGTCAGCTGCCTATTTATACCGTTAAATCCAATACCATTCCCCAAATTACCAGAGCTCTACAGCGCCTGCTCGACATTGACCCTAGAGATCAATCAGAGGCTGTCGACCTTTCCCTCTTTACTCGCCAAGGTGAAGACGATGAGCTAGAAGCCTTAGAAGAGGCCAGACTTGCTGTTGAACAAATTGTTATTCCCAAAGGACAGCCGGTAGAGCTGTTGCCTCGCTCCGCTAAAATTCGCAAAATGCAGCACGAATTGGCAGAGCACTACCGACTCAAGTCCTTGAGTTTTGGTGATGAACCCAACCGTCGATTGCGCATCTTTCCAGCTTAGTGATTATTGCTAGAAGGGAGTGCGATAGGCTGAATGGTTCTCCTGGGTACCCCATTCAGATAAGATAATCACCATAGGCCCAGTGGCCAGGTATACCAAATTGGAGCCATCTGTAGTTGGGAATAAATTTATGAAACGTATTTTGTCTCGTTTGTTTGCTTTCACCCTAGTGGCGCTCCTAGGTCTTACTGGTTGCGGTGGTGATGGCATGGGAGCCGATGGACTTAGCGGCAATTATCGTCAAGATACTATGGCCGTCGTAGAGACCCTTAGAACGGCTATTGAACTCCCTGCAGATGCGCCTGATTTACCTGAGGTACGTGCCAACGCCAGACAGCAAATCAATTCTTTCTCTGCACGCTACCGTCGTTCGGCCTCTGCTGCTAGCTTAAGCTCCTTTGCAACTATGCAGACAGCATTAAATGCGCTAGCAGGCCACTATAGCTCCTATCCAAATCGCCCCATTCCAGCAAAGCTTAAAACTCGACTTGAGCAAGAGTTTAAGCAGGTCGAAGCAGCACTGCGACGAGAAGCCTAATCTAGAGGCGAACAACTTGTTGTAATTCACCATGGCCCGGCTGCTTGTCAGTCGGGCTTTCCAATGGCTATGCGATCGAGCTGGCGAGTAACAAGCGGCCAGATGTCATATCAAGCATCTGTAACAAAAATTAATTGACTGACTATGAAGACGTTTGCTAGAATCACACTTCTGTAGGCAAGTTTTATTACATTTTCAGCATGAAAGTACGGGCATCCGTCAAGAAGATGTGCGACAAGTGCCGGGTGATCCGTCGGCGCGGTCGAGTTATGGTTATTTGTCCTAACCCTAAGCATAAGCAACGTCAGGGTTAGGCACTGTAACGAGTTTAACGATCTATTTCAGATTCAAGTAGCGGTTGCTCGCTGAAATTTCAGTGCTGACTAACCGCAAGGCAGCAAACTAGGGAGAAAGCACGGTGGCACGTATTGCAGGCGTTGACCTACCCAGGGATAAGCGCATTGAGATTGGTTTAACCTATATCTACGGTATCGGTCCAAGCCGATCAAAAGAAATATTGGCAAAGACTGGGGTCAATGCCGACATTCGCGTCAAGGATTTAGCCGATAGCGATGTAGCGAAACTCCGGGAAGTTGTTGAAAACGACTATCAGATTGAAGGCGATCTGAGACGGTGGGAAAGTATGAACATTAAGCGGCTGATGGATATCGGCTGCTATCGGGGGCGTCGTCATCGCGTTGGACTGCCGGTGCGTGGTCAGCGTACTCGGACCAATGCCCGCACTCGCCGTGGCAAACGTCTGGCCATTGCGGGCAAGAAAAAGCCTGGTAAGAAGTAAGTTCTAGCAGCACAATCTGCAGGTGATCTTTATATAGGATTGCCAGTCGGAACATGCGTGCTAAAACAGGACAAGTGTTTTGACAAGGCGATGCCTCAGTGGACGGTTTAGTCACTGAGCAAAAAATTAAAAGGTTTTTGAAGAGTTAACGTTTCCGGAATACACGAACTATGGCAAAAGGCGTCAAGCGCTCAGGTGGACGCAAACCAAGAAAGAATGTCCCCAATGGTGTCGTCCACATTCAGTCCACATTCAACAACACGATTGTGACCATCACAGATACCAAGGGCGATGCCGTCTCTTGGGCTTCAGCTGGCTCCAGCGGATTTAAAGGTGCTAAGAAGGGCACCCCTTTTGCGGCACAGACTGCAGCTGACAGTGCTGCTCGCCGAGCGATGGATCAGGGCATGCGTCAGGTTGAGGTAATGGTTAGCGGTCCTGGTGCAGGTCGTGAAACAGCCATTCGTGCTCTGCAAGGAGCTGGTTTGGAAATCACATTGATTCGCGATGTAACTCCCATTCCTCATAACGGTTGCAGACCGCCAAAGCGTCGCCGTGTTTAAGATTTGATACCTATCAGCTAATAGACAAGCCAGTAGGCAATAGCTATCCGAGGGAGGTCATGCAGTGGGACAGTTCCAAGTTGAATGCGTAGAATCAATAGTAGAAGACGACCAGAGTCAATTTAGTCGGTTTGTCATCGAGCCCCTTGAGCGTAGTCAGGGTATTACGGTGGGCAATGCTCTGAGACGAGTATTGCTATCCAACCTAGAAGGTGCAGCAATTACGGCTGTGCGTATAGCAGGTGCAAATCATGAGTTCGCCACTATTCCAGGCGTGCGTGAAGATGTTTTAGATATCCTGCTCAACCTAAAAGAAGTTGTTCTCAAGACATATACAAATCAGCCCCAAATTGGTCGTTTGGCTGTTCAAGGTCCAGCATCTGTAACAGCGGCCCATTTTGAGCTGCCGGCTGAGGTCGAGCTGATTAATCCGGATCACTATATAGCTTCGGTTGCTCAAGGCTACACCCTCGAAATGGAGTTTCGTGTAGAGAATGGGCGTGGCTATCGGGCTGTTAGCAACAACCGAGATGAAGCGACTGCATTGGACTTTATGCAGATTGACGCTATTTTTATGCCCGTACGCAAGGTCAACTACTCAGTTGAGGAGACCATTGTGGGGGCCGATCAGCCCAAAGACCGATTGCTGATGGAAGTGAGCACTAATGGTAGTCTCACCCCTCAACAGGCCATGAGTCAGGCCGCAGACATTTTGGTTGATCTGTTTAGTCCGCTCAAAGACGTTACGCTCGAACCCAAGCGTGATGAAGATATCAAAGAAGAAGACACAACTTATCAGATTCCCATTGAAGAGCTGCAGCTATCTGTACGCGCTTACAACTGTCTTAAGCGTGCACAGATAAATTCTGTTTCTGATCTGCTGGATTACAGTCAAGAAGATCTCCTGGAGATTAAAAACTTTGGTCAGAAGTCAGCTGAGGAGGTGATTGATTCTCTACAGCATCGACTGGGCATCACGCTGCCGATTGAAAAACCGGCTAAATCATCTTAGATTTTTAAGTTTAGGGCTTGAATTAATTCAAGCCGACTCTCCGGAGCCCCAGGCTTCGGTTTTTTCTTGTCTACAGCATCCACAGAGGAGGTTCCATGCGCCATCGCCGCCGTACACCACAATTAAGTAAACCCGCTGACCAGCGTCGTGCTTTGTTGCGATCGCTCACCACTGAATTGATTCGTCACGGTCGGATCAAAACTACACTCACCCGTGCTAAAGCGGTACGTTCTGAAGCTGAGCGTATGATTACTTTGGCCAAAGAGGGGTCTCTATCAGCTCGTCGTCGGGCCATGGGATATATGTACGATAAGGATCTGGTTCATGCACTGTTTGAACAGGTTCCCTCTCGCTATGGTGAGCGTCAGGGTGGCTATACTCGGATTGTGCGTACCGTCAGCCGCCGGGGCGACAACTCAGTCATGGCGATTATTGAGCTTACCTAGAGCTCGATGGCTAATCGCACGCCTGCCAAGCAGCTTGAGGCTGTACCTGAAAATAACCAAGGCACTCAGCGGGTAGCCATCGTTATTCAATATCAGGGCACTCACTTTCACGGATGGCAACGTCAGCCAGAAAAGCGTACTGTACAGGCTGATATTGAAGCCGCCATAGCGTCACTATTAGGCTCTCACGTAACTATTCATGGCGCAGGGCGTACTGATACAGGGGTGCATGCAGCTGCTCAAGTGGCACATTTTGATGCCCCCAAAGTGATTCCGGCTTATCGTTGGGCATCTATTCTTAATCATCGGTTAAGTGAAGACGTTGTAATTCGCGCCTCAGCTCAAGTTCCCGATAATTGGCATGCTCAATATTCGGCCCAGTGGCGACGGTATCGATATACCATCTACACTGATGCCTGTCCCAACTTGTTTGTTCGCCCCTATGCATGGCACTTTTACCATGAAACTTTGGATGAACAACTAATGCAGTCGGCATTAACCCCTATGGTGGGTTATCATGATCTAACTGCGTTTCATCGCGCGGGGTCTAGTCGTGCCCATTCATGGGTTGAGTTGCAAGCGGCTGAGTGTTCCCGTCATGAATCGTTTGTTCAGGTTGAGCTGCAGGCTGCCGGTTTTCTCTACGGCATGGTGCGCCTGGTAATGGGCTTGCTGGTAAGAGTCGGGCGGGGTCGCCTAACTCCTGCTGCTTTTACTGAACTTTGGCAGTCAGGGCGTCGTGACTTAGTTAAGCATGCCGCACCTGCGCGGGGACTTTGCCTGTTGCGGGTAGGTTACCAACATTTTCCATTTGCAACGGATGCTTGGTTTGATACTCAACCCCAGCTAACGCTGCATTCCACCAAAAAGAATTTGGCTGTTTAGATGATTGTGAGTAGTCCTTAAGATATGACTCGACATTCTCATTGATAGAATAGCCGCCTTTTATTCAGTTCGTTGATATCAGAGCCTAAGCATGTTTAAGACCTACATTCCTCCGGTCCAAGAGATTGATAAGAAGTGGTACGTTGTTGATGCTGCAGATAAGCGACTTGGTCGTCTTGCAACAGAAGTTGCCAATATTTTGCGTGGTAAGAACAAGCCAACCTTCACCCCAAATATGGACACAGGTGACTTTGTTATTGTGATCAATGCAGAAAAGGTCGGTGTTACCGGCAATAAGCGTCAGCAAAAGCTCTACCGTCGCCACTCTGGTCGTCCCGGTGGTATGAAGGTTGAAACATTTGAACAGCTGCAAAACCGCATCCCCGAGCGCATCATCGAGAAGGCTGTAAAAGGGATGCTGCCTAAAAATGCTCTCGGACGTAAGCTGTTTACAAACTTGAAGGTTTACGCAGGTGCTGAGCATCCCCACGCTGCTCAGCAGCCTGAAGCCATCAATATTTAGTAGTCAGAAGAATTTACAGTATTTACAGGAGAGCATAGTTCTATGTCAGAAGGTCAATCTGATCGCGTTGTTTATTGGGGTACTGGTCGGCGCAAGTCGTCTGTTGCCCGTGTACGCCTGGTACCTGGAGATGGCAAACTTGTCGTGAACGGTAAGCCTGGTGAAACTCATCTCCAAAATAATGCCGCTTATTTATCAGCGACAAAAGCTCCATTAGAAACGCTTGGCCTCGAAAGTGATTACGATATTTTGGTTAACGTTCGGGGTGGTGGACTAACAGGGCAGGCTGATGCCATTAAACTTGGCGTTGCTCGTGCTTTGTGTGAACTAGATCCTGCAAATCGTACTCCCTTGAAAACTGAGGGCTATCTGACTCGCGATCCCCGTTGTAAGGAACGTAAGAAGTACGGTTTGAAGAAAGCGCGTAAAGCGTCCCAGTTTTCCAAGCGTTAAGCTTGATTGTTTGATTTTTATAGTGTTTCGTTACCGTAACAAAGCAATGCCAAAAGCTGATATTCATCCCGAGTGGTACCCCGATGCAAAGGTATACTGCGACGGCAAGTTAATTATGACAGTAGGGTCTACCAAACCTGAACTCCATGTTGATGTGTGGTCCGGTAATCATCCCTTCTACACCGGTACTCAAAAGATTATCGATACTGAGGGTCGTGTGGAGCGATTCCTGCGTAAGTATGGTATGGCAGACGATACGCAAGCAACGGCTGACAGTTCTGAAGGTTAGCTGCTAGCAACGTCATCTTAAATCCGAGGGATTTTTGTGTCCTTCGGATATTTTTTATTTGACATTTCTTTAAGCGCTGATCCTATTGACTGTACTGAGTAAATTTCATGGCTGAGCAATATCTCCTCGACAAATTAAAGTCAGTTGACCAAACCTTTCAAGAGTTGACTCGTCGTCTTGCTGATCCAGACGTAGCCAGAGACCCTGATGAGTTTCAAAAAATTGCTAAGGCAAGAGCGTCGTTAGAGGAAACCATTACAACCTACAGCGAGTGGCAAAAAGCTCAGTCAGACTACACGGGTGCCCAAGAAGTTTACAAAGAGTCTGCAGGCGATAATGAGCTGCGAGAGATGGCGGCCATGGAAGTTAAAGAACTGCAGGAAACCATTGTGGCATTAGAAAATCAACTTAAGATTTTGTTACTGCCGCGTGATCCAAATGATGATAAGAACATCATGCTGGAAATCCGTGCCGGGGCTGGTGGTGATGAAGCCGGTATCTGGGCAGGAGATTTACTGCGCATGTATTCACGCTATTCGGAAAGTCAGGGCTGGAAAGTTCAGGCCCTTAGCCAGTCTGCAGCTGATATGGGTGGCTGTAAGGAAGCCATCTTAGAAATTACTGGCGACCAGGTTTACAGCAAACTAAAATTTGAGGCTGGTGTACATCGAGTACAGCGAGTACCTGCTACAGAGACAAGCGGTCGTGTCCATACGTCTACAGCCACTGTCGCAGTCATGCCGGAGGTGGATGACGTAGAAGTAAAGATCGATCCCAAGGAGATTGAACTTACAACGGCACGTTCGGGCGGTGCTGGTGGACAGAATGTGAACAAAGTGGAGACAGCGGTGGATTTATTCCACAAACCCACTGGCATTCGAATTTTTTGTACGGAGGAGCGATCGCAACTACAAAACCGAGAGCGGGCCATGCAAATTTTGCGAGCTAAGCTTTACGAAATGATGCTTCAAGAGCAGCAAGCAGAAGTGACCGACATGCGACGTTCTCAGGTTGGTACGGGCTCCCGCTCAGAAAAAATTCGCACCTACAATTACAAAGATAATCGAGTCACCGATCATCGTTTAGGGCAAAACTTTAGTCTGTCTCCTGTGTTGGAAGGAGACATCGAAACAATGGTACAGTCCTGTATCACTCAAGATCAGCAAGCCAAGCTAGAACAGCTAGCGGCTGAAACCGAGATGCCTGTGTAATCCGGCGAGCTATGGGGGCAGGCAGGTTGACAAGCATTAGCTCCACACTAAACTTAGGGGTGGGTGAGTGATTTTAAATTAGGCTTCAAGCTTAAAGTTTGTTTCCCATGTGTCTGCAGCCTATTACCGTCAACCATGGCTAAATTTTTACATATTGCCGATGTGCACCTGGGGTTTGATCGCTACAACAGTAAGGTGCGCACCCAGGATTTCTTTCATACACTGTGGGACGTTTTTGAGCGCTACGCGATTCAAGAAGCGGTTGATTTTGTTGTGATTGCTGGTGATCTGTTTGAACACCGCATGATTCAGCCAGCAATCCTAAATCAGGCTCAGCTCTGTTTACAGCAGTTGCAGACTGCTGGGATTCCAGTTATTGCCATTGAGGGAAACCACGATAATTGTCCCTACGGAACAAAAACTAGCTGGCTGCGCTACTTATCGGACTGGGGATTACTCAAGCTGTTAGAACCTGGCCAAATCGATACCTTATATACTCCCTGGGATGAAGAAACTAAACGGGGAGGGTATATTGATCTTGACTGCGGTGTACGAATATTGGGCTCAAGCTGGTATGGTGCTGCTGCCCCCAAAGCGATTGAACAAATTGCAGCGGCTATGATAGGCTTGCCTACCGGACCTAATTCGACTGTTTTGCTTTTTCATCATGGATTGGAAGGGCAAATTGCTCGTTACTCTGGAGCACTCCTCTACAAAGATTTGCTCCCCCTTAAGGAGGCGGGTGTAGATTATCTAGGGCTGGGCCATATTCACAAACATTACGCTGTTGAGAATTGGGTATTTAATCCGGGCTCCCTTGAAGCTAACAATATTGAAGAGAGCAGTTTTGAGCGTGGCGCACTACTGGTCGAGCTCACTGATGGTCAAGTTGATACTCGATTATGTACTGATTACCGACAGCGTCCTGCCAATAGGCTTACGTTAAAACTGCGCGGTCATGAAGCCCTAGAAGATATTGAAAAACTCGCGATTAAAATAATCGACCAGGCCATAGAGAAAAATCAGCTTATTCGTGATCAGCAGCCGATTGTTGAGCTACGTATTGAAGGGGAGGTGGGCTTTGAACGACTTGAATTAGATACGCGTAAGCTGCAGACATTATTGCAGGAACACTGTGGTGCATTAATTTTCTTGCTTAAGTATGAGGTGGATAATGTTGCTTATGGGACACCATTGCCGGATGATGCTGACCGTCATCAAATTGAACGAGAGATCTTCACCGATCTTTTAGCAGCGAATAATGTATACAAAAAGAGGGCTACACACCTGGCGGATGGTTTGATTGACCTGAAGGAACGTCAGCTTACTGGTGACCATGAAGAGACTCTCTACAAACTGGTAGAGGATATCTTAAACCCTGATACAAATCCCTCTTCTGACGATTTGCGCTAAGATTGCGCCAAAATCGCTTGCCCTGCGCTGCTATTGACGACATCAGAGGATATTTGCATGGGTTTGAATCGAGCGCCAGAACAATTGATTAAAGCTGGGTTAGCGGCCCTTAAACAAAAAGATTACGAGCGTGCGATCGCAACGTTTCAACAGCTCGCGCAGGCCGATAACGTGAGTGCAGGCCACCGTGTTAAGGCGCAAATGGGACTAATTCGCACTTATGAAGCCCAAGGGAATAACACGCTGGCTCAAAATCTCTGTAAACCTTTACTCAAAAGCCGCAGCCAAGCCATTCGTCAGTGGTCCCACGATAAACTCCACCAGCTCATATCCGATGCGGCAAATTCTAGAGCCGACAGTGGTTCTCAACCACCACAGTCCAGTGGGTTTGTTCCAGCATCTGGCTTTGTTCCTTTTACGGGTGATGCCGCCTCAACGCCAATAGCCCCTTCAACGGAGCCAACGGCTCCACTCTCAAGCATTGAACCAGTAGATACTCATGATTCTGTTATAGTGTCTAACCACGCTACTTCTCATGAGGACGCTGCCCCCCTTGAGGATGCTGCCCCCCTTGAGGATGCTGCCCCTGATGTCGAAACAACGAGGTCATCCTTATTTCACTACGAAACTCTCAATAACAAACGTAGCCTCAGTGAAAAAGAGTCAGAACATACTGAAGACACTGCGGTGACCAATGATGATAGCGATCTGACATCATCACCTCCTCCTGACAGTCAACCTTCTAATGATTCCCTCCCTAAAAGGTCCGCCAGCAGCTCCTCTAAAACTTTGTTGCAGGTGGAGGCTAGCAAACAACAAAACTCTCCTCTCCAAAAAGTAGCCGATAAATCTTCAAAAGATAATCCATCTAGCTGGCCCAAGGGCGATCGTCTAACCAAGCTAAAGTCACTTGGAAAAGTCAAGATGGGGCGACTGTGGTTTGCACAGTTAGTAACGATTCCCATTCTTTTTGTTGTAGTTCGCTGGTTGTTTGTAACTACTCTGACCACTACCCGAGACTATCTGTTATTTATTAGTCGTCTGCTGCCTTTCAACATTCAGTTCTCTACATTTTTTTGGCAACCTCAAACCTGGACTGTTATCGCTGGCCTGGGTTTACTGACTCTTGCAAGTCCATGGCTCTGGCTATTACTGCTAAAACCCACTGAGCAGGTCACACCACAAACGCTACAAGACTATAGCCCTGAGACCGTCCAGCTATTGCGCCGTATTTCTACTAAACGTCGCTTTAAGTTTCCAAAAATTTATCTATTAGCCAGTGACCTACCCCTTATTTTTTCCTATGGATGGAACCCTCGCTATGGTCAGCTGGTGATCGCCCAGGGATTGCTGGATTGTCTGGAAGCCGATGAATTAGCGACAGTCATCATGTATGAGATTAGTCACTGGTCTACCCTGGACTGGATTTTCTTTTCAACCCATGGTCTATTGTTGCAGTGCTGCCATCGTACTTATTGGTTTTTAGCGAATAAGGGTAAAAATCGCTCCACCATAATCAAGACTGCTGCTGGCATTTTGGCCAATCTTAGCTACCTTATTTTCTGGGTGCTTAGCAAAGTGGGATGTGGTCTATCCCGTACTCGAACCCCTTATCGCGATCGCACTGCCGTAGAACTAACCGGCAACCCTAATGGCCTGGTAAGGGCACTATCTAAGATCTCTACGGCGATGACAAATGCTGTTAACCAGCAGGGATACACACCGCCACTATTAGAGAGTCTAGACCCAATGCTCCCAGTTGGCCCAGGAGACTGTACGGAGCCAACACTACATCACTATGCCTGGGACATGTTTAATCCACTCCGTCACTGGTTATCAATTAACCAAGCGCATCCCCCTTTAGGAGAACGACTTTATACGTTGAGTGCCTACGGACGTCACTGGCGGCTTAAGCCTAGCCTCAACGTTACTCATCTGCAGCCAAAAAGGAATTCAGCTGCCTTGTCTATCGATGACTGGAAAACGTTGCTTTTACAGGGAGGACTTTGGTCTGGCTTTATTCTTGGTTTGGGAATAGCAGTCATTCTGTGGATGGTTGGTGCTGTTGCCATCGCTCTTGATTTTCCTCTACTCTCCTGGCTTTACAGGGATCGTAGTATTCTCCTGGGGATTCCTTTGATTTGTGCAGCAACTAACCAACTGTTGCTCATCAATCCTTTTTTCCCAGAAATAGGTGAGAAACGAGCTACTAGCGAAGCACAGCTAGCCAGTTGGAAAACCGACTCTACCCTGACACCGCTTAGTTATCGCCCTGTTACTCTCAGGGGCACACTGACAGGTCGCCCAGCCCTAGCGAACTGGCTGGGACAAGAATGGCGTCTAAATACAGTGAAAGGCAGTATCAAACTGAACTACGCCTCATATATAGGCCCATTGAGTAATATCAAATCGCTAGCTCCCTGGTTAAACCAGCCATTAGAGGTGACAGGCTGGTTTCGTCGTGGATACAGTCTCTGGGTGGATGTTGATCGTATCCAAATCAGTGAAAATCTGACCAAACAGGCCCAGCTTCCTGTTTGGTCAATGATTGTCAGCTTAGTACCGCTATTCTATGGTCTGTGGCTCATTTTTAGAGGCGCTTAGATAGGCTCAAGTCAGTCGCTAAAATGGCTCCGATCATTCAAACTATACTAATTTGTTAGTGATATCCGTCGGCTAAACCTTCAACATTGCAATTATTTTCGCAAAATGTTAAATTTTATTAACGAGTACTGACTGCCTGATCAAAGTTTCAAATTATTAGTTTGCAAATTTGAGTTAGGCATCGGGTTCTCCTACTCTCAACACAGCAAACCAGCCCTATGTGGCTGGTTTTTTATTACATAAATGCTGATGAGATATTGTTTGATGCTATTGCTATTTTTGGAAGTATTGACTTGTTTCAATAGCTTTATACCAAGAGTTTCATCACGAAGTTGATTTCAGGTTTTACCATTTAGATAGACAGGCTTGTACAACAGGATTTGAGCTTACTGACGTACTCTACGTTATCTTTAGGTAGCTTCACTAAAAAACCGCCGAATAGCTTGGCTTGGCATCAGACAGCGTGATACCTTGAAGTAGTAGAGATACGGTCTAGTTCTCATTTTCATGGAATGAGAGGTTTCCAGTGCAGACAGTTTTAGTAGTTGTTGTAATTGGCTGTTGCTGGAGCCTAGAGATGATTTTCTAGCCCGCCTAAGTGAGGTTTTGACGCGTAGCGTGATTGCTTGCTCGAATGGCTAACTGGTTCTTGCTGATATCGTTACTTGTCAAAATCGTCCAGAGCCATTCGCTCCAGATTTTCTTCTAGAGGTTCTCTAGCTCTAGACAAGGTTAGTGGCTGAGTCTTGTTGCCCAACCTGCGCAGTTGTTTTTTTAGATTTGTTTAAGAGGTATCCCATGTCAGTGCGCTTATATATTGGCAATCTACCCCGTGAACTGGAACGCGAGGAATTTGAGGCTGTCTTTGCAGAAGATGTTGATAACATTGTTTCAGTCAAGCTAATTGCTGATCGAAAGACTGGAAAGTGCCGTGGCTTTGGCTTTGTTACTGTTAAGACCGATGAGATTGCAGATACTCTTGTCAGCAAGTACAACGGTCAAGCTCTGCAGGATGCTACTCTCAAAGTTGAAAAGGCGATGCCTCGCAGCAAAGAAAATGAGGGTGCCGGTGGCGGCAGTTCGAATAGCAATAGCAACCGTAAAGGTGGCAACAAGCGAGGGGGTAACCGCAAACCAGCTAACTATTCCTCTCCCGCTCCTGAAAGTACTCAGCCCGACCCTCGCTGGGCTTCTGACCTTGCCAAGCTAAAGGAGATGCTTGCGGCTCAAACAACGGCTTCGTAGCGTTATCGCTCAGCATTTTAATTGAATATAAAAAGGAGCCGGAAAGCGTCGCTTTCCGGCTCCTTTTTACTCTAGGTTTTTAATGGCAGTGTCTAGAGGACCCGAGCCCGTAGCAAAGCGGGTGGCAAACATAGCAACTTACGCATGGTAGGCACAAATGCTCGTCTATTAAAGACGTCATACTGATTCTCAGCAATTACGTCGAGAATTTTACGATAGAGCATCAAAGCTGACCAGACAGGCCAGCGAGCATCTGGACTCAGTACACTGATGCCACCTTCTGCTTGACGGTAAAATTTTAAGGCTCGCTGGATTTGAAAACGCATTAAAGAACACCAGCGTTCGTCAATAACGCCGTTCATCAAATCTGCTTCGCTGTACTTAAACAGCTCAAGGTCCTCAAGAGGCAAATAGATGCGTCCACGACGAGCATCTTCACCCACATCACGCAGAATATTGGTGAGCTGATTAGCAATCCCGAGTGCGATCGCTTCTTCTTTTGGGCAAGGTAATGCCTTAGCCCAAGGCGCCGTGTTGTATTCAGGATCAACCCCCATAACAACGGTAGACATTAACCCAACCGTGCCTGCAACTCGGTAGCAATACAGCTTTAGATCTTCGAAAGTTTCATAGCGAAAGCGTTGCAGGTCCATGCGCTGGCCCGTAATCATATCCCGAAAAGGCTGAATATCCATTGAGAAATGAGCCAGCGCATCGACCATTGCCACATCGTAGTCATCTTGAGGACGCCCTGCGAATACAGATTCTAGCTGCTCTTCCCAATCATCCAGCGTTGCCTCAGTGGTGAACTGAGCAGAGGGGCCGTCAACTAACTCATCCGTACGCCGACACCAGACATAAATAGCCCAAATCGCTCTGCGCTTGGCCTCTGACATCAGCATAGTCCCCATATAAAACGTTTTTGAGTACTTAGCTGTTATCTGTCGGCAGCGCTCGTAGGACTCATCTACAGAAGCCAACTTGGACGCGGGCGAGACATCATTAGTAGTAGGTTGCAATAGCATAGGTGTCCTTGTTATGCAAAAAGCGTCACGAGCCAGTAGCGAGTCATATAGCAATGATTGAATCTTCTATCACAGCGTGACAAATCAAACTCACACCACTGCGTCCAGGCAGTTACCAATACCCAAGCGCAGAAGTTACTCACATGTTTTCGCGAATTTTATCCATTATAGATTTTTGGGCGTTACATTCTGATACAAAAACGTAACATTAACCTTATGAAGGTTGAACTTGACCAGCTGATTCAAATCGATACAGGCTATGGTCAAGTGGCTAGCAACCTTCCTAGCAGCACGGTACTATAGTTTGCTGGTAAAACCGAGAAGAATTCATTTCCTGTCCTAACACCTGAACTAGTCCAGCCTATCCACACCTAAAGTATCCATTCTCATGACCACGAATTTTGATTTTTTGAGACAAGTTGACCCAGACATCACCGCCATCATCGAGAGTGAGCGTCAACGTCAGCAAGATCATTTAGAACTGATTGCCAGTGAGAACTTTACCTCACCAGCTGTGATGGCTGCGCAAGGGTCTGTTCTGACTAACAAATATGCAGAGGGGCTACCTAACAAACGATATTACGGTGGTTGTGAATTTGTAGACCAGGCTGAGGAACTGGCCATTGAGCGGATTAAGCAGCTGTTTGGAGCGGCCCACGCTAATGTACAACCTCATTCGGGGGCTCAGGCGAATTTTGCGGTTTTTCTGGCACTGCTGCAGCCGGGTGACACTATTCTGGGAATGGATCTTTCCCACGGTGGACATCTGACCCATGGCTCGCCAGTCAATGTGTCAGGAAAGTGGTTCAACGTTGCCCAGTATGGGGTCAGTCAGGATACTGAACAACTCGACTACGATGAAATTCGTAAGTTAGCCCTTGAGCATAGGCCCAAGATTATTATTTGTGGATATTCCGCTTATCCTCGGACCATTCATTTTGATAGGTTCCGGGCTATTGCTGATGAGGTTGGTGCTTACCTCATGGCGGACATTGCCCATATTGCGGGATTAGTTGCCACGGGGCATCACCCCAACCCCATTCCTCACTGCCACGTTGTTACAACAACCACCCACAAAACCCTGAGAGGACCTAGGGGTGGGTTGATTATGACCCGTGATGCCGATTTGGGTAAAAAGTTTGATAAGGCTGTTTTTCCGGGTAGCCAGGGTGGTCCCCTAGAGCACGTTGTGGCGGCTAAGGCCGTGGCGTTTGGGGAAGCTCTTAAACCTGAATTTAAGACTTATTGTGCCCAGGTGATTGCTAATGCCCAGGCCCTGGCAACTCAGCTCCAGGCTCGTGGCTTTAAGGTTGTTTCAGACGGTACGGATAATCACCTGGTGCTAGTTGATTTACGGTCTATTGGTATGACCGGCAAACAGGCGGATGCTCTGGTCAGCATGGTCAACATCACAGCCAATAAAAACACGGTTCCTTTTGATCCTGAATCTCCTTTTGTGACCAGTGGTCTACGTCTGGGGTCACCCGCCATGACTACTCGTGGGCTGGGAGTTGAAGAGTTTAAGGAGATTGCCAACATTATTGCTGATCGGCTGTTGTCACCTGAGGATAGTAAGGTTGAGGCTGACTGTCGAAATCGTGTTGCGGCTCTTTGCGATCGCTTTCCACTCTATCCTCACCTACACCCATCAGTACCTGCTCTGGTTTAAGTGATTTCACTTAGTGAGCTAGCCAGGGTTTTGGCTAGCTCGCATACAGTTGCCTAGGTTACTGCAACCTCCGATAAGTCACGTACTCATGACGTACCTTATCCCTATAAATACCCGACATATAAGAAATTTCTTCAACAAACCAACAACAGTGGTTTGAACCTGATAATTATCATCTTGAAAGATTCAAAAAACCTGCTAGTGTGACGATGACTGTCGTGTGTGCTGCCGACCCTTTGTGGTGAGTTCATATAAGTAGATAGCACGTCTTCCCTCATCTCCTGCCACCCATGCCCTTTCAGATATATCCCCTACTGGCTTTTACCCTATCGGCCATTGTGGTGCTTGTATCCACACCGGTTATTAAAAAAATCGGTTTACACAGTGGTCGAGTCGATATGCCTGGAGGACGAAAAGTTCATAAGGTGCCCATGGTGCGGCTTGGGGGGGTGTCTATTTTTCTGGGCACGGTAGTTGCTTTGCTTGTTGTTTGGAACACTGGCGGCTTTGTGGATGCTCAGGGACAGCAGTTGGTTAACGAGCCGGAAGCGGAAATATGGGGAGTTACCCTGGGTGGATTGGCATTTTTCTTGATTGGTTTGCTAGACGATCTGTTTGGTCTATCTGCCATTAGTCGTTTACTGATGCAGGCGACTGTAGCGGCCATTACCTGGTACGTGGGCGTGGATATTGCCTTTATCTCTGTGCCAGGGTTGGGAATTGTTCATCTCGCTGCCTGGGTGAGTCTGCCCCTAACAGTTATTTGGCTGGTCGGTATGGCCAATGCCATCAATTGGATTGATGGTTTGGATGGCTTGGCGGCTGGAGTGTCAGGTATTGCCGCCATTGTGATGATGCTGGTTGCCCTGTTTATGGAACAACCTGCAGCAGCAGTCATTGCCGCAGCTCTTGCGGGTGGGGCACTGAGTTTTCTAAAGTACAATTTCAATCCAGCCCAAATCTTTATGGGGGATGGGGGTGCTTATTACATGGGATTTACCCTGGCAGGTATCGGTGTTATTGGTTTGGTTAAGGGGGTCACCACTGCAGCTGTCTTCTTGCCTTATTTACTGATACTGGCTGTGCCCATCTTGGATATGTCGGCGGTTATTCTGGCGCGGTTACGTCGCGGATTATCACCATTTGTCGCCGATAAGCGTCATCTTCACCATCGTCTCTTAAATGCTGGACTCTCCCATCGATTTACGGTGCTGTTTATCTATGCACTGACCCTGTGGGTTGGCAGTCTGGCCCTAGCATTTTCGGGTATGCCCAGTGGCACCGCCTATGCATTAGGTTCAACGGCTTTACTTAGCTACACCAGCTGGCGAGCCAAGCGGCATGCCCGGTAGCGCTGTTGTAAAAAAGACATTGCCCGACAGATTTTGCTCTGCTGTGGTTTTTGTCGAATGAGGCTAATAGGGATAGCTATACGCAGTAAGCAGGTTGCCAACGTCATACAGATAAAACGTTTCTGTTGTGGTTCCAGTTCGCTGAGTTTCGACGGTGTCTAATAAATCAAACCGCTCAAAATATGGTGCATAGGCTGCTCGAATTTCTTGTTGGTCGTAGTCGGCAATGGTGAGAAATAAACCTGATGCCCCCACCCAATCTGCTGGTGAAAACCAGACGGCATGTCCTCGGGGGTCTTGGGTAAAGGCCATGACAGGGACTGAAGTAAACGAGCTAATGGCCATATCTACATAGCCGCTTAACCAAAACTCATTGGTTACTAAAAAATCAGCAGTTGCGATCGCATCTCCAATTTCTCCCTCTTTCAACAACTGCCGTAGCTGCACCACATCAATCATTGTCGTTGTTGGGTCGGTTTCTGGTGCAATCACTTCGACAACACCGCCAGGGCGCTGTAAGGTGCCCAGCGCCACATGCCCCAGCGCAAATATCAATAGAGTTGCAATCACCAGAGCACTTCCCATCAGCCAGCGTCTAATGGTTTGAGCGGGCCAGTTTGTTATGGCCGTCGCCAGTAAGAGGCTCAGGCTCCATAACCCCGGTGCTGGCCAGGCTGGATAAATACGTGTAAGCCCTCCCAGCAAGGTGAACCCAATGGCGATGGGTAACCCCATCCACAGCACAAACCGATAGCGCAAATTGTCGATGCGCCCCAGACTGCGACCAGTCACCCACCACAGAGGAAACCCCAGCGAGGGAAATAGATAGGCTATGCCCACCAGCCATACACCAATCATGGCTAGCAAATTAAAACTAGGGCGGTTGGCGCTGCCATCAAATCGTGTTGATAGGTGAAACCCAAAGGACAGCCAGTCGTGCTGAAGATTCCAATACACTAGCGGTGTGAGTGTGAGGGCAAACAGTGCTAGTGCCCCTGCTAACCACGGAGATATCAATGCCCGTCGATGATGAGCACTGGTGAGGCAAAACCCAACCAGACCCAGACCTAACATAAATCCGTGATACTTACTCAGACACACCAGCCCTAACAGCACGCCAATCAGAGCAATTTTGGCAGTGGGCCGATAGGGATCTGGTGGAAAAAACTCTTGCACAGCCACATACATTACTAGTGACCACCAAAAAATCAGCCCGTTATCGGGTGCAGCTAGTAGGCCAAAGCTCAAGACAAATAAGGGACATAGAGATGCGATCGCAACCACCCACATCCCTGCAGCTGCCCCAAACAGTCGTCGCCCTGTGAGATACAGCAGCCCCGTGCTCAGGCCGTATAAAACCAATGCCCCCAACCGAAGTGTGAGTGGGGAAATATAGCCGGTTAACCAGGGACCGATAGCTGTTGTTAGAGCCACCATCACAGGATGATCAAAATAGCTCCAATCCCAATGCTGGGTATATAAAAAATAATAGGCTTCGTCAAACCCTGGTGGCAGCAACCATGCAATCAATATGCGCAGCAGCCAAGAACCGATCAAAATTCCCATCAGCCAGCCTGGCCACGGCAGTTGCTTTCCTATGGTCATAGTTCGATTCCGGCTCACCCCTAAATCTCTTCCAAGTATCAGATCAAATCAGCAAAAAATGCTTTACCATCACCAACGCAGGGCATATTCTTAGCGTTCTTCTTTCAATGACCTATTCTGGCCAACTGACCGGCAGTGCAGAAACCATATGTGTCGGTACCGAGTTACTGCTGGGCGATATCCTCAACAGCAATGCCCAGTATTTGGCACAGCAACTCGCTCAGCTAGGGATTACGCATCACTACCAAACTGTGGTTGGAGATAATCCCCTAAGGTTAGCGCGAGCCATTGCCATTGCCTGTGAACGAGCGCGGCTGATTATTTTTACCGGCGGTCTTGGCCCGACGCCCGACGACATCACAACAGAGACCATTGCTGACTTTTTTGGGGTGCCTCTAGTCGAAAATGCAGAGGTTTTAGCTGACATCACCGCTAAATTTGCTCAGCGCGATCGCGCTATGAGTGCCAACAATCGTAAACAGGCCCTATTGCCTAAAGGCGCGGATGTGTTGCCTAATCCCCAAGGAACCGCTCCAGGCATCCTGTGGCAGCCTCGTCCAGGGCTTTGTCTCATGACGTTTCCGGGGGTGCCACGAGAACTGCACACCATGTGGGAAACTACCGCAGTTTCGTATCTTCAAAATCAGGGCTGGAGTAACGGAGTTATTCATAGCCACACGCTTAAGTTTTGGGGGGTGAGCGAGTCAGGACTGGCGGCTAAGGTTGACAGCTTTCTGCAGCTAGAAAATCCTACGGTTGCTCCCTATGCCAGTGACGGTGTTATTAAACTGCGGATTTCAGCTAAAGCCAGCAGCGTAGCTGAGGCAGAGACGCTGATGACCCCTGTGGTGGCACAGCTCAAGACGATTGGCGGTATTGACTGCTTTGGGGAAAATGATGACACCCTAGGCGATGCTGTTGGCCGACTTTTGTTGGCGCACCATGCCACCCTGGCTGTAGCCGAGTCTTGTACAGGCGGTGGGTTGGGGGCGACAATTACAGCCACCTCAGGCAGCTCTGCCTATTTTATGGGCGGTATAATTTCCTATGACAATGCTGTTAAAGAACAACTGCTAGGTGTCTCACCTGAAGCGTTAGCGAGCCATGGCGCAGTCAGTGCCGTAGTCGCTGAGCAAATGGCCGCAGGTGTACGCCTGCGGCTTGCCACTGATTGGGGAATTAGTATTACAGGCATTGCCGGGCCAGGTGGCGGCAGCCCACAAAAACCAGTAGGGCTAGTTTTTATCGGTTTAGCCAATCAGACAGACACATGGCATATTGAATGCCGGTTTGGCCAGCGTAAAAGTCGTGAATGGATTCGATTAATGAGTCGTAATACCGCTCTAGATCTCCTACGTAGAGCCTTATTAAGCAACGCTAATGCTGTATAAGTACTGATGTGTAGATTGCACCACCTTGATCAATTCTGTTAATTCGTTATCATAGTGAATACTTCCACAGATAACTTAACTGAAGTTTACTTCAAGTTGATTTGCTATTTGCGGAATCTATAATGGTTCTACATGGACCTCATCAGATGAGATTAGGAGCAGCCTGGCTCATGGATATTGACAAAATTCTGGAAAAGCTGAAGAACTGGTTGAATCGAGTTCTAGACTCACTGCTTGGCCCTTCAGCGCAGCCGGAACCAGAAGCAATTCCTATCCCTGTAGACGACCGTCGCCGTCGTTAAGTTACTGGGGTTATCAGGGGTCTTAAGTCGCTACATCTTAGGTTTTATGCGGGGCTTTATCACGTTCACTTCAGTGATTGGGCTTTGGTACTATTTAGGGCGTAGTTTTTGAGAGCACCCTTGAGTAATATTCTTGTGCTTCACGGCCCAAATCTCAACATGTTGGGAAAGCGTGAGCCTGAAATATACGGCAGCGATACCCTTGAGGATATTAATGCTGCACTAGAAGCTTTAGCGCAGGAGCTGTCGGCTAAGGTTGGGTTTTATCAGTCAAATTACGAAGGCGGTTTGATTGATGCTATCCAGGCAGCTGAGAAAGATTACCAGGGGATTTTGATTAATCCTGGAGCATATACTCACACAAGTGTTGCAATTCGCGATGCGATCGCATCAGTAGCATTACCAACGGTGGAAGTTCATCTCAGCAATATCCACAAGCGTGAAGCATTTCGTCATCATTCCTACATAGCCCCTGTTGCCATTGGTCAAATCTGTGGATTTGGTGTTAATAGCTATTACTTAGGGCTGCGTGCGTTGGTTGACTATTTGCACACAGCTAAGCCTTAGTGGTCGGCTGCTAGCTCAGGATGGGAGTTTTCTGGGGCTGACCCATTCATCTCAGAGTCACTTGCCTGGCTGGCTGTCTCAGATGACTGGCTTTGCATTTGTGTTTTTAGCTTTTCCAACTGCTCTGCCATAATGCTGGCCATGGTTCCCGGCGTTCGCTGCTGTACCCAGACCATACTGGCCGATAACAATAGCTCTTTGAGGTAGGCGTAGGAGAAGTTCTCAGAAGCCGTTGCGATCGCATCAATTTCATCCATCGACAGCTGCATCTCTGGCTTTAGCTTTTGATTCCAAAGTCGCAGATAGGCTACCCGTTCTGCCGCTTCTGGTGAGTCAAAATGATACTTGCGATCAAACCGACTAGGCCGCTCCAAAATTGCAATATCTAGTCGCTCTGGATGATTGGTTGAGGCAATCATCAACACTCCATCATTTAACGCAAACCCGTCTAATTCATTTAGAAAAAATGAGCGGTTCTCGTCATCTACTAGCGCATCTAGATCTTCAATCACCACAATACATGGAGCGGCTTCTCGCACCCGATTAAACGCTAGACGCATGTTGTCAGTATCACTACTTTGACGGGTTTTAAAGCTTTTAATATACAAGCACGGATATCCCAGCGAATTAACCAGAGCTTTAACCATGTGGGTTTTGCCATTTCCCGGTGGCCCGATAAATAATAAACCCCGTTTCCACGGCACGTTGTAGTCGGCATACATCGACTGAGATTCAAAGAAACGCAGGGCATCTTCGTAGATGTCTTCCTTGAGGGTGCCAGCCAGCACCAAATTTTCTAGCGTGGCGCTTTTAATAGACGCATACAGATCACGATTTTTTTGCCAAAATCCACCTTCAAAGACCAAAACCTCCTCGCGCACCTGGGAATTCCATTGACAAACAGCTGTAAAAAACTCATCAGCTATTGCCTGAGTATCTGCCAAAATCCAGTAGTAACGGCAGTCGTCAAAATATCCCTGAGGCCATGACAGCTGTAAAACCATCAGTGTATGTTCCTGCCATTGGACCTCAAAGCAAAAGTTTTTTTGTTCGTAACGCAACGTATGCTTTTTTGCGTTCCACAGGGTCATTACGTGGTTATGCACCACTGTCTCTCTCGCACTGGCTGCATAGCCAGCTGGTAGCTCTACTGTGCTCACGACCTGGGTATTACATAATCCCTCTTCGGCATACTTACGTAGATCAAAGTAGTAGCTGTCTCCTTCTAAAACGATTTTTCCAGGGAAGCTGTCTGCCAGAAACTGACTGACATAATAAGGAATCGATGCCGGAGACATTCTCAGAGCTTCTAGAATCAGATAGGTGAGATTGACTGAACGTGAACCCGATGAATAAAGCATGCTGAAGCGTATGTGAATGCCTAGGAAGACTGATTTTACCCTTGGACTATATTGTGCACTGCTTTTCCGCTACCCATGGGAAAACTCGGAAGTTATGGGTATGGCCTCTATCCAAAATATTGGCCAGAACCTTGGGGTTTTCGTGGCGAGAACTCCCAAGGTTGATTGAGATTTGGTTTGGATGTGGTTTAACAACCTATGCTACGTTAGCCACAATCTAATCCGGGAGTAGCCATGGCTGATTCGCAAGGTAATCCGTTTATCGGCAACCCCTTTATGCAAAAGGGTAATAAAACACCACCCGTTGAGCGTGAATCAAAATCCCAACCTCGTCAAACACCGGCAGCGGACAGCCCATTATCGCCCTCTGAAAAAAACAGCGAGTTACCGGCTAACCCTTCTAAAAAATCAGCCAGGTCGTCTAAGTCGTCTAAAGCTTTATCTAAATCACCCACTGCAAAAACTCGTTCTAGTTCCAAACGCAAACGTGCTAGCCAACCTGAGATCGCTCCGCCTGCTTACACAGGCGATGGTTACAAGGTTCAGGTGTTAGCCAAAATTCCCATGCCGTCCAATACCAATATGCCCAGTCGCGATTATCTATGGTTTGCGGTATACCCTATTATTCCCCGTGTCGGCGACTGCCTTTTCCATGACGGGCGCTACTTTCGGGTAGATGCCGTCTTCTTATACGAAAATACAAATGTTGGCTGGTGTGCTGATTTAGAGGTTTCGTATTACACCCGCAGACATTAATTTTGCAAAACCTTTGAGGGCTAGGGTGTAGATGCTTGAGCGACTGAGTGGTTCACAAACGATTCATGGATCTGAGTTACCACTGTTTCAGCATCGGCATCTTGCGCATACTGACTAGACAGCACTACCGTTTGCTCATTGCCGTAGCCAACAAACGTGATTAATGCCTGTTGCCCAGCCTCGGGCTGATACCAAACTCGAAACCCTGACTGACCATCAACCGCGACTAGCGTGTAACGCTCTACAGCTAAAGCTTCGGTAACGATTTGATCTAACCGTTGCGGCACTGCTGTTTGCGGATCTTCCCGGAGCATTACAATATCAGTGCGAATAGGCATATTAACGTCATTGTCAGTACCGACAATGGCTACACCAGTGTCACCTTGAGGATCTACTTGCCATCCCCTTGGGTAATCCACACTAAATTTAGTGGAATCATAGCGAACAAATTCCCCCGAACTAGGCTGTTCCTGCTTCCCTTTGAGATCACTGTGGCCTGTCCGCTGATTAGCTAAAACCTCTGCGGAAACAACAGCGGGCAATAGGACGATCCCCAAAGCGCCCATGCTCAATAAAACTTTTCCGACAGTCTGTTTAGTATCAAAGTCCATAGGTATTTAGCGATTCTAATTAGAGTTATACGTTAATCAGCCGTTCTCAAATCTCTAGTCGCCCGCCCCCATTTATCCAGCATCTCAGGTATCCATGAAAATTCCTAGCCTATTGTTAGCAACAGCTCCAGTCGCGTTGGGGCTTTCTTTCATGGCCACTAGTGCCGAGGCATTTCCTGGCTACAGACCCACACCTCGCGGTATCCCCAATGTGCGGGTTTCTGGTGGTACTCGGTCCACCCTAGCCGCCAGCTGTATTACTGATCCTCAATCTCCCCACCTGACATCCATTTTCCCAGACGACGATTTGGGGTATACCACTGATGGTTATCCAGCGTTTCAGTGGTATATGCCTAGCAACAATGCTAGCTACGTAGAGTTTAATCTGTACGAAGTTATTAGTGAAGACGAAGGAATTTTTCAACCGGTATATCAAACAGCATTTGTGCCTAGCCCAACTGCTGGAATTGCCACACTACAGCTGCCGCAGGCAGCGGGGCTTACTCCCCTGGAAGCAGATAATTATTACTACTGGAGTGTAGAAGTTTATTGCCCTGACGATGATGTCGCTGCCATGATGGCGGAGGGATTTGTAGAGGTGCTGACGCCAGACCCTGCTTTGGAAGCTGAACTAGCGAATAGTGAAGGTATCGATAGAGCTGCGATCGCAGCCGAAAATAGTCTTTGGTTTGATGCCACCCGTGCCCTCACCGACCACTTGCAAACCCAGCCCGATGACCGTCAAGCAATTGAGAGCTGGCAAATATTACTGGAATCTATCGGGCTAGAGAATATTGCTGATGCCCCGCTTTTGCCTTAGTTAGCAGTGGTTTGACAGCATCCAAGTGGGCAAATTAAATCGAGTCTTTAACCTGCAGCAAACGAAGTGTACGTTGATATTTGTTAAAGTTTATGAACACGTCTAACGTTGATAATCCCACTATCTAACCTATGCTGCGTCTCGAAAACATCAATAAGGTTTATCCAACTGGAGAAGTATTGCGAGACGTTACCTGGGAAGTCAAACCAGGCAATCGCATTGGTTTAGTGGGCGTCAACGGAGCTGGAAAGTCTACTCAGCTCAAAATTATCATGGGGGACATTGAGCCTACTGGCGGCAATGTAATTCGTCCTGCTGAGCTACATATTGGCTATCTTAACCAAGAATTTGAAGTTGATCCTCGCCGTACCGTGCGGGAAGAATTCTGGACAGTATTTGAAGAAGCCAATGCGGTCCAAAAAAAGCTGGCAGATATTCCACATCACATGGAAAGTGCCGATCCAGATGAACTTGAAAAGCTAATTAAGGCCCTAGATCGCGAACAGCGAAAATTTGAAGCCTTAGACGGCTACGGGCTGGAATCAAAAATCGAAAAAATTCTGCCCGAGATGGGGTTTCAAAATGATGATGGAGAGCGTTTAGTCAGTTCGTTTAGCGGTGGCTGGCAAATGCGTATGGGTCTCGGTAAAGTCATGCTCAAAGCACCGGACCTGCTGCTACTAGACGAGCCGACTAACCACCTGGATTTAGAAACTATTGAATGGTTGGAAAACTACCTCAAAGGGCTGACAACCCCCATGGTCATTGTTTCCCATGACCGTGAATTTTTAGATCGCCTCTGTACTCACATTGTTGAGACTGAGCGGGGGGTTTCTACTACATACCTAGGTAACTACAGTGCCTATTTGGCGCAAAAATCAGAATCTAGGCTGGCGCAACAGGCTACGTTTGACCGCCAACAAAAGGAAATTGCTAAACAGCAAACATTTGTGGATCGTTTTCGCGCTAGTGCTACTCGCAGCACCCAGGCTAAAAGCCGAGAAAAACAGCTAGAAAAAATAGAGTTGGTCAAAGCCCCCGTCTCTGATGTCAGGTCGTTGCACTTTAAGTTTCCACCGGCGCCCCGCAGCGGTCGAGAGGTGGTTCAGCTCAGCGATCTCACCCATACCTATGGAGATAACATTCTATTTCTAGGCGCAGAGTTGTTAATTGAGCGGGGCGATCGCATTGCTTTTGTGGGTCCTAATGGCGCTGGTAAATCAACACTACTGCGTCTGATCATGGGACTAGAGAAGCCCGTAGAAGGCCAGGCTATTCTGGGGGAGCACAATGTTATTCCCAGCTATTTTGAGCAAAATCAAGCAGAAGCCCTAGATCTCAATAAAACGGTCATGGCGACCATTCATGACGAGGTACCCACCTGGAAAAATGAAGAGGTGCGTACATTGCTGGGTCGGTTTCTGTTTAGCGGTGACATGGTTTATAAGCCTGTTACGGCTCTTAGCGGTGGCGAAAAAGCTCGGTTAGCCTTGGCCAAAATGCTCCTGGCGCCAGCTAATCTTTTAATTCTAGATGAGCCTACTAACCATCTAGATATCCCAGCCAAAGAAATGCTGGAAACTGCCCTAAAAGAATATGATGGCACTGTTTTAATTGTTTCTCACGACCGATTTTTTATTTCCCAGGTTGCTAACAAGATTGTAGAGATTCGAGAAGGTGAACTACGGCTGTATCGAGGAGACTACAGCTACTATCTTGAAAAAATAGAACAGGAAAAAGAACGAGCCAGATTAGAAAAGGTAGAGGCTGAACGAGCTGCTAAAACTGCCGCTAAACGACAAAAACAAAAGGATAAGCAAAAAGCCAAAGCTACCACCAAAAAAAAGCGTTGATCTGAATCAAGATGTCCTCAGGTTTGACGCTCTGTTGAGATACCTTACTGTCGGCGCTCTTATACTAACTCTCAAGGGTGTGTCTACAGTTCAAAAGTCTCTAACCCCCAGCTGTGCTAAGACTCCATAAGTCAAAATTAAGAACCTAAAACTGAGAACTGGTATTAGGTGTGCTCCCAAAGCTTTTCTGTAGTTATGTCGCCATTTGAAAAATCTCACATAAACTGAAAGAGCTAGGCAGCTTTAGTTAAACTTTCATGCGCTTAGGAAATATCGGAAAAATTCAGTAGCGATACTCCCGGACCCATAGAGTTTATTTGGTGAGTATTACTATTGGAGTAACAGTTTGGCTCATTGACAAGCTGTAGGAAGCATAAATCAAACATATAGTTGTAAATTCTATATTTTTGATAATTTTTAGTGAATGATTATGCTGTTGTTGACCGCTAAGATGGCTTGTAGCGGCCTGTTTCTAAAGCTGGCTAAGAATGAATAAGATTCCAGCAGGCAGATTGAATCATTCAACGGGTCCATTTTTTAGAAAATTTTTATCAGCTAATTTCTCTGCTTAAGAAAATCTTAATGATCAGGAAAGCGTGAGTGATATGATCTCGCTAGCTAAAAGACATAGCCGTTCATAGTTGGAAGAAGGATTGGTAAGTATGGCGCAGGAGTCTGTTTCTCCAATGGTTCTCGTCATCCTAGATGGATGGGGATACCGCGATGAGGACAATGGGAATGCAATTAAAAATGCCAGAACCCCTGTTATAGATAGCCTTTGGGCTGCCTATCCACATACTTTGATTCAAACGTCTGGTAAAGACGTCGGTCTGCCGGATGGCCAGATGGGTAACTCTGAAGTAGGGCATTTGAATATCGGTGCTGGCCGCATCGTTCCGCAGGAGCTTGTTCGCATTTCGGATGCTGTTGACGATGGCTCTATCCAAGAAAATAAGGCGTTGTTAGATGTCTGCCAGAAAGTCCGTTACAACGGTGGAAAACTTCACTTTGTAGGGCTTTGCTCAGAAGGTGGTGTACATTCGCATCTGAACCACTTGTTGGGCCTGCTGGATATGGCTAAGGCCCAGGATATTCAAAATATCTGTGTTCATGCGGTTACTGATGGCCGGGATACCCAACCTAAAGCCGCTAAGGTTGCGATTCAAAAGCTGCAGGATCACCTAGACCAAGAAGGTATGGGGCGCATTGTGACCCTCAGCGGTCGCTATTATGCAATGGACCGTGACCAGCGCTGGGACCGTGTTGAGAAAGTTTACAGCGTCATGACTGATACTAGCGACGGCAGTGGTAAGACCGCTGTTGAAACGATTGAGGCTTCCTATGCTGAAGAGGTTACGGACGAGTTTATTCAGCCAGTACGTCTAGCGCCCGGAGCGGTTGAGCCCAGCGACGGCGTCATCTTTTTCAACTTTCGACCTGATCGAGCGCGTCAGCTAACTCAAGCTTTTGTCGATCCAGAGTTCAAGGGATTTGAGCGGGCTTTAACCTCCCCCTTGAGCTTTGTCACAATGACTCAATACGACAGCTCACTACCTGCCGTAAAAGTAGCCTTTGAACCCCAGAACCTGAGCAACATTCTGGGTGAAGTTGTGGCCGATCATGGGCTCAAACAGTTTCGCACTGCAGAAACTGAAAAATATGCTCATGTTACCTACTTCTTTAATGGCGGTCGTGAAGATCCCTTCGAGGGTGAAGAGCGTGAGCTGGTATCAAGTCCTCAGGTCGCAACCTACGATAAGGCTCCGGCCATGTCTGCTAAAGCCGTTACTGATACGGCGATCACGGCTTTAGGCAAGGGTGAATATGCCCTTGTTGTGATTAATTATGCTAACCCGGATATGGTTGGCCACACGGGCAACATGGACGCCACTATCCAGGCACTCGAGTCGGTTGACGTACAGCTGGGCCGCTTGCTGGATTCGGTTGGTCAAGCCGGAGGCACTACCATTATCATTGCGGACCACGGCAATGCTGAGTACATGTGGGATGAAGAGGGACGTCCTTGGACTGCTCATACGACTAACCCAGTACCGTTTATCTTGGTTGAAGGTGAGCGGCTTAAGATTCCAGGTCGCGGAGGTGAAGTTGAGCTGAGAGAAAATGGCTGTCTGGCCGATGTTGCACCCACAATCTTAGAAATATTACAGCTCCCTCAACCCAAGGAAATGACGGGTAAATCGATGATTGTGCCTATTCGCGTAGATGTTAAGCGCAACCGCACACCTGTGAAGGTATCGCTGTAATAGGCTAAGCGCGCAGGGTAAACGCATACTCAATTAACCAGGATTCCTAAGAGATAATCGTTATCCCATCCAGCTTTAAGGCGTTTGGCCTTCGTGCCAGCTTTGGTTGCGGTATCTTGTCTCAAGAGGTTCAGAGCAATATGCCGAATCAGGGCTAGAT
>JBCDIX010000008.1:0-141777 GCA_038748405.1 Cyanobacteria bacterium P01_H01_bin.21 | reverse complement strand
TGCAGGCAGCCCCCACTTCTTGACGTTACGCTTTTCTGGGTCGGAGAGATCCATGAAATTGAGGAGCGATGCGATATGTTAGTAGACATCCATGCTGTCGCGCGTTGCATAGTCGTCTCCTCGGTTCGTCCCCCCATAAACCCTGGTGCAGTGGACGGTACTGAGATATAGGTGTTGAAGCAAAAGAAATCTGCCGCTGCTGACCAGGAACATTATGCGCTCCCTTTACCCCTGTGAGAAACCACTGATATATTTCCTCTTGAGAAGAGCAAATATTGTCATAGAACTCGACAAGATGGTAGTGATTCCCATGAGTGATGGGGGCATGGGAAGCCTGAAGTTCTGCATAAGTCATACCAAAAATCGTATATTCGGAGAAATTTCCTCAGAGTGCAAATTTTGAGATGCAGATAATCGAGAAGTTTCTGTGGCTCTAATTCTTGATCAGGATGGCAAACTTTTTGAGCTTGATGTCTTTAAGTCTGACTTTTCGCCTTTGCTCAGATGGCCGACGCAGGAAGAACTTCACGAAACCAATATTGATGGGTGGTGGGTTTTCAGGCGAGAGGCTTGGTACATATTTGGGCAGTATCAGACAGTGGTCAGTCAGTACCTTTTTTGGTACACTGAGATTATGGGAGATAAACGTATTCCAGCAAAGTTTTATAGAACTGAGGCAGATAATAAACCTGTGCGAGAATGGCTGGCCGATAGGTATGCCAACCTGCCGATCCATAGGCAAAGGCTTATATGAAGTACGCTCAAATCTGTCAGATGGAACGATTGCAAGAGTACTCTTTTGTATCTACCAAGAGCATATGGTGTTGTTACATGGATTTATCAAAAAAACCAGGAAACACCCAAACAAAATCTTGATTTAGCACTAACGCGTAAGAAAAATCTGGAGGTAGGAAAATGATTGATTCTACTCATGTAGGGTCTTCTTTCGATGATTTTTTAGAAGAAGAAGGGATTTTGGCTGAAGGGAGTGCGCTTGCTCTAAAGCGTGTTTTAGCTTGGCAAATTGTTCAGGCAATGGAAAATCAGGGTTTTAATAAAGCTTCAATGGCAGATGCTATGAATACAAGTCGTTCAGCACTTGACCGTTTGCTGGACCCTGAAAACATTGCTGTTACCCTTAAAACGATGGATCGCGCTGCTACAGTATTAGGGAAGCAGTTCCGAATTGAACTTGTGGATGCAAGTACTAATCAAATGCCTACTATTGTTAGCTCTGAGCAATCAGACCGAGTAGCAAATACGTCGTCTCTAAGTATTCTCTCGCATAACCCTGCGCAGGAGCAGACTGATTGAAAAAATTAGGCAATAATTAAGCAATACAGGTCGCTGCTCAACTAAATTCGATATTCCAAATAAAAAGCTCAGACAATCAACAGATATAAACTTTTGGCACTTATGCACAAAGTCATTGTTGGCGCATGAAAATCTTCCTAGCTTTGTATTACGTCTGATACTTCGCGGAAGTGGGCGATTTTCCTATGTTGGATATGAAACATAGAAGACTGGTCGCTGCTCAGCGTCAGTTTTCATTGAATGACACACAAAGGAAAATTGACAATGACTCATTTGTCTACACTTACCCCACACGAAGCCCGAATAATCGCCAAGGATGCGTTCATTTACGCCTATCCAATGGTGGACAGCTATCGGATACTTTTTGCTTTCTTTCTTTGGCCCAACAATGCCGAATACAAGGGCCCCTTGAATACATTGCTTGGCAAAGCACAACTGTTCACGCCGTCGGACACCACAATTCAGACACCGAACGCGGATACACCTTACTGTGTGGTTGGCGCAGATCTTCGTGCGGAACCTTTAGTTTTGACGGTCCCAGTGATAGACCCTAAACGATACTACTCTATCCAACTCATTGATGCGTACACTCACAACTTTGAATACGTTGGCACTCGGACGACAGGCAATGGCCCAGGCAAGTACTTGCTGGCAGGGCCTGACTGGGCGGGTCAGATACCGGCTGGAATCACCGCCGTTATCCGTAGCGAAACCAATCTTGCCCTAGCCTTGTACCGCACCCAGCTGTTCGACTCAGATGACTTAGAGACTGTCGAAAACATCATTAAGAATGGTTATAAGGTTCAGCCGCTGAGTCAGTTTACACATACGGAGCCGCCAGCAAAAATGCAAGCGGTGAAATACCCGATACCCGTGAGGCTTAACGAGGGTGAAACGTCACCCAGAATATTTAGCCTGTTGAACTTCCTGCTTACGACGTTTTGTTCAACCCACGAATCCGAAACAGAGTTGATGGCTCGCTTCGCCAAGCTCAACATCGGCCCTGGCCTAACCTTTAAGCCGACAGAACTCTCTGAAGCATTAAAACAGGCTGTCGAGCAAGGTATAAAGGATGGTTGGGATACTTATCTGAAGCTGAAGCAGAACGAACTTGCCACTCAAGCAGTCACCGCCGCCGACCTATTTGGCACCCGTGAGCACCTGACGCAAACCGATAACATTTATCTATACCGCATGGCTGGCGCAGTGCTTGGCATCTGGGGCAATTCTATTGAGGAAGCCATGTATCCCTCCTACTATAACGATTCAGATGGCAACGAATTAAATGCATCAGGCGACGTTTGTTATACGCTACGCTTTGAGCCAGGTGAGTTGCCACCGGCTGATGCTTTTTGGTCGGCCACCATGTATAACCTTCCTGAGCAGCTCCTTGTCGAGAACGAACTCGAGCGCTATCTTGTTAATTCAACAATGTTAGATAACAACGAACTTGTGCTCGACAAAGACGGGGGACTGACGCTTTATATCCAGCATGCTCAACCCACTGAAGAAAAAAAGAAGAAGAACTGGCTACCTGCACCAAACAAGGGCTTTTTCATATCTTTGCGACTTTACTTGCCACAACAAGCGGCGATTAATGGCACATGGCAAACGCCACCCCTAAAGCGAGTAACCCCCTCACTGCACTGGCTAATCAGACTTAAGCGTATCTTTTTAGCTTTTGCTGGTGCTCCCTCAAGCCGTCAATTATCTCAAGTCTCTAATGGTGTTCAACTAAATCAGTCTCTTGCACAAGATTAAGAACAAATTTAGTTAAGATGCTAAGGATAGATAGACCAGAGCAGAAGTAATTTTCTACTCTGGTATGCCTACCTGTTTTGCTGTCAATTAGTAACGGGAGAGATGCGTACCGGCAGTGTAGGACCCAGGCGAATATTCTTGTTACCTAGATGGATGAGCGTCAGGGGAATAGCGACGGTTTGTTGCTCATGCCAGAAGAGAATCATTGAAAGGGGTAGCTCGTTAATATCCATATCAAAGGCATTGGCAGGTGCGATCGCAATCTGTATAGACGAATAGATACATTATCTCGGTAAAGGAGACGAGGTTTTGATTTATGCGATCGCACCTTAACAAAATAAGAAGATATTCCATCTATGAGGAGAACGCAGTCGAGAATACAGTTCTATGCTGTTATCAAACTCATAATGAAGCCGATAGGCCGATTTTTACAAAAACGATTATGGAAATTGCTGATAATAAAACAGAACTAACCGTTCTGGGACTCCCTGCAGAGCAAGGGCGATGGCTGTTTATCCCTCTGGGTATGACAGTTTTACTATGTGCAGGAAGTGTTTACACCTGGAGTATCTTTAGAAAGTCTTTAGAAGCCGATCTCAATATTAGTGCAACGGCAAGTTTGTTGCCCTACACATTTGCGCTTGTTTTCTACTCAGCGTTTGTGCTCATAGCCGGGGCCTATATTTCTCGGCTCGGGGTGCGATTGGTCACGGCACTTGGGGGTATCGCCATTGGCCTTGGCTATATACTCTCCAGTTTTGCTGGTCACATTGGTATTTTAACTATTACCTATGGAGTCATTGCAGGGACAGGAGTGGGTACTGTCTACGGTGTGCCGATGGTGGTTGTCGCTCAGTGGTTTCCTGATAGAAAAGGACTAGCCGTTGGGGCAACAATTCTTGGGTTTGGCCTTTCTCCTTTTATTACGGCGCCCCTGGCCAATTATTTGATTGATACCTATACGGTGCGACCAACGCTACTGTTTTTAGGCATTGTCTTTATGGCAATTGTTTTGGGAATTAGCGTCTTGCTAAAGTTACCTCCCCAAGGCTGGCACCCTCGTCGCTATCAGCTATCTGCTGCCACCACCGACAGCCGCACCTATCCATCTAAACTGCTCAAAAGCCGGTCGTTCTATGGATTATGGCTTTGCTATATCATCGGTACTCTAATCGGCTTAAGCGCCATCGGTATCTCTGGCCCCGTAGGTGAGGAGATTATTAAGGTCAAACCAGAGTTTGCGGCCAGTAGTGTTGCTGTATTTGCACTCTTTAATGGTTTGAGTCGTCCGTTGTTTGGTTGGCTGTGCGATCGCATAAGACCTCACTATGTGGCTACAGGCTCCTATGTTTTGTCTTTAATTGCCTGTTTACTGATGCTAGGAGCACAACAGGGGCAGGTGGTTACCTATCTGGTTGCTTTTTGTATACTTTGGTTCTGTTTAGGCGGTTGGCTGGCCATGGCGCCTACCATCACCCTACAGTTTTTTAATCCTAATCAGTATGCTCAAAATTATGGAGTTGTCTTTACAGCCTACGGTGTCGGTGCTCTCATCGGTACATTGGCCACCGGGCAAATTCGAGATTGGTTGGGTACCTATCTCTATGTGTTTTATCCCATGGCATTTTTAGCCATCGTGGGCATTTTAGTAGCGAATTCTATGCTCAAACGTGACCCTGGTGAGCAGCAATAAACTAGGCTGGCAACGCCAATTCAAAAGTTAAAAAGAGATGCCAAGCTAGCCCTCTTGTTGTTTGGTATACCCTGGTCGATATCTTGAAGTGCAGAATACTATCGATATTTTCGATGAATGGGGCCTAAGATTTGATTAAGACGACGCAGTTCGTCAGATGACCCCATCACAATAATTAAATCTCCTGAGCAGATTAAGGTATCAGCATTAGGTCCAACAATTAGTGAATTGTCGGCTCGACGAATTGCCAAAATTAAGGCCCCTGACTGCATTCTTAGCTTAGTTTCTCCGAGGGTCTTGCCAATCTGTGGGCAATAGTCAGGTGAAATCAAAAACTCTTCTATATAGACAGTGCGATCAGCCCCGGTTAAAATTCCGTCTAGAAAATCAACTACCTGAGGACGCAGAGCGGCGGCAGCCATACGTTTACCGCCGGTAATATAGGGAGAAACCACCACATCAGCCCCGCCCCGCTGCAGTTTTTGCACCGCTTCTTCAGTGCTGGCTCGGGCGATGGCGCGGATACCGGGGGCCAGAGTTTTTGCCGACAGCACCGCGTATAAATTTTCAGCATCCGACGGCAGTGCGGCCACCAGACCACGGGCCCGCTCAATGCCAACTTGAAACAGCACCTGGTCTAGGGTGGCATCCCCTTGAAAGGTGATAAATCCCAATCTTTGAGCCGCCTCGATGGAGGTCTCATCGGAATCCACCACAATAAATGGGATTGCCTCAATCGAAAATTCAACAGCAACCTGTCGACCGGTGCGACCAAATCCGCAAATAATATAGTGACTTTCCAATGATTCCATAAGCTTACGACGCTGTCTTAACCGAATGCCAGCCTGTAAATGTCCTTGAATTAGAGCTTCTGTAAAACAGTTTAAGATATAGGCAATGACAACAACGCCCATCAAAATCAGAATGATGGTAAACATTTGTCCCCGAGAGCCTAACGGTCGGATTTCCGCAAATCCGACCGTTGTCAGGGTAATAACCGACATATAAGCGGCATCAAGCCACGTCCAACCTTCAATCAGCCTGTACCAGAGGATGCCGGACAAAACCACACAGCAAAGCGCGATTGCACCGCCCAGTAAATGTCGTCTTGTCCGCTGATAGGTTTCTTCAATAAGGGTATCCGACAGGGACGAACGGGTTGGTCGCATATGGAATTTTTAGAATTGTTAATCCTTAAGCTGGCGTTGGTAATGAGAGATCGTTGAATAGCGGTAAATCTAGGAAGACTTAGTTCATAAGATCCAAATTATGCGGTTGTTTCTTAATATTTTATTAAGCCGAGTATTGCGTTTTTTTGCTTACTTTAGCTAACAACTCTGTAAACCGCAATCTCTCAGCGAGCTGTACAGATTTCTATCATCACGATGTATTTCTTCTATTAACATGAGATTTTGTGTTTGTTAGCATAATTGCTGTAGCAGCAGACACTTTCTCTGTTGCAACTGGAGTAAATATGTCAACCAAAGTGCAATCTCACTCGTTTCATGAGCTTACTAAGCATGAAGCGATTAGTTTTTTTAATAGCGATTTAGACCAGGGGCTAACAGCTGAAGATGTTGCTCAACGTTACGAGACCTATGGTTGGAATGAGCTAGTTGTTAAAGCTGGGAAACCCGCGTGGCTGAAGTTTTTACTACAGTTTAATCAACCCCTGCTCTACATTTTGTTGATTGCCGGTGCTGTTAAGGCGTCTTTAGGCTCCTGGACAAATGCGGCGGTCATTTGGGGGGTAACGGTCTTAAATGCCATCATTGGCTATGTGCAAGAGGCTAAAGCAGAGGGGGCAATTGCCTCGTTAGCTAAGGCGGTGGTAACAGAAACGACAGTAGTGCGCGATGGCCAGCTGCTAGAGGTGCCGTCGCGAGATTTGGTGCCGGGGGATATTGTCATGCTGACCTCTGGTGATAAAGTGCCCGCAGATTTGAGGTTGTTGGCCAGCCGCAATCTGCAAGTTGATGAGTCTGCCCTAACAGGAGAGTCCGTCCCGGTTGAGAAATCGGTTGAGCCGCTGGCAGCAAACACCGTTCTTGCTGAACGCATTAATATGGCCTATGCCGGTAGCTTTGTTACCTTTGGTCAGGGTAGGGGACTTGTTATTGCGATCGCAAACGCGACGGAAGTTGGTCAAATTTCCCAATCTATGGAGCAGCGGGTCAATCTGACTACGCCCCTAGTCCGCAAGTTTGCTCGCTTTAGCCGCATTTTACTGTACTGCATTTTAACTCTGGCCACCCTGACCTTTGCCATCGGGCGAGCCCAGGGAGAATCCTGGATTTACATGTTTGAGGCAGCGGTTGCCCTGGCGGTTAGTGCCATTCCAGAAGGGCTGCCGGCTGTAGTTACTATTACCCTGGCCATCGGTGTGAACCGTATGGCCCAGCGAAATGCCATCATCCGTAAGCTACCCGCCGTCGAAGCATTGGGTAGCGCAACGGTTGTGTGTTCTGATAAAACCGGCACCCTAACAGAAAACCAGATGACCGTACAGGCCATCTATGTTGGGGGGCAGCATTATCAAGTCAGCGGCGGCGGCTACAGCCCCAAGGGTGAAATCACCCTGGTGACCAGCGATGGGTCTCCGTTTGAAGATGGTCTACCCCACCCGTTAGAAACCTGTTTGACCGCTGGCGTCTTGTGTAACGACGCGCAGCTAAAACATACAGGAGAACATTGGACGGTCGTCGGTGACCCCACAGAGGGTGCTTTAATCACAGCCGCCGCCAAAGCCGACCTTAGCCAGGCCGGTCTAGCCGCTGCCACCCCGCGTTTAGATTCAATCCCGTTTGAGTCTGAATATCAGTACATGGCCACCCTGCACGATGCTGAGTCTCGCACGATTTATGTGAAAGGGTCGGTTGAGGCACTGCTGCGTCGGTGTACCCACATGCTAAACCAGCAGGGTCAAGTTGTTCCCATTGTGCCAGCAGCCATCGAACAGGCAGTTGAGCTGATGACGGCTCAAGCATTGAGAGTTTTGGCCTTTGCACAGAAATATGTCGCGGCCCACCAGCATTCTATTGACCACGACGATATTGAAACAGACCTGGTCTTTTTGGGTTTGCAAGGGATGATCGACCCGCCCCGTCCTGAAGCGATCGCAGCGGTTCATACCTGTCAGAATGCGGGCATTCAGATCAAAATGATTACGGGCGATCATATTTCAACGGCCCAAGCCATCGCCAAACGTATGGGCATTCGAAAAACCAATGAAGTGCTGGCATTTGAAGGACAGAAGCTAGCCCATATGGATGACACCCAGCTAAGACAGGTGGTTGAGACCGGTGATGTCTTTGCCAGGGTCGCCCCCGCTCAGAAACTGCGGCTAGTAGAAGCGCTGCAGGCAAAAGGTGAAATTGTTGCCATGACGGGCGATGGGGTTAACGATGCTCCAGCTCTAAAGCAGGCCGATATCGGCGTTGCCATGGGTAAAGGCGGTACTGAGGTGGCACGAGAAGCCTCTGACATGCTGCTTACGGACGACAATTTTGCCTCTATTGAGGCCGCTGTAGAAGAAGGGCGCACGGTCTATCAAAATTTACGAAAAGCGATCGCGTTTCTTTTACCGGTCAATGGTGGAGAATCCATGACCATTTTGATCAGTGCTCTACTGGCCAGAGACCTGCCGATTCTGTCGTTACAGGTCCTCTGGCTCAACATGATCAACTCTCTTACGATGACGGTGCCCCTTGCCTTTGAACCAAAGTTCAACGGAATTATGGGACAGCCACCGCGTCATCCCAAAGAGCCGCTAATTACCCGAAAGTTATTGCACCGGATTGTATTTGTTTCGCTATTTAACTGGATTTTAATCTTCGGTGTGTTTGAATGGGCAAAATTCACCACAGGCGATTTGGCAGTGGCCCGTACCATGGCAATTCAGTCTTTGGTGGCTGGCCGCATTGTTTATTTACTCAGCATTAGTCAGCTAGGCATTAGCCTACTAAACTATCTTCGTCGTAAAAGCACATCCATCACCAACGCTCCCATTTTGCTTTTAGGCATTGGCGCTGCAGTACTTCTGCAAATTGTATTTAGCCAGTGGTCGGTGATGAATACGCTATTTGAAACAGCGCCGCTTACCTGGAACCAGTGGTTAATTTGTTTAATCCCGATGGTGCCGATGGTGCCGTGGGCAATTTTGGCTAATGTGATTGATCCTGGGCAAAAATTAGCCCCTAAACAATAGTGTTTGAGACGTTACAAAGCTTCACCAGGAGGCACACTGAAATGCTCAGTAGATTGACACCCAAGCTTCTTCCTATTTTGCTGCTTGTCTACATGACCGCTAGCCTTATCCATTTTGTCCATAATGCTGAATTTTTAGCTGAGTATCCTAACCTACCCACCGCATGGACACGCTCTGGCGTATATCTTGCTTGGATTGGTATGACCGTTGTTGGTCTAGCTGGTTGGACATTGCTATCTCTCGGATATCGGCTGTTTGGGCTTTTGTTGCTGGCGGTGTATGCAGGTCTCGGGCTGGATAGTTTGGGTCACTATGTGGTTGCTCCGTTCTCTGCCCATACAGAAATAATGAATTCGACCATTCTGTTGGAAGTAATAGCCGCAGCTCTGGTTTTGATGACAGTACTGCAACAGTTTAAACAACAGGTGCTATCACAAGCGCCCGATGATATTAGCTAGGCACGGGTAGACGATGTTAAGAAGGGAGCACAAGAGCAGAAAGGGTTAGAGTTGTTGATCAATCCTTATGTCTTACTGCTCGTTTATATCCGCTTTGTTCATAATGCTAATTGGTTTTGACTGAGTCTCTATGGCTTCAACGTTGATTGCAATCGGTGGCGGCGGTTTCCTAATGGAGCCAGAGAGCACACTTTTGGATCAGTACTGTTTGGACTGCACAGGTAAGGCTGTTCCTAAGATCTGTTTTATACCGACCGCAAGCGGTGACTCAGAAGATTTTCTCTCACGTTTCTACACAGCATTTGCCAGATACTCTTGCGAGCCGTCACATCTTGCGTTTTTTCGTAAACCGAGATTGGGGGCAATCCACCTAAATGAGGCTGAGCACCATCTGTTGCATCAAGACATTATTTATGTCGGTGGCGGCAACACTCGGGCAATGCTTGCCGTTTGGCGTGAGTGGAAAATCGACGAGACGTTAAAACAAGCTTGGCAATCTGGCACCTTACTAGCTGGGGTGAGTGCCGGTGCAATCTGCTGGTTTAACTACGGTGGAAGCGACTCAACCTGGGTTGGTCAGCTGAGTCCGCTGCCAGGGTTAGGGTTAATCTCAGGGAGTTGTACACCGCACTACAATAGTGAATCAAACCGGAGATCTGATTTTCATCAGCTCGTTAAAAATGGTGAACTCCCGCCTGGCATTGGCATTGATGACGGAGCCGCAGTGCTATTTCAAGGGCAACAAGTGGCTGAAGTCGTTGCCTCAAGACCAGCGGCAAAGGCTTATCGAGTAAACCTTGAGGATGGTCAAATTCTTGAAGAATCTATCACAACCAGGTACCTAGGCTAATCCATGAGCAATGTGAGAACGCAGCCTGGCAAGGGCTACGAACAACTTGAACATCAATATTTTGTTTCAGAATGGTGAAAACCCGATTGTATCGAGCACTGATAGACTTGTTTTATGAACAGCCCTGTTTTCTTTGATCTCGATGGTACCCTCACTGACCCAAAAGTCGGGATAACCAAATCGATTCAGTTTGCGCTTCAGCAGCTAGATATTGAAGCCCCTGAAGCAGACGAGCTAGTTTGGTGTATTGGGCCACCTCTGCAGACAAACTTTGAGATTTTGGTTGGTAAATCTCTCTCGTCAAAGGCAGTAGCGCTGTATCGAGAGAGATTTTCACAAATAGGTTGGTTAGAAAATACTCCTTATCCAGGTGTTACTCAAGTGCTCGAAAGTCTGTGTCATCGTCAGATACCGCTTTATGTTGCAACTAGTAAGCCTCATATATTTGCCGAGAGAATCCTTGATCACTTTCAGTTAAGTCACTACTTCCAAAGAGTGTTTGGCTCTGAATTAGATGGAACCCATTGTCAGAAAGCCGAACTCCTTAAGTATGCATTAGAGGAAACTCGCTCTCCAACAGAGTCTACAATGATTGGCGATCGCAAGCATGATGTTGTGGGAGCCAAAAATAATGGCATGAATACTATTGGCGTGACCTACGGGTATGGTTCTTATGCAGAGCTACAGGCTGCAGGTGCTCATAAAATTATCGATGCTCCAGCCGAGATACTTGAATTCTTTCGATAACGTAGCAACGTGGACGTTTTGACTAACTAAACTAGGTGGTTGAATTGCTAAAGTCATCCACATCCGATGAGCTTGGTCGTTGAGCGGCTTGAGGTTTATTTGTGAGGACAGCACATTTAGGTTGTCTGTGCGCGTTCAAATCTAATCACGTCAAAACTCACTTTAGAAGTAAGCTTAGGGCACGACGTACATAAACTTTCCAAGATTCAACAGGTCGGAAGATCAATGCGTACAGCATGATACCGCTCATCGTGTCGAATACCAAACCTGCATCCAAGTCTTTTGAAACTTCATTTCTTGCCTTTGCCCGTTCAATGACTATAGAAAAGGCTTGTTGTCGAGGTTGCAGATATTTATCCCAGTAAATTTGAGCAAACCCAGAATTGCTGGATGCACTACTGATAATCATGGCAACAGCCTGCCGTCCAAGGGGGGTGAAGGTTATTTGTGCAGCATTTTCAATAAGTGCATCCATGTCTGTCCAAAGGCTGCCTGTATTAGGAATTGACACCTCTTCTCTAATACTTTCAATTGCATCAGCAACCAGTTCATCTTTACTACTGTAGCGCCGATAGATAGTTGTCTTTCCCACTCCAGCACGAGTCGCGATTGCCTCGATACTCATTGATTCAAAGCCGACTTCTGACAACAATTTCAGCGCGGCTTTAAGCATTGCCTGATGAGATGCTGCGCTACGGGGTCTTCCTGGTGATTTCTTTCTAGCGTCGTTCATGAATGCTATTATATTTTACGATACCGTACCGTATCGAAATATGATTAGCCAGCAGCCACTTTACATGGACAAGCATAGTACTCAAACCTTGCAAGAAGGTCTGGCGGAGTACTACGCTCTCAATCCACACGTCACGGATCCAACGACACAACCTTCAGACTTTGGCAGAATCTTGCGAGCGCACGATGTAGGGCATGTGATCTACGGGTGTGACACGGGTATGTACGATGAGCTAAAAATTCTTCCGCTATTTTGGTGGACGAGTGAATGTACGTTTCAGGTGTACTTGAGGATGAAAAACTCTCCTGCCGTTGATGTGATGTACAAGGACATGATCAAAGAGAAAGGCACACTCTGGCTATATGGAGAAATTTTGAGGGTGCTTCCTGGGGTGACTCTAGAATTAATCCCAATTTGGTTTAAAACTCGCAATCATCAAAAACTTTTGCCATTTCTTGAGTTTGAAGCATTGCTTGACCGTTCTCTCTTAGATATTCGCCAAGAGTTTTATCTGTTGCCTTTGATGAGATAGGTTCTGTATGTGCATCAGCTACCCAACACTTTCAGCAGCGGAAGAGCGGAAGCTACTCTTGATGTGGGATTACTAAGAGTTATGCCACTGCATGCCGCTCTGCTTTAAATGATGACAGTGAGCAGGACTTGCTTTTCTGTATTCAGATTTAAATGAGTTGGAGGGAACGCGCCAATAGCATGACAATACAAATGCAGCATTCGAGCCTTCAGAGCCCTCGTTGACTCTAATCAAGCCATCAACCAATGTACGGGTAAACAGTCTCTTTTGACTGTAGAAGCAAATTCCAATACTGGATTGCATACTTCTCACACTTAGCTAAATCTCTCTGATTATGGCCTAAGCCAATTTGAAACGAGTAATAAGAGAGCTTAGCTTTACCCAAAACAGATAATTTATTATGTTGCTTAAGGATGTAGCCTATGGCTGTAACCATCTTCTTATGTCTAGACAGCATCCACCATTGAACTTGATACTCTGCTGTTTCAATAGGCAAATTGAGGAGTTTCACCGCTTCAGCTAGTTGAGTTTGCACCTCAGAATAGTGCTTTAATTCCTGTTGCGGATCACCGGCAAATCTGGCAATCTGAGCATCATCAGATATGCGATAAGCCTCAGAGATAAAGCTACCAACTTGATTACTTAATGCTTCAGGATGACCTAAAAGCTGATAGATTTTACTTGCAGTATTAGTTAGCTCGTCAAACTTTTCTGCATCATGCAGCCAATAGATTTTGGCTTGTAATCTTCCCAAAGTATCAGCTAGCTGGGTACTCATCATAGAAACCTAGTACTAACAAAGCTCAATCATTGGATCTCGTGGAACAAACGCTGCCCACTACCAATATAAAACTTTAGGATAAGCATTATGCACTGACTCTGGTAAGGGATGACGCTTCCTCACCGGTCGCAAGAGCTGAAGTATCTCATTTATCTATCAGAGTATTGAAAAGGTTACAGAACTTATCGTTGTGAGTTAACGCTTGGAGAAACTCATAAAATAGGGTTATCCTGCGTTCTCAGAACCTACGATGAGTAAACTGTTCTTTCGGAACTGTTAGAGCAAGCATAGGTGAAAGCATTGATTACATATAATACCTACAAACCCAATAGCTGCTTGTCGGACCTTGTTAAATTTTATTGGCAGCTTGAATCAAATTCAGATTTACAAACAGTTCATACGGAAAGAGTCATTCCCTCCGGAGAATTGCAACTCATATTTCACTACAGAACGCCGTTTAAAGAACTTAGCAAACACAATCAAACTCTTGTCCAGCCACAATGCTTGATTTCTGGACAGCAAACAGAATATAAGGACGTGATGACAGCACCCGGTTCTGTAGGTATGCTGGCTGTTGTTTTTTATCCTTGTGCACTCAGGGCTTTTTTCCCGAATCCGGTTAGTGAATTTACCAATCAAAGTATTGCTTTGGATGCTATCTTTCCAGCGGAAATAAAAGAATTGCAGGACCGTATTATTGAGGCCAATGGGGTTTATTCACGCATTTTGCTAATCGAAAACTTTTTACTTGGCAGACTGTCTATACCAAATGATTTCTCTCTGGCTAGGGCAGCCGTTAATATCATTGCTGGGGTAAATGGGCAAACTACCGTCAGTGAAGTAGCTAGTAAGCTAGATATCAGTAAACGGCAATTAGAAAGAACATTTCTAAACAATGTCGGGATATCGCCGAAGAAGTTTGGCCGTATTGTAAGATTTAATAGCGCTATCAAACTCTTTGAAGGCGCTACATCTCTGACGACGCTTACGTATGAAGCCGGATATTTTGATCCATCTCATTTAATCCGTGATTTTAGAGAATTTACGGGGTTATCTCCCAAAGCGTTTTTTAGATACCCGTGTCAACTGCCAGACTAGATGTCGCGTTCTTACAATTTTTTTGAGTAGGCTTGAGATACATTGCAAACATATCATTAACCGACCAAGGGGTATGTTATGCAAAGTAAAATCGAACTACTCAAGCAAATTAAATGCCACATAGATGAATTATCTGTGAATATAGGTGAACGACCCACCGGCTCCGCTGCAAATCACAGAGCAGAAGATTATATTAAGCAGGTCTTTACTCGCAACAATTTTCAGGTCACATCACAGAACTTTAACTGCCTTGACTGGGAGAAAAACGAAACAACTTTAAATACCGGAGATACTCAAGCTGATGTTGAGCCTTCACCGTATTCGTTACCCTGCAATGTTCAAGCGGGTATCGAGGTGGTAGAAAACATGGTTCAACTTGAGAAAGCTGACTTGACAGGAAAAATCGCTGTTTTATGTGGCGAACTAACCCAAGAGCCATTGATGCCAAAGAACTTTAGATTTTATAACCCTGAACACCACCAAAAAATCATTAGCTTACTGGAAGAAAAAGCGCCTGAAGCGATACTGACGCCTAGCTTGAATGACAAACACCTGATCCCTGTTTTTGAAGATGGTGATTTTGATATTCCATCGGCTGTATTTTCGAACAATGACAGAGATAGGATTGTAAACAGCAATTTACCGATTCATTTGAGGGTTAACAGCAAGAGAAAGACAACAACTGGTGCAAATGTGATTGCTAGAAAAAGTCAGGCTGGTCAAAGTAAGTTTGTTATCACGGCCCATTTTGATACTAAGCCGGGAACGCCCGGTGCACTTGATAATGCAGTAGGTGTTACTGTATTGCTTATCCTATCAGAGATGTTGAAAGAGACAACACCGACAAATGTTGGGATTGAACTAGTCGCGTTTAATGGCGAAGATTATTTCTCCACACCGGGGCAAATAGCCTATCTCGATACCTACAATAGTGAATTTAGCCAGATCAAGCTTGCCATAAACTGCGATGGGTTAGGGCTAAAAAATGGCAAAACTGGAATATCGCTGATGGAATGTCCCAAGAAATATGCTGAATACATTGAATCAACCTATCAATCTTTTAAAACTATTGAAAAAATACCGCCTTGGTATCAAGGTGATCACATGCTGTTCGCCTCTGCAAAAGTTCCGACCCTCTCAATCACGTCTACCGGGATATTTGAGTTGGTGGATACTGTTATTCATACCCAGCTTGATAGACCCGATTTGATAGACCCGGAACTGATTCTTGAGGTCTGTCTTTTTTTACAAAAGATTATGGCTCAATCGGCGTTTCAGGGAGCTAGAGCGGTCACATAGACTTATCAAACTCCACCGTCCCTGACAACTGGACTTCTGGGCGCTTATCGGCCACCGCTTGGCGTAATTCGCTCGTCATCCGATGCACATCATCTTTGTGCAGACTCAACTCTTCGGCAATTTGTTGATTAGAGACATTGAGACCCATCAAATATAAGCACGCTATCCATATATATAACGGTTAATAACGACCGGCAAAGATCGTGTCGGTTAAGTCATCAAAGTGACGACCACACTCGCCACAGACATAGCGTTGCCGTGCCGAATAGGTGTCATGTTTCCCTCGTTTGGTCATGCTTTTTGCGCCACACTCAATGCAGCAAACGCCCGCAGGCCAACGCATTGTGCGAATAGTCTCGTAGTGTTTGTCCTCATCGATTAACTGAGAAAGCGTTAGCATGGGTAGGCTGACCGGGGCTTTATTCCCTGACATTACCCTGCTCATCTTGAAGTTAGCAACCTCCCTGAAACAGCTATTGAGCCTTTGTTTATTATGGGAGCCGCAGCTGCATTGCAAGTTGGTCCCGTAGCGCGAGATTTGTTTGGGGGCAAGCTGGCGTGCAATCGCATTGTCCCCGCTTTAATCAAATAGCGTGTGAGGCGATGTCGCTTAGCCTCTAAGCACCTATCAATTCAAATCGAAGCATAACGACCGGGACAACCGAGTGCCAATAAGGGGGCATCCATTTTCTAAAACACGAACCAATCAGCACCCCAGTTGATGGGAGATCGAACGTTTCAGCAATGATCAACGTCGGGTTTAATACGCGAAAACCATCGCATAGCCCTAGGAGTGGGTGGTCAATGCATTAGGGCAAATTTGTTGACATCCCCATGTTTTACTCTCTGTTCTTGGTTTAATACCAATTGCGGCTATGCACATCCATTTCGACCAGCCAGTGCCATAGTCAAACGACCGCACAGCCTCAAGTCCTGCTGCTTGTAAGAAAGAGTCCAACTGGTTGAAGGCGTATCCTCGATTTCGCCAGCGCAGAAACATGAGAATTTGCCCCAGCCCTTTGCGAGTCACTGAGCCAATTAGAGGGGCACCCGGTTTCAGGACTCGGACCATTTCACGCAACGTTTCTATAGGATCAACCATGTGCTCTAAAACATGGGCAAAGATAACCGCGTCGAAGGACTCATCGGCAAAGGGCAAGCTGCTGATATCTCCCCATCTCAAATCGAGAGTCGTGCAGCGATTTTCCAGAGTCTGTTGAGCGTAGGTCAACATGGGGTAGGAAATATCGACACCGGAGACATGAGCGGGCTGAACAACACTGTCTAAAAGCGCCAGACTAAAGGCTCCTGTCCCCACGCCACAGTCGAGAATTTGAGACGTCTGGTCAAGATGACTCAAGCACGTGCGCACAGCTTGATCTTCGAACAGAAGCTGATAATCATGGAGCTGCCCCAGACGAGCCAAATTGTCCTGCCATCGATGGGCAGATGAATCGTAGATCGAGCGCAGGGTGTCGATATTGGGAGCGGTTTTCCAGCGGCCTAATGTGGGAATTGTTGTTTTTAATAGCATGGTGAAATCGACCCTCTTTTTGCAGAGGGCTATACGCTACGTGGATTTGATTGTTAGAAAGCTATGATCCGCTAGGAGTACGGAGTGGAGTAATCACGCTGTGCGCGCGATCAAATTCACCTCTACTCAGCCTTCTTAGCCACGATGAACACAATTTTCGCTCTACCTATTGGCGATTTGTAGTCACGCGGTTGCCATTGGTAATCAATCACAAACCCCGCATCAGTCAAACTTTTCTCTAAATCTTTTATCGTAAAGACCTTGACTAACGGAAAAAGTCCCAAGCCTTTACCAATGGGTGCAATCAGCTTGAACCAGGCCATCGTATCCCCCAGGCATAGTGTACTGGTGATGAAAAGTCCGCCAGGTTGTAGCATGGTGTGGACCTTAGCGATTACCTCTTCCTTATTTTCGAGTAGGTGTAAAACATTCAATCCCAACACAGCATCGTAAGTTCTGTCACGGACGCTCATCTGGTCAATGCTGGCTTGCTCAAAGATGATGTTTTGGATATTCTGGGCGGCGGCTTTCGCTTGGGCAATCTCAATCATGTTTGATGAGAAATCAATGGCTTGAATATGTTGCACGTAAGGGGCATGGGCAATGGCCGTCGATCCGGTGCCGCAACCAAACTCCAGCACTTCCATACTGGGCTGAAAATACTCTCGCGTAACCTGTAGTTTCTTCTGGTAGGCGGCTTCATCCGCGATCGGTTGTCTTGAATAACCTGCGGCGACTTTGTTCCAAAATTTAGCTGAAGCGTTCATCACATCCTCGTTGATTGCATTAAACGATTTCTTCATTTCTCGCATGCGCTATGCTTCCTGACTGGTTGGGTAGGGAGCTGGGTTTCGCCACCACCAGGCCGACCAAATGATCAATAACAAAGCTGCAATTTCTATGACCATGTGAAAGGTATCGTCTAGATCGGTGGTGCCGTTGTTGATCTCAAACGCGAGGGTAATCACAGCGGCGATGATATTAGCCCATCGGTTGGTACGATAGGGCAATAGTCGAGAGAGGAGAACCATAGAAATCGGCACTTCGGCAACGAAACCACCAAACAGCAACAGCGGTTCTGTTATCTGAATGCCATTAAATGATCCGGTCATTACTTGCTCAATAAATCCAGGCTCAATAAATTCATGGATATCGCGAAATATCGTATTAAAGAGATAAAACATCCACAGGGTGGACAGCTTGGCTTTCATCGCCATTGTCAGCATTTGTTTCTGTAAATTCATGTCTGTTCTCCGTTGTCTGAATTTTCTGTTTGGATAGGCATGACCGAGACCAGTGGCAGTCCCAAATCACGTACTTTAATCAGCACGCCATAGAGCGCAGCCTGATCAACCATCGGGCCAGACAACAGCATTTCACCGTTGTCTTTGAGCGTGATTGTTAATCCCTCAAACCAATGGCTCCAATGGGGAGCAAGATGTCCCTTGACACAAATTTCGTACTGGGGACGACTGTCAGCGGAACTGCGTGGTGGATTCATGGGGGTTGCGAACTGACAAGTCAGCGCCTCGCTATCGCCTTCTCTAATCACGACTTGTGTTAACAACTCAAAAATACAAACGGATGTGGGGATCCGTTGTCCCCAGATGTGGGGATTAGACGTGGGGATTTAAGGATAGGTCCTGTGGGGATGAGCCACTAAATCAGCTCTAGCTCCATAGCTCGTTTCACAGCGGCCCGACGATTGGTGACATTGAGTTTGCTGTAAATTCGCTTGGTGTGAGTGCGCACTGTACTCAAGGCCACGACCAGTTCACGGGCGATTTCTGGGCCGGACAGTTCGGTGTTGAGTAATCGGAGAACATCCAGCTCCCGTTGACTGAGGGGTTCGATCAAAGGTTGTGGAGAAGGGGTCGCAGCGGTCGCAGCATCCTGTGGCTGCCCCCAAGTTTCTGATGCGGTCAATAGCCGCTCGGTGTAAGTGGGGGTGATGTCGCGAGTCATCGCCTCACGCAGTAGTCGTGCCATCGGTTCTCCGTGTTCTGCAAAAATGCGAACATAGCCCTCTGGTTCAGCCAGGGTTAAGACCTGTTCTAGTGATGAGACTGCACCTGCCAAATCCCCTTTCGCTTCATACGCCAACGCCTGAACCACCAAAATTTTAATCATGCTGCCAGTGCGATCCTCTGCTTCTGCGGCTGCCAACAATCGATTTAGGAGTCCGATTGGCTGCTCAAGAGCGCTGTCTATACAATCGCGTCCATACTGGGCAATCAGAACTTTCGCCAGGGTGAGATGTTCGTACTCATGTAAATAGCTCAGCTCATCGTTTACCGACAGATTGCGATCGCTCACCCAGCTCAGGGCTTTAGTCAGTCTGCCTTGCCTCACCCACAGCTGTGCCCTCAACGCTGCGATCGGGCGCACATCTGGAACTGGAATAGACGTTCGGTGGTAGAGCCGCTCGGCTTCGTGAAGCTGGTCGAGGGCAGTCTCCAGATCGCCCTCGGCGGCTTTTAAGCGTGCCTGCACCACCCACCAAAGATATTTAACCCCCGATAGCGAAGCCTGCTGACGTAGCGTTTCACCATTCAGCAACAGCTGGCTGGCAGCCAACCGATCGCCTTGTTCGTAGCGCAGTTCGCTCAAGGCCAAATACAGTTCTGGCGTGCCCGGCAGCACCGGGCCACCCTGCTCTTTTGCCAACTGTAGGGACTGCTCACAAATATCAATTGCCCGGTGGAGACGCCCCTGGGCCATACTCATATGTGCCAGTATCGTTGTGCCACCAATGGCCATCTGAGGAAGGCCCATCTGCTTGAAAATTGTCAGACCCTCAGCAAAGGAACGGTAGCCCGCTTCTGGCCTGCCGCTGGTCCAGTAGGCCAGACCTAGCAGAGCTGCTGTTGTGCCGCGCTCGTACTTTTCATCTTCTGGCAACAGTTCGAGGGCCTGCTGAGCGTAAGTCACAGTGCTAGACACATCCCATAGCGCTTGAGCCCGATAGGCACGGGCATTGGCGATGGAGGCGGGTAGAGACCGCAGCTGGGCGTCGTCCGCTACAACTACCGCCAGCGGCTCATCGGCGGACAGGCATCGTTCTGCGTCTTGCAGACGGGCTTCAACCGCATCTAACTGGCCATCGTTCAATAGCACCAGAGCATAAGCAACGCTGAGGACGGGCCGGTTGCGAATCAGGGAGTCAGGGAGTGACGTGATCCAGCCTAGCACCGTGGTTTCTCGCTGACGCCGACGCATGGTAGGCCAAACCCGTTCGACCAGACTGGCGGCGCGCTCAAAATCTTGAGCCGCCAGAGCATGGTGAATCGCATCGGTGGGCAGCCCTTGCTGCTCGTACCACTCGCTGGCCCGAGCGTGTAACATTGGCAGGCGATCTGGCTGCTCTGCTAGGGCATGGGCCTGGAGCACGTCGGCAAACAAGTGGTGATAACGATACCACTGGCGCTTGCTGTCTAGTGGGATGACGAACAGGTTGCGGCGCTCTAGATCGACTAGCACGTTCTGACTGCTGAAGCTGCCGGTATTGCAATCATTGGAGACGGCATCACAGAGAGAACCGTTCAAGCGTCTCAGAATAGACGTTTGCAGTAAAAAGTTACGGACTTCTTTAGACTGACGTTGCAGGACCTCTTCGATCAGATAGTCCACGATGTAGCGGTTATCGCCCGAAAAGGCAGCGACGAAGCCAGGAATATCGTCTCGCCCTTGCATCGAAAGGGCTGCGAGCTGTAGTCCGGCAATCCAGCCTTCGGTGCGCTGCTCCAGCGCTGCCACATCTGCCGCTGAGATCTCTATTCCCATGACTTGGTTGAGAAATGTCGCTGCTTCATCTGGGATAAACCGTAGGTCAGCTGCCCGTAGTTCTGTCAGGTCTCCACCCCCCCGCAGACGGGCCAGAGGTAAGGGTGGATCGGCACGGCTGGAGATAACCAGGTGCATCTGCCTGGGTAGGTGGTTGAGCAAAAAGCCTATCCCGCGATGAATTGCCTGGGTCTCGATCCCATGGTAATCATCAAGGATGAGGACAATATCTGTTTCAACGAGCTCATTGAGCAGCGCCATCAATACCGACTCAATGGGGGGCGGCTGGGGTGATTGCAGTAACGATTGCGATCGCTCACCGAAGCTAGGTTGAATTGTCTGCAGAGCGGTGAGCAAGTAGGTCCAGAAAACAGCCGGATCATTGTCACTTTGATCTAAAGAAACCCAGGCAACGCGTCTCGTTGGCACAGTCGCTACCCACTCTGCTAACAGCGTCGTTTTACCAAACCCTGCCGGGGCTGAAACCAGTGTTAGTTTACGCTTTGGGTTGATGCGCTCTACCAGCCTCGAACGCGAGACCAGGTTAACAGACCATTGGGGGAGATAGAGCTTGGTCTCCAGCAAAGGGATTCCTGCAATCATAGGCTCAGCGCAGCAGTCATGACTATATCATCACGCGTCTAGAGACCACTTGCAAAATGGCTATAGGTTCAATGCTTTTGAACCATCAAGGATTTATCCCGTAATCCAGCAACACCTTTTATTGAGGTCTGCGATTTTCATTTACCTGGATTTCGCGCTTTAGACGGTCTATTTCTTGATCATAAAGACGAATATCTTTATCAAACCTTGAAATAGAAACCTCCCTAGCTTTTTTTGTAACATTTAAGCGCTGCTCATATTGCTGTAGCTGTCGTTTTTTATCAGCCAGGGTAAAGCCGCCAGGGCTGGTTTGTTGGCTAAATTCTTGCATTTGTTGCTGCAGTTGCTGAGCAAATGTTTGCTGCGCTGACAAGATGTCTTCGATACGTTTGATTTCCATAAAACCTCCTCGTTAAGGATAAACATTAAAGTCACCAGGATTGGGGGGGGTAACCCCAGAACCAAAGTTAATAATTGATCCGCTGGCAATATTCCCCATCACAGTCACCCGCTCTGGATTTGATAGATTGATGGAGATGAAATTGGGATTATCGGCAGCCTTGACCTGATTGCCCATCACCACCAGGTGTCGGCCCCAGGTAGCCACAGTCGCATTACCCTGGCGGCTAGAGATGAAATCTGTGGGTGGCTGCGAGGTTTGCGATCGCAAATGGAAACATTGGTTCTGACTAAAGTTAACCTGTTCAAAGCCCACCCGTGGCTCATTCGGATTGCGCAAAAACTCAACAAGATGGGGGAACCCAATCCCTTGAAAAATATTATCGTTGACCATGGCATTCCCGATCAGAGGGAAACGAATATCAACATTTGCTGGGGCAAACCATCCCAATAGCAACAGCGACCGATGGGCCGGGGTCAGGTTCATCTGAGCCACAGCGGCAACATCGCTGTAAAATACATGATTTTGTGTAATGTCGCAGGATAACACCAGGCCAATGGCAATACCCCAAAATGCCGCTCCTGTAGCCACCTCTCCCTGTCGAGAAATGCCTGTATTGATAATCTGAGAGGACTGTAGAGTCAGGTCTCCTAGCACCGAGATAATAAAAACACCAGCACCCACAGCGGTTGTTGCCGCAATAGTGGCCGTGTTAGACGTGGGCGGTCGATAGCCACAATGATCTAAGCGATTATTCGTTAAATAAGCATGTTCAATTAAATTGCTAGCGGCAATACCTGCCACTGTCATATTGTCTATTTGATTTCCAGAAATCTCCAGGGCTGTTTCTGAGACTGCACCAATACCGTAGGTACCATCGACAATCTGGTTTTCAAGCACGCGATTACCGATCCCTTGAATCGGTGGGGTACCCAACAGAAAAACACCAAATTCAGCACCGCTAATATGATTATTTTGGACCACGGCATGGTGGGTATTGGCCAGGGCTACTCCCATGGGCACAGCAGTTGAGAAATTCCCCGATACAGCTATCTGATTGGCTATAATTTCAACCCCTTCCACATTCGCTGCACCAATACCAGTGAGAATTCCTGTGATTTTGTTTCCCTTAATCACACTGGCATTGAGTTCCAGAACAGACATCGGTTCATCATTATTTTCAGCAACGTCTCCCAAGAAAATCGATAGGGGTAGCTGGGTATTGCCAATTTGCAAACCGCGATCCAAATTAGAAATTATCGTATTGTCTTCTACCCGCGCATGGGTGCCAAAGACTCGAATTCCACCCCAGGAAGGAGAGTCTAGGTTGATAGTATTATTGGCAATAATACAGTGATTACCATAGGTAATAATCCCATAGAGATAGGGATCGCTTCCTGCTAAATATTGATTTTCAAATTCTTCAATTGGCAGCTGTCGAATGGCAGGGCGACGAATCTGATTGTTAATAACATGGCAGTAATCACTGCGAACACCGGTAACAATGCCAATAAAATTATCCTGAATTAAATTATCCGCGATCTGACAACCATCACCTAGTAACGAATTCTCTGGGGTCAGTAGGTTTAATAAAATACAGATGAGCCCCACCGGATAGATAAAGTCATCGATTTGGGCATTGGGGCCGATAAACTGATTGCGGGAAAAATTGCAGGCTGTGATTGCTTCTGCCCAAATCCCCATAAACATCAGACGGAAGACATTGTCCTGCAGGGTGATTTGTTCACTATTGACCACGGCAAATCCCAAGGCAGGACCAATGGGTAGGTTTGAACCAGTGTTGTCATTATCCTGGTCTAACGCTACTCCAAACTGGCAGTGCTCTACTTGCACATTGAAACCATTACTAATTATTGCTACGGTTAAATCAAACAAACTTGCAGGTTCAGGAGTGATGCCTGCAGCTTCAAACCGAATTTGATGGACGACAACATTAATTATCTGTTGATTGCGCAGGCCCTGAATTCGCAATAGATTGAGCCCATTGTTGCGGACCACGCGCGTGCCAGGACTCTCTCCTTTGAGAACAATATTGGAGCGTCTGATCCGAATAGCGTCCTGGATGGTGTGGGTCCCCGTTTTGAGACAGACACATCCTCCCTGGGGTGGGAGTGAATCTAGGGCTGTTTGAATACTTTCTCCTGGTTGCACAACAACGGTGCAGCAAGACTCTCCAGGATCCAGTTCGGTTAGGGGGCAAAAGCTATGGTCGCAAAGCTCCACAATTTCCAAATCGCCATTACCATCGGCGTTCGTCAAAAACTGAGCGACAGCCAACCGACAATAGTGATGGTCGATGCCTAATGGCAATTGGGGAATGGGGGTAGACACCGGGGTATCGGTCATGGGCCATTCGATTTGCCCCGTGGCAGTCCGGGCTGGAATCAGCCAATAGTTACCGGTTTCATAGGTGCCCTCAGAAAACAGAACTTGAATTCCTCCTTCCAGAGATGTCCAGTCGGTCGAGGCTGGTAGGCCATCGGTTACCGCCCCGTCCCAGCGACGCAGTTTTGGGTGGTAGTCAGGATTAATGCCATCGGGAAATTCGGCGGCTAAGGGAGTGGGCGCTGAGGCCAGCACAATTACAGGGCGACCGGCAGCATCGTTGGTAAAGTCGTCAATCTGTAACAGCTCCCCTGGTTGGCCATTTAGCTCTAAAACATCGTCTATGATTTCCACCCATTGGCCCTTGGCAAACCCCAGCACATCGTCCGGTCCCAGGTCAGCCACAGTGACTTCCTGGCCATCGATGGCATTGATGGCCGTAACCACAGAACCATTGTCCCGCGACCATTTGAAGGTGGCGGTGTCGACATTACCACCGGTGTGAATTTCCACCCGGTATAGCTGATTTTCTAATCTCAGGTAGCCTGCACCGGGAGGAATCAGACAGGGATTATCCGTGGCTTCGGCGGCAGCAGTGCGAGCATTTAGAGTCCCCGTGCTGGGGGCGACCAGATCATCCCACTCCGAGAGGTCGCCTTCACAGCTGAGCTGATTGACCGGCTCAGTGATGGGTAAAACTTTGACTTGCCATATCGTTTTAAGCCGTGTTGCCGTGCTAGGTCCGCCAAGAGCCACCTCACGAATCTGAGGATCGTCGATGGGCAAGATATGATGTTTCCAAACATCCAGATAGATAATAGCGTTAGTCGTGTTGGCAAACAGGCTACTTAAGTCTGGAGGATTAGGTAAATCGGGTTGTTGAGTGTAGGCAACATCGGTTTCATTAATGCAGAGAATGCCGTCAACATAAAAGCGCCCAGCACTGATGGTAAAGTCATTGTTAATGGCCTCAATGCCAAATCCTGGATCATCTTTAGGAGCCCCGCATGGGCCAATAACATCCCGGGCTTCAGTTTCAATCCGATGTTGATGAATTTGTTGTTGTTCGACCCAGTCTGAGTCTAACAACAAGCGCCCCATTTGCAACAGCACCATATTGTAGTGCTTGGTGCTATCAAAGGTATTGCGACTAAAATCTCCCTTCATGGAGGCCTCCTGTTAAATCCATCGCTAGGTAATACAAAATCACTAAGTGATATAAAAAATGCCAGCTTCTAGGCCAAAGCGTAGATATTCGTCCAATCGCACTTGTAAATTGGTCTCTCGCTGGGGTTGGTAGAGATCATGAAATACTCCCATTTCGGCTTCGTCATCGGCTCCCCGACGAATTTCTTGCGCACAGCGCTGACTAAGCTGACCATAGGCCGGGTCGCCATAGCGTCGTGAGGTAAATTGGGGCGATAGCTGTCGTTCTATCTGGGCTTGCTGGTCGGGGTCTTCGATGGCTGGCAGGTTGAGTTGTTTGGCCAGGGCAGCTAGGGCCAAGTTGGGCTGACATTGGTAGCGACGGGGGGCTGGTGAATTGAGGGGTAGTGACGAGAATCGGACGCAGCCTACCTGTCGGCGCTGGACAGTAACTGTGTGGGTAAAGATGCTGTTACTGGCTTCAAGACTCCGCACGGTGGTGGTGCCTAAGAGGGTACTGGTTTGAATATAGGTGGGGGTATCAGGGGCTGCGATCGCAACATCCCCACTACCATCGACTAAACTGGTCACCACCCTTAAGTCTTCAATCGTTTCAGCAATACTGATGGGGCCTGTAATGGTATGGTCCAGTTGGACGCTCAGTAACGCATTATCTGCCTGAACAGCCAGACTACGGGGCACTGGTTCAGTGGTAGTAAAGGGAACAAGGGTACAGTGATCTAATTGAACTCGATTCACATTACCTGGCTGCACCGTGAGTGAGCCTTCTATCCAGAGTCCATTCAAAAACAACTCGCCGGGGCTGTCGTTACCGTCGGGAGCAGTTCCCGCTATCGTCAGGTCACCCTGTAAATGGGGACGCAAGAATTCTGGTGCTAAGTCTCCCAGCTGGCGCTGAAGCAGTGGTGAATCTGGTACGGGCACCAGAGGCCAGTCTGCGGCGACAATTAGCAACTGACTCCCTTCAGGAATATTAATGGTGGGAAAATCTTCTGCATAGGTTTGACTGTCGATAATAGCAATAACACCAAAGCTGCCAGGGGGCCGAGCATTCCACTGGTTAATCGCCTCACTTATAGTAGGCACTAAATCGGCATCGGCAGGATCAGCAATGAGACTCACACCCCGCTGCCAGGTGACCGGACGCTCTAACAGGGGAAAAACGGAGTCTCCACGGTCGTAAGGGCCTCCACCCACATCATAACTAAAGCCATAGGTGTAGCCGACATTAACCTGTTCCGGGACTACCCCTGGTGGGAAAGAGATGCGCCCAAGTAAGGGATCCACAGCCACTTGAATTGGCAGCGAGACTGGAGCTTGGTCTGGATCAGAGGGCTGATAAGATTTTGTTGTGGGGGGACGTCGCCAGTCAGCAAGATTACAGATCAAAATTTCTTCAGGGGGAATGGATGTTTCTACGCCATTGTCCACAATAACAATCTCGAATACCGGCTCTCTCGCCCCCAACTGACTGGGAGCACTGCTTGCAAAGTACTCAGGTTGAAACGATTGTCCATTGGCAAGAGCCTGTCGCCAGGCCTCAAGTTCCTCATAGAGCACGCGACGACGCAAGGGCTCTGGCACATTAATGGGCGCAGCCAGGGTAAACAGAATCTCTGGTAAAGGCGGATTAAATAAGGGAGCATCTAGCCCTACGGGATGGAACCGGTAGCGACCATCGGCAGGGGTGACGACAGGCCGGGCGGCACTCAGAAAAAGACTGAGGGTATAGGGCTGTAACCGCCACAAATGCAGACCAATATTTGGAATATTATACCGCCCTCGTTGGGAGGAAATCCGTCGCATTTCGGCCAGATGGGGTGTTGTTTCAAAGGGAGTGCCAAGATAGGTCAGCGCTTGCCAGCGACGCAAATCGGGGGTAACGAGATTGTGCTGTCGTACATGGTTCATATACTGGGTAGTTGACAGCAGCTCAAAGAACTCCACAACCCGCGCTGGCCAACCGGTCACATCTCGAGCCAGCTGTTCTAACATGGCTGCCGTACCCTTACGACGGCGATAGCCGATGGTATTTGCTACCTGGTCACGATTACTGGGAAATTCAGGCAGATTAGTATAAAGGGGACGATTCCCAATCAGATCGCCAATGTAGGGCACCACCCACTCAGCACAGGTTTCAATAAACTGGTCATCATAAAGCTGTTCCAAGTCTGTTTCTAGAACGGCCACTTCCCTTGCCAATACCTGAACCAACGCCTTCAGGGGTTCGCCTTGATCGACATCACGGATGCGATAAATGGCAGGCAACAGTCTGTAAAGGGTTTCTGCATCAAACGTCATGACAGTACCCCCAATTGATCAAGTGCCGCTGGATCTAAGGTCAACAATTCTGCCGCCAGCAAGTTAGAACCATCATGCTGAGGTACGGCTGCCGGTAGTGGCCTTTTCAGACCGTTGATCAACAAAAAACCATAGCGTCTGAGTAAATCCAGGTCCACATGCACCACACCAGCCACATGTTGCATCACTGCCAAAACCTCACTCAGGGCTACCCCTTGCCCAAAAGCACGGGCTTCAAAGGAGAATGCCGTGCGCATAGCCTGTTTAACGGCATCAAGTACACTATCAGTCTGGAAATCAGGATTGATTTGAATCTTGCCTGCCAACGTAAATTTGGCCGCTCGATAAGACTGGACCTGTATCGGTACATGGGGATCGCCCGACTTCTGTAATTGTTTTAGCAGCTTAGCAATCAGTTCAGCTTCAATGGCTTCTCCGTTGGGACCGGCCACCGTAACAAATACCCCCCGCTGTTGTCCCATCCAGGTCCAGGTGGCCAGGGCCTTAGCAATGCCTCCAAAGGCTCTAGAAAAATCTTCAAAGTCCTGCAATGACACCACCCGATCAAGGGTGAGTACGGTCAGTGGCGCATTGTCGCGGGCATTGGCCAAACTCTCGCCATTGTTCCCACCGCTAGCAGGTAAGGGATTAGTAACGGCTTTTAGCCCCAGGGGACGAGACATTAAGTTGGTCAGCTGATCAGCTTTAACATTACCGGCCAGACCAAGACCCTTACGATACCGGGCATAGATATTGTTAACGCCCGTAGGCAGTCGCTCACCGGTGTGCCCATCCCCAAATTTCACCAGGGTGTTGCCCGCTTCGGTGAGGCGAGTACTAAAGCTGCGATCTTGAGGCGTTTGGCCATAGAGCATGGGCGCTTCATGCCAGCGGATGTCATTCACCCGAATCTCTAAGGTGGAGAGGGTGCCACTGGGGGTGGCATCACTGCTGACATAGGTAAGCGGCGGCTGGCGTAGGGTGAATGTTTGATAGCCCTGGCTGGCATCGCCACTACCTAAAATCTCTTGCACAGTTTCACCATGGGTGGCCGGAGCCACATTGGCATTAATAGTGACGGTATCTCGCCGGTAAGGATAGGAGAGTCCTTTTTGTAAGGTAATTTGGGTATAGCCACTTTGAAGGGTAATTTTTTTAAGAACGAGAACTTCACTATGGGTCACACCGGGGAGATCGGCCCGTTCTCCAGTGAGTATGAGAGTCTGCCCTGACTGCAACCCTAGATAAAAGCTATCTAGCGTAATGGTATCTCCTTGAACAGCCTCTGTAATCGGCAAGTTTGCCAGCAACAGAGCTTCGCTTTGGGCATAAACTAAGCTACGTCGGATAATGTGAAAACTATTGGCTTTCCACCAGTCGGTGTCCAAAATCAGGCGAGTGGTTTTGCCGCTGAGATTATATTCACTACGAGTGAGGGTACTCACTTCATTGACCTTAGCAATCGCAGGGTTAGAACTTGGAGCTTTGCGAATGGCCACATAGCCACCCTGGGTAATACCTTCATAGGCATTGTCTAAAAACAGCCAGCTACGGGCTTCTCCCGCAGGCTGCCATTCTATCTGCTTCAGCGTGCCATTTTCGATAACAGGTTTGGGGTCATCGCCATTAGTGTATTCAATCTGTTTGGCGGCGTTATGACCAAACACCGGCGCACTCAGGCGAAAAACATAAACCTCTGCCGGTTGAGCAGGGGCAGTTTGTTGGATAATGATTGTCTCTGTGAGACTGTCTACAGACCACCCTTGAGTTTCTATCAGGGCCAACAAGTCTTCCTGGGGCCAGCTTTTGCCAATAATGTGACTATCGATTTGGGCCTGGGTTAGGGGCACTTTCTGGGTGGGTTCTACCCCTGGAGGAAATGTGGGGTCTTTAAAATCAGGCAGTGCCGGTGGGGCACCGGGGATCAGATCCAGACGAGTGGTATTAGCGGCTTGGTTGGGGGTTACCCGAAAAACAGTTTTGAAACTACGGCTTGAGCCTTTAAAAATCAGGAGTTTGTCCCCCTTTTGGAGATTGTTAGCAATTCCCTGTACAGTGACGCTCTGATTAACAGAACTGCTGGTTTGCGGCTGGGTCAACCGGGGTCGCAGACTGTTCCAGACAATTCTAGCTTCGATGGCGGTCGAGGTCTCAAATAGCTGGGGTAGCTCATCTTTACCGGGAATACTCTGCACCTTTGTGCCAGCGTCCAGGGTAATTTGGGCAGGCGAACCAGGAGCAGTATCCAGGGTAAAGGCCAGCTGGGTGCTGGCCGCAACACCCGGCTGTAACTGGTAACCGATCAGGCGAGCCAGATGCCGAATCGATAGGCGCTCGGTAGCGGTATGCAAATAAGATTCTTGAGCAATGCGCTCCTGGTAGAAGGTGAGAATATCGGCAACGGTGGCCCAGGCGTCGAGGAGTGCGATCGCAAAGTCATCATCATCACGAGTCGTCAGCGACCGCAGGGCTGACAGCTCAGCGCTAGAGAGCTGGGCTAACATGCTCTGCTTAAATTGACCATGTTGACCAGTACGATAGGCGATGGTCTCCAGCCCAGCCCGATTAAACACCTCAACCGGCGTATATAACCCGATGCCATCACAACAGCCGCAGTCATTTAATGCCAGCAGTTCCCGAGCTAAAAATGAGTTCATTTCCCACCCTCCATCTGCAAGCGCAATACTCCCTGCTCCTGGAAATCAGGATCGTTGTTAAGCCGGGCAATTTCCAGTCGGTCCATCTCTAAAACACCGGTGGTGAGACCCTCATTGCTGGGGATACCCTGCCGCTGAAAGACTTTGATATGGGCTGAAGCCACCCCGGCAACCGCCTGTATAGCAGCATAGATGGGGCTGAGATACACCGACTGACCAAAGGTAAAATTGTCGGCGTGAAAGAGGCCCACCCGACCATCCGGCAGTCTACGATTGCTCAATACCTGTAGCACTGCCGCTTTGACATCGCTACGAAAATAATTGGGATGCACACATATCAACATCTCGATTTCTAAGGAGACAAATCGTGGACCATCTACCTCCAGGTCATAGCCCGCCATCCGAAACCGTTCCAAATGCTCTCGTAGCTCGGTTTCAAACTCAGCATCGACTAATCTCCCCCCCAGACGATCCACGGTCACAAACACAGTACGCCAGCTACCGGTCCAACGGAAAGTGGCCACTGCTTTTTGCACCTCTGGGTGCCGCTCCGCTGCTGCTGCATAGTCTGCCAAGGTCACAGCCCGCTCCTGTACCCTAAAGGCATAGGGCGCTGCCTGACGCACCTGTTCAAGACTTTCTGGGGCCTGTCCTCCTTGGGCAGGCAATGGGTTACGAATCTGTTGAATCGTGCCCAGTTCGCTTACCACATGGGCTAAGGTATCGGCCCCGATATTACCCGCAAGACCATTGCCAATGCGATAGGTGGCACTAAATCGTGTCCCTGGGCTGGGGTGCAGCCCATAGCGATCGTCACCAAAGCGGATCTTGGCACTGCCGTCATTCTCAGTTTCGACAACAAAATTCAAATCTTGACGACCACTACTCAGTAAATCTCTTACAGGCTGCCATGTCGCTGGCTGGCTGCTGAGTTCACTCTGCAACGTAATGGCCGGTAGGGATGTTCCCAGCTGTCGTTGAAAAGCGGCCTGGGCAGACGGTGGGGGAGACGTATAGGCAGTGACCTGGGTCAGGGGACCTGTTGCTAGCCCTGGGCGAAACTTGGGAACAACCGGATTGGAAAGCGTTGGCTGACAGCGATCGCCTGCGGCCACAGGCACCTTAAACAGCGTTGGAGACGGTACGGCACCCAGAAATTCTTGAGAAATAGTGGCTCCATGATCGGCCAAAACAATATTTCCTAGAGCCACGGTAACGTCGGCTAAAAACTGTTCCCCCTGGGCGGCATCGGCCTGAGCAGACAGACACAGGGCAAAGGGCAGAGCGTCGGCATCATCCCAGGTAATTTGGGTAACATTTACCGGTTCATTGTTGGGGGGCTCAGCAAACTGTCCACCGATGGGATCTTCCATGAAGGTGACCTGGGTTAACCGGACGGCCCAACGGTGACTGGGGTCAGCATCTTCGGGTTGTCCCGTGCGGGGTCCCAGCACCTCTTCAAAAATTAAAATGTCGCCCGCATTCAGATTCGGATAATGATCGCGAAGGGTGGCCTGGGTGCTCCCCTTGGGCAAACAACAGTCTTGATCTCCCCAGGTGTAAAACTCTAGCTGATTGTGGGTGGGAAATAGGACCGCATCTGTCATGGTCTCAAAAATGACAGGCTGCTGCCTGAGGGCCGTTTCGTATTGGGATGAACCCGGTGGAATCAGCCTAGGTTGTCCCGGCACCTGGGTGAGTAACTGAGTGCCCTGGGGTAACGTTGTGCCACCACTGACCTGCACCTGTACCCAGGCGCGGGCATTACAGCCATCGTGCATAAAGTAATCTACCAACCGGGCATGGCGACGGACTGAGGTGCGTTTGCGGGCTGTGTCGAGATAGGCTTCGGTTGCGATCGCATCCTGTTCATAACTGAGATAATCCCCCACATAGGCCATCAACTCTACCAGGGCGATGCCGATATCCGCCGGATTCCGCTCAAACCCCTGGGGCATCAGCACGGCCAGCCGATCCAACATTAACCGTCGAAAGCTAGCATAATCCTTAGCCAGATAATTAATGGCTGGGGTGGGTGTTGGTTCTGGGGGACAAATTCGTTCTGTTTCGCAATCAAAATCGCTAGGGCAATCAACCTTAAACGAAAAATTAATCGCCGACAAAATCGGATCTAGCCAGTTGGGAGGACCGTCACCATCAACAACTTTGAGGGTATAGGTAGAATAATCTCCCCATTGATTAACCCGCAGTTGAATTTCCGCAGAGTCAGCAGCAGTGACAATTTCCGTTACCTGAATATCTCGGATTCGCTCACCGCCCTCAATCTGAATAGTGTCAGCATCAAGACCATTGTCCCCCAGCGGCTTTAACAGAAAAACCAATAAAATCAACTGTCGATCGCTTTCATTAGGAGCATCATTATCCAGTACCTCTAAATAATCAATCCCATTCAGATCGCTGGCCAGAACAGCGGCACGACGGCGATGATCACAACAGAAGTATCGCAGCATGTCATACCTCCCGTGTAAACTGCGCCACCTGCTGTTGTTGGGTACGACGCACCAGATAGCGCACGGTGACACGCAAGCTAGATGCGTCGTTTTCTACCACCACCTCATCCACCTGGATCAAATCCCCCAACCACCGTTGTAAACCTCCCCTCACCGTCGCTTGGGTAGCCGCCGACAAAATGTCGCTGTTGGGGGCAAACACAAGTTGTAGTAATCCACTGCCAAAATCTGGTCGATTAACCCGCTCTCCAGGAGAAGTAAACAACACCTGCTCGATTAGATCACGAATATGCCCTGACTCATCTGTCAGCGCTGTGCGCCCTCGACTCCGATCAATATGGAAGGGAAAATCAGTCACCATCAGATTGCACTTACCCTCCCCTGGGTTGCAGCAATGATCAACGGAGTGCCTGTGGGGGTACAAATTGCCTGACTATCCAACAACAACACAGGGATACCCATAGACTTCACCCGAGTCGAACCGGTTACCCACTGGGCGCTCACACAGGGACCATTTGCCGCTGGCGGTGGTGGCAAGGTACATCCTGCAACACCGTAGACCGTCGGCTGAGCCACAATTGGCTGACCGCTCACTGTTACCCGAGGGTTCACCGATATAGGCTGGGCTTGTCCAGCATGGCTGCACAACACTGTCGCTCCTTGATGCAGAATAAATCCTGGCATTGTTCTTTCCGTCCTCCTTATTCTCTCCTGTCTGTACTATCTTGAGATCGCCTCTAGGCTACTCCTAGGTCACCTTCAGGGCCCCCGCATTAATATCCGTGATGCCTGTGATATTCACCGTCGTCGCCTTAAGCGTGATGGTGGGTGCTGTAATCGTTACACCACTGGCGTCCACCGTAATAAAAGAAGCCGGGCCACTATTAACCATCACCCCCGGTGCCGTCATTGGGGGCACCGGAGCATCACTAATCACCACCGCTCCCTGGGTAACACTTTGCATCACCGCCACTGGGGTTCCAGGTGTGGTTTGTCCTGCCGCTGTAGTTGGCACCTCCGGTGTCGCTCCCCACCAGCATCCCACCCAAATAGGATAGTCCGGATCACCCTGTTCGAACTCTATCCATACCCCAGCCCCAATTGGTGGAATAAAATACATCCCCATTTGCGGTCCAGCCCAGGGGAAACAGGGTAGAGCCCAGGTGGTAGATGGCAACAATGAAAAATCTGTTATTGATACTTGAAGACGCCCCCGCCGTTCGGGGTCAACATTATTGACCACCGTGCCACGATATTTACCATAAAACTTCTGTCCATTCATTATGCAGGCACCTGGGAAACAGTGGATACTAAACCGTTGCGAGAGAGTTCAAAACTTTGCTTGTGAGCATCACGGGTAATGGTATGGGTAACATTATTAACGTAATACAACCCATCAAAGGCTACTCCTGCCCCCCGCACTCCCACCAATTCTCTTGCCTTTAACAGGCGGCCATAGCGCAGTACATCCAGACTACCAGAGCCAGTTACTGCCTCGGCAGAACGAGCCGCTTTGGCAAGACCGATCAGGGCGGCCCGTACAGGAGAATATTTAGCTGAATCAGAAATCACCTCAAACTGCTGAGGGATAGATGATACAGCCCCTAAGGGAGGATTTAACGGTGTAATAGCAGGAATGGGTATGGGGATAGGAACTTTTGTTGTAGGATTTTGAACAGTTACAATTGGCAACACCTTCGCACTATCATTAAATCGAAAGCTAAGGGATTCCACATTGGTGTAAGCATCCATATCTACATTCAAAGCTGGTTGAGGCTGACCCACTTTTATTTCAGGTCCCCAATAGGCGCAGCTAGTCAGGGGTGCTGGCCCTGGCTCAAGGTAAAACACATAGCCTACCTCATCGGCAAGCTGTTGTATATATTCCAGATCGGTCCCCTTTTGTTGAGGAACCCGGTCAGTTGGTAGCGGCACATCTAACAAAACACTGGGTAATACCTTAGGAATAATCCCTAAAGCAGCATATTTAGCCAGGATAGTCAGCACTCGGGTAAACGGCGGCATCGCGGGGAAAGGCGTACCCGGCAGATTACTAAACCGGGGGTAGTTCATCACTTCAGTGAGATCGCTGCCCATAATCGTCAATGTGGCTGGCTGGCTGCCAACTCCAGGTGCAATTGAATGCTCCTTAACGACCCCATCGATCAGTACCTGGGGAGTACCATTGACTGTGACAACGATAACCACCCTTAACAATGGAATCGCCGCTCCGCCAGAGAGCAAGAAAAGGGTTTGCAAAGGGGAATTATTGCTGATTTCAAAACTCAGCTGAAACCCACTGGCGGAGCGTGCCGAAATACTGACTGAGACTTCTGTTAAAGCATCCAAAACAGTTTGTGAAACCGGTACTGCTACAGCCGGTCCCACCATGAGGGTCAGCAGGTGCTGACTCCCCCTAATCATTAGCTGCCCCTGGAATACCTTCAGGCAGAGTAATCCGCAGCTTTTGCCCAGTGGTTGCGGTCAGATCATTAGGACGAATCGCACCGTTGGCATCACAGATCCGCCAAAACTGTTCCGGGTCACCCAAATACTGAGCCGTGAGGTTATCCAGTCGCTCTCCGTCTCGAACAGTATGTTCTTGCAACAGGGCAAATCGTTCTGGCACAGGAACAAATCGACGACATAAGTATGCTACAGGCTGGCCTATCTCAACTTCAAGCGTTTTAGTTTCGATGCTATGGTATCGACTGGTGGGAGGAAATATATCGTTCATTAGGGCAAACCTCCTATGCCAGAAATACTAAAGCTGCCACGGGGTATTTTGGTTGCAAACTGTTCTTTTTGTTCTAAATAGCTCATAAATAGTCCCCCACCATAGCTTTCAACAGGAATATCAAAAATACTGAGCACCCGCATCCCAAGACTAACTTTGGCCCGTACTGGATTTAGAAAAGAATCAAAGGCTTCTTCGGTAACGCTAAACTCTGTCAGGTTAACGGGCAATATGCGCTGTTTTCCCCAAATAAATAACAGTAATGGAGCTTGCATTGGGGTGATTTCTAACGTTCCTGCCTGGGCTAGTCGATGATTAGCCTGAAGTTGACTGCTACTGGGGTAAATCAACGTCTCCAGAGCGGCCAACTGCGGATAAAGACCAAATTCAACCGCATCCGGGTTTTCTTGCGGAAACTCACGCTGGTCCGCGGTGTCAAATTCAACTTCCAAATTAATGGTCTCGGCAGCAGGACCCTTTAAACGCAGCGCTTCTGCTCGATTGCTATCCCCCGACTCCACCCGCAGCACTTGCAAAGAGCGGCTAAAGGTTTCGGGATTAAATTGAAAATTGATCAGCCTTAGCAGCTGACCATTATCTGCATCAACCTGGGCAAGCCCGCCCTTTTTTAAGAGAGGTGAGATTGGAGTAGTCATTAAACGATTGTCTTAAGGGGGCCAAGAACTTGCTCAAATGACTCTGAAAATGTAACTCTACGAGCTGATAATCCTATTTATAGGCGTAAACCTGAAATGTCAAGCAACTGTGTGATTTAACTTTACCCAGAAGCTATCGAATCTGCCCATAAACGACAAATAGTGCTACAAACTTGACTAAAAATGAAATCTATTGAACAAATTTGTAACTTACGTTAATCAAGCAGAAAAGATCATTGTTTCTAGTTTAGAGTTCACCTATTTATTACTATCTCGCGATGGATTAGCCAGATGTTGTTTCTAAACTAGAGATGTCATCTATATTTAATGGTTTCAGACCAGGGGTCCAACGAATTAGTCGGGGTGGGGTATCGCCCGCAATGGTGAGAGTTTGATGCGATTCTTTAACTGATTTTTGCTTGCATATATCCCAAATTTGCAGCAAAAAGTTGTAGCGAAGTAACACGCCAACACCAGTTTTAGTGCCGTTATCAAATCCGGGGTGATCCTCAAAATCTCGCTCACATCCATGGGTTGAGTAACCTGGAATGGTTGAAATATCTTCATGATGCCACTGCTGGTCAACAGGTATTATCCTGTGGCCTGATTTCATTTGTCCAATTGGCTGAAAGGTTGACTGTCCGGGAAGGCGCTGAGCTGCAATGGCCCGAATGTACTGTCGATAAATCATGCAGTCGCAGTCACAAACCTGACCATCTGCATTGCGTTGACGTTTACCGAAGGCAAACAGTTCTTGTGTTCCATGGGGATAACGGGTTTTACCTCGTCCCTTAAAAGCAATTTGTAGCAAGCCAGTGGCTGCATTTTGATCATTTTGGTGAGTTGCCATCGTTATAGCAAAGCTATCGGGCACAACACATGCTGCTTTCCTTTTAGCGAACCGTACTCCCGCTTCTTTAGCACTGCTGCGACTCGATTGATCAAATAATTCGGGGCGTTTTTCTTCTGGTTCGGTTGAAGATGTGGCTAGACTAGCAGGCGCTGCTCCTTGAAGGGAAATACGGGGAGAAGGGGGGGATGTTAAGGCTTCATGCAAGACGGGTGGTTGTTCTGCCAGAGAGCTCTGCGGGTTGGACTGGGAAAATATGCCTAATAAACGACTTCGGCGAAAGCGTTGGTCTGGTAGTGCCAGCGATGTTAGCTGAGAACGTGTTTTAAGGGGCAATCGCTTTTTCATCTGCTTATCCCTCATGTCCCATTCATCCTAGCTTTGGTTATCTGGTTGTTTATCGCTTCACATTCCTCTAGAAGTTTTACAGAGAGCTCAAATCATCAAGCTCCAAATTGATAGGGTTCTTTCGTCTCTTTTTCGTTAAGGCTCCTGGTTTGACCGGACGGAGCTTTAAAGCCTCAAATCCGTTCTTTTGACTGTTTTGGCAGGTTCTAGTGGCTTTAGAATCAGTTTCAGTGCCTGTCCCTTCAACATAAACTTTATTACGGCTTACAATCTTTAGCTTTTTCGGATTTCTGTTGTTGATGTGGGGGCAGTAACTAATTGTGTCGTCACTCCTGCGCACCAGAGTACAGAGTTGTTTGGCTATACCAGCTGGCAAAACTGAAAGTGTCGCAGTATTACAAGCATAGAGATTAATGACAGCTCCAGGTGCAAAGTATGGCTTTAAATCCATACCAGCAGAGCCATTAGGGCTTAGCTCATAGCCATTCACAAGACCTGCATCGGCAAAGTTAACCCTGGCCGTATCAATTGGCCTCTCATCTTCATCGCCGTATTCGTCAATAATTTCTTGCCCAGGGGGAAAGATTTTGCCGCTGAGTGCCAGATAGGAGTCATTGCCATGACCAACAAGATTTAGTTCAGATACGCCTTTTTTACCTTGAGCCTTAATCTTATCTGCCAACGCTTTAACGCTACCAATGACCTCTCCTTTACCACCTGCTGCTGCTCGAAAATCGTCAGTCGATGGGCTCCATGTATGATCACCCACCATAGCCTTGGCTTCTCGATGTTGATTGTTCCAGACAGCTGGTTTTTTGAAATCTCCTAAAATCCAGAGAGTTTTGCCCTGGCTGGCTGGTGGCATTTTGAAGTCAGGACAGATAGTCTCCTCCGCTTCCTCTGTTTCCTCTGGTGCTGCGGCAGTATCGGTGGGCGTGCTGACATTGCTGAGCCTGCTGCAGACGCCGTGGGCTTTGCCTTTATCCGTTTCGAGGTCAAACGCCTGCAGTTTTTGGGCTAATGCGTTGTTAGTTAGGCTAAAATCAGGGTCGCCACAGAGAGATAGCAGACAAACACGGCGAGCACGTCTAGCTCGTAAACGGGGCAAGGAGCCCACTCTGAGGTCTTTATTGTCAACTCGGCGCAGCCATCGCATCAAAATAGAGTGGATAATAGGGCTACGGGCGCGATTTAATTCTGTTTCTTCCTCTTCACTTTGGGTGCAAGCTGGTCTGGTGTTCGTATCGTCTGGGGCACGTTGTAACGTGTTGTGTGATGATGTCCCCTTGCCTTGCTGTAGGGTGTGAACTAATTCGTGGGCAATCAAATTCTGACCAATTGAGGTATGAGGTCTAAAGTTTCCTTGAGCAAACGCAATATGGTTTCCCACTGTAAAGGCACGGGCATGAAGGCTGTGGGCAATTTGAGAAGCTCGTCCAGTAGTGTGTACGCGAACTCCTGAAAAGTCCTGCCCAAAACGGGGTTCCATAAATGACCGAACATTAGGCGGTAAGGGCTGTCCACTGCTTTGCTGTAAGGTCTGAACTCCGGACTGAATATCAGGTGTGATCGTAGGCAAGAGGTTAGGAAAATTCTTGGCTTGGAGGGTTTCCTCTTCCTCTTCCTCTGATTCAACCTGCCTTTGAACAAGAGAAGGAATGTGACTGACAGTAGGTTTTGTTTGTAGTGTCTCTTCCTCCTCTTCTTTAGTTTCTATCTGGCGCTGCACCTCAGGTTGAGGCATCTGCGTGACCTGATTGGCAATGCGATCAGCTTCTTGCTCGTACCGATCATTAGGCTTTCCCACTTTTAGCTGGGGTTGAATGAGATCATGGATGACTGGTGGAGATTCTTGTCTATTTACTTGCGCTACCTCTTGCTTCCATAGTTCCAGCTTTTTGCTTTCACAGTCACTACATTTTTTCGTCAGCCCCGCTGTTTTCCCACAACTACATTTGCGTTGTAACATGCCTGATTTTGCTGATGTTACCGATGGTTGAGGTCCTGATTTATTTTGCAGATGTGCTTGCTGACTCATAGCTTAATCTCAACCAGTGGAGAATTTCATCGATATGGGTTATCCCCAGTTTAGACAAAGTCACTAAAACCTATTGCGAATCTACATCAAAGTTACCTATGGTGCACTCTGAGTATGGTCAAATCTTAGGGATTTTTCAACCGTTACTGTTGGACTTTTGTCTTTGCCATCAGACCTATATAGAACTACCTGACACCGTAGTATGCCTGCCTCAATCTTTTCTGCCTGGAGTTTGGGAACCACTGATTCAAGGTCTAATTCTTGCTTCTCGCCAGTTAATGAAATTTCCTCTCCACTAGGTTTAATGATTAATGTCCACTTAAAGGTAAATCCGCCTGCCTCGGGAGCGTTAACTTCAAAAAGGAATTCAGACTGGTCGAAACCTGGTGAAAAAGGTTAACGATGCCTGGGTTAATCGATACCCCGCTTCGTTCAATAGTTAACCCTACACCGCGAAATTGGTCTGCACGTTGTGCAATTTCTGATTTGAAGCTCTCAGCATTGTCTCCACTTAGGGCAGGATTCGAAAGCTGAATTACCAAACATTCATAACTATCCGCATTATTCTTACGCTCAGACGGAGGATCGCCCGCCGTTACCTTATCTTGACGTCCTACAAAGCTTTCCGTACAAGATGAACCAAAATAACCAAAATCGATAATCTCTGGATAGAAGAAATGCATAGCTTCATGAATAATCAGCAATGCCAATTTATCCAGCGTTTTTACCTTAGGTTGATCTTCTTCTATCTCATCTGACTCTGATGATGAGTCAGGTTCTTCTTCTACGCGAGAATTTTCATCTGTTGCGTTGCTCTTTTCAAGATCGACCTGTACATCCTCAGTACATAGAAAAATTCGATCTCTACTGCGAGAATAAAAACCTACAGCATCCTCGCAAGTTTTATATTCTTTATCATTGGTGCAGCCAAAAACCATGTCATCCAATCGTGACTGAACGGTATGGAGACGATTTTTTACCAATTCCAATGTGTTTTCACTACTAGACCGAAAGTAAAGCCACAGGATATTACGTACAAAATCAGAATCGGCTTGTTCGTTAAGCTGTTTAAGGGTTTGACTCAACAGTCTACGGGCTACAGGCAAGCTAGCTTTAATGGCTTGCTCATTATTAGGGCTACAACGATCTATCAGGGTACGTTGTGTAGATAGACGCTGCAACGTTAGCTTTCCTTTTTGAGTCTTTTCCCCAAAGTTCCTGAACTGGATTAAGATCTCTTCTACATCAGCAATGTTTTGAAAATCACTCTCCCCTTGCCGATTTAAATTCAAAATCTCCGCAGCGGCTTCGCTACGAGCTTTAGTGATTAAGAGCTTTTGTCCTTTCTGGAAGCGTCTGAGCAGCCTGCCTTTAATGAGCTTTAAGAACTTTTTCAAGTGTTTGTGTTCAGCATCTTCTTTGGATTGGGATTTGAGTTGAGGTCGTTGAGTTGAGTGATTCTTGCTTTGTTGCACCACATGGGTAAGCTCATGGGCTATTAGCTTTTTGCCCTCAACTGTGCGAGGTTGATATTCGCCTGCTCCAAATACGATATTGTTATCCACTGTGAATGCCCGAGCATTAAGGCTTTGAGCGAGTTTTGGTGCTTCTCCAGCAGTATGTAGGCGAACCCTGGAGAAGTCTTGGCCAAAGCGAGGTTCCATAAAAGAGCGTACATTGGCAGGTAGGGGATGCCCAGTTGTTTGCTGTAGGCGTTGAACCCTGGACTGTAGAGTAGGTGTCGTCTGCAAGGCATCCACTTTTGGTTTTAACTGAATTTTGTCTTCCTCTTCACAGGCAGCACACTTGCGTTGCAGTCCAGGTAAAACCTGAGTAGGTATCCGTTTGGGGTGAACAGTCTCTTCAGATTCCTCTTCTGGCTCTCTTTGAAGTTGAACCTGTGGCATCCGTATCACCTGCTCAGCCAAACGATCTGCTTCTTGCTCATATTTATCGTTTGGGGTGCCAACGGTCAGTTTTGGTTGAATGTTGAGATTGGTTGAGCTTAACAGATCATGCAAAACTGGTAGAGCTTTCTTATCACCTGATGAGTCACAGGACTGTCTTGACTGAGCCGATATTCGATAGTTATCATCACCTGATTTCTGGTGCAGATTGCAGCTCCGCTGATGCTGTAGGCGTCTTGGAGAAGCTGATAGTCCTGAAGCCTGAGTCTTTGAATCTACCTGGGTTTGTAACCATTCACCCATGCCCTAAGCCTCGATAAATTGCTCGAGCGAGCCGTGCTCCAATCATTCTAGGAGGCATCCTTGCCGTTATCTCAAAGGTACCGCCATCCAGCTGATTGATGACATCACCCTGCTTTAATTGGGAGGGAATGCCTTGCTCAGTCAATAGTCGAGAGAGTTCAGCTTTCATGGCTGCGCCGATGCGATCGCGATCCACTGCCGAAAATCCATGCAGTGTGAGTTGATCAATATGCAGATTCAGAGCATAAGGCAACGCTGATTGAGAACTGAAACCTTGTGATTCAACAGCAGACGGCCCCTGGCGCACTGCCTCAAAGGAAGACCCATGAGAGCTGTCAACCATGCTGCTCATATTCTCTACTATGGGCTGTTGCCCTTGGTAGTCTTCGCTCATACCCATCCCTTCACTTCCGTATCCGTCAGTGTCTTTTCAAGCTTAGAATACTCAGTTTTCGCTGCCCGCAATAAATGATGCATTGTGACCGGTGTATCGGCATCTGCCGCTAAAAATGAAGCATTTAAGGCAATGTTACGAATATTGCCCCCGGTAATATTCAAACGGGCCAGTTGATGAAAATCTAACCCGTCGGTCGGCACCTGCTTCGGAAAAATCCGCCGCCAAATCTCTAGCCGCTGTTCCACACTAGGGAACTGAAACTGCACCACAAAGCGTAGTCGGCGCAGAAAGGCCGTATCAATGGCCTTTTTTAAATTTGTTGTCAAAATCGCCAGCCCCCGATAAGCTTCCATCCGCTGTAGTAGATAACTCACCTCAAGATTGGCGTAACGATCGCGAGCGTCTTTAACATCACTGCGTTTACCAAACAAAGCATCAGCCTCATCGAACAGCAAAATAGCGCCGCCCGCTTCAGCCCCATCAAACACCCGCCGCAGATTTTTCTCTGTTTCACCAATATATTTGTTCACCACCTGGCTCAAATCGATGCGATACAGATCTAACTGCAGTTCATGGGCAATTACCTCAGCTGCCAGGGTTTTACCAGTGCCGCTAGGGCCAGCAAACAGAACCGTAATCCCCAGACCATGGGCTCCTCGGGTGGTAAAGGCCCAGGTGTCATATACCTGGGCCTGCTGTCTCACCTGGGCGGCAATTTCTCGCAGCATTTGCTGTTCTTGCTCCGGCAGTACCAACTCACTCCAGGTAGCTTTAGGCGTAATCCGCTGAGCTAAATCATTTAACTGGGGCCGGGTTTGTAGCCGACAGGTTTCCCATAGTCTTGCACTCAGGACTTCAGCTGGGTTCTCGGTGAGATTTTCAGCTAGATTCTTAGTTAAATGGGTTTGGGGTAAACGCCTGACTTCAGCACAGACAGACTGGATATTGACAGCACTGAGCCGAAACTGAGAGACCAAACTATCCAGGTGGCCATTGACCTCTAAGGCATGGGTATTGAGAGCTTGCTGCCACAGCTGTCGCTGCTCTGACAAACTTGACCCAGGTAGCTCCAGGTGAACCATAGCCCGGTCATCAATAACAACTGGGTCGGTGCCAACTATGACCAGGTCTGTCTGCAAACTCTCAACAAATGGAATAACCGTTTGTTTTAAGGTGGCGGCGGGCAGCTGGCTACAGTCTAAAAGCAATATGCTCCGGCTGAGAACGGCCTCGCGTTCCCACAGTCTGGCCAGGGCTTCTCGCTCTGAGATCGCACCCGGAATATCCATGGCCCGAAGACGATATAAGACAGTGCCTAAGATTTGACAGGCGGTAGTTGCGATCGCGCTACCAACATCCTGCCCACCCCACAGCTGAATAATTGGAGCCGATGGTTGACTTTCTAGCCAAATATCAGCCATCCTTTGAGCAATTTGTTGCTGAGACGGTAACAAATAATTAGGAGCCTGTAACCGATAGACCAGGCCATCTAAACGCTCATCCAGATAAGGAACCCCGGTTAAATAATGCAGCACTCGCTCATCAATACGTAAGCGACTCTGAGTCAAACTATCACTGCTAATCATCTCAATCAGCCGCCAACGGCGCAGTGGTGCCACGGGAGCAAGGGCATCCCAACGAGCCTCTGGAAAGGCAGCCAATGCCAGGCTAAATGTTGGATACATAAATTGTTTTCCCTGGGCCGCTCCACACAGTTGGGTCAAAGCCGCACTCAGCTCTACCCCAGCACAGAGTAACAACACTTGACGTTCAAACCGCGTTAACCCAAAGGCATCACATAGATGATCCAGGGCAGATATGGGCTGATTGGCTGTAGAGTTCTCTACTATTTCTGTTGCCAGAGAAGCTGCGGTTTCCTGATCTACTGTCTCCTGGCTAGCTGATTCCCCCTGACGCTGTTTTATGTAAGTTCGCAAACATTGACACACAGCCTCTAACGCCGTGGCTAGGCGGTGTTGATTTGTGGTTTGCCAATCCTGATCGGTTATCATAGGCTTACAGTAACGGTTGGGGCAGAATAGGGACCTGTTTCCGGCTGTAGTTCACTTTCAGCACCATCAATCCGTAACCGCACCAAATATTCACCTGGAGTGAAATCAGCCGGAATATCAAATGTCAGCGTTGTCGTTGGCAAAGCACCCACTAACTGAAAATTAGAAATTGATTGATCGCCTAGAAATAACTGCACCTGTTGTCGATCATTGACAGGGGTAACAACCGTCAAAGTTAACGATTGATTTTGTGCTACCGGGTCTGGGCTAATGCCAATAATCTCGGGCCTCAAAATAAAGGAAACCGTATTAGACTCAAAGCCTTCTCTCAAGTCCGCCGGATTCTCATCATTGGGCTCATAATTAACATAGTGAACAACCTGAACAGTTTTTAGACCAGTTTGTAATGTATTCGGCAGCTCAACAGAAATCTGCGTATCGCTTACATTATCAGCTGTTGGCGCTATCTGAATATCTCCATTGATACGTACCCTAAGCTCATCCGCCCGCAAGTTATATCCTTGAATGATAAGTGTTCCGTTGGGATTTATCAGCTGAGGCTGTACAGCATTGATTACAGGGCGCCTTAAAGGCATAACAAATACCTGGCTTTCCCGTACAGGTAGCGCTGAGCGAGCAGGGCGATCGCTTTCAATCAGAACCACAGAGACATGGTAAGCCACCGTTGGACGATAATTTGTCTGAAACGCTGACCACAGCTTTGAAATCTCTTCCGTACTTAACCCTTCAGGGGTAATTTTTATCATTTCAATTTGTTCTGCCAGGGTAGATGCAGCCAGAATATTTTCAGGGAAATTAACTAAGTCCGAAAGCCTTGCACTGATTAACTCACGGGGAAGTACACCAGCTTCATGCAGCACTTGCATACTGTAGCCAAGCATCACCTCAGCTCGAAAGGGGACCTGACTATAGGCACTTAACAAATAATGCAGGTCTAGAGCCAGCGGCGGACAACTTACCCGTTCTCCTTGAGAGTCTCTGGCTGGATAGCCAATATTACGCCAGCCTACATTAGGCATCACCCGATAGAGAAACAAATTCAGCGTATCTGGCGCATTTGCCTCTGATGCCATCACAGTATCTGGTGGCAGTACAGAAACATCTGGCGTACTGCCGCCCAGATTTTCAGAAACACTGACCAACCGGTTGGTTAATACACTTCTAAGAACAGCTGTAACAGCACCAATAGCAAGGGCAGTACTCATGGTTCAGGCTCCATGGCGTGCACTATTTCGAGTCTTTAAATAGTCCTGCAGAGACGGCTTAGCAGAGCGAGGCTTAGGCGCTTGAGGCGGAGATGATTTTGGGGTAATAGCTCGTACATCAATGCGCCCAATGGTGACCTGAATGGTTGGCCCACTAGTCTCAGATGATGGAGGAGAAGATGATCTAGCGAGTGGGCGAGGGGAGGAAGAGAATTCAGGAACACCCAGCGGTTTTGCAGAAGAGTCATCAGTTACTGTTTGGCTCACTACCAAGGCTGGCCGAACTGTTGGTTGTCTAGATAACGCAGATGCTTGAGGAGAAACTAAGGATGGTGTGGCATGTGGAGGTACCGGTTGTCTGACAGCTCTAGACTGAGGAAGACTTGTTTCAGTTAAGGGCTCAACAACAGATCCTGAAGTGGAAACATCTGTTTCAGATAAGTGAGTAGGAGCAGGTGATGACAAGGGTTCTGATAGAGGTCTAAACCTTACCGAAGATTCTGATAAATCATCAGATATCGTTGGAGATAAGGAGGGAGATATAGAGGGAGTAACTGGGGACTGAGGCGGTTGAGATGGCTGAGACAAAGGCTTAGAAGGGGTTTGCTCCGCGAGTCTAACCATCTGTGACTGAGGTTGCTGCAAATCAGGCTCACTGGCTATGGCTGGGCCACGCTCAGGAGTTTCAGCTTCAGTCTCAATGGATAATAACTGAGGCATCAGTGATACAGTATCTGCAGGTGTCTCAAACCTCGACACTAAACGAGGACGCACCATGGATAGATCACCCATATTTTTGGCAACTATGGTTTGGAGGTAGTGACTCATGGATGGATCATCTCCAAATAAAACTGTCGACGCTGAGGGCTTATGGCTAAAATATCAGCTTCTCGCCAACCGTAAGCAGAGGCTAGCTGATGCACATCTTGTAAAATCCGCTTTGCCCAGGCCGTTAGCTCTTGCCAGAAGAAACTTAGAATATCAAATGGGGCCTGCCATTGATGCCCACAATCGGGACAGCTGACCGCAAGCTTTACATCGGCCTGCTGATCCGCCTGTTCCATTTTCTCAAGCAAGGCTTGCTTGACAAATGGTGGAATGTGGTCAGCCGATTTTGCCTGACCCTGATAGCACACAGAGAGAATACAGCGTTCTAAAATTTGCTGGGCCGCCTGCTCAACATTAGACATCTGTTCAACTGCACGCAGATCTAGACTATTGGGGAGCCTAAACGTGATCTCATAGTCTTCTGTTGCCAGCAGTAGACTTGACGTTGACCCTAACACCGGCGGCTGCCGAATATCAGACACGGCAAAATTGAGTTCTAATTTATTATTGCAGTTGGGACAATTAACAACGCTAACCAGGTTTGACCCCAGAGTTTGTTCTCTTAAGGTGAGTAAATGGCTATCCCGTTGACCAATACTTAACTGAGCCAGTTGTTCAGGAGATTGCTCCGGGCAGGCTGCCATCAACAACAGCAGCCCACGCTGAGCTGTACTCTGGGAGATTCCTTGTTCCCACACCGTAAGCAAATTAGCCGCTGTCAGCCCTTTCATGGGTCACCTATGGTTCAACAAAGCTTGGCTCAGACGGTTCGACCACATCAATATCACGCTCAAAGCCTTCATTTTGTAGAGTCACCATTTCAAATGCAATGGAGTTGGCATTGGCATCTAATTCTGGCAATGCCTGACACTCTGACGGCCAACAGCGGTAAACCTTATATGCGATCGCAACCTGTCCTGCCTCGTTCATCAGTTCGATAATGATATCCTTACGAAAATCCGCCAGCGATACCTCTGCCCCTAGACCGGAACCGTAATTCCACACTTTATTACACCACCGCTCAAATTCCAGATCGTGGGTCACACCGCGCTCTAGCGTAATCGCCTCAAACTTACTCTGGCCAGGAGACTTACGTACAGTACTCGGATCACCCCCCTCGCGATGTTCCACCACCTCAGTTGTGCGTTTCAAGGCACCCACCTTACTCACACCTGCTACATATCGCCCATCCCATTTCACGCGAAACTTAAAATTCTTATAGGGGTCAAAGCGTTGAGCATTGACACTAAACTGCGCCATTGTAAACTCCTCCTATTAAGTTTGAATTTGACCCGCCAGCTGTTGCAGTTTAATAAAGACAAATTCAGCAGGCTTGAGCGGTGCAAAGCCCACCAAAATATTGACAATGCCTTGATTAATATCGTTCTGAGTAGTTGTTTCCTTGTCGCATTTCACCAGATAAGCCTGGCGTGGTGTTTGCCCCTGGAAGGCTCCCTGACGAAATAAATTATTCATAAATGCACCCACATTAAGGCGAATTTGTGCCCATAGGGGTTCATCATTGGGTTCAAAAACAACCCACTTAAGACTTCTAAAGAGAGTCTCTTCAATAAATAAGGCTAGCCGTCGCACTGGCACGTACTTATATTCTGAGCCAATGGCATCAGCCCCATCTAAAGTGCGTGCCCCCCAGCAAATTGTTCCATAGATCGGAAATGTCCGTAGACAATTAATCGCCAGGGGATTCAGGGTGCCATTTTCCGCATCCGTTAGAGACGCATCCAATCCAAACACATTGCTAAGGGTGGCGTCAGTGCCTGCAGGGGCTTTCCACACTCCACGCTCACTGTCAGTACGGGCAAAAAGCCCAGCAATTGTGCCACTAGCACCCACTGTGCGCAGCTTAAAACTGTTTAATGGATCGGGAATTTTGACCTGGGGAAAATAGAGTGCAACATGATCGGACCTGAGGGTATTGTTCGCTGCTAGCCAGGTTTTAATGGCCTGGGGAGTACTCAGGTTGTTGGGCGTATCCATTAGAAACATGGCTCGCCGTCTCCGACAATAGCTTTCGGCCATCGTCATCACGGCCCCTGCCTGCTGTGCTGTTAATGAGCCAGTGCCGTCAACGATGGCACTGCGTGGAATGCAGAGTAAGTTAAATAGATTCACGTCCTCCAGGGCGTGAATTCCTGTTTTTTCTGTTGGATCACCAATCAGCTCAGTGCTACCGGGTAAAGTTCCATTATTGCCAGCATCACCCGCTGTCTGACCACTGTCAGCAATGGCACCACCCCCTAGAATATATTCTTGAATATTAGTACTAACCCCTGATGCCACTGACAACAGCAAAACATCTGACGTGGCACCATCTGCGAAATCAATGACATCACGGGGGTTACCTGGTCCGGCCAGCACCAATAGACGATCGCCTACTGCCGTGACAGTTGCGCCAGCAAAGGCTGGCTCAGTCGGATCGGTAGCACGAATCGCAGCTTCTAAGGCAGGAGCAACTTCTAATAGCGAGCGGCTACCGGTTCCAAGATTGAGAGCAACTGCTGCCGGAGAAGCTGGCAAGGTAATGGTGCCGCCATTACCGTCGGGGCGAGCAATGGTAACCGTGACAGCTGGTGATGCTGGAATGTCTGGATCATCAGTATGGGCATCAGAAAGGGTGCCATTGATCTCAGGCAATGGTGCCCCGGATGCAGTTGTCTGTATAAGCTGTGAGCCCGTATTGGCATCATTGACTACGGCATCGACAAAATTGTTCTGAGCTGCCGTCATGGAAAGATTTTGGAAAATCTCTTGTCGCAGAGGGGTCAAACCTCCATCAGCCGGATACTCTGAAACGATCAGGTTAAACTCATCAGCTGCCGTACCAACTGGCTCAACTCGGAACCGGACATTATCTCCCCACGCGCCGTGGCTAATGGCTTCAACAGTGAGAGCCGCTGCAGGGTTAATGACAGCTGTTGATGCAGCCGCTGTATCTGTCGTCACCCGCACAGCCCATGCCTCTGTGCCGCCGTTCAGAAAAAACTGCTGGATAGCATAGCTGGCTTCGCTATTAGAATTCAAGCCACCAAACGCTCGATTAAAATCTCCTATATTAAAGAGTTGAACCGGGCTATCAACAGGACCTCTGGTAAAGTAGCCGACAACAGCTAGGACAGATGTGGCTACACCTGTAATTGTGCGAATACCACTGGGGAGCTCCTCAACATAAACACCTGGATAGGTTGGCGTAATTGGCATGGGAAGGAATCCTTGAATTTCAATTACAGCATTAGTGTGATGACTATGATAGAAGTATCAATTACACCCCTCTCAAATCTGAAAAGCCTACGACAAGGTAAGGTTAATAACTTTTCTTATCGAAGCGGAATAAAATAGATTCTTCTCTTACCTACTAGATCTCCCAGTGAAGCCATACAAATGATTCACTGTTTAACTACAAGAGATACCCCTTAGTGAGCAATCGCGACACATATCTCTAGTAAATTGTAGAAACTTGACATTCTTCGCATCAGTTTCAAATAATTTGTAATATTTTTGTTAAAAATATTACTTAAAATACAGTGTCTAGCTATTGAGCATAATTAATATTTGGATATCAATTCCGTCAAATCTGCTCACTTAACTTGTTATCGCTTATTCATTTGGTGGCGTCGTCGATGGGGGTATGTTGAGGGTCTTCAACGAACTGACGACCACACTCACGACATTTATGATTTTGTTTACCCGTGTGGGTTTTGCCGTTTTTTGACGCTCCGGGTAGACGCACAGCTTAGGCAGCACAGTTCAGTTGATGACCTCTGTACACGTCGCTCCATCGAGTAGATACGCCTTAGCTTAACGCTATCACATCAGCTCCAGATCATCTTCTAAACTATCCAATCGGTCATAGCGCCCCGTCAGCCTAAACTCCAGACCATTCACCTGCAGCAAACTCTGAATTCTACCTTCCGTTGCCAATGGACGCTGCATCACCCCCGACGGCAAAATCTCAGTCTCAAAATACCGCCACAGAATCTGCCACCCCTTTTCCGCCTGGGTCGCCGTCAACAAACCGATCTGATTCTCCCAGCAATACCGTAGCCATTCCTCAGACGATAGCGGATCCTGATAATGCCAATTGCAATACATTTGTACTGCGTCAAGCAAGCACACTAGAGAACTAAAAAAATCTGAGAATATTTTCACTTACTCGGCAAAAATCTTACTTAAGAGAGTTCAGAAATCTGTCTTTAGAAAGAAATCACCCAATAAATGTCTTGACACAAACAATTGGAGAGCTACAGCATTACTAACCGAGATATTCTACTTTTAATTGACAATAATTCTGTGCCCATAGTCTATTGTTGCGTCTGTTCTAGCTGGATAGCATCAACAGCCTATTTAACGGCATCAGGATATATTTCATAGGATTTCACCAATATGAGCCTGGTACTTTGGAGTCTGGCATTGCTAGGGGCAATTTTGTCAGCTCATTGGGGAGCGGATAAACTATCTGTCCCCTTGCAAAAGATGCGAAAGCAGTGGGGCCTCTCTGAAGCCGCTGGAGCAGCATTTGTGGCGCTGGCAACGGCGAGCCCAGAAGTAGGGACCAACACAGCTAGTGCTATTAAAGGACTTTCAGATATTGGTCTTGGAAATCTGTTGGGAAGCAACATTATTTCTGTGCCTGCTATTGTCACGGTGGCCTATCTTGCTAACCGAACGAGAACTCAAGGGTCACAATCAGGTGATAGCTGGCATTCTCCTCTGCCGGATCGGCATTTGCTGCGGGTCAAACAGGAGGCACTAACGGTTCAGGCTTTACCGTATATAGGGGTTATTGGGATAGCGGCACTGCTTACACTACCTCCACCGTGGCGTGGCTTACAGCCAATGGATGGATATATTATGCTCGGCGTCTATGGCCTGTATCTGATCCAGGCTATTTTCCGAAAGCGTGAGCAACGACACACTGTCAGCTGGTCTCAGCAAGAGATTTGGGTTGCGATCGCAGGAATCTTGGCCCTATCCTTTGGAGCTTATCTCACGGTTACGGCCACAGAGAAAATTGTTTCAATTCTCGGCATTTCTCAGCTCATTGGTGGGCTATTTATCACTTCTACGTTAAGCATTGCTCCTGAGGTATTTGCCACCTGGAGTGTTGCCCGCAGCGGCCAGGTTACAGCCGCAACCGCCAGCGTAATTGCCGATAATACAGCTACTATGTCTCTAGCCCTTGTGCCACTGGCCCTAGTTGAAACCGAGATTCAAGATTTAACCATGTTCATGATTAATCTAGGGTTTGTTGCACTGTTTGCAGCCGCTTATGGTGGACTTGTTCACTGGGGTGATGAAAAAGGAAAGTATAGCTTTGAGCTATGGGAAGTTGCTTGCTTGATTGGCCTCTATGGAGTGTATTTGGTAGTCATACTGGGTGTCATTCTATAGCGTATATAGTATTTTCGCTCTCTGATACAAAATATTGGTTGATAGCACCCGTTATCCCAGAGCAGACACAAGACCTGTCTTTACAAGTTATCTGTTTTGAATTGGGTTTACTGAATTCAGATTTGGCATAACAGCCAGAAGCAAAACAGGATTCTCTACCCATGAGCAGATTTATTTATTGTTACCGTCTGATAGTTTATATCAAAGGTTGTATCTTTCAAGCTTAAGTATCAGACTATGGAAGTTGGAGTAACTCCCTTAGAAAGTGGTGATTACCAATTTGTATTGTGGTCACCAACAGCAGAGTCGGTTGCACTTAAATTGGTTGCTCCTCGTCAGGAAATTATCCCAATGCAGCCAGTGAAGTTGGGCTATTGGAGCGTAGTGGTTTCTGATCTACAAAGCGGAGCCCATTATTGTTACTTAATTGATCATACGCCGTATCCGGACCCAGCTTCTCGTCATCAGCCTGAGGGTGTGCACGGTCCTTCTGCCATTGTTAATCATCAACAATACGAATGGCATGATACTGGCTGGAAAAACATTGAGCTAGCCGATTACATCATCTACGAGTTACACATTGGCACGTTTACTAAAGAAGGAACGTTTGCGGCTGCCATTGAGCGGTTAACAGATTTGAAAACATTGGGCATAACAGCCATTGAGATTATGCCGGTGGCTCAATTTCCAGGAGAGCGCAACTGGGGCTATGATGGCGTCTATCCCTATGCTGTACAAAATTCCTATGGTGGGCCAGAGGGTTTAAAACAGTTTGTGGATGCCTGCCACCAGGAAGGATTAGCAGTCATTATGGACGTGGTGTACAACCATTTTGGGCCGGAGGGTAACTATACCAGCAACATTGGTCCCTACACAACACCCAAGTACACAACGCCATGGGGCAGTGCCATCAATTTTGATGACGCCTGGAGCGAGGGGGTGCGCCAGTATTTTAGTCAGAATGCACTGAGTTGGCTGCAAGATTATCACATTGATGCGCTGCGATTAGACGCGGTCCATGCAATTTACGACTTTGGGGCAAAACACTTTTTAGCCGATCTTACCGAGCAGGTAGAGATGCTTTCTCAGAACTGCAACAAACCCCATTATCTAATTGCGGAAAGTGATCTAAATGATTCTCGGTTGATTCGCGATCGCACTTCCGGCGGCTACGGTCTTGATGCCCAGTGGAGCGATGATTTTCACCATGCTCTGCATACGCTGCTGACGGGGGAAAGCAATGGGTATTACAGTGACTTCGGTAGCTGCGAGGCTCTTGCGATCGCACTGCGTGACCGGTTTGTCTACAGCTGGAAATACTCAAAGTTTCGTCAGCGATTCCATGGCAATTCAGCCAGCGATTTACCCACGTCTAAATTTGTTATCTGTGCCCAAAATCATGACCAAGTCGGCAACCGCATGCTGGGTGAACGGCTCACTCATTTGATTCCTTTTGAGGGGTTAAAACTGTCAGCGAGTATTTTGCTCACGTCTCCTTATGTGCCGCTTCTGTTTATGGGTGAAGAGTATGGTGAAGACGCACCGTTTCTCTACTTTGTGGACCACGGTGACCCTGACTTGATCGAGGCTGTACGCAAGGGACGGGCAGAAGAATTTAGAGACTTTCAGGCAGACGGAGGGCCACCAGATGCCGCTATCCTGGAAACCTACCAGCGCTCCACATTAAACTGGTCTGCCTGGCAGCAAGGCAAACCGCAACAGCTCAGACAATACTATCAGCGGCTTATTCAATTGCGTAAGCAGCTAAATATGGCCACATGCCCAGGTGACATCGACGTGTTTAGTCAAGAAGATCCTAAGATACTGTATTATCAGCGCCCTACAGACAGCGGTCGTCTGCTCTGTTTGATGAACTTTGAGCGTCATGCCGCCATGCTAAACCTACCTGAATTTTGTGGCACTTGGCAAAAGGAAATTGATTCGACCGAGCCAGACTGGGGGGGAGCTGGTACTGCTCTACCCAATAATATCAATGGTCCAGAATTGTTAACTCTCTCCCCTCTCAGCTTTGCTTTATATAGTCAGCGTTAGGAATGATAAGGTTCTAAGGTCTAAATTTTGAGTTGGATCTGAAACTTAAACCTGAGATTTATAATCTGCTTGCCTTTGACTCTTTATCTGCCGCCCACTCCGCATCAACACAACACCAATTTTCTTTCCATCGGAGACTATCACTATGCGTATCCCCGTGGCCACCTATCGCTTGCAGTTTAACCCTGATTTTGGGTTCACCGCTGCTCAGGATATTGTTGATTATCTAGCTATGCTAGGGGCGTCTGATATCTACGCGTCGCCCATTTTCAAAGCGCGGTCCGGGAGTACCCACGGCTACGATGTAGTAGACCAAAATCAGCTGAATCCTGAGTTAGGTACTGAGCAAAATTTTGAGCGGTTAGTTGAGCTTCTACACGAGCGCGGTATGGGCTGGTTACAGGATATCGTGCCCAATCATATGGCCTACGATGGGCAAAATCACTATCTGATGGATGTGTTGGAGCATGGTTCTGAGTCTGATTATTTCAACTACTTCGATATTGAGTGGGAAACAAGCTACGAAGAGATAGACGGACGGGTTTTAGCTCCCTTATTAGGAGATTTTTACGATCGCTGCCTGGAGCGCGGTGAGATTCAGTTAGCCTATGATCAGGCTGGACTAAGCGTGTGCTATTACGGTCTAAAGTTTCCTATTCGTATCGAATCCTACAGTCGATTTCTATCCCACAATATTAAGCGGCTTGTAGAACAACTGGGTAAAGAGGATCGAACTTACATTAAGGTTTCTGGTCTACTCTATCTAGTCAAAGATTCTTTTTCAGACCTGACAGGTCAGCAGCGCCGAGAACAAACACGATTTGTCAAAGAGCTGCTTTGGGAGCTATATCAAGACAATTCAGATATTCAGACGTTTATCCAGCAAAACTTAGAGACTTTTAATGGTAAGTCTGGTCAACCCGAAAGTTTTAATTTGCTAGATGAGCTGTTGTCAGAACAGTTTTATCGGCTGGCTTTTTGGAAAGTGGGCGCTGAAGAACTCAACTATCGCCGCTTCTTTACGGTAAATGAGCTAATTTGTCTCAAGGTGGATGATCCGGAGGTATTTAAACAAACCCATACCTTGATTGGCTCTCTTGTGCAGTCTGGGAAAGTCAACGGTTTGCGCATCGATCATATCGATGGTCTTTATGATCCGACTGAATACTTAAGGCGGCTGCGTCGGGATATGAACGATTCTTACATCGTGATTGAAAAGATTTTAGAGCTGGATGAAGAGCTGCCCGAATCCTGGCCGATTCAAGGGACATCAGGCTATGAGTTTCTCAACTATGTCAATGGTTTATTCTGTCAAAGTGATAATGAAACTGATTTTACCCGCTTGTACCATCAGCTAACTGGAGAGGCTGTGCCCTATCAAGATCTGTTTCTGTCGAAGAAGCGGCTGATGGCAGAGACAAATTTGGTAGGTGATATTGATAATCTGGCTCGGTTTCTCAAACGGATCTCAAGTCAGTATCGATATGGGCGGGATTTAACCCTCTACGGTTTACGTACTGCCATCGAAGAGGTGCTGATTGCTTTCCCCATCTACTGTACTTACATTAACCAGGATGGCGTGACTGAACGGGCCCTGCACTATATTCGCATTGCCATTGATCGTGCTAGGCAACAGATTCCTCAGCTGGTCACTGAGCTTAACCTAATTGAGAAGTTTCTACGGCTTGAATACGAAGATTCTCTACCGACTGAGGAACGCGCGCAGTGGCTACACTTTGTCATGCGTTTACAGCAGTTTACGGGACCAATCATGGCCAAAGGCATTGAGGACACACTGTTCTATAGCTATAACCGACTAATTAGCTTAAACGAAGTTGGGGGTTCGCCTGAGCAGTTTGGCATATCGCCAAGACAGTTTCATAAATTTAACGAACAGCAACAGGCCCAGTGGCCTCACGCCATGAATGCCACCTCCACCCATGACACTAAACGTAGTGAAGACGTAAGGGCACGGTTAAATGTGTTATCAGAGATTCCTCAAGAGTGGGAAACTAAACTGCAGATCTGGCGCAGTCTCAACAGTAGCCACAAACGGGTAGTACATGACCAGGTAGTGCCAGACGCTAACGATGAGTATTTTCTTTACCAGACCCTGGTGGGGGCAATGCCCTTTGAAACAGGTGACCTCAGCGGGTTTACTGAGCGCATTACCCAGTATGTGGTTAAAGCTGTTCGTGAGGCAAAGGTTCATACAGCCTGGCTGCGACCTGATACTGATTATGAAGACGGGTTTGTGGCCTTTGCTCAAGCACTACTCGCTCCTCCAGAGAAAGATAATAACAAGGCCACATTTTTGGAGGACTTAATTGCTTTTCAACAAAAAATCGCCGACTACGGCATCTACAATTCTCTCTCTCAAACGTTGCTCAAAATGATGTCCCCCGGTGTACCTGACATATATCAGGGCAACGAGATGTGGGATTTTAGTTTGGTGGACCCCGATAATCGTCGTCCGGTGGACTATGACTATCGGGGTCACATGCTCAACGAGATTAAACGAGACTGGCAAAAATCTCCTTCTGAGCTACTGCCTAATTTATTGACATACAGACAAGACGGGCGCATCAAGCTATTTGTCGTACACCGTAGTCTAGGTATACGTCATCGGTATGCAGAGGTTTTCAACCAAGGGAGCTATGTCCCACTGACGATTCATGGCACTTTTGAAGACAATATTGTTGCCTTTGCTCGTCAGTGGGAGGATACGACTGTGGTTGCGATCGCACCCCGCTTTTTAACTCAGGTCATTACACCAGACACCTACCCCATTGGTTCAGTTTGGCAGGATACGACCCTTACCCTGCCCGAAGACGGCACCTGGTATGACTGGCTTAGCGATCGCACCCTGGACCTGTCAGCTGACGTGCCTGTAAGTGAGCTCCTTAGCGAGTTTCCCTTGGCGCTGCTCATAAAAGATATACCTACATAACTGCTTGCTCAGCTCATTGTTCATCTAATCCTGGAGACTTTCTGTGAATCTTTCTGTCAAAACAAGCGTTGATTTAGAGTCAGCTGAAATCGCAAAGCTACGCGCCTATATCAAGCAGTCATGGCATACACTAACGCGCTCCCATGACCACATTATTGCCGCTGCTGTGGATGAAAAGATTCCCCACAGAGAGGGTATGCCCTGGAATATCTATGTCTCAGCCAAAGAAGATATAGCTGAAGTGGAGAAGACATTAAAAAAGTCAGTGCCCGCTGAGAAACTTAAAAAAATCAATCTGAGAGAGCTGCCCGCTGAAGTCGAACAAATTGATGAACATGGACTACTCTATCTTCCTGGAGCCTATGTTGTTCCCGGTGGTCGTTTTAATGAAATGTATGGGTGGGATAGCTATTTTATTCAACTAGGGCTGTTACAGGATAAAGAATATGGCCTGGCTAAAAGTATGGTTGACCAGGTTCTTTATGAAGTTGAACACTATGGTACTGTTCTCAATGCTAACCGCACTTATTTTCTTAACCGCTCTCAGCCACCGTTTCTCTCTCAAATGGTCCTAAACTGGTTTTCCCATAGTCAAGACATAGACTGGCTACGGTCAACTATTCCGCAACTAGAGAGTTACTACTACTATTGGACTGTACCACCTCACCTAAATGCAAATACGGGACTGTCTCATTACTACGCTATTGGCGATGGCCCAGCCCCCGAGGTTATTTTTTCTGAGCGCGATGAAGGTGGACGGACCCATTTTGATCGAATAAAAGACTATTATCGTACTGAATCTGTTATTGATTACGATCTTTCACTCTATTACGATAGTGCAGGCGATCGCCTTACTGATCTATTTTACAAAGGCGACCGTTCCATGCGTGAATCTGGACTAGACCCAACCAATCGGTTTGGTCCCTTTAGTGTAGATATTATTCACTATGCTCCTGTGTGTCTCAATGTATTGCTATACATCATGGAGCGCGATATTGCTGATATTCACAAAAGATTAGATTACCCTGATCTAGCGCAACGTTGGCAAGACAAAGCAGACGAGCGAGCGAGGTTAGTCAACGAGTATCTTTGGGATGAAGATAGCGGTCTGTACCTTGACTACAATTTTCGTGACGAACGTCGTCGTTACTATGAATATGCCACAACGTTTTATCCGTTATGGGCAGGCATAGCCACATTGGAACAGGCTCAGCAAGTGGTTGATAATCTCTCTAAATTTGAAGCTCCCGGTGGCATTCGTACCAGTAACTACATGTCAGGCAATCAGTGGGACGCACCGTTTGGTTGGGCCCCATTCCAGCTAGTTGCAGTAAAAGGTTTGCTACGCTACGGCTACAAAGTTGAGGCTAAACGCATTGCTGAAAAATTTATTACCCTTGTATTTGACGAATTTGCAAGCTGTGGATATCTGTTGGAAAAATATGATTTAGAACGCTGCTCAGGAAATGTCTCAGACGAGATTCAGTTTGGTTACAGCACTAATGAAATCGGCTTTGGTTGGACCAACGGCGTTGTGTTGGAACTGTTATCTATCTTGGATGGCTTAACGCATGTGTCCATGTATTAAAGCTCATGCAAGGCCAATCCTCACGGCTTTAGGACTACCCTGGTTTCTATACCTATCGGGGGATTACAGGCGGCATGTACTTTACTTAAATAGCTGTATAAAGACCAGGCGCTAACGCCTAAGTTGTCAAACTAGAGTGGAGGAATACGTGTTGGAAGGTTTTCTAAACACAGATGTATTAAGTAATGCAGTAAAAGATTATTTACTAGCGATCGCAATTTTTATAGTTGCACTATCAGCTATTCATATCATTAAATCTGTTGTTGTGGGTCGCATCAAGAGATGGTCTCGTCATACCGCAACTGACTTAGATGACCGCTTGATACGCATTATTGAAAAACCTGTCCTACTGTTGTTGTATCTAGGCTCGTTTTATGTGGCCGTTGGCAACTTGTCTCTACACCCGATTCTACAGCAGTCTGTTGATGTTGTGTGCGTTGCCGTTGGCACCGTGTTGGTGATTCAGCTCCTAGGCTCTTTAGTTGAGTACGGAGCCAGACTGTATCTGCTAAGGCGGGGTGAGGATCTGGCTATGGAGCAAACGATTAACGCCATCGTACCAGCTGTTAAGGTAGTAGTTTGGGGCATCGGCATTATCTTTTTGCTCGATAATCTGGGATTTGATATCTCTGCCATGGTGGCAGGTCTAGGTATTGGTGGTGTTGCCATTGCCCTGGCGTCTCAGGGCGTTTTGGGTGACATGTTTAGCTATGTGTCAATCTTGTTCGACCGTCCTTTTGAACTTGGGGACTTTATCGTTGTTGGTGACCTGGTTGGAACAATTGAACATATCGGATTAAAAACAACCCGGCTTCGTAGCCTCACTGGAGAGGAACTGGTTATTGCAAATACGGATATCACCGCATCGCGTATCCAAAACTACAAGCGTATGACGCGGCGGCGTATTGCCTTTAATCTAGGTGTCACTTATGAAACAACGGCGGCACAAATGAAGCAGATTCCTGACATTATCCAGGAAATTATTGAAGGCGTGGAATCTGTAACCTTTGATCGAGCACATTTTGCATCCTACGGCGACTTTAGCCTCAATTACGAAGTGGTGTATTACGTTGAGACTAACGACTATGCAGTTTACATGGATGTGCAACAATTAATTTATCTAGCCATCAAGGAAGCATTTGAGTCACATTCAATTGAGTTTGCCTATCCTACTCAGATGCTTTATGTAAATGGGTTGGCGGCTGACGAGAACACCAAAGGCTCTAGCAACGGGCACAGACAGCAGTTTGCAATGGCTCAGGCATCAGAAAAAAACTGATTCTAATGTCATCTCCTGTCACTGTGTGAATACAACTGCAAGATTACAAATCATCCGGATTTCTAACGTTTCAAGCTGGTATTTTGAGCATGCTGTTCATAATAAGTTAGTTAGCAATAGACTGGAAACCCCTCAGAAAATAGGCTAATAAGCCATCACTCAAGGGTCTTCTTAGTTATAGTTTCTGGGCTCCCTTAAAGGCCAAAGGTGAATTTTCATACCTTAGATACATGTAAAAAAATACCTTTAGTTGGAGACTGCAATAGAGATCAATAGTTTGTTGGTTAGAACTGTTGAAGTTGCATTGTAAAATCGGGAATAAAATATCATCATGAATAAAGTACTGGCGATCATTTTAGGTGGCGGCGCAGGTACTCGTCTCTATCCGCTCACCAAGATGCGAGCAAAACCGGCTGTTCCGTTAGCAGGTAAACATCGTCTTATTGATATTCCGATTAGCAACTGCATCAATTCAGGCATCCTAAAAATATATGTTCTAACACAGTTTAATTCTGCATCCCTGAATCAGCATGTGGCTCGTTCTTATCGATTCGCTGGATTCCAGCCTGGGTTTGTTGATGTCCTAGCTGCCCAACAAACCCCAGACAACCATGACTGGTTTCAGGGAACAGCAGATGCCGTACGTCAATACATACAAGCTTTTAAGGAGATGGACGTCGATGAGTATTTAATCTTGTCGGGGGATCATCTCTATCGTATGGATTACAGAAAGTTTATTCAACGACATCGAGAAACTAATGCAGATATCACACTGTCGGTACTGCCAGTAGACGAACAGCGGGCTTCTAGCTTTGGATTGATGAAGATTGACAATAACTCCAGTAAGATTGTTAACTTCAGTGAGAAACCTAAGGGCGATACATTAAAGGAGATGCAGGTAGATACCTCCATGCTGGGTCTTGCTCCCAAAGAGGCTAAGGTCAAATCCTACATTGCATCTATGGGTATCTATGTATTCAAGCGAAATGTCTTGATTGACCTCTTGGAAAAATATTCCCAATGTACTGACTTTGGTAAGGAGATTATTCCTTACTCCATCAAAGACTTCAATGTCCAGGCCTATCTGTTTAATGATTATTGGGAAGACATTGGTACAATTCGCTCCTTCTTTGATGCAAATTTGGCACTAGTCAAGCAGCCCAATCCGCTGTTTAGTTTCTATGACCGTAACGATCCCATTTATACCCGTGCTCGCTACCTGCCTCCAACCAAACAGCTAGAGTGTCAGGTTTCTGAATCTATGATCAGTGAAGGCTGTATCCTCAAGAAATGTAAGATCATCAACTCTGTTATTGGTATTCGCTCTCGGATAGAATCGGGCTGTACTGTTCGCAATAGCTTGATCATGGGGGCAGACTATTATCAAGGTGATTTTGAGCGTCGGAGTGATTGCGATATCGCTCCTATTCCTTTGGGCATTGGTGCCAACAGCGAAATCGAAAACGCGATTATTGACAAGAATGCTCACATTGGCTGCAACGTAAAAATTCTCAACAAAGATCGTGTTGAGGAAGCTGCTAGGGAATCAGAAGGATTTTATATCCGCGATGGCATTGTCATTGTTCTGAAGGATGCCACAATTCCGGATAATACAGTAATTTAGGCCGTCCTTACAATTGGCCATGCTAGAGGCCCTTTCAAGCTATTGAAAGGGCCTCTAGTCATTTATTCTGTATTCTCTCTCTATCACCATTGTAAAAAATCTCGCTAAGACAGCTCTGCTGAAACGTGGTTGATTACATGAGGAACAAGTCTTTGAGTTGAATGAATAATCATTGAACGATCAAACTGCATCCATGAGCGTGGACGATTAACAATACCAACACGTAAAATTCCCCACAGTTGTGAATCTTTGATAATGTGCCCCTGGGCCAATGATTTCTCCCCATGCATCAGTGGATCAGCAGCCCGCAAATTTCTGTACTCAGTATCGACGTCCTCAACAAAAATTGAATGATCTGCTGCCAAAGCCGTCTTAAACAGTGGACTGTTGAGTAGCTTTTTATTCTCGGGGTGCCAGCTGTTATCAACCATTTTTGAATGGCTCTTGTTTTTTTCCCAATAGTGAGTTGTCTTACTGCAGCTTTTTTGAGGATGACGCAGATAAAGAAAGCAATGATCACATTTAATCAGATAACCTAACACCGGTAGTAACCGGTTAAGGACATCCTCATCGCTTTCGGATCTGTGAAATACAGCTTCAAGCTCACCTGGATAGGCTGGATTATAGACCGAACCTTGAAGATCATGAGATATTGGTGGATTCATAAAATAAACCTTTGAATTTTTAGTGTTATCTTGAATAGATGCCAGAAGCCAACCTCACTACGGCAGATAGTAGCTAACTACTGCCGTAGTGAGGTTAGGTGTGTTTGTAAGATCAAAACAACTAGCACTCTCATGAGATATCACACTGATGACATTGCAGAACAACAATTGAACGACCAGCTACCGGCACCTTGCGATCGCCAGAAAAAGGATACTTACTCTGAGTAAAGCCACCTGCTTTAGTGTCGATAATTAGCTGCCAGTCATGCCCCTGTAGCTTGTTGGGTAAAGAAAATTCCAACATTTCATAGTGGGCATTAAAAAACATCAGAAAGCTATCATCAACAACCCGCTCTCCACGATGGGTAGGCGTAATGATTTCTTCACCATTAAGGAATACTGATAAGCTTTTAATAAACCCGGCATTCCACTGGTCTTCTGTCATGGTTGTACCATCGACGTTATACCAACCAATATCACCGACATCAGAACCGTGAATAGCCCTCCCTTGAAACCACTGACGTCTGCGAAAAATGGGATGCTTCAGTAGAAAATCAATCAGTTGGCGCGTGTAGTCTAAAAATGCCTGATTTTCTTTGGATAGATCCCAGTTCAACCAAGAAATCGGACTGTCTTGACAGTAAGCATTGTTGTTACCAAACTGCGTACGGCCCATTTCATCCCCTGCAACCAACATTGGCACACCCTGAGATAGCAGGAGCGTTGTCATTAAATTGCGGCACTGTTGCTCCCTTAGGGCAACGACGGCAGGGGCATCGGTTTCTCCTTCGGCACCACAATTCCAAGAACGATTGTGGTCTTCCCCGTCGCAGTTATTTTCTCCATTGGCTTCATTGTGCTTGTGGTTGTAGCTTACCAAATCCAGCAGAGTGAATCCGTCATGAGCTGTAATAAAGTTCACGCTGGCATGGGGACGACGACCGCTGTACTCATACAAATCTGAACTACCCGTAAAGCGATAGGCAAATTCAGCCAGAGTGCTGTCTTCACCTCGCCAAAAATCTCGTACGGTATCACGATATTTACCATTCCATTCAGACCATAGCAATGGAAACTTACCGACCTGATAACCCCCCGGTCCTACGTCCCAAGGTTCAGCAATCAGTTTCACCCGAGAGAGAATCGGATCCTGGTGAATAATGTCAAAAAATGAGGCCAGGGTACCCTGTTCATACAGCTCACGGGCCAGAGCCGATGCCAAATCAAATCGGAAGCCGTCCACGTGCATTTCCTGTACCCAGTAACGCAGGCTATCCATAATCAGCTTAAGCACCTGGGGATGGCTTACATTGAGAGTATTACCACACCCGGTATAGTCCATGTAGTAGCGCTGGTCGTCGCCAACCAGACGATAGTAAGAGACGTTGTCAATACCTCGAAAACTTAGAGTTGGCCCCATGTGATTGCCTTCTCCTGTATGGTTATAAACTACGTCTAAAATGACTTCAATACCCGCGCTATGAAGCGCTTTGACCATTTCTTTGAACTCTTGTACCTGTTGTCCTTGGTCTCCCGATGAACTATAGCCACCGTGGGGGGCAAAGTAGCTTAGAGAGTCGTAGCCCCAATAGTTAATCAGTCCCTTATCCGCCAGGTGGCCAGGATTAGCGTAAAAGTGATGTATGGGCATCAGCTCAACCGCAGTAATGCCAAGGGATTTTAAGTGTTGAATTGCGACCGGATGAGCTAGTCCGGCGTAGGTGCCTCGCAGCTTTTCAGGAATATCAGGATGCTGTTGGGTAAAGCCTTTAACGTGCAGCTCATAAATGATTGTTTTATTCCAGGGAATTTCCAGCCGACGGTCCTCGCCCCAGTCAAATTGAGTATCAACAACAACGCACTTTGCCATCAGCGATGCGCTGTCTTCGTCGTTATAGGAGAGATCCTCGCCTTTATCTAGCCAGCTATAGCCAAACAGGGCTGAATCATGGGTAATGCCGTCTGTAATAGCAACCCCATAAGGGTCAATAAGCAGCTTGGAAGGATTAAACCGATGGCCATTGTGGGGTTCGTAAGGACCATGGACACGATAGCCGTAGCGCTGTCCAGGTTTGATATCTGGAAAATAACCATGCCAAATAAAGTTATAGACCTCGTTTAACTCAATGCGGGTTTCCTGCTGATTTTCATCAAACAGACACAGCTCCACCTTTGTTGCATGCTCAGAAAACAACGCAAAGTTAGTTCCCTTTCCATCCCAGGTTGCACCCAGGACATTAGCCGTTCCCGGCAGCTGCTTTAAATCCATTTTTAGACTTTCAAAAAGAAAAATAATATTTTTTTAGTGTATGCAGCGTAATTCTTTCTGGACCTCTGCTTTAAGGCAGATTTATAAATGTGTTGGCACTGGTCAGTTCGCAACAGCTAACTTGTTTGCACCGACCGCGTACAAAATGCAAGGTGTTCCAAAGTTCTAATCCTTGGAACACCCTATAAAAAGAGGTGGTAGAACCACTTGGTTAGGCCATATACTAACCTGTCAAAGGTAGCCAGTCGTTACATGTTATACGGCAAGATCTTCCTCAGGCATTTGCACAAGACTGCGAGAACGGTTGTAGAGAAGAGCCATACCAAAAGACAGTGGACCAATACGACCAACATACATCATGACAATGATGATCAATTTTCCAAACGTCGTTAAATCACCTGTCATTCCTCGAGATAGCCCCACAGTACCTAAAGCAGAAGCTACTTCAAAAATGACATCTTCAAAGATTTGATCCTGAACAACCAACAAGCAGCTGGAGCCTATCAGAAAAACCAGAATGTAGAAGATAATTGACGCAAATGCAGCTGTAACCCGTTCTTCAGGAATGCGACGTCCCATATATGCGATCGCTTCGTGGCCGCGCAGGCTACTCCACATGCTGCCTAGAGCCGCAGAAATCGAAGTGGTCTTAATTCCACCTCCCGTTCCTGAAGGAGACGCTCCCACAATCATCAGCGCCAAAGTTAAGAGAATCGCAAAATTACCCAGAGAGCCGATCGGATGGGTATTAAATCCAACCGTTGTGAGCGCAGTCATAGCCTGAAACCAGGCTGCCAGCAATCGCTCCCCCATAGGCAGTGTCTGCAGGGATGAGTCAAAGAACAGCAGCAACAAAAATCCAGCCACGATAAAGCATCCAGTAAACCAGACGATTACCTTTGATGTTAAGCTCATGACCCGGCGACGCTTTATCGTACTCTGCCAAAGGTCAGATGCCACCAAAAATCCGACTGCTCCCAGCAAACTCAAAACACTGATAACAGCATTAATCCAAAAGCTATCGCGAAAATCTTCCAAACTATTAGGAAAAACACTAAATCCGGCAGTACAAAAAGCAGACACTGTATGAAAGATAGCCGCCCATAGGGAGTTTTCCACGCCTTCAGCTCTAAACAAGGGCGTTAGAAAAAAAATACCAGCAATCTCAACCAGTACCGTAAAAACAACGGTGTGTCGGATCAGCGTTTTCAGATCGAACCCCTCTGGCATAGAAAAGACAACCGAACCAATTCGCTGTCGAAAGGGTGAAAGCGTCTCATTACCCATCAGTACCAAAAATGAGCCCAGGGTCATATACCCTAAACCCCCTAATTGAAAGGCAATTAGAATAACTAACTGCCCTAAGAAATTATAAGCCTCAGGCGTATTAACGGTTACTAAGCCAGTTGTGCTTACGGCTGAAGTTGCAATAAACAGATTATCCACAAAAGATACCGGTCCATCTTTCCAGCAGATAGGCAAATTAAGCAAACAGACAGCAATTAGAATGTAGCTTGCGTAACCTAGCAGAATCATTTTTAGTGGATTCGCACTGATTTTACGCAAATATCGCTGGAGCGATGACTGGGGAGAAGAGGGTTCCATAGGATTGCTAAAAATTCTTTAAACTAGTCTGATGTCGGCTCACTAAAGATCATCCATGGTTTCAGGTGCGATCTCAATTCCACCTTCATTAATCACTTGCTGTTGCTCAGTTAATAGATCTGCAACTCCGTCAATGTCCACGCCCATGTCAGCGCACGCTGATTGCAAATTAGTTCGAAACTGTTCAATATTATCTCCATAGCCACAGTTTTTAGCTGCTGTTGCCGGACCTGAAGAAGCACTTGCTTTGGCACAGCTAATTAATTCAATTCCAGTTAAGGGCTCTTTGCTAGTCATAGATTTAATTATTGTTATTTCTTGTTTTAAGAGATAACAGAGAAGTCTATCTCCGGACATCTAACCAGAGATAGACTTCTTTTGACAGTAGATATTTATCGTTTATTCAATGATTGAAAAGATAAATACCTACCTAGGAAATCACCTATGTTTGGTGTAGGTAATTACTAAAAGCCTTAAAAGACTCTGACAAGTACACCTATCGATTGACAACATTGGGGTTGCCATCAGAATTTACTTCTAACTCCTCACGGCGCAACGTTTCTTGCTCACTTACAACATCTCGCTCAGTCTCTTTTCGAACGGTTACTTCTTCGCGAAGAAAGGCTTCTTTACGAATATCTGCTTCTTCAGTGTAGGTTTCCATCCGAGCAACCTCACCTTCATTAAAGGCGGGTGTGCCAGTAACCGGCTGTGAACTGGAGGGAGTAGAGCGCTCGATCACAATACGCTCATTTTCAACTGGAACCGAAACTTCTTGGGTTTTGGTCTTAACCTGTTTACCGACTGAGACTTCACCGGTCTTAAAGCGATTCTTATCAGCGATTAGTCGCTCTTGGTAAAGACGGATAGGCTTATGGGAGTTCTCATCCATTGCAAATAAGCCAGGTTCACGATCATAACGCTCATTGGTGGCAGTCTGGCCACCAGGATGTTCAGTTACACCGTAAAGAGCAGCGCTACCAGGGTAGGCGCGGTATTCGTCCACCTTATATTCCTTACCCATAAACTGACGGCTGCGGTTGTCACCTAAGCTACGATAGCCTGTGCGAACACGTTCCTCGTAATCGTTGTCTACTACCATGTCGTCGTTGTATTCGGGTAGACCTTCTACCTGCTCCTTAGTTAGACCGTCAACGTAAATCCGATCTTTATCGTAGTCAAAGTGTGCTAAACCAATAGGAAGAAGAACCTTTTTGCCAAAGATCCAAAACCCTGTGTCCACAACTAAATAGCGGATAGTCCCAGTGTTTGTCTCAAATAAAGCATCTTGAACAGAGCCTACTTTATCTTCACCCTGGCTATAGACACTGTAGTCATCAAAGTGAGCAGCCTTGCTGTTGTTACCTAGTCTTTCTCGATAGTCGGGATAAACCTCTTTTAATTTCATTAAAGCCATTTAATTTGTCCTCGTGTACTGTTCTTCTATAGCTTAAGAAAGCATTTTCTTTTTTGCACACTCCCCGTGAGAGAGATTGATTGCCGGGAATCTATTTCAACGGATGGAGTAAGTTATGCATATTAAGAGAGAGGGAAGCTAGTCATCTGAAGAGACTGTTGAATTCAAATAAAGAGGGAATACCTAACGGCATTCCCTCTTTAAATATTCAGTTTTGTGAGCTATCGATTAGGAGATAGCTCGGCGTGTAGGCTTGCGAGCACCAACGGTTGCACCGATTAGCGATGCAACAAGCCCCAATAGAGCACCAAACAGAAAAGACCAACCGGCTTTAGCTGCGTTAGCTGCATATTGCTGAGCCTCCTGGGCAGTTGTATCAGGAACCACTACGTCTGGATTAGGCAGAGAAATACCACCTGGCTCTTGTAGCTGGTCAATAACGCTGCCAGCATTGGCAGCAACAACACCAAATGTTCCAGAGACACCACTAGCAAGTAACCAAGCACTCACCGCTAACGTTGTCGCCCACAGAATAGTACCGTTTAGCATTGCAGTCTTCTTATTCATCGGGCCACAGGTGCTGGCCATAATCCAGCTACCCAGAAAGAGAGACACTAGCAGGCTAATAATAGACCAAATACCGACACTTGCACCAACTGCACCCGCACTAGCGCCAGTTGCTCCTGCAGTTAAGCCAATCGAAGCTCCCAGAGCACTCAACACAAGTTGAGCAGCAATAGAAACAACAATGCCCGCGAAAATTGGACCCCAACGGACTCGATCGTGGTATTCAACAACTGGGTTTACAACAGGTGCTGGCGAAGCAGCTGGAAAATTTTCATACCTGGAATCGGGTCTTTCTGCGTATGCCATGACAGGTTCCTCTAGAACAAATTGATTTTGGCTGCAGCCAGTGCAGCATTCTGAACGCTAACTGATCATATGTATCGAACAGATTTAAAGACTCTATCTTCTGAAGGAAAATGTTCTCCTTTGTATGACCTAGCTACAACCAATGTATCTCTGACAATTGGGATCGAGGCATATATACATCTATTGATTGACGAAGATATTTCAACTCCTATGCAAAATAGTCGAAGTAACTATGGAACAACTTAATTATGGCTTTATTCAAGATTGCCGACCGGTATCCCAACTATCAAAATCGTTTTTTTGATGGGCAAGATATCAAAGGGACTAGCGTTTACGTCTCTGGTAACGACACAGACAAAGTTGGTAGTGTCCATGATGTGCTAGTGGATGAAGCAGGTCGTATGCGATATCTGGTGATTGATACGGGATTTTGGATCTTTGGCAAACAGATATTGCTACCGATTGGGCGTTGTGTAGACGATCCAGAGCGCGATCGCATCTATGTCCAGAACCTGACTAAACCCCAGGTAGAACAGCTGCCCAAATATAGCAGCAACATGGTTGTAGACAGTGATTATGAAGAGCAAGTTCGGTCGGTTTATCGTGCTACCAGTGTAGAGACAACAGCGCCCGTAGAGATGTCAGTTCCAGTAGAGCGCTCAGGTAGGTATGCTACTGTTGACCAGGTCTATAGTTATGACAAAGAGCCTCTGCTCTATGGTATGGACGACAACCACCATAAACGGTTACGACTTTATGAAGAGCGATTAGTCACTGATAAAAAACGACAAAAAACTGGTAGCGTCACCGTCAGCAAACGGATTGAAACAGAAGTAAACACAGCTGAAGTACCAGTCCAAAAAGAAAAGGTTGTGATTGAAATTGAGTCAGTTAAAGGCGGTACCCGCGTCAATATGCCTGATGATAGCTTTCAAGATGGAGAGGTGACCCGTCTAGATATACACGAAGAACAGGCAGATATTCGCAAAGAGCCTGTTGTTTATCAGGAGGTCAATATTCGTAAAGAAACTGAGACTGATGTCGTTACCGCGCGTGAGCGTTTACGCCGCGAAGAATTACAGGTGCACAAGCAGGGAAATCCACCGGTTGTCAATGAAGACCGGCAGATTGATATGTAAGCTTCCCTATTGTTCTAAAACTATCGGAGATATTGACAGTGACTACAGAAATTGACTGGTCTACCCAAACAGTGGTCGCCATTATTGGCAGTCTTGGAGCAGCGGCAATGATACCTGGGGGAGCCCTGCTAGCCGCTAATACCCAATCAGTCTATCCTGATGTCGATGTAGACTACTGGGCTCAGCCATTTATCCAAGAGCTTAGCGAAGCAGACATTTTGACCGGCTACCCAGATGGTACGTTTCGTCCCTTGCAGGCAATTGACCGAGATGAATATGCGGCGGTTATTCGCCAAGCCTTTGAAACTGAAGCTGTTCGCTTTATACCTGAGGCTAGTAGCTTTGAAGATGTGCCCGAGAACTATTGGGCTAGTGCTGCTATCGAAGAAGCCTATGAAACAGGATTTATGGGTACTCCTGAACGGGATGAATTTGAACCTAAATCTGAAATTACTCGGGCTGATGCTGTAGTTGCTCTAGTACAGGGTTTAGATCTACAAACCCCAGTCGCACTTCCAGCAGCAGCTAGAACGGTACAACCCGTACGCCGATCAAGACAAACAGCCAATCGGCTCATGTTTCCTTTGGCTGCAACAGCAACAATGCAGCTATTTGCCCCAGTAGCCTCGGCAGTATCTCCTCTAAAAAATACATCGATACAGCATAGTAGGATTTCAACACAGTCTAATGTTTTAGATACAGTGAATACGTTAGATCTGAGTAAATACTATGCAGACGCCGATCAGATTCCAGACTATGCCCGAGATGAAGTTGCACTAGCCACCCAAGCTGGACTCATTAGAAACTATCCTGAGCAAAACATATTTCAGCCCAATCAGCCGATCACTCGTGGGGCTACGGCAGCGTTAATCTATCAGGCATTGGTCTACAAAAATGAGTTGGCACCCTTGAAAATCGACACTCCATAATCTTTACAGACATAAAAACAGCTTCCATTTAACGTCAACGCTAAATGGAAGCTGTTTTTTAGCTTCTTGTTTCTGAATTTCTCTTTGTTCAATCAAACCTATCCTAATGGGTCAGTTCAAGGCGAGGCTTCTGAGTCTCTACTCTACGCCATTTATTCATAATATCCTCTATTAAAAGTTCCTGTAGCCAGACTTGGCCGATAACAACAATAGGTAAAGCTAAAAATAATCCTAAAAAACCAAATAACACACCACAGATAAGCTGTGAAACTAAAGTAATGGCGGGTAACAGCGAAACTTGATACTTCATGACTAATGGAGTCAAAAAGTTACTTTCTGCTTGCTGAATCAATACGTATAAAATAATGACGGCAATGGCCTTCCAAGGAGATTCAAGAAGACCAAGAATAGCGGGCGGCACCACGCTAAGAACAGGACCAACGTTGGGAATAAAGGTAAGAATACCTGCAATAAACGCATTACCAATCGGCAATGGCACATTGATTAATCGAAGACCGACAAAGCTTAAGCCTGTAATAACCACCATATTAAAAAGGATACCTATCCCCCAAGCGACAAGCGACCGTTCACAACTATCGAGGATTTGATGTATTCGATGACGATAGAATTGAGGAAACACCATGGTAAACGCCCGCCGATAAGCTTGAGGGTTAGCTAGTAGCATGATTGTTATGGTCAGTACCAATAGGCTGTTGATAATCAGCGATAACGTAGCTCTGAAGAAAAGAAAGAAGTTGCTGAATAGGCTTCTTATCACCCGTGGGATATCGCGAATAAAGGTATCAAGCTGTTGCACCTGATCGGATAACTCAATGGGTAGCCGATCATTGATGCTTTCTAGCCAATTGCTAACCTGAGCGACTTCAACGGGCACTTGGTTAAGCCATTGAGCAACCTGATCAACAAAAGGCGGAATAGTAATCGTTAAAATAGTAGCGACGATAGTAAAAACTGTCGTTAAAGTGACCAAGATAGCCAGTCCACGCTGAAGTTTCCAGCGAACTAGCTGACGAACTACTCGATTGAGCACGGTTGCGATCGCAACCGCCGAAAAAGCCAACAAAACAACTACTCTTATTTTCCATAAAAGATAAAGTCCGATTAAAAGAGCAATTAACCCAATCAGCTTGCCAAATTTCACGATTATTTATACCAGCCATTAATACATAATCGAAGACTACAGGTTTAACCTGCTCCTGATATCGAACCCGAGATAGAGATCAAGACTAAGGATTGACTACAACACACCTAAAATATCCCACAAAGGTATGTCTGCTGATGGAGGAATTAGAGAGAGAAATCTCATACCTTGGACAGTAAAATTACCCCTGGATCACCATAATGACAGCTAAATACGATTATGAACTGATAGTTATCGGAGCGGGCTCCGGAGGGCTAGCAGCCGCTCGAGCAGCAGCAAAGTTAGGAAAACGGGTTGCGATCGCAGAAAAGGCTGATATTGGTGGTACCTGTGTCAATCGTGGCTGTATACCAACTAAGCTGATGATTTACGCAGCTCAGTTTGCTAAGCAACAGAAGATTGCTGGTAGCTATGGCTGGGTCAATCCAGAAGGGCTATTCGACTGGCCAGACTTTAAGCAGACCATGGACAATTACATTAGCTCTCTTAGACAGACTCAAACTGAAAGTTTGGAAGGTATCGAGATTTTACGTGGTGAGGCAACTTTTATCGACGCACATACTCTCGCAATAAACAAAGAAACTATCACGACTGAGTTTGTTCTCATTGCTGTCGGTTCTCGCCCTCTGATGCCGGATATTCGAGGCATTGAGCACGCGTTAACATCCCGCGATATATTTCACTTGGAAACTCTACCAGAGTCATTTTTGATTGTAGGAGGTGGCTATATTGGCGTGGAGTTTAGTCAGGTATTACGGAGCTTTGGCTGTCGCGTTACTTTGGTAGACTCAAATCCTAACGTGCTAGATACATTTGACCAAGATATTCAAAAACGCGTCAAACAAATTCTTGTTGACGATCGCATCCGTATCGTTGATGGCACACGTTTAAAGGAAATAGAAAAAGGAACTGGAACATTAACTGCAGCCTTAGATAATGGCTGGAATCTCAAGGCTCAAACAATTTTATGTGCTTTAGGACGTAAAGCTAATATTGATACGCTAAATATAGATGCAGTCAACGTCACTCAAAAGAAAAATAAAATTGTTGTCAATACCCACGGTCAAACCCAAGAACCCAATATTTTTGCTGTTGGGGACTGTACTGACAGAATGTTACTAACACCCGTCGCAAAAGCTGAGGCAGATGTTGCCATCAAGGCAATGTTTAGTAACAAAGAACCAGAAGTAGATTATTTCTGGATTCCGTCAGCCGTGTTTATGCACCCAGAAATAGCAACAGTAGGGCTTACTGAAGAAGAAGCACGCAAACAGCATGGTCCGGTGGAAATTCACTGTAATAAATTTACTCCGCTTAAATATGCTATGGCATCAGAATCGCCAGATGCATTTATCAAGCTGATTACGTTACCCAAAAGCCAAGATATCGTTGGTATCCACCTAATTGCTCCCCGGGCTGCTGATATCATTCAAGCACTTGTACCTGCCCTCAAGAAAGGGCTGACAAAAGAGGAACTAGACAGAACGATTGGAATCCATCCATCTGTTGGAGAAGAAATCTTTGCACTCTAATCTATTACGCGGGTAGGGTGCTGATTTAAAAAATAGCCGCCGTTGGTTCTTCAACGGCAGCTACAGCACTTTCAAATGGGGAGAGTTACTTCGCGTTATAAGGTGTGATGTCCATCTAGTCAAAACGGACAGTGGATAAATCTATGATCTCTCGTTCTTCACCATTCTCTTGCTCAATAATAAGCCTGTCGTCTTCAAATTCAATTTCAGTATCCTCAAGCTGAGTATCTGGTCCGATCTCTCCATTAACCTCGCTATCTACTTGATTACCATCATCAGAAACGTCTGGGTATTGCCCAGCTTCATCCGAAGAAATTGCACTATCTTCCAACTCACTTTCCTGCAGAGCTACACTAGAGGAGATAGTTGCTAAATTCAGACCTGCGATCGCAGTTGCTGCTAGGCAAAACATTTTAAAGTATCTCATCAATATTTTTTAAGTCCTTTTATTTACTTACAGCTAAATGATAGACAAAAGAGTAAATTAATTACTCTATCTGTCGTAAAAGAGTTCAATGCAACTAAAGACAGAATATTCTCACATACAAACATAGCTGTCGCTCTCAGGCAACAGCTATGTTTGTGTGATGGGGTTTTGCACTAACGACTACTAGTAAACAGAGTCGTTCTCGCCATAGTTATCAATATCAACGCCGTCAGGCTGGTTAGCACCGTAATCAGGACTCTCTGTGGGCACATTATCTGTTTCATCAGGTTCACGGGTACCTTCATTGGGGATAATCACCTCACCAGAGTTATCTCCGTAAGCCTCAATAGAAAGGCCATCGGGTTCACGAGAACCATAATCACCGCCGTTAGATTCAAACGCAGGAGTGATATTATTCTCAGGTAGAAAAATTTCGCCGGAGTTATCACCATAGTTCTCTACAGAGACACCTTCTGGCTCACGAGAACCATAGTCACCCCCGGTCTCTTCCATCTCTGCTACCGCAGGAGAAATAGCTAAAAATAAACCACTAGCTAAAGCAACAGCGAGACTGGAGATTACCTCAGGCCGATAGCGTACAGCGACTTTCCTGCTGTGATAAATAGTGACTTGCTGTCCTGTCCACCAAATGTAAGATTGGCGCAGACTTCAGGCAACAAAATTTTGCCTAAACGATTACCATCCGGAGAATATATCTGTACACTGTCTGCAGAGCTAGTGAAAATGTTACCTCCACCATCTACCTTAATGCCATCCGGTTGACCAGGCTCAATCACAGCAAATACTCGACTGTTGCTAGCCTGGTTATCAACCATGTCATAGGCACGAATGTAGTGATGACCCTGGGCATAATTAACCTGAGATGTATCCGACACATACAAAATCTTTTCATCAGGACTAAATGCTAGTCCATTAGGACGCTCCATTTCTCTGATGACGGCCACTATCTCTTTTGTTGTCGGGTCAAAACGATAGACAAAGCTGCCTGGCTGTTCCTGATTTTCACCATAGCCCTCATTGGGCTGTGTGAGGCCAAACGGCGGGTCAGTAAACCAAATGCTGCCATCGCTGTGCACAACTAAATCGTTGGGGCTGTTTAGACGCTTGCCCCGATAGTGGCTGACTAAAACTCGCCACTCACCATCATAGTCTCGTCGAACGATAGCTCTCTGTCCGTGAGAGCAGCTAACAATACGTCCTTCTAAATCTCGACAGTTACCGTTTTGATAGTGAGATGGCTCTTAATGACTGACACGCCTTTGGAACGACTCCAGGAATACAATCGGTTACCGCTAACATCACTCCAAATAACGCTATCATCATTGGGCATGTAGACAGGGCCTTCACTGTGGTCAGCTCCCTCAGCCAATTTTTGCAGCGTTGCCTCTTCTGAAATTAGGGCATGCATCCGCTGATCGTAAATGACTACTGTTTCAGCCATCTTTTTTCTCCATCACAACTCTTCAAGAACTATGGTGTAGATACTAACAACAGGGAATGACCATCCGGATCTTTGATTAGCACGCCCTGGGTATAGCGATATTTGTCAGGTAGCCTGATCATATAGGGCGAGACAATCTCTATATTGTGTTGTCTGAGAATATCTAAACTGTTGTGAATATTTTCAACCTCCAGCACTAAATGTCGGTGGGGTAAGTCATTAATCTGCCAGAACTTGGATCTAGCTCGACTGTCTTCGGGTTGGAGGTAATCTAATAACTCAATGCCTATTTTGGTTTGGCTAGTCTGTAGAGACGTGATTTTGACATCAGCCCTTGGCAAGCCATCCAAGGCGGCTTGTGTGGGACCTTTATTGTTACTGTGGTTTACAACTTCCAGGCCTAAAATATCTTGATAAAAGGAAAGGCTCTGCGCTGTGTCGGAGATTGAGATCGCACTATGATCAATTCCTAAATACAGCCGCTCACCAGGATTATTCCATTTGGTTCTACGCTTATCTGGAGGAAACCAAATTAACTCCAGACTGTGGCGATCAACATCTCTAAACTTAAATGCACGAACACCACCTGCCGCTGAATTCTCTAGTGGAATAGTTTGAGGGCCTAGAGAGATGGGTTCAATCTCAAATGATTGCAAATGCCTATAGGCTAGCTCCATATCGCTGACAACAATTGCCATGTGCTGAAACCAAAGATCGTGGCTCTGGGAATCAGCAGGCACAGGAGCAGACTCAAGATCTAAATATTGTATTAGCTCGATATACTCATTACCCAGCCGCAGAGTTACCATTCTGACCGAGCTGGGTGCTATTTGACCAAGCTGACTATAGCTGTCGGACTCAAACACATGGTCAAACAGCACAATGCAACCAAAGGCTTGGGTGTAAAACGACGTGGTTCGATCGACATCTGCAACAGTAAGGGCGATGGTGCTAACCGATTGAGTACGAATCATATTAGCTCCACTCCCCCGGCTGCAGGTTGATCCAGCGATCTCCCTCTAGCTGCACAATCATCAGCTTAGCAGGCTGACTACCCACCGTACCTGACAAATGCCCCTGACGCCCATCCATATCTGGAATTGTGTTTTGGTCAGCTCCAAAAGAAACTTCACCAGGCCCCATTTTAACTCGGGTACCATCCATTGTTTCCACAAACCAGGTACCTGACAGCGGAATAATCCACTGAGGCTTTGGATTTTCATGCCATTCGCCCACCCAGCCCACCGGCAGCTCGGCAAAAATCACCTTGGTCTCTTCGCTAAACAGAGGGTTGTTCCACTGGGGGGCTGCATCCCCACCCATACTTTCTTTGTCAAAGTCAGTCAGTTTGCAACGAGTCTGGTGACTCACACCATATCGATCAGTCCACACATGCCAATAGGCGAGCACGGGTGTTTTGCTCGCTGAGTCACTCATGATTAAATCTCCTGTTAATCTTACTAAGGACAAATCTCACGGCTATTGAACCAGTAAATACATGATTCGATCTCGGCCCTGGGGTAGAGATATTAAATCAGCGCTAAAACGGTCTACACCTTAAGCCGTTTCAAAACTGAGTTTTCTTAGCTGAATTTGCTTACAAAGACTTTCAACAGTGAGAATAAGCGATCGCATCATTTGAGATCCTTCACTGTAGTCCGCCAAAGCGAGGTTATGTACTCGCTGGCTAGAGGTAACCTGATACTGTTGTGCCCATTCATCAGGAGTTCCGTGTTTGTAAACACCAATTACAGTACCTCCAGCCTGGTTAAGCATGGCAAAACAGGGTAAATCAGAGGTGCCGTCACCCACGTATACCATCTGACTCAGGGGCATGTATAGCTCGTCAACTGGCACATCTTGGTAAATAAATGAAAGATTATCTTCGCTATGGGAATCAATCCCTCTAGAAATGTAGTACAGATAACGAACTTTCTCAGGATGAGTTACTGTCCTCCTCAAACAAACGACTTCATCGTTTTTACCAAAGTGGAACTCGCAGCCCCACATAGCTCGAAAATGTTTAGCAATATTAGTATTACGGGCAATATCTATAAAGCCGCTGGAAATAAGATAAAACTCAATTTCAATACTGTCATCGATATCGCTGGCTACCTGGCGTAGTCGATCAAACATTTTAGGCACACCTGGAAACGGTGTAAGCCCTTGGCTAAAAGACTGCAAAAAGGATCGGGTAATCTTATCAGACGCCGGGCGGCGTTGAGACTCTTCAACAATAGTATAGAAGCGGGCAGGAATTCCATCCCATCCGCTTTCCAGTAGAGGGTAATATCGCTCTTCACGAAACACCTTTGGGTCATACCCCATAGCTGTGATCAAAGCATCATAGCTGTCTGAGACCAGAGTATCGTCAAAATCAAATGCGATCGCAATTTTGCCAGAAACGGGACGGGTAGCTTGTGTCATCGAAAAATACCTAGACTTTTCTCAGGGATACAGATTTACCCATAAAAAAGTATCTTCCTTGAGCAAGATTTTACTTTCCGGTACTTCCACGTTTTACTACGCCCACTGGCTGCAGCTCCCTAATCTGACATTGCTCAGTCATAAGTTCAGCAAGCCCTGTATCTTCAACACTCATAGTTGAGCAGACAGACTGTAGCTCCTCAATAAATCGTCTAACATTGCTGCCGTATCCACACCTTTGGGCTGCAACAATCACACCAGCGTTGGCGTTAGCTTTAGCGCAACCAGCCAAAACAATACCTTTCAACGGTGTTGGATTAATCAAGACCATCAATATTTATATAATTTCTACCTGCGAAAAGCTTAGCCAATTCTTTATTGACGGTCTTCTACCTTTGAGTAGAATTCTTGATGTTAGTAAAAAGTTGATCATGTGGGCAGTGTTATTCTCTCATAATAGAATCTATTTCCTGAGATAGATTGGCCTAATTTTAACTGCTGCAATAATCACTCTACTTAGTTTGGGCTACTCAAACAGAAAAACTGTTAAATTTGCCGATTGAATTTACCAGTAGCTCTTCTTACTGAGAGCTTTTAACTATCCCATTATTAAGGCTTAGGTCATGGCGAATATCTCTGTATCGACAGATTCTATCAGCGTATATCTCAAAGAAATTGGTCGAACCCCACTGCTGACCCGTGAAGAGGAGATAACTCTGGGCAGGACTGTACAGCAACACATACAGCTAGAGAATCTTAGAAAAACTCTTGAGGAAACTCTGGGATATTCCCCCAGTCAGGAACAGTGGGCAGAAGCTGCAAGCCTATCAATAGGTGAAATCCAAAAAACCATCAGAGCAGGGCAGCGAGCAAAAAGCAAAATGGTCCAAGCTAATCTGCGTCTTGTTGTGTCTATTGCTAAGAGATACCTCAAGCACGGACTTGAACTAATGGACCTAATCCAAGAGGGTTCTATCGGTCTACAGAGGGGGGTTGAAAAGTTTGACCCTGGTAAAGGATATCGATTTTCAACCTATGCCTACTGGTGGATTCGTCAGGCCATGACCCGTGCGATCGCAGAGAAAAGCCGTACCATCCGCTTACCTATTCACATCAATGAAAAGCTAACCAAGCTTCATAAAAAGCAGCGGTTACTCTCTCAAAAATTTAAGCGGCCTGCCACCATTACCGAACTAGCACAAGAGCTATCCATAAAGCCTGAGGAAGTACGCGCTTTGCTGCAGCAAAGCCGTCAGCCCCTATCACTAGATTTGCGTGTAGGTGACAACGAGAGCAACAACTTAGGTGATTTGATCGAAGACGACAGTTTAACCCCTCAAGACTACACAACACAAGCCTCTTTAAAGGAGGATTTATGGAGTCTATTGACATATCTCCCACCTCAGCAAAAGAGAGTAATAACCTTACGCTATGGTTTAAATACTGGAACTCATTTAAGCTTGGCTAAGGTTGGTGAACACATGGGTATCAGTCGCGAACGTGTGCGTCAGCTTGAACGAGATGCACTCAAACGCCTACGACGTCATCAAACAGATGTTGGTGCTTATCTAGCCGCCGGATAACGTATCTTTGAGTAAAAATGGTCTCGCTCTCGCTTGGCTAAAAAATCTATCAAAAGATGGATAGACAGTGGTTTTGGTTTGGTGAGACGTTAAGGATCAGCTTAGGACTTAAATAGATGGCTATTCTCAATGCTGAACACAATTTCTGGTTCTACTGGTTTGTGTTTTGTGGCATTATCATGATCGGATACTTTACAACAGCTGCGGGAATTTATTGGCTACTATACTCAGTCATAGATAAGCAGCCATCCGATCCGCAGACCGATGAACGTCGGCAGAAAACAATCGTTGATGATATCAAGCTTTCGGTTCTATCGGTTGTCTTCTTTGCATTTGCAGCATCCTGTTTTATGCTGTGCTACAGAGCAGGCCTTACCAAGGTTTACACCCATTTGCAGCTAAAAGATATTGGCTACATTGTCTTTAGCTATGTGGCTGTTCTCATACTGCAAGATGCCTATTTTTACTTTACCCATCGACTTCTACACCTGCCGCTGTTGTTCAAGTGGGCCCATCAGGGACATCATCAGTCGCGACCGCCCACACCCTGGACCTTCTTTGCGCTAGAGCCCACTGAAGCATTGGCCCAAATAGTGCTTCTATTAGGTATTGTCTTAGTGATCCCACTCCACCTAGGGGTTTTAGTAGCAATCCTGATCACAATGACCGTTTGGACAGTGGGTAATCACCTGGGTCTGCAGGTCGTGCCCATCTCACAAACTAGCAGCTGGTGGGGCCGGTGGTTTATAGGCTCGACCCACCATCTAATTCATCATCGACGATATAACCGTCACTATGGACTTTACTTTACCTTTTGGGATCGACTATTGGGTACCGAAGATAAGCATTATGAAAATAGGTGCCTGCAAAAGCTATCTTAGATGCTCTTTACCTTGTGAATAATGGGCTTGGGTAGAATTATTGAACTCTATCATGATAGGCAATGAACAAACGCTGGTTGGGAATTATCGTTACTACGGTTTCTTTATATATTGTTCATTTACCATCAGCCATCTCTCAAGAAGAGACTAATCTTTTTGAAGAAACTGCAGTGACTGGTGCCACCAGCTCTGTGGTAGCCCCAGATGACGGTCTGTATTTTGCGGATATTTTGGTGCGCGGGCAGTCTATATTTCAGGTGGGCAGCCTCAATAATCTCCTGGCTAGTGAGCGGGCGGCCATCGTCAGTCGTCGTATTGCCAGTTTGTTAGAACGTACAGAAGGCGACGTAATTGTCACAACAGCCCCTGTAGCCAATCAGCGTTTGATTAACATTCAGGCCAACAACCGCGTACTAATGACAGTAACAGAGCAGGATGCTCAGGACTTTGGCTTATCATTAGAAGCGTTGGCGGATGATTGGGCTGAGCGACTGGAACAAGCCATGAGAAAACCACCAGTGGCGATTGATGTTGTTCAACGACTTAACGGTACCATTCGTCAGCTGGGCAGAGATGCGATCAATAGTATTCCAGCATTAATAGGGGTGCTGGTTGTCATTATGGTTACTTGGCTGTTGGCTAAGGGTGTACGCTACAGCGCGTTTCGATGGGCACAGCAAACTGAAGGCGATCACAGTACAGAAGTCCTGATCGGGAGGCTCGGCTACGGCGGTGTTTGGATTGCAGGCTCCGTAATAGCCTTAGGCGTATGGGGAATTGATTTTGCAACTATGCTAGGGGCCCTAGGGTTGACTAGTGTGGCCATCGGTTTTAGCCTCAAAGATGTGCTCAGCAACTATATTTCAGGGGTCATTTTGCTGGCAGCCAGGCCATTTCATATTGGGGATCAGGTTGTTATTGAAGGCTATGAAGGTACTATCACCCAAGTACAGCTTCGTTCAACAACGTTAAAAACCTATGATGGCCGCATGATTTACATACCCAATCAAGAAGTATTTCAGGCCAGCATTACCAATAATACGGCGGCTAGCTATCTGCGTAGCTCAGTGATGGTAGGTATTGACTACGATGCCAACATTGCTCGGGCACGACAGGTGATCGTAGAGGCAATTTCCACACTTGACGATGTGCAACCTAACCCACTGCCAGAGGTATTGGTCCGTGAGCTAGCGGCCAGCACCGTTAATCTTGAAGTTCGCTTTTGGGTAGATTCTCGCCGGGCCGGTTTTTTAGAAACCACATCTTTAGTTACACAGGCTGTAAAAGAGGCGCTGCAGGAAAAAAATATTGAGATGCCAACAGAAATTTATACATTGTTGGTTAAAGATGTTCCAACAGCCTTAAAGCCTGGTAGAGGAAACAACCATATCGAACAAAGCGCTACCCTTCAGGGGTCTTAAACAATCAGACAACACACTACCGACACTAGTGAGATTAATCTATAGAATAAGCAGAGAGCAACATTTGTAGTGAGCTTTTAAGAGTAACAACCATGGTTAAGATTGTTGGTATTGGCGGCAGTCTCAGAACTGATTCGTACAGCATGCAAGCCCTGAGCCTAGCCGCCCAAAGAGCTGAGGCCCTCGGCGCTAAAACGCAGATATTAGATTTACGAGAGATGAAGCTGCCCTTTTGCGACGGCGGCGATGGCTACCCTGACTATCCTGATGTAGCCGTTTTGCAAGATACCGTTAAGCAAGCTGATGGGATTATTTTAGCCACACCTGAGTACCATGGTAGCGTTAGCGGCGTTATCAAAAATGCTCTTGATCTCATGAGCTTTGATCAATTCAGCGGTAAGGTTGTAGGCGTCATTAGTGTATTAGGTGGGCAGCCCAACAGTAACGCCCTCAACGAACTACGGTTAATCATGCGGTGGGTTCACGCCTGGGTGATTCCGGAACAGATTGCCATCGGTCAAGCCTGGAAGGCCTTTGATGATGACGGAACCTTAAAGGATGAAAAGTTAGCCCTGCGCTTTGACCAATTTGCAACTAGCCTTGTTACGAATACTCAAAAGCTGAGAGCATAATACATCTGTTTCTCCAGCCATAGAATAGAAGTTATCACACATATTAGCCCCTGTGAAGTAAAGTTATCACAGGGGCTATAGCTTATTTTGTTGTCAGAACACGTATACCCTACGTGCAGTAGATGTAGGGTATACGTGTTATTTAAGACTCAACCAAAACCTGCACTGGAATTTGCTTACGAGAAAGCTGCATTACTATTGTGTCTAAAGTTTGTTGACTACCAACGGTGAATAGAAGACGCTTATCTTTATTAAAGATACCCCAGCGTCCGGAGGGTAGTTGAGCTGTTAAAAGAGACATTGTTATGAGTATTCTTGATTGCGATTAAATTATACGCAAAAAGAAAAATAAACGAATGCCTCTACAGGCATAGTTATCTATGTTTTCAAAGATCTTCTAAGGGAAACTCTTTATGGAGGTGTTTACATTCCTCTAGCAACACCCCTCGCTGCAGCGTGTAGGTCTGGGGAGATTTTTTGAGCACCTCTTCACAACGGATATCAATCATGTTGGGATTACTGTCAGAAAAATCATCTGCTCCAACACCATAAACAATAGTTTGAATACCTGCCCACAGACATGTCGCTGCACACATAGCACAGGGTTCACAGGTAGTGTAAAGCGTATAGCCTTGTGACAGTGAGGCATTGCCTAAACGCTGAGTAAGCTGACGGATAGCATTAACTTCAGCATGACAGGTAGGATCATTATCTGGCTGCACCGTGTTACCAGAACGCTGAACTACTTGGTTATCTTTGACAATCACGGCACCAAATGGGGTCTTGCTTTTACGTGCTTCTTCAACAGCAAGACGCATATATGACTCAGCGTTCATAGAATTTAGACAGTAATGTATCACAAAGTATTTATTATTCAGATAAATGTCGTTGCAGCACATCCATCTTTGGAAAGATTCCTATCGTATGCGAACCGAATTAGACTAACCCTCGTGTTTACTCATATCTGGAAAGTCTCTACACAGCTGTTCGATCGATTTTAGTTCATTCTTGATGAGAACTTTTTTTAGAGTTTAAAGCGGCTGAAACTGATTTGAATAGGAGAGTTGACCACCAGCGCAGCAAGAATTAAGCCCATGCCTAAGAACTCTGTTGTGGACGGAACTTCGCCAAGCTTTACTGCGGCAATGGGGATACTCAGAGCAGGAGTAAGTAGGGCACCCAAGCTAGCAGTATCAGTGGATAAATGTTTAAGAATATAAAACCAGAGAAGCCATGCGATCGCACTTCCCGGCAGCACGTTATAGGCTAATGCACCCAAAAACTCAGTCGACCACTGAATCGGTGCCGATGGCACCAGCAAACTCACAACAATTAAGGGCAAACTGCCAAACAACATCTGCCAGGCCGTAAAGACCACTGGGTCAAGTCGCTGGGTATGGTCTAGCTTTTTTAACACAATCGAGGACATTGCCCAGGCAGCCCCCGCCAGAATGGCCAATCCTTCACTCATTAGCGCTTGGGATAGGGCAAACGGAATCAAAATAAAGACTAATCCAACAGCGGCAAGACTCAAACTGGTCCACTGCCGCAGACGCAGTTTTTCACCCAAAAACATCCAGGCAAACAGCAGCGTCCAAAATGACATGGTGTAAGTCAACATGGCAGTTTTACCTGCACCACCGCTAACTAGGGCCCATGTGGCTAATCCAATGTTAGCCCCGCTTTGCAAAATGCCATACCAAAATGTCCCAGCAATAGCTCTGGGAATTATGGAACGACCCTGGACAATAAGCAATAAAAACAAACATAACGACCCATAAAAAGCCCGCATGGCCGCAAAGTCAAACGGTGACGCATAGCGCACTGCCACTTTCATAAATACCCAGTTGTAGCCCCAGATAAACGCCAGCAAAATTAGCGCGCCAACAGCCCAAAACCGAGAATAAGATTTTTCCATTACTAGATTAGTAACTGATTAAAGTTGTTCTAATAAAAAAGGTGCACGTCTAAGCGGGGACATGCACCGGAAAAGGAATATTTTATGTGTCGTTAATCTCGCCTAAAGGAGAATTTACTCACCATCGTCGGTAGGCAACTCCACATCAACGTCAGGTACAGTAATTTCCTTCTGCTCAGTATCTACATCAACATCAGGTACAGTAATCTCTTGCTGCTCAGTACCAATTTCCACCTCAGGACCTTCCACTTCATACTCAGGTAGCTGACCAGGTTCTACATCCACATCCACATCGGGAAGCTCACCTGACTGCTCTTGCTCTACCCGACAGCCGGCAGCAAATATCATCAGGACGACTGCGGGAGCAGCGATAGCCTGTTTCCACTTAATTCGAGAATTTGAAAAAACCATCTTTATTCAAAAGTAACAACAATTGGGAGCGTAGCACCCGCCATTTAACAAGAAAGAATCTCTAGAACTTTTAGCGATAAGGGTGTTGAACGCTAACTGTTGCTTCCATCAAACACCCAGAGAGTCAAGCGTTTTCAAGCCCAAATGCCTATCTTTCTAGCTAATACTATGCCGAGAATCTTCTCTAAATATCTAACTAAGGTCTGCTTTAGGGATCTACCAAAAGTGTGATCGACTATACATTGAGAGCCATTCTGTAATAGATATCTATGGTAGATATAGAGGCTTCGGGGTTAAAATATGACAATTGACTTAGCCTGATGGAATAGCGCTTGTTCCTCTTGTATCGAGCTAACTCATATGTTCATCGAGCCCTGCAACAGGTCACTTCCCTATAATGCGGGCAGGCTTAACTTAACTAAATGACTGCACTAGATTTTATTGCTCAGACTAAGGCGGCGATCGCAACCATCACTGAACCTGAACTGGAGGCAGCTGATCTGACCAACTGCGATCGCGAACCTATCCATATCCCAGGGGCGATCCAGCCCTATGGCGTCTTGATAGCGCTCTCCCAGCCCGACTGGCTCATCATCCAAGTTAGTCAAAATACAAATGAGCACCTGGGGCGAGCTGTAGAGACACTGTTGGGAAAGCCGCTCTCCGTATTACTCTTAGAAACTCAAATACAACAGATCAAAGGCTGTCTGCAAGAAAATTTTGAGGCCGTTAATCCATTACGATTCGAACTGATCGTTGATGACACGATCAAAGTCTTTTCGGCAATCGTGCACAAAAGCAATGAAGTCGTCATCCTGGAGTTAGACCCGGAGGAGGTCTCTACATCGGTTAGTTTTTTTGACTTTTATAGCTCGGTCAAACGCCCCATTAATCGGTTACAGAGAACCCAAACATTAGCTGAGCTGTGCCAGGTTGCCGTCGAAGAAATTAGGCATGTTACCAGATTTGATCGGGTAATGGTCTACCAGTTTGATAAAGATGGTGCTGGCAGTGTCGTTGCAGAAGCCAGGCAGGAAAACTTGGAACCGTTTTTAGGTCTGCGCTATCCGCCGACAGATATTCCAAAACAGGCCAAGTATCTGTACCTGCTCAATCTATTGCGGCTGATTCCCGATGTGGCCTATACACCTGTTCCTTTGGCATCGGTAGGTCAGACGGATACCCCTCTGGATATGAGCCTGGCCAGTCTCCGCAGCGTATCGCCACTGCATACAGAATATTTGACCAATATGGGGGTACAGGCCTCCATGTCTATTTCACTGATTTGTGACCATAAACTCTGGGGGCTAATTGCCTGTCACCACAGCCGCCCCCGCAAACTGCCCTACGAGCTGCGCACCATCTGTGAGTTTTTAGGTCAGGTCATTGCCCTAGAGCTGACATCCCGTGAAGATAGCGCTGATGCTGACTATAAGATCCAGCTTAAAGCGATACAAACAGAGTTTATTACGGCCCTAACTATTAGCGAGACCCTACATCAGGGGCTGACAGAACATTCAAATCAGCTCATGGCTCTGACCAACTCAACCGGTGTGGCCTACTGTGAAAAGGGCGACATTAATCTTTATGGTGAAACGCCGACCCAATCTGAGGTGACTCAGCTAGTGCAGTGGCTAGAGCATCAGTTTGATCAAAAAGTTGTTTACCAAACAATGTCCCTTAGCCAGGACTATGCTCCAGCCGCTGACTTTGAAAGCGGCATCAGTGGTTTGTTGGCTCTATCTATCTCGAAGGTTCAACAGATTTATATTCTTTGGTTCCGGCCTGAGATTATACAAACCGTGAACTGGGCCGGTGACCCCAATAAATCTAAAGAGACTGACAATGACGGTCGCCTACAAATTTCTCCCCGACAGTCGTTTAAGCTGTGGCAAGAAACAGTGCGACAGCGATCTTTGCCCTGGAAACCCTGCGAAACTGAAGCGGCCACCGAGCTGCGCAGCGCCATTATTGGACTAGTCCTTAAAAAAGCTGATGAGCTAGCCCAGGTCAATACAGAATTAGAACGCAGCAATGTGGAGTTAGATGCTTTTGCCTATGTGGCCTCCCATGATCTAAAAGAACCGCTGCGGGGCATCCATAACTACTCCAGCTTTTTGATTGAAGACTATGGTGAAACGCTGGGAGAAGACGGCAGCAATAAACTACAAACACTGATGCGACTGACTCAGCGCATGGAGGATCTGATTAACTCACTGCTGCACTATTCGCGTCTCGGTCGGGCGGAGCTTTTATTGGAGTCGGTAGATCTTAACGATTTGGTTAACGGCGTCATTGATGTGCTCAAGATGAGCAAGTCCGAACCGGTGAGCTTTGAGATACCGCAACCACTGCCAGCTGTAATGTGCGATCGCACCCAAATTACTGAGCTATTTACCAATCTGCTTAGCAATGCCATCAAATACAACAACAAAGCTGAAAAACGGATCGAAATAGGCCTTTTAGCCCCCAACAGTACCAGTATTGAAATTCCTAAAGGCATAACCAAAACTGTGATCTATGTCAAAGATAATGGCATCGGCATTCGAGAAAAGCACTTAGACGCCGTCTTTAGGATATTTAAGCGGCTTCACGCACCAGGACGATATGGTGGTGGTACCGGTGCCGGTCTGACCATCGTTAAAAAAATCGTCGAACGCCACGGTGGACGGATTTGGGTAGATTCGGTCTATGGTGAAGGAAGTACTTTCTATTTCACGCTAGAAAATTCGGTCAATGAGTGAGTCGACTTATCCAACATTATTGGTTGTAGAGGACAGCGATGAGGATTTTGAGGCCCTCAATCGCATTATGCGTAAAAACTGCCAGTTTGAAGTCCCTACAATGCGCTGTGTAGACGGAGATGACGCGCTAGATTTTTTGTATCGTGAAGGCTCCTACGCAGATCATCCCTTGGCTGAGATGCCAGGCTTAATTTTATTGGATCTAAATTTGCCAGGCACTGACGGACGCGAAGTGCTCAGCCAAATCAAACAAGACGATCAGCTAAAAACTATCCCTGTGGTCGTGATGACCACGTCCTCAAACCCTAAGGATATCGAAGCATGCTATCGATCTGGGGTAAACAGCTACATGCTAAAGCCGACAAATATTGAGCAGTTGAAAATGTCGATACAGCTGTTTATAGACTACTGGTATAAGGTCGCTGTATTACCTGAGTTGATTTAAGTACAAAATTACTGTCATTAGAATATATACTTTATTAAAGAATTATAATTAGTGCTTAAGATTAGCTAAGTTCTACGCTTTAGCAGGTGATCACATGTCTAGCTTATCTATCACCGAGTCCAACGTGTGTCAAAACGATGGTCAAAGCTGCAAAATTTTGGTGGTAGATGATTCAGAAGCAGACCGTGTTACCTATGAACGTTATTTGAGCAAATCTGACATTTTTGGCTGCTGTATCTTACTGAGCGACAGTGGTGAAGCAGGTCTAGCGATGTGCCAGAAGCATCAGCCTGACGTCATTCTGCTGGACTATCGCCTGCCAGATATAGACGGCATTGAGTTTTTACAGCTCCTCGCTGAAATGCAACAAACGCTGCCTGCAGTGGTTATGCTGACAGGCCAAGGGAATGAACAAATAGCTGTAGAAGCCATGAAAATGGGCGTTCAAGATTACCTGGTTAAAGGTAATGTGGACGCTAGCCGACTGACACAAATAGTGCGGCAAGCGCTGGCTCAGCAGGAATTAAAACAGATCATTGCTCAGCAGCAGCGGCAGCAGCAGCTAATGGCGAAGATTTCGCTGCGGGTTAGTCAGACACTTGATTTAGAAACCAGCTTGGAGACTGCGGTTAATGGTGTAAGAGAGCTGTTAGATTGCGATCGCGCCCTCGTCTACAGATTTCGCTCCGATATGACCGGTGTTGTGATAGCGGAATCCGTACTGCCTGCCTGGAGCGTTGGCTTAGGGGTCGAAGTCGAAGACACCTGCTTTAAGAACCAGGGCGCCCAACGATATCTCAATGGTCACAAAACCGTCATCCCCGATATCCATAACGCAGATCTAACCCCCTGTCATATCCAACTACTAGAGCAGTTTCAGGTTAAAGCCAACCTGGTAGTACCTATTTTGCTACAGCCATCAGAAAATAGTCAGACATCCAGGCTTTGGGGACTGCTAGTTGCCCATCACTGTCGGGAAACTAGAGAATGGCAGACCACTGAACTGAGCCTGCTTGAAGACCTGGCGGTGCAGCTAGCCATTGCCATTCAACAAAATAAGCTGATTTCAAAACTGCAGAAACGGGCCGTAGATCTAGCCAGTGCCAATCGTCGTCTTAAAAAAACGAGCAAGCTGTTGGCATCTCGAAATCAAGAGCTAGATGAATTTGCCTATGTGGCCTCCCACGATCTCAAAGCACCGCTGCGAGCCATTGCCAATTTGGCCCAGTGGCTCCAGGAGGATCTTGGCGACCAAATCCCAACCGATAATCAGCAACAGCTGGATCTTATGCAGACACGGGTAAAGCGATTAGAGAATTTTGTTGAGGGTTTATTGCAATATTCAAGGGCAGGAAGACAAAGCATAGAAGCATTGCCCGTTAGCTCTACCCAACTACTAGAGGATATTGTTGATACCCTGGCTATTCCCGAGGCCATGCAGATAACAATCCCCAAAACAGGCCCTGCTTTAACCACAGAAAAACTGCTGCTTCAGCAGGTTCTAACCAACTTAATCAGCAACGCGATTAAATATCATCATCGTCCCAATGGTCATATCATGGTCTCTGTTGAAGATATCGGCTCTATGGTGGAATTTGCAGTTGCTGATGATGGCCCTGGCATTGACCCGGACTATCATGAACGTATCTTTGGTGTATTTCAGACCTTAACTAGCCGGGATACTATCGAGAGTACTGGCATTGGCCTGAGCATTGTAAAAAAGCTCGTAGAAAACCAGGGCGGAGAGATTACGCTTGCTTCAGCACTTGGCAAGGGAAGCACCTTTACCTTTACCTGGCCAAAAGAGAGTCGTTAGCCACACTCAACTACTCACAAAACAGCTCACGGATTAGATGTTCCTTTTGACTAAGATAAGAACGAAGACTTGCCCAGTCATCCGCACTGAGAGGTCGTTGCTCACCTAAAGTCTGAAGCAGAATTTTAGTCAGATCTTCATAGGTTATTCCAACAAAGCTATCGGGCGACAAGTTACTAACAATCCCCCAAAGCGTTCTCAAATGGTCGGTATCCATTAATTGTATTCCTGCTCTCCTATGCCGTTACTGACCGCGATCTATTATTTTATATCTGCATGATATGTTTGTGTTTTCTTTAGAATTCCATGAAACGGACCAGTGCTTGTCATTCTAGAGACAGATATTGTTAGAACTGAGAAAAAATAGTGACAGCAAAAGAAAAGCCAATCTGAAACCAGCTCTATTGTGGAGACTTGTTTTAGCTGTCCCAAATTTTACAGATTTAGGCGGTGCGGCTTACTCTTACTATCCTTACCTCTTTAGATAGACGTCTTCAGTAGGTCTTTGCCTTAGCCTGTAATGGCAGAGAACAGGAGACCCATATGGACCTTTTCAGAATTTTGGTCGCAATTGTTTTACCCCCTTTAGGAGTGTTTCTACAGGTAGGTATTGGCACCCAGTTTTGGATTAATCTGTTGTTAACTTTTTTAGGGTACATTCCTGGCATTATTCATGCTGTATGGATCATTGTTAAACGCTAATAGCAGGAAAGTTCGTTTATAGTCTCTTTTTGCTAACCAAGACGGTCTGATTGGCATTCTGGTATCAGTTAGTTAGGGTATGGAGCGTTCTGACATCGTTCAAGTGCCTGATGACTATGAAATGTCAGATGAGGCTCGGTCCAAGAGTGCGTGCTTCTAAATTCCTCAAAGGGATATCTATCACGTTATTGCGTCAAGTTAATTGCTTGGCGCAATTATATTTTTTGAGTGGTTATATTATAAAGATAAGGTTGCTGGCTTAAACTTCAAACCAGCAACCCTATGGCCTAAGGGACGATGGACATCTTACGCTTTGATTTCTCCAATAGCGCCCACATCTGTGTTGCTACCCCTTTAGCCGATGCTGGGTTTTGTCCTGTGACCAAACGCTCGCTTGTCTCAATGTGGGGATCAAAACTAGGCGACTTACGAAACTCGGCACCACGCTCTATGAGCTTTGACTCTAATAAAAAAGGAACGTTCTCTTCTAACCCAACTTCTCGTTCTTCTTCGTTCGTAAACGAGTTGACGACTTTACCATCAATAAGATAGCTACCATCGCTAAGCTTGAGATTTACTAGCGCCGCTGGACCATGGCATACAGCACCGATAACACCGCCTGCCTCGTAAATATGAGTCGCTATTTTTGCCAGGGTTTCATTCTCGGGAAAATCCCACATAGTGCCGTGACCGCCTGCGTAAAAAATAGCATCATAGTTCTCTGGATTTACCTGATCAGGCGTCATCGTATCCGCTAACTGGTCTGACATTTCATCCAAAAACGTTTGGTTTAATGGATCATCGCTATCTTCTCCATCTTGCGGTGGTTCACCGCCTTGAGGGCTGACCAAATCGACTGAGTATCCAGCCTGGCGGACAAAAACATCGTAGGGATGGCTCGCTTCACTAACGTAAAATCCTGTTGTTTTACCTGTGTTGCCTAACTCTTTGTGGCTAGTCAACACCATCAGTATCTTTCTATTACTCATGGGTTCATATTAGGAGTTTTGCTTCAAATACTAGCCTCTCGTTCTCTTATTGATATCCACCACAGGTAAGAGAGACAACAAGCATAATTCAGCATCATCTGTCCTTGGTTAGATAACAGCTCTCCCATAGGTTGATACCTTGAAGAAGATAAACCAACTAATAGGAATGTTATGGGTTATCAGCCCATCGAAAACTACGGCATCATTGGGAATATGCGCACCACCGCTCTGGTGGGCAAAAATGGCTCAATCGACTGGTTTTGCTTTCCCAACCACGATTCTCCTAGTGTATTTGCTGCGATTCTTGACCCAGACAAGGGCGGATATTTTCAAATTACAGCGGCTGACGTCATCCACAAACAGTTTTATTGGCCTGAGACTAATGTGCTAGTTACTCGATTTTTATCGGATTCTAGTGTTGGTGAAGTGATTGATTTTATGCCCCTGGGCACCGATGAACCCGAACAGTGGATTGTGCGTCAGGTCAGAGCAAGACGCTGTTCAATGAAATTCCAGCTAAGGTGCTATCCAGCCTTTGACTATGCCCGTGCCGACCACACAACAAAGCTAGTGGATGGAGGAGCTATATTCTCATCAGATGATTTAAATCTTGTTCTCACATCTACTGTAGACTTAACCTGTGACAAACGAGGGGTGACAGCGGAATTTAGCCTATCTGAAGGAGAGTCTGCCACATTTGTGCTGCGCAATGCCGACAGCGATCCCAACAGCTGTGGTGAACCCGTACCCTGTCCCTATGCTGAAAAGTTGTTTGAGCAAACCGTCTGCTACTGGCGTAGCTGGATCTCTCAAAGTGCTTATAAAGGTCTATGGCGTGGTATGGTTGAGCGCTCTGCACTGGCGCTAAAGTTACTCACCTATGAGCCGACAGGAGCCATTATCGCCGCGCCTACTATGGGGCTGCCAGAGGTGATTGGTGGAGAACGTAATTGGGACTATCGCTACACCTGGTTAAGGGATGCTGCTTTTACGGTATATGCCTTTCTACGGCTAGGATTTACTCAAGAGGCCAATGCCTTTATGCACTGGATTGAACAGCGCTGTGGAGAAATTACTGATGGTGATACTCTCCAGATTATGTATGGGATTGACGGACGCAAACAGCTGCAAGAAAGTTGTCTAGATCACCTCTCTGGCTATCGTGATTCTTCTCCAGTACGTCTAGGGAATGGAGCCTATGACCAGCTCCAACTCGATATCTACGGCGAGCTGATGGATTCTGTTTATCTTTACAACAAGTATGGAGCGCAGATTTCCTATGACTTTTGGCAACATCTGCACCGGCTATTGGATTGGGTCTGCGATCACTGGCAGCTACCCGATGAGGGCGTGTGGGAATCACGGGGGGGCAAAAAACAGCATGTGTATTCAAAACTGATGTGCTGGGTAGCGTTAGATCGAGGGCTGCGGCTAGCAGACAAACGCTCGTTTCCAGCTAATCGCGAGCGCTGGACTGAGGTGCGTGATACGATTTATCGCGAGATTTTAGAAAAGGGATGGAATGACGACATTGAATCCTTTGTTCAAGTCTATGGAGAAAAAGAGCTGGATGCGGGCTGTTTGATTATGCCACTGGTGTTCTTTATGGCCCCCAACGACCCGCGTATGATCAAAACTTTAGAGCAGCTGCAAAAACCTCCTCAGAAAGGGGGACTAACGGCTAACAGTCTGGTCTATCGCTATAACCCCGAAACAGAGGACGGGCTAGAAGGAACCGAAGGCACTTTTAATTTATGTACCTTTTGGCTGGTGGAGGCCCTCACCCGAGCTGGACGTACCGATTCAGCTCAGCTGGACAAGGCACGGCTGATTTTTGAGGAAATGCTGAGCTACTCCAATCACCTGGGTCTATATGCAGAGGAAATTAGCGTCAATGGTATTGCCTTAGGTAACTTTCCCCAAGCCTTTACCCATCTGGCATTGATCAGTGCAGCATGGAACTTAAACGAAGCGCTAGATAGATAAAGGGAGATGCATTCATGGATGTCTGGCTGACGGGGGGAGTTGCGATCGCATTCACCCTGATCCATCTATACGGCTGTCGTCTCAAGGTGCTTGATATCACCCCTCGCAGCAGCTGGCTGTCAGCGAGCAGCGGCATTTCAGTTGCCTATGTGTTTATCCACATACTGCCAGACCTGAGCAAAGCCCAAGAAGATCTGCAATCGTCTACTACACTGCTTGGTTTTTTAGAGCACCACGTTTACGTGGCTGCTTTAATTGGCATGGTTATTTTTTACGGTTTAGAAAGACTAGCCAAAAAGTCTCGCGAGAAAAATATAGCTGAAGGGGATGGAGATGTCACCGAGCTAGGTGTTTTCTCGCTACACATGCTTTCATTTACAGCCTATAACCTTTTAATTGGTTACTTGCTGCTACATCAAGAAGAATCTAATGTAGCCAGTTTAATCTTATACGCCATCGCCATCGGTACCCATCTACTGGTTAACGATTATGGTCTCCATAGCAACCATAAAGGAGCCTACAGAAAAGTAGGTCGTTGGATTTTAGCCGCGGCAATCATAACCGGGTGGGTAATTGGTACTCAACTCGCCATTAGCGAAGCTGCCCTGGCTGTTGTTTTTGCCCTACTGGCAGGTAGCATTATTCTAAACGTTCTCAAAGAAGAGCTTCCAGAAGAACGTCAGAGTCGTTTTTGGATTTTTGCATTGGGAACCGCTAGCTATGCTGCCATTCTATTGGCTGTATAGTGGCGTTAGTCACATAGCAATGAGATTATATTTAATGTAATTGACGATTGAGTAAATATGAGAAAACGTGTGGCCATATCCTCTTAGTACATGACCACACGTTAATAGCCGCCAAGACAGAGCTACTAAACTGCTGCAGGCTCTGGTTCAGGCTGAGATGGTTCCGTAGCAGCAATAGCCATTAGGACCTGAGCAGCGAATTCTTCATCAACTTGACGGAACAGTTCAACCTGACGTTTTTGGATTGTTTCTATACACTTGCCAAGACTCCCGGCAATATTGTTGACCAGACGCTCTTTCTCATCATCGCTGAGCATTTGGTAAAACATTCGGGCCTGGTCAACATGGTCATTCTCATCTAGCTCGATACGGTCGGCCATGCCCTCTATAGGATGAGGGGGAGCTTTGGCGCTTTTATCTGCTTGGGGATAATCGTGGTGGGTGGGATGGAAGTTGTTACGGCTACCGTTATTACCATCGACGCGCATTAACCCGTCGCGATAAGGGGTATTGGCCTTAGTTGCGTGGGGTTGATTGACCGGAATTGTATCGTAATTAACACCTAGACGATAGCGGTGGGAATCGGCATAGGACATAATGCGGGCCTGCAGCATGCGATCAGGAGACCAGGAAATACCAGGGACCACATTGCCGGGAGAGAATGCCGCCTGCTCTACCTCAGCAAAGAAATTTTCAGGGTTACGGTTAAGTTCTAACTTACCCACAGGCTGCAGGGGGTAGTCGGCATGGGGCCATATCTTAGTTAAGTCAAACGGATTCCAGGGAAAGTCCTGGGCTTGTTCGTCGGTCATGGTTTGAATTTTTAGGGTCCATGACGGATAGTTACCCTCGTCAATAGCTTTGTATAAATCCTTAGTGGCCCAGCGGGGCTCCAGACCTTGGAGATGCTGCCACTGATCATTGGTCAGGTTTTTGATGCCCTGGTCACACTTAAAGTGAAATTTGACCCAGATACGTTCGTTGTCATCATTGATAAAGCTAAAGGTATGGCTACCGTATCCATTCATGTGACGCCACCCCATGGGGGCACCCCGGTCGCCCATGAGCCACAGTACCTGGTGCAAGCTTTCAGGCACCTGGGACCAAAAATCCCACCAGCGTTCGTCCTGTCGCCAGTTCTCTTTTGGATGTTCTTTTTGCGAACGAATAAAGTCCATAAACTTCATCGGATCGCGCATAAAGAAAATAGGTGTGTTGTTTCCGGCCAGGTCCCAGTTACCATCTTCGGTGTAGAACTTGATAGCAAACCCTCTTAGATCGCGGTAGATATCTGAACCGCCCTTAGATTTAGCGACGGTAGAGAACCGCACAAATACTTCAGTTTCTTTGCCTACTTTAGAAAACAGTTTTGCTTTGGTAAGGTGAGAAATGTCGTCAGTCACGGTGAATGTGCCATAGGCCCCTGAACCAATTGCATGGACGACCCGCTCCGGAATACGTTCACGGTTAAAATGGGCCATTTTTTCTATCAGCGCATAGTCATCCAAAAGCAGGGGACCGTATTTACCAGCTGACCTAGAGACCTCACTGCTGGGGATGGGATTACCGGCGGCATTGGTTAGGGTATTGTGTTTGTTTGTCATGGGGGCACCTAGTGCTTGGGTTATAACGATCTCAAGTGATCGCATTGAAGGACTATAGTCTGCGCCTTAGGAGTTAACCTCTACCCCAGGAGATACAACATCTGATCACAGGTTGCTCTCTAATCTCTGATCAAATTTAAACGTTGATGCCACAATTAGAAGTTATTGGCCGGCAATGGCCATACTTGGCGAGGTAATCACCGATTACCAGACAGCACTGACGCTCATAGACAATTAGAACCGATATCAGCGCTGACGGTCTGATACCTACGGTAGATTCGTAATTAAGTTGTAGCCTTTAAGGTGTAGTCCTTCATTTGATTTCGATGCAAATGTCTAACGGCTCAGTTTATATTGACGGAGAAAAATATCCTTTACCTGAGCAGGTAGTCAAAAATATTGAGACTGTTATTGGTATGCAGACTCAGCATACCCAGAGCCTGCCCGTCCATGTGAGGCTTTTACAGAGAGTTGCCTCAATTTTTGGCACTGCTAATTTCTTATATCTCCAGCTTTTATTTTTTATCATCTGGATCGGCTGGAGTAACTGGGTGGGCGCTCCAGAACTGCCATTTGGATTACCTCGATATGAGCTTAAAAATCAAATGTTGGATACAGCAGCACTGCTGATTGCAACCGGTGTTTTAGTGCATCAGACCCGGCAAGAAAAGCTAGCTGAACAGCGCTCTCATTTAATGTTACAAATTAATCTTTTAACTGAACAAAAAACAGCAAAGCTCATTAGCCTCATGGAGGAGCTGCGGGCGGATTTGCCCACCATTAACGACCGTGAAGATTTAGAGGCGGCAGTTATGCAGCAAGCCACTGATCCCCAAGCAGTGCTGAATATTTTGCAAGAAAATTTAGAACAGTCTGAGATTCTTGAACAGCAACCCAGCGCCACTAAGAACGCTGGCGAAGAGACGTAGTCCGAGTTTGATACCAGTCCATTAGCGGTGCAGCGGTTACACCATGTAAAAAGATAGACAGAACAACTGTTGTATAAATAATCCAGGCCATTCGTTCAGCCATCGCTCCATCCAGACCTTTGCCCATGGCGTAGGTCAAATAGTAAAGCGAACCCAGCCCTCGAATACCAAACCATCCGGTTAACCAACGGGTTGTCTTTGCTAAGGGACTACCCAACAAACTAAGTTGGGCCCCTAACGGACGAATTACGAATAAAACAATACCGGCAGTAACCAATGCATCGGTTAGATACAAACTCAGTTCACTAAATCGAAGCAGTGAACCCAATAGTAAAATGGTAATCACTTCTAATAATTTTTCAATTTGCTCGGTAAAGTGCAGCTGGTTTGCTTGACGATGTTGGGTACAGCTTTGTTGCAGGGTTAGCCCAGCGACAAAAACAGCCAAAAATCCGTAGCCGTTAACCAGTTCTGTCAAAGAATAGGTCAGCAGAATGACGCTGAGAGCAACCATATCCTGCATCATGTCCTCTGACGGCTGCGATCGCTGTATGTGGAAATCGATCCAGAGAATTGCTTTAGCAACTAAATATCCCATAGCTACACCAGCTGCGATCGCCCACAAAACATCAATCAGCAGCCACTCATGTAGCCAGTTATTCCACTGGGGGTCGTTGATAGCTTTTAAGCCAAAGTAAACAAACGGAAAGGCTAAGGAATCGTTTAATCCTCCCTCTGAGGTAATCCCAAATCGAAAGTTGTCTTGATCATTGCTGTGGGTGAGCTGTATTTCTGATGCCAAAACCGGGTCGGTGGGGGCTAAGATTGCCCCCAATAGAATGGCAGCTCCCCAATCAAAGTTGAGTAAGAAATGGGCTGCAGCTGCGATCGCAACAATCGATATGGGCATTAAAAATCCAATTAGGCGAGCCGTTAGCTGCCAGGCTGCCAGGGTCATAGGGCGATTCATCTTGAGGCCACAGCCAAAGACAGAAACAATCACTACTAGCTCAGTAAGGCGTTCGATAAACTCGCTGTTGGGGCGGTCGGTTAAAAAATCAATTCCATAGGGGCCTAAAAAAATGCCCACTCCTAAATAGAGGAGTGCGTAGGAAACAGGTAATCGTTTAATCCATCCAGAACCTAAGGTGACCGTTAGGAGAACTAACCCCACTATCAGCAGCGATAAAATATAGAGGTTCATAGGTTAAAAATTACCGATAAAACAGAACAGTTTGCTGCCTCTAAAAACGGACGTGGCGGACTACAGGGAGCTTTGCAGGGAATACCCCTGAATATTTTCAGGCTCATACTGACGCAAGATATGGGTAGCTTGCCGCACTAGCTTATCCGTTCCCTGGGCAATGATGAGATATTTACCTTGATTTAGACGATTGCGATATGCGATCGCATCACCACTCGCAACAGTCCATCCCACTAAACGACCCACCATAAAAGCACCTAGTCCACCAGACGCAGCCCCCAGAAAACCGCTAATCAGGTAGTTGCCTACTTCACCAGCCCAGGCAAAGGTTTGTAAACCTGACAGGATACAAAAGGCTACACCCGCAACAAATCCAAAGGGAATTGTCCAATAAGCTAACAGTGTCGATTGTTCATCGGCTGCTTGATTGGGGTTAATCAGGCCAAATTCATCCGCAGTCTGGTAGCCCCGACCCAAGACAGAAATTTTCTGCATGGGTAACGGTGCTAACGCATCATAAGCGGCTTCCGCGGTTAAACGATTAGATAAAACTGCTACCAGGTAATTATTCGCCATTTTATTTTTTCTCAATTATTCTTAAAAGGTAAACAATAATAGAAAAGATAACCTCTGCTAAAGGTATAAGTTCTAGCACCTTTAGCCAGAGCTTACATAAACAACTTGAGAGAAAAAGCGCTGCTGAGAACCCTACCCAACAGCGCTTTTATAATTATTATTGGCAATAGAGAGACCCTCTAGCCACCGACAGCGATCATCCCAGCAAGGGCTGCGCTAACTGCCGAAATTGTTGCTGTTCCAAACAACCACCAGGAAGCGGCTTCTGCCGTTTTCCGAGTATCGTCTACCTGTTGCTGTGCCTGTTGTTTTAGCTCACTGATGCGCCCCTGCACTTGATGCTCTAACCGTTCAGCTTTGCGCAAAGCACTGTCACGGGCCTCTTCTACTTGGGCAATAATGCGATTGGCATCAGCCTCAGATACCGCTTCATGGGAGCTCATTAGCGCCACCAAAGTATTGCGGTCAAACTGAGACAACCGCTGCTGCAGTGCATCAAACCCAGCCTGAGGATCGTCAAACAGCTTCAGCAAGTCGCGCTTGATGCCGTAGTAGTTAAGCTCGGGTCGATTTAGGGAGTCGAGATATAGCCGAATTTGGTTCAAAATTCGGTCCAGAGTGGCCTGCAGTCGGGCCTGTACCTGACGAATTTGCCCCACTAGCTGATCGCGCACTGACAGGACCTGGTCAACCGCTGCGGCTGCATCCTCACGGGTCATGTCTTCTCTCTGGGCCAACAGTGCTACGACCGTGTCGCGATCAATTAGACTCAGGCGTTCCTGCAGTCGCTCACTGCCTAACCTGGGGTCATTTAACAACAGCTGTAAATCACGCTTAATACCGTCGGGATTGAGCGCGGCCTTGTTGGTATTGCGCAAATAGTCTTCGAGGGCTTCCTTAAAGGAGATTGCCTGCTGCTGCGTACGCAATGCCAGTCGTCGAGGCATACGCACTACGGTCTGAATCCCTTCTAACAGATCGTCAATCACCCGGTTGATCTCTGCTTCAGACAGGTCGTCACGCTGGCTGAGGAGCTGTACCAGAGTATCGCGATCCATACTGGCGAGACGAGATTGCACTGCGTCTAAACCTACTTTGGGGTTGTTTAGCAACAGCTCCAGGTCTCGCTTGATGCCGTCGGGGTTTAGCTCGGGTTTGCCAGTGTTGCGCAGATAGTTTGCGATCGCACGATTTGCTTGATCATATTGCACCTTAACCTGCTCAGTTAGGGTAGACGGCAGCTCCAATGTCTCATACCAGGCCGACTCCACATCATGAACTACCTGTCTTACCTCAGCTTCAGAAAACTCCTGACGCTGACCCAACAGCTGAACAAGCGTCTCGCGATCAAACTGGGAAAGCCGCTGCCTTAATCGCTGTTTACCCATTTCAGGATCCTGCAGCAGTTGGCGCACGTCGGCTTTGATTCCCTCAGGGTTTAGCTCAGACTTACCGGTGCTACGCAAATAGTCCTGTAATTCCTGCCATTGCTGATCGGCCCTGACCTTGATAGCAGACTGAAGACCTTGTGCATCGGCTAATACCTTGTGCATAACTTGCTCCAGGCGACTGGCAATCTTGCCAGCATCAGCAGCATCCAGGTCTGTTCGCTGTTGCAGATGACGGAAAAAGTACTCGTAGCCAAACTGGATAAAACGCTCTTCCAAATCAGCAGCATCTACGCTGTCGTCCTCCAACAGCGCTCTAAAGGCATCAGCTCCCATACCGTCTTCAGACAATAGCTCGGCTCGGGGAGTATATTGCAAAAACGTATCTACTTTAGACAAAAGGCTCTTTGTCGACTGAATCCGATAGTTCTCACTCACTTCTCTCAGTACCTGCTGACGAACCGTCTCTAACCGCACTGAGGTATCTTCGATTTCAGCCTGGGTCAATAGCCCAGAGGATTTGAGCACGCGAGTAAAATAAGGTAGGTTAAGACGCTGTAGCGATCGCATCAGCATGCGGCTATCAGCATCGGGGTCATAGAGAACCTGAGCAAATTCTTGCTCCAATGTTTGAGGGGCTAACTGCCACGCGTAGGAGCCCAGCAGATAGGTCTCCACATCGGCCTTAATAGTATCATCAGCAGTATTATCAGCCTGCTCCATCAAAGCATTGGCCTGGGAGCTAACCTGGGACTGAACATCCTTGATTTGTTTGCGTAGCTTACCAACGTCAGCATCTGAGAGATCCACTCGCCCCATCAGAACACCCGTCAGCATATTCATGCTTTGACTAATAGTTTGGGACAGCAGGGATTTATCTCGACCTCGATTCTGACCCCGATATTCTTCCAAAAACTGATCCAGACGCTGACCCAACTGTTCTGACATCAGCTGCTCTGGCTTAGCCGAACGTAAGTAATCAACCAAAGCATCAACCCCACTGCCCTGAGACAGGGTACTCTGCCATCGACGGTACAAACGATTTGCTACTCGATTGACCTCCTGACGAGACAGATCGGTCCGGTTTTGCAACAGTTCTACAAACGCCTGACGATCAACCTGGCGCAATACACTCTTGTCAGCAGTTGTTAGAATGTCAGATGTCTTTAGTAGCTGTTCAAATTTAGACTCTAGCTGAGCAGCGTCAAGTTCAGGAGAGCGCAGACTATTTAAATAATCCTGTAAAGACTCAGCAATATCATCACCATTCCAGACAGCCGTTAACTCTTGGCGAATCGCCGCTGCTGCTGCCTCTGCCGTTTGTATAGTCTGATTACTAGCGGCCTTGGCACCAATGGCAGCCGTCGCTGTACCCACAAGGGTTTGAAAGCTAGATGTGGCTGTTCTTACTACAGACCCAATCAGTGACCCAACGGTTGTTGAACTAACCCAGAACAACAAACAAAAGTAAGTTCCCCAGATCACTAGACCCGTAATCGCCCCTAGCAGTGCACTGTTATAGAGACTCAGTTTCACAGCTAGAAGGCAAGCAAAAAACAATGCGAGACTTACCGTGATTAACGTCCAAAGTCCAAAGGCAATGCCAATTTTACGGGCTCCGACACCATCCCCCTTGGATGAAGAACTGTGACCAACATAGGAAATACCAGCCGCCACAGACAGGTTTGTCAGCAACAACTGAAAACCAAACGACAGAATAAGACCAGACAGTAAGGCAATAAAGAACTGTGGCCCAGAAAAAATTAGAGCTGCCTCCTCAGGAGTATCGATTCCTGGGGCAGACAGCTGTGCTAAAAGCACAACTGTCTGGTCAGTTATGCTTGAGCTAATCCAATGTTCAATCACAGTTTTTCTCCCAATGTTGATGACTTTTCAATAAATAGCTATTAATTTCCCTAGCTATTTATTGTTAAATTCTTGTGCAAAGTGCATTTCAAAATTACATCGCTTTAAGGAAGATTTTTTATCTAGCTAAAGACATACTTATATAGAGATTTTTCTAACGGAGTCAGTATTTGGAGCCTTATCTGTTGTTACACAAATCTGCATTAGGGAAGAGGATTAACGGCACAAAGGTTCATAAGATTTTGTCAACAGATCTATTAAGTTCAACTCATGACAGAAAAAAGCTTTAGAGAGGGTGATACGGTTGAATGGTCCGTAGGTACTGGTAATGCAGTCGGCACGGTTCAAAAGAAAGTTACTGAGAAAACTGAACTAAACGGTCAAACAGTCAATGCATCGCAGGATAATCCTCGCTACTTTGTAAAAAATAACAACACTGGCAATGTAACCAGTCACAAACCAGAAGCCTTGACGATCAAGGGAGAAAACCTTCAGTCGGGAGATAAGGTTAAGTGGAATACTGCCGAGGGCAGAACTACTGGAACAATCCAGAAAAAACTGACCGAACCTACACAGATAAAAAATTACGACGTCAAAGCATCAGACGAGAATCCAAAATATCTAGTTAAAAGCGAACAAACAGGAGCAAAGGCTGCCCATAAACCTGATGCTCTCGATAAGGTATAAAATCAAGGCGCAGCTAGAGCCTGGATCATCAGAAAATGGAGCCTAACTGTTGTCCATCTATCTTTTGTTAGAGCTTTACACAAGGAGAATCGTTCTCGCGATAGATGAACAGACTTTAGATTTTTGGTCAAATGTAATGGATGTCAAACGCGAAAATACAACTATGCGACCGCTCAATATTGGACTATCAGAAGAGCAGCGACAAGGTGTCGTAGATTTACTCAATCAAGATCTATCGGATGCTTATCTGCTTGTTATCAAAACTAAAAAGTACCATTGGGATGTGGTCGGTCCTCAGTTCCGCACATTACATCATCTCTGGGAAGAGCACTATGAAGCAATTTCTGAGAATATTGATGCCTACGCTGAGCGTGTGCGTTCATTAGGCGGCTATCCCGTTGGTACTGCAGAAGGCTTTTTGAAGCATGCAACACTGAGAGAACATCCAGGCGACCTGCCGAGCGCTAACGAGATGGTGGCTAGGCTAGTGGTGGACCACGAGCATGTCATCCGCAGTCTACGAGAGCATATTGCTCAATGTTCTGAAAAGTACGGAGACGAGGGCACTGCAGACTTTCTAACCGGTTTGATGGAGCAGCATGAGGAAATGGCATGGATGCTGCGCTCTTTCATTGATGGTGAAGCGCTAAAAAGCAATGGCGACAACGAGAGCGATCTTAAGGTTCCCGCTGGCGTATAGCTAAGGGTATATCAGCAGTAGTCACCTCATAAGTTAAGGAAATGCTGTTGACCCTAATATTTTTTAGTCCAGCCTTTACAGGCTGGATTTTTGCTGAATTCCATATTGCATTAGGAGATTATACTATGACTGCTGAATACACTGCTGAACGCACACTTTCTGCCGTCTTCAAAGAACAGAATCAGATTGATCAAGCGATTCGTCGTCTGATTGATCGTAATGTTCCCCAGGATCATATTTCAGTTATGGGACGCAACTTTCAGACTGAAACTCGCATTACTGGCTTTATCACAAAAAAAGACGTTATCCTTGGCGGGCTTAGATCGGGTGCTGCTTTTGGCTCCCTGTTTGGTTCTTTCCTAAGTTTGCTGACAGGCGTCGGCGTCCTATTTATTCCGTTTGTTGGCTCTGTAGTAGCAGCTGGTCCCATTGGTGCAGTTCTCCTGGGTGCAACAAGCGGTGCCCTAGTTGGTAGCGCGGGTGCTGGTCTAGTGTCAGCACTGGCCACATTAGGCATGTCCGAAGAAAAAGCCGCCATCTATCAAACTCGGCTGCAGGCTGGTGATTTTTTACTCATGGCTGAAGTCCCCGTCAATAAGTCAGGCGAATATCAGCTTTTACTAGAGAGCGCTGGTGGAGAAGAGATTCATATGAGTGAAACCACTCTACCTCGTCCCTGCCCAGGACGCTGTAACGGAACTGCAGATCTATCTCCTGAAGTTCGCTCTCATCTTTCTGAAGCAGCACAAAAGACATTCATCGAACGCTACAACTCTGTTCTAGATGAGACTGAAGATGAAATGAAGGCAGAGCAGGCCGCTTGGGTCGCAATTCATGAACAGTATGATGAAGATGAAAACGGTGTTTGGTCTAAGGAAAAGGTAACCGCATAGGTATCAAACCTCAAAATTTAGTATATAGTCCTTTACGACAACCATTTAAGTCAATCAAAAGGCCAGGCTTGTTAAGTCTGGCCTTTTGATTATTGAATCTCAGATTCTTCTACTATTCAGTCTATTCAGTAAATGGATAGATTTCCTGTACTACGATGACAGGCTGACCAGTAAAGTCATCTTCTAAAGTTTTTTGTACATCTGGCTCCCAAAGCAGATCGTACTCAGCATCTAAATCCACAATTGAAAATGGCTGCAATACACCAGAAACTGCAACGGGGCCTTCGCTTGCAAGTTCAGGAACAGCGCCTACAACCAGTAGTCCAGTCTCATTAAAAAGCTGACCATTTTGTAACGAAAACGCATCAGGGGCAAAAACAGTATCTACTTCGCCGTCAACGACGACACGCTGACCATAGAAAACCGTCGGATTTTCTACAATTTCTTCGGGGTCAGGGGCTAGCGCTATGTAGTTAGCAATAACAACTGGCTGCCCTTCAAACTCTTCGTATAAGCTAGGGTCTAACGTCAACTCATACTGTTTTGACAGTGTTTCGCGCTCGAATGGTTCAACGGTGCCAGTAACCCACATCCCTGTTGCTTCCCCCAAAGGCACAGAGTACTTATTTCCGGTAGCGTTAATAACTAGCACATCATCGTCTGGAAAAAGCGTAGCCTCCCTCAATTTAAATGAGGAATCATCAACTTCTAATAGAAACTCCCCACGTAACGTAACCTCTTGACCAATTACATCTTTTGGCTCTTCAGATATATCTTCAATGTCAACATTGGTAATCTCCTCACTGTCTGTAGCTGTTGGATTAGGAGAACAAGCAACAATGCCTATCATCGGCATCAGAAGCAAACCGCCCAACAACAGGTCTTTAAAGAGCTTCAGTTTATAATCATTGTTAGCAGGCATAGCTATTCTCCTCATTTTATGACGGATCCATTCTTAGAAAGAATAGCGACATATTATATCTATCAAATCTATCTAAACGATAAGGAGGATCTCTGTCTGCAGACAGAGATCCTCCTTATCGTTTAGATAGGTAAGTATGTGGGAATTATATAACTATCCAGTTACAAATAGAAGCTAACCACTCGACTAGGCTCCAGGTGACGGTTATCCTGAGCAGAACTACTCAAGCAAACAGGTTGAATGAGTGCAGCTTGCTTTTGACGTAACAGTAAATACTCAATACAATCAACAAGATTATCAAGCCCGACAATATTCAACATCAGCTCTGCCAACACCCAAAAAATAGCCTGCCTACAGAGTAATCTCCAGCGAATATGTTGCCCTACAATGATGAACACTGAACTTTAATACCTTTATTGAAAAGATATATAAAATTTATCAGTTGTAAAGAACTAAGAAGCCTACCCAAAGGGTGATCTTAAACATCCAAAGACAGCTAGTACTACAAGCAATTCGGAATATCGAAACCTATACGAGTAATTAATATCTATACGGTTTAAATTGGCAAATCTTAGGATAAAAAAGTCCTTGACGTTACTCAACATCAAGGACTTTCGCTCATTAAACAATAGTTTCTATGCTTCGTCTTGAATGGCAGGAAAGCGCTGGGCAAAGTAGTTACCGAGAAAAGTGCTAACAAATGTTAGTACAACAGGTCCGAGAATAGTCCCCAAAATACCGTGAACACTAAACCCAGGGACAAATGCAGAGGCTAACCAGAAACAAATGCCATTGACCACAAATGAGAATAGACCAAACGTAACAAGCGTCAGAGGTAATGATAGGAAGCCTATAACTGGTCGAATCAGTGTATTGACAACAGCAATAGAAAGAGCCGCAATCAGGGCAGCTGCGAACGTATCTAGATCGACACCAGGAACAACAAGGTCAACAACTAGTAAACTTAAAGCCGTGACCAAACCAGAAATTAAAGAAGTGAGCATGTCGGTTATCTTATTCCTCAATAGCATATCTTTTACGAAAATCATGCCAACTTTCTAAAAGTATTGCCTCACCATTTCGATAGATTTACAGATTATTTTTTTTCAATTTTCCAATCAGATCTTCGCTACTAAAATCTTTCGATGGAAGGATGTCGTTCTGATTGGAAACAGCGATTGTTGTTTTACAAGTCTATGTTCCTATAAATAGAAAACGATGAAACTTCTACGATTCGCCCTTGGAATTTTTCTACCTCCCCTTGGTGTGTTCCTTAGCTACGGCATTAGCACAGCTCTAATTATCAATGTCTTACTCACTCTATTAGGTATTATTCCTGGCAGTATTCATGCGGTTTGGGCTATTGCCAAACATTATGAGAAGGCTGGAAGTGAAGCCTTCTAAAGGGTTTTCTTGCTACGGGAGTGTTTCTCTTGAGCGAACACTCCCATAAATGCCATTGCTGTATTAATCTCTATTGCTGTGCTGCTTTGAATAACTCTTAGGCAACTGCCAAAACACGATCGCGATTATGGTCTAAAACAATAAGCGTACGCTGCTCGTCTTCGCTTAGGTCAGATGACGGATTGGGTGACCAGTCAAGCAAATAGTCTGACAGCCACCCTGTTTCGTAGGCATCAATTATGGTCGGATGGATGTAATATTTTCGACAGGTTGCTGGTCGGTTACCCAGCTGACGGGCAGCTATTTTAATCGCTTCGGTTACCAGATTAGTACTATCGGATGCAGTTCTAGCCAATACGTTGCAGGCTGCCACTGTACCGCCCCAAGTGCGAAAGTCTTTAGCCGTAAACGATTCTCCCATAACAGCCTGAAGATAGGCGTTGATGTCTCCAGAATCGATTGTCTGATATTTGCCGCCTTCGTCAATATACTTAAAGAGAGTATAGCCCGGTATCTCCTGACAACGCCGAATAATGTTAGCCAAACGACGATTGTGTAGATCAATCTCTTGCTCGACGCCACTTTTACCTCGGAACTGAAACGTGAGGTGATTTGCACTGATATCTACATGACGCTTTTGTAAGGTGGTTAGGCCGTAGGAACCGTTAGTCTGACTGTAGTGCAGATTGCCGACACGGATAAGGGTGTTATCCAGTATTTGTATAATCGCAGCTGTGATGGTTTCTCGGTCTAGTTCCAGGTGATTTTGAGCAAGCTGCTGTCGAACCTGCTGTCTCAGGTCTGGTAGCTTATTAGCAAATGGGATCAGACGATCAAATTTAAGCTGCTCACGCAGCTGAATCCAGTCTGGATGATAGCGATATTGTTTGCGTCCCCGTGCATCTCGTCCAGTTGCTTGTAGATGCCCATTGGGGTTTATGCAAATCCATACATCTTCCCAATTGGGCGGAATAGCTAACGACTGAATCCAGTCACGCTGTGATCCTTGCTGGAGATGATTCCCGTCTGGATCAATATAGGTAAAGCCACGTCCCCAACGCAAACGTTTAATCCCGGGCTGTTCATCACTGACGTAGCGTAGACCCGCTATCTGAGCTGAGCGGGTTGCATCTTGATAGAGAACAGTCGAGCGCATGCGATCGCAAAAAAGCTACCTTAAAACCACCCATAAGTTTATCGCTAACAATAGCCCAAGTACTCCGTCTCAAGGCTTAGCCATTAGCTCTATCCCTAGGTAGATGAGGAGAAACAGCAGTAACCCATAACATTGTCGTAGAGATATATGAGAGGTTAATATGCATCTTTTACTTCAAGTAAGTGAGACTGCCCCCTATTCAGTTTCACTTGGGTTAGTAATCGCTGTTGGTTTTGCAGCTGCCGTTACAATTGGTTCTATAGCCTGGTACAACTCAAAGCGTCCAGCAGGCTGGGAAGGCAAGGAACGTCCAGATATTGTTCCTGAAATTGAAAAATAGAGCTTGTTAACTAATCAGAATATGCATATCCCTGTAAGCTGCACAGAACAGTCTACAGGGTTTTTACTATATTTAAGAAACTTACTAAAGCTCAAAAGTAAGGGGCTGATTAGCCCCTTACTTTTATCCGATTATTCAGGATCCAACTCGCGCAGAGAAAAGCCATACCCATCATGTCACTGGGCTTTTGTCTAATTATAAAGATTAAGACATTTCCATTGAAGGAGGCATTGATCTCTGATAGTTACTTGGAACCATCTACTTCTCTTCAGATTGACGCAGATCACCTGGAGTTTCCACGTACATCTCGGGTTCAACTGCAAAATTATTAATCAATCCTTCGCTGTTGACTGTATATCCTCCAGTGGTATCCAAATCATTTTCTGGAGAAGCCTCGGGCGTTTGCTTGTAATTGTCTCCCTCACGCTCTTTACGAGCTGCCGTCTCAGCAGGAACAATGGCGCGGTCGAAAGTATCAGAAGATGCGTCGTGGGGATTATTATTCATGGGAAATTCCTTGTTATGCAACAATGTTGATTTAGCGTTAAGCTTTTGCTTGCCAACCAACATACCAATACTCTCAGATACTTAATAAATGCGCATCTCCCTGCGGATAGATATAGACGAACGATATTAACAGATAGCGCAAGCAGCTTCTCAACAAAAAAGGGCTGCAGTTGCAGCCCCCAAAAACGGAGAGTAAATTGCTCTGACAAGTCAGAAAAGACTAGTCAATTGCTTTCTTGACGTTATCTTTAAGGTCTTCCTTAGCATGATCGGCAGACGCTTCTACCTGCTGCGCTTTACCTTCTGCTTCAGTTGACTTGTCACCAGTAAGATCGCCTACAGTTTCCTTTACTTTACCCTCTACGTTTTTAGCAGTAGCTTTTGCTCTATCTTCAATACTCATAACAGAAATTCCCTCTGTGTGTGTTGACATAGACAATATAACAACAGATTTTTTAAGTTCCATCTGCCTTTAGAAAGAGAGCAAAAATATCCGTTAAACACAACATTTTTTGAATGTAGCGGACTGATTTATGACTGACATCTCAGTTATGGCATTACTGTACTTTAAACATCAGCCTCTACCCTAAGATAGAGGCTGATGGCATCATGTAGTCACTACCGTAGGAGGCTAGAATTAAACTTAGGGTAGCCAACTGTTTTGAAAACGTGCAGATACAAAGAATATATGCTGCTGACCTAGAAATTAGTCTTGTCTATCGTAGTATTTATCTGTCTCCGACAGCTTGACTAGCATTAGAGGTCGGCTCGTATATTTGTTACATAATTTTTTAGCTACTAGCCTCTTTATTAACAAGGCAATGACAAATAAAAAGGTATTTGATAAAAAAAAAGCTACGATAGTTACCTCTAAGCGGCGTCCTCTATTGGCCATTTTAAGACACCACTCTCCTCAGGCTGTTCATCGTCCCATCATACGAGTATGCCGACGGTTTGCTACTATTTGGAATATTAACAGCGGTGACTGGCAGTGGTTAGAAGGAAAACCGCTGTCGCTTAAGGCACTCAATCGCAACCTGTGGCGCAGTGCGGAACCATCAAGCAACTATTTTACATTACTCTTTTTATCTGGAGTAATCTCCACCATGGGTTTGTTGGCCGGAAGCACGGCTACGATTATTGGGGCCATGATCGTAGCGCCTTTAATGGGGCCAATCACAGGGATTGCTTTTTCGCTATCAGTGGGCAACCGTCGCCTGCTTAAGCGTTCGGGAGTATCCTTATCGATGGGATGCTTATTAACGGTAGCAACAGCCTACATATTTGCTCACACATTTGATCTAAACAATCTCAACCCAGAAATCACCTCTCGGATCAAACCGACACTGATTGATCTTGTGATTGCTCTAGCTGCAGGTGCTGCGGGTTCATTTGCTAAAACTCGGCGCGGTGTAGCGGATGCCCTACCGGGGGTAGCCATTGCAGTTGCTTTAGTGCCACCTCTTAGCGTCATTGGTATCGGGTTAGCTTTACCATCAGACACAGTGACCTTCGGAGCAACGATTCTATTTATAACCAACTTGGTCGGCATCATCTTTAGTGGCGTGCTGGTCTTTGTTTGGCAAGAATATGGTTCTTTGACTCGTGCCAAAAATGGACTTTTAGTTGCGGCTCTCACACTTACGGCACTAGCCATTCCTCTCGGGCTGTCTCTAAAAGATTTGGTGATTGAAGCTAAAACCCGCAGTCTGGTCAGTAAATTAATACGACGTAGAACGGTGACCTTCAGTCAGACTGATATTCGTCGTTTACAAGTGGATGCGGAGGGTAAACAACTGGTTGTTTCGTTAGAAGTGGCTGCCCCAGCGCAGTCTATTTCTGGCCGTCAAATTGAGCTGGTACATGCATTTCTAGAATCTCAGCTCCAGCAGCCCATTGAGCTAGATGTCAGAATTATTCCTATAGATTTTTATCAGGTAGCTCCAGGAGCTACACAAGAAAGTGCTGAAGAGGAGGAGCGTCCAAAACTTCAGGCTAATTAATTCCAGCTTTGTTAAGTCGATGCATCCGCCAGGTGATCCATGTGCCTACAGGGCTCCATAGTAAGTAAGGTATGAGCAATATAGCTGCCCATCCAGAAAACCGACTGACCCAAAGTGTCAATATCAGCCCCAAAACAGTACCCGAGCCTCCCAGGTATGTTCCCAACATTAGGTTACGAAACCACAGAGTAGCTGGAGTGTACGCAACAATTAAAAGCTCGAGCAGAATGTAGGCAGTCATTGTGCTCCAGGACTGCGCTTGTTGCCAGACGATATAGGCAGACCAACCGCCGCAGATAAAAACAACCGTCCAAATCAGCGGGATGAGTGCCTCAAAACTGAGCCAATTTGGTCGTCTCAATCGACGAAACCATTTAACATCAGCAGGGCGTACAACATTTGCGAGGAGTGCAATTACAAATGTTACCCCACCAATAGCCATCCAAGATTTAATCATCAATTTGTTGAGACTGCTGCGTTGCTAACTGAGGATTGTAGTCTTGTTGCTCCACAGGAAGCGGTTTTGCTCTCATACCGCTAATCAACAGTTCTAACAGCACCCCTAAACCAGCTGCTGACAACAATGCTGTTTCAGCCGTCCAGTTAAATGAGACTAATAGCGTACAGCTACCGAGCACTGTCAAGAGTATATAGCGACTGTAATTATGCAACAGTCGTCTCAAAAAAGCGTCTTTGATATAAACCATGGGATATGTTCTCTAATAAGGTTAGTAGTTGCTCTAAGTCCACTGTTCTTGGAAAGATGGATAAAGTGTTAAGCCACCGTCGATAAACAACGTCTGTCCGGTAATGTAAGACGCCTCATCGGAAGCCATAAATGCCGCTACAGCAGCCATCTCCTCAGGGGTACCCGCTCGTCTCATGGGAATGTGTTTTTCTAGCTCAGCCCGGGCTTCTGGATCGTTAGCCCAGTCATTTATTGGCGTAGCCGTTGCACCAGGGCCAATGGCATTTACTCGAATACCATGCTTTGCGTATTCAAGGGCCAGAGTGCGAGTCATATTCTCCATCCCTCCTTTACTGATACTGTAGCCAACATATTCAGGACGTGGAATAATCTCATGAACACTAGACGTATTAAGAACAAGTCCAGGCTTTTGCTGCGATAAGAAATGCTGGATAGCTTTACGGGCACAGAGATAAGCTCCCCGTAGATTAATTGCGATCATACGATCAACTTTATCGATAGCAATCTCATGGGATGGGCCTTGTATCTGCATTCCTGCATTGTTGATAAGAATATCAACACCACCCAATTTATCAATAGTGGTTCCAAACATCCGATCCACATCTTCTTCTTTAGAAACATCGGCCTGCACTACCAAAGATTGGACACCACACCCTTCAATGGACTGACAGGCCGCATCAATGTCGCCTTTAGTTTCAAGCGCTTCTTCTTGGTCTGAATAATAGTTGATCGCAACATTGGCTCCTTCTTGGGCAAAACGAATAGCAATCGCTTGACCAATGCCTGAGCTAGCCCCTGTCACCAGCACACACTTGCCTTTAAGTCCTTTCATAGTTTGATAGGTCTACTCTATATCGTTTGTACCTTAGCGAATAATATGCTCAATGTGAGTCTTGCTAAAGAGATAAATTTAGAAAAATGTTCCTTATCTCTTTCTTTGTATAGACGTTTTCTTATCTGCAGATTGTTATCTTTACAGCAATGATGTCCGAAAAATTTGAATCCTATGGAAAACACAAATAGCCTGCCCAAACAGCAAGCCGTTGACGGCCAGGGAGCATTTGCTGGCAACGCTGAACCCAATCCTGAACAGGATACTGTTGACGCTGTAGCCGCTAAAGCTGGAGTAGATCTATCGCCAGGTCAGCCAACAGACGTTAAACGGATTTTGGACGAGCGTGATGAAAATCGCTGGGAGCTCGATCCAGATTCTGCTCGAAATCAGCATCCCAGGAGTTAGCGCTCTCATAACCTTCGAGTAATCTCTCTCTCATTTGAGAGATGTTTTCGAGTCAATTGCTTATCTAAAGTGTAGTAGTCATTTAAGGATTTTTCTATGTCAGGCATTATTGACGCCGTAGAAGCTGTGCAAGAAATTGCAGCTGAAGTTAGCCCTGCTCCGGCAAAATTTGACAACGTTTCATCAACCGCTGATCTTAAGGCTCGTCTAGACTGGGGTGAACCCGCTCTAACTATTATTGATGTGCGCGATCGCAAAAGCTTCAACGAGGAACGCATCATGGGCGCAATCTCGCTGCCTATCGATGAGCTAGCAGCTCGTGCAGCTCAAAACCTGGAAATGGATCGTGATATCTACGTATATGGTGATAACGACCAGGCTACAGAGGGGGCAGCTATCCAGATGTACAAGGCTGGGTTTGAGCGCATTGCGGCAATTAGAGGCGGCTTGCCTGCATGGAAAGCAGTTGGTGGCGCAGTCGAAGGGCGTAATACCTAATGTTTATCATTTGATGAGTTGATTTGTCTGCGGTCATAGAACCGCAGACTTTTTGTTTTAAAGTCTTTGCGAAAATTAATCCATGAATTCACAGTCTAAAGTTGTCTGTCAAGTAGCCGACCTAAACGCCGGTCAAATGAAACAATTCTCAGTTGAGGGTACTGATATTTTGTTGATCAACATAGATGGGCAGTTCTTGGCAACTGGTGCCTACTGCAGCCACTATGGAGCACCCCTTGAAACAGGCATACTCTACTGCGACAAATCTGCCACCCGGGTAATTTGCCCCTGGCATAATGCTTGTTTTAGCGCGACAATCGGTAAAATGTTAGCGCCACCTGGCCGCGATAATTTAGCAACATTTCCAGTCGAGATCAAAGATGACATGGTTTATGTGGAGCTACCCAACAAACCATGCCAACATGAGCCACCAGAGATGGCTGCTTATAGCGAAGCTGATACCCGCCAATTTATTATTGTCGGTGGTGGAGCAGGAGGCAGTGCTGCAGCTGAAATGATACGACAGGTAGGGTTTCAAGGCAAAATCACAATTTTGACCCAAGAAACTGAGCTGCCCTACGACCGCACTAAGCTGAGCAAAGCTCATTTACAGTCGGATGGAAAACAAAGTGAAGTGCAGGAACTGCGATCGCAATCTTTTTATCAACAGCATCACATTGACATCTATACAGGTGTTAAGATAACCAAGCTAGATACAAATGCCTGTCAGATTCACGACAGTGCTGGCAAAACCTACTGCTATGATTCACTGCTACTGGCAACGGGTGGCCGCGTCCATCAGCTCAAGATCCCTGGTAGTGACTTAAAAAATATCTACACTCTACGCCAGGCCAACGATGCTGCTAATCTTGTTGCTGCTGCGCAGAAAGTTCAGAAAGTTGTGGTTGTTGGTGCAGGCTTTATCGGTATGGAAGCCGCGGCAAGTTTAACTCAACGTGGGTTAGAGGTTACAGTCGTTGCTCCCAGCCTTCCCTTTGAAAAAGTACTCGGAAAACAGGTAGGTAAGCTATTTCAAAATCTACATGAGGAAAATGGCGTTACCTTCTATTGTGGCTCAAAAGTTGTCAAAATCCATGGAAAAGATCAAGTATCAGCCGTTGAACTTGACTCTGGAGAACAGTTAGAAACCGATATGATCTTAGTGGGCATTGGTGTTGATCCGGCTACCGATTGGTTAAAGTCCTCTCTAGACCTAACCGATGCAGGGGCTGTCAGCGTCAATCAATACCTGCAGGCTGCAGATAATGTCTATGCAGTAGGAGACATCGCTAGTTTTCCGGAGCGCACCACTGGTAAGCCAGTGCGAATTGAACATTGGCGTTTAGCGCTCCAACAAGGACAGACCGCCGCTTGCAACATGGCTGGACACGCAATCCCCTTTAGAGCCGTTCCTTTTTTCTGGACCGGGCAGTACGATATCAAGCTGCGTTACGTAGGCCATGCGGAAACATGGAATAGCATTCATATCGATGGCTCACTTGAGCAGAAAAAGTTTCTTGCTTTTTACCTACAGGACGATCGGATTGCTGCTGTCGCCGGTATTGGTTGCGATCGCGACATTGCTGCCATCTCAGAACTAATGCGACTAGATCAAATGCCTACCGCAAATAAGCTACAGCAACAGATTGATTGGACTGCTTATCTCAATACAGATAGATTGTTTAGATAGAGGATTGAACTGATTTCACAAGCGGCATAGAAAAATGCCTTCCCTGGCTTTAGGGAAGGCATTTATGTAGGAACAATCTATTGGGAGTATTAATCACTAATTCCAAACACGCTCGCCATTGTCATTTACTCGAGCTTGACGAATCACATCTGAAATCTCTTCAGCATCCTCAACATGATGTAGCGCCTTTTCTTTACCGTTTTCGTCCTTCACCATAAAATAGGTAGGCACTGTAACGGTGTTCATAGTTACATCGTCATATTCAACAGCAACCTGCTCTCGCTTTTCTTCTAAAGAAGCAGACGGATCAATACGATCACCTGGATTAACAGCGTCAACTTTTTTGTCCATTACGTTTCTCCTAAATTCAATATTTACAGCAGACAGACCTTTCGGTTAAGCATCCTGCCAGAGTTTCAAAATTTCTCCGGGTAAGAATTCAGCAATCTCTTGAATACGATCTCGCGGTAGCTCATCCTTAGTTGCGGCAAACACTGCTTTCACGACGGTCTTTGGGCCAGAGCGTTGTGGAATACTACCTTCTTGTTCAACTCTAAATAGAAATGTCTCATCACTGAAATTGAGGGGAGGACGTAGCTCACTTAAGAAGTGCACCAAAGGATTTGTATCCTCCCAAAGATCAGAAATCTCCTCTTGAAGAGCCTCTTTGTCTGTGCTGGGTAAGATTTGACTATTTAGATCGTCGCTCACATGCTGCACAGCCTCGTTTGTCATCAGATCGCGCATGGTACGAAAGACTAGCTCAGTTAGATCACGCGCGTCGTAAAGATCCTTCAGGTTGCCTCTAATCATCACCTTCTTGAGAAAGGCCATGTCTTTGGTAGCAATGGGCGTTGTTGGACCCGTTCTGAGAGATGCGGGAGGGTTATTCTGCATCCTTTCAAGCAACTGACGACCGCTGTCTGTTAAACGTATAGCCTGCAGGTCGATTTGATCTGGTAAAGGGTTAGGTCCTTTATTGGCATAGGCATCGCCAGAAAAGTCTGCGTCAACATACCCTTTCTGATTAAGATAATCGACGTGGGCGATAATTTCTGTTCTGTCGGCACCACGCCCTGTAAAATCAGTCACCTTTAAACTTAAAGGTTTAGGAGCAGACTCATTTTGCTCATTAATCTTCTGAAGCAAAATATAGGCAACATCCTCTTTCAACTGTATAGTCATTAAAAATCTCCAATTTTGTTAGTACCTGCAGGCCATAGGTGATCGAGTCATGCCGTATTGCAGGTAACAAATGCGAAGGATCTCCCTTAGCAAAGCCAATAGGTACCGGATTTGCATATGGGATGCCCCGTACATCGCAATGGTCCTATCGTAAACAATGCGGTACTTATTAAAATCTTCCGTCGGAAATAAAAATGTATAATCAGCCCATCACTTTTGACTGAATTAATTCAAAAAAAGTCTAACAGGTTTTTCTCGTATATCCTATTGTATTCACAGGGTTCAGGCTAAATATGCGGCCTTTCAGAGTCCTAAAGTGATAAACTTATCCAAATACAATATTTCTGATGCGGTACGATTTCGGCATCTTGGTGAATTTAACGCATCAATTCTGAGAAACCGTGTTAAATTAGGTTCTACTAAAGCTTTCTAGATTAACGGCTGTTTTGTACTTCTTTAAGAACTACGTTGCTGCTGTTTCTGGTTGGTTTTGAGCCAGCTGAGTCAAACCTTCAATCGTTTGATAGCAAGCCTCATTGTGTTTCGTTAAAGCGAACTTTTGTTCTGACACATAGCTTGTTATCCCTATGGGCTCGATAGTCTCAAACGAAGCTGATGCTTTACTGCACTCAAGACAACCACTGATACTTATCGTCGATGATAATGACGACAATCTATTGCTGCTTCACTATGTACTGGAAGATTTGGGTTACCGTACCGTAGGAGCTTCCTGTGGTAAAGATGCTATTGCACTAGCCGCAAAACACACTCCCAACTTAGTTCTGCTTGACATATTGCTTCCTGATATGAACGGCATGACAGTCATTAGCCATTTGAGACGGCAGCCAAAGATGCGTCGCGTGCCAATTATCGCGGTGACGGCACTGGCTAGGACGGTAGAGAAGTCAAAAATTATTTCAGCCGGTTTTAATGCTTATATTGCCAAGCCTTACATGATTGACGAACTTCACACACTTATTAGCCGTTATATCAAACTAGATCACACCAAGACTGACAGATCTGACGCAGGTAATTCCCGTTCTAAAGACAATAGAGCCGCCAGTTAAAACACATCCTATCTGTAGCATAAATCTAACTTGATGGAGAATATTCCCTGAGTCTCGGGCAAGATCACCGTGCTAACAAGGTTCATAACAAAACAAATACTCCCATCCACCTTGTTTCCGTTTTACAACTCATGGAAACTTGGTCAATCGACTGGTTTACCGTTTCTTCTATTAACCTTCTCACCCGCCGCTCGATAGCGCTCTCTATCCCATGGGCATAATTCTGGACAGTTTCTGACCGACAGTGACAGATTAGAAACTCCTCCAGTGGTGTCTTAACGTTGTCTATCAAGACAGTCAATGTAAACTTATCGGTGAACGTACAGCTAACGTTTGAGGGGCATTGGCCGATAGCATTAAAAATGAGCGCCCCAATTTCCGTTTCTAATGTTTGTTCAACAGAAGATATTTCCTTTAAATCCCCTTTTGTCATCGAGCTTTCTTAAAACTAACCGAAAGGTACTTATAAAAATCTCTGGAGCGTCGAAACACAATTCAAAGACGCTCTAGACGTGGGTTTAATCCGAAATCGAACCATACCTGTTTAAAGCGTTAAAACCCTTAAACAGGCTTCTGAGCTACAGCAACAAAAGACTGTTCGAAAAACGGCACTTACATGGTAATGTATTATGTTCCCCAAACTCTCGACCTTTAGACATATATTTTCTACATCAAAAGAGATACCTGTATGGGCAATTCCAAAAAACCGCTGGATCAACTCGACCTCACCTTAGGAATAGCTTCAGGATTACGCACAGTAGGAGTGCTTGATAAGACAGCAATAATGCCTGTCCGTCCCGTATTCAAAGTCGCGTCAGTAAGTAAATCCAGCACCTCAACCTGCAAAACCGCCTTAATCAGTTCTTGAATTCGTGGACGTAATGCTTGATCGAGATCAGCACGCACCTGTTCCGCCAACTCTGTTTGGCCTTCTTCAGCCAGCAGCTGTTCAGGCTGAGTAACCGATCCCTCAAGTATGATCGCAACTTTTGAATCAAATATTTGACATGTGGCTTTGGTAGGGCGCTGACCCAACTGGTCTCGATATAAAGCCTGTAAACGCTGTGACAGCTCTCGCTCGAGTTGACCAACCGTTTGCTGCTCAATAGATCTCATCAATTTCTCTCAAATAACGACAAATCAAGTGCAACAAGCTAGAAATCTAAGTTGCTGCGTTTGATGGACGCGTCTTCATCCATAGTCTGCAAAACGTGCCGCCTGTGGATTTAAACAAGTTTTAATAACTGAATGATAATCAGTCGGGGACTAGTTACATATACATCCTAGGACATAGTTTTAAGAATTAGATCGTTATTCATCAACCAGGTGCCATATCTATCAAGAGGCTGATGTAGCCAATGTTATAAACGGCTTTATTAGATAGGTACGTTTATTACACCTGTTAAAGCCATGTTTACAAAGCTATTCCGGTTATTTGGCAAGGCCGCTAAAGCAATCTCTTTGACACTTTTGGCTGTTGTATTACTCAATGGCACAGTTATGTTGAATGCGATCGCAATGCCCACTGAGTCTGCTGACATTGCCATGTCCCGCGCCGCTGATGAGTTAGACCGAGTGGCTGGTGAAGGCACCAGCGCTCAAATCGAAGGCAAAGCACAACGTGACATCGGTACAGTTAAGCGTAACGTAGGTGAAGTCGCTGGTCAGGTCGAAGGTACAGCTGACCAGATCAAAGGCAAAGTAAAAAGTGATATTGGCCGCACCCAGAATGCAACAGAAAATGCCAGAGAGTCTGCTGAGGACGCAACTGAAGGGTTTATAGATTCAGTTAAAGATCTGTTTGACTAATCACTAGACAACAGCCATAAAACCAACAAAAGAAGTGCTCAGTAGTTGTTACTGGGCGCTTCTTTTGTTGATACCAACTCACATTTCTCGAAGTTTCTGAGCCATAGAATGAGCTAATGCCTGATTTCTCGAAAAGATAGCAATCAGGCCCTGCTCAAATGTTGACTTCCACAGCGGACTGTCAGGCGCACGAGCAACATTTTGAACTGCAGTTACCGTTTCATAGTCTCGGGATATATCAGGCCATAACTCCTCCCAAAGAGTCTGCCCAGCCTGTAGCCGGTCCGGTGAAATATCAGGAAAAGCTACGGAGATCAAAGCAGGGTCACGCAGTATCAAGTTGTCAGTAGATGCAAAAATATGCGGCAAACAAGGGACTAAAACTTGTACAGTCAGCTGAGCCAACGTTGGTACAGCGGGTGTCATTGGCGTAGACATCTGTTTTCTTTCCCGTAAAGAACATAGACCCTGGTGAGGTGGGTCGAGAGCATTACTCAGGCCGAACTCAGCAGGGTCCTAGGAGTAACGAATCCTATGAGCAATGCTGATCTGACCCGTCACTCACTCATAATATAGAGACAGTTAGTAGGCTGTCATATCTGGCGGCGGGAGTATATTACGGTATTTTCTTTTCGATTCAATGACAATTTCCTCTATTTACCATTGAAAATACTCTTTCAACCAGGGAAAACGTAAAACATATTCCAACAATCATCCATCTGAAGATAGATATTCCAAAAATCAAAGGGTAGATCTTCTACAACAATCTATCCAAAGAATCATTGCCGTAATTGTAATTTTTCGTAATATGTTTCTGTGCAACAAAATAGAGAGAGGGCATAAGCAATGGATTTGCAGGAACAGCCGGTCTTAATCTTGGGTGGTGGCTTTACAGGTTTATTTACAGCCATTCACCTGCGTCAAAAGCAAAGCTCATTGCCCATTACCCTAATTGACCGAGAAGACAGATTTATTTTTAAGCCACTACTCTATGACTTTCTAAGTAGTGAAGTTCAGTTAGATATGGCGTGGCCCAGCTATGATGATCTGTTGCTGAGCCGCGACATTACCTTTGTAAAAGGTGATATTCAAGATATTGATCTAATTAATCAGCAGGTACTACTTAGTAATAAGCTCGCGTACGATTATAGATATCTAGTGTTAGCCCTGGGCGGAGTTACCGGCTATTTTGGCATACCCGGTGCTCAGGAAAACTCGTTTAGATTTCGACAGGCAGAGGATGCCTTTGCGTTGGGTCAGCATTTAAGAGAATGTTTGCAACAGGCTAGTCAGCAGGTAGAAGACAGTCAGGCTTTAACCACTGTTGCGATTATTGGCGCTGGTCCTTCAGGTGTTGAATTAGCGGCGACATTAGCAGATCTGCTGCCCGAGTGGTCTGATTCACTCGATATTGAACCTGACAAGATCCGCATTGCGATCGTGCAGCGGGGCGATGAAATTCTAAAGGGCACTAATAGTGAGCAGCTACGTTCTACAGCAGAACAAGCCTTAAAGGATCGTAAAATTGCTGTTGAATTGTTACTAGGAGCGACTGTAGAGGCTGTTGAATCTACCCATGTGCAGTATTGCCAAAATGGTGAAAGTAAACGGCTAGAAGCCCGTACCGTTGTGTGGACAGCAGGCAATGCTACTCACCCGTTGATTACCAATCTTCCAGTGACAGAGCGGGATCGAGCTCGGCGATTAAGAGTCAATTCCATGCTACAGCTGCCTGAATTTTCAAATGTGTTTGCAGGTGGAGACTGTGCCATTAATGTTGATGACCCTCAGCCAGCAACGGCGCAGGTGGCATACCAGCAGGGTATTGCTATTGCAGAGAACATTTCTGCATTGGCTAATGGGGATGAGCTATCTGCAGTAGACGTAAAACTGCGAGGTACCTTGTTAAAGCTAGGTATGGAAGAAGGTGCAGCGGAGCTTTTTGATCGATTTGAAATCAAAGGTCATTTGGGCCATATCATTCGCCATGCTACATATCTAAGCCTATTGCCCACACCTGCTAGAAACTTAAAGGTGGGCACCCAATGGTTAACTGATGAAATATTTGAGCAGGTACTCAATGTGTAAGCACATCAAAACAGAATGATGTAACTATGCTTTCAAACAAGCAAGGCATTGCAAAAACAAAGGTTATCTGCAATGCCTTGAAGTATTTCTCTGCTGTTAAATCTGTGTATGTCAGGCCTGAGGTATTACGTCCTGTAGCTTTATTACATGTTGCGGAGAACCCTGCAGACTAGGCATTGCCTGTCGACATGTCAAACAATACCAATCTAAACGACGATCACATATTTGTTGTACCAAGGTTCTTGAGCAACAGGGACAAAGACTTGAAGATGGTTTTCGCATGGGTAAGTTACAAGATATTACTGTTGTGAAACCGTTATAGGTCCCTAACATTACAGCCTAAATCTACCCAACAGACCTATATCTTCCGAGATACTCGAATCTCTACTGTGAGATAGATCTAACTATAGGTATACTGCTTTTCTTTCTCACCTCATTAAACTGTAGAAATAGATTTACGCACTATCATGATGAACAACAATATAGATCGCAACCGAAATCCAAAAGGTCTACGCATGTGGATGTATGCCGCAGTGATAGCGATCGCATTATTTATCCTGATAGGGTACATGCTGACATTTGTCGCTTTCTCCTTCAGCATTAGTTTCACTGCTGGACTGCGAAGTCTAGCAGCCGCTGTTTTACCATTCGCAATACTGACTTATCTCAGACTATTCACTAAACTTCTAAGAACGCGACGAAAAATCCCGCAGTTCAACCTATATTTTATTTTTACGTTTTGGACTATTTTGCTGTTTGGATTCACTCGGTCCTTATACGGCTTTGCTTTTCCATTAGCAGAGCTAATGTTCTCCATTACTCTGGCAGCAACATCGTTACGCTACAGCAGTCAGTCCGTTAGCAACTTTCTTTCCTGTTGCTATGGCGTTATCACAGGCTCACTTATCTATGTCATATTTGCTGGTTTTCCCTTTGCTATTCAGTAGGTCTTAGGCACCAATAGCTAAACAGTAAGGGGCTTTCTTATTAATATGAGTTGTTATCAGGTGCTGTAAGTCATCTAGCATGTAAGGCTTGGTTAAAAACCCATCAAAAATCTCTATGGGCAAACATTTGGGATATTCCCAAGTTACCAGTGCCGTAACACCGACAATGGGTATATTGGCTGTCGTGGGCTCAGCTTTAAGCCGGTTTGCCAACTCAATACCACTCGTATCCTTCATCACCAAATCTAGAAGAATGATCTTGGGCTGATAGCGCTTTGCGGCTACTAAAGCGTATCTAGCCTGGTCAATACAGATACTCGAAAGTCCAAATAGCTCTAACGCCAACGACATCAACCACAGATTGTCTAGATCGTCGTCTACAGCTAAAACAAGCGGTTGTGAAATAGTACGCTGCTCCATAAGCTTCCCCTGGCTAATTTTCTCTGAGCCAGAAGCCATCTCTAAGTCGTCAGGCGATAACGTTAGTCAGACAGGTTCCTTATCGAACATGGTTAGCGTCGCTTGCGCATTAACGGAAGTGTAAGCTTTCCAGAGAATATATAAGGCCAATGGTATAGGGATATGGCATGAACAAGCCCGAAATTTCCCAAATAGAATAGATAAATTTACAGTAACTTCTTTGTCATCCGCTAATAGTAGGACTTCTAAAATGTTTTTCTAAAGAGAAAAATTCTTCTAGATACGGTTCGAGCAAAAATAAAAATATTTTCTCGATTTGTTCGGAAATCCGCCCAAAAAGCTTACTTATTTCACACCAACTACCAAAACAGAAGTGTTACATTTCTTAATGATTGTTTAACACTCCGCGTTGAGCAAGCTGAATTTTATTTGCTTATCAAACTGGTAGGGAAATTTAATGCGTATCAACTCATCATTAGAGCAATATAGTCTGTCTCAGAGCTCTTCTACGGTTGGGGAGCTAGAGAGATGTCTCTCACAGAAAATTCAGGCACTATACGGACAGCGATTGGGTCAGTCGTCGGTTTCTGTCCTGTGTCACCTGTTTAGTCAAGAGTTGGTCATTATCTTAGAAAACAGCACAACCCAGGTCGAAAAATATTTAAGCAGCAGAGGAGCATCGAGTCTATCTCTAGAGGTTCGTGAGATTCTTGATCAGCGTCTCAAGCAGGAAATTGCCAATCTGATTAAGTCTGTATTATGCGTCGATGTCCGTGGCATGCTAATCGATACATCTATAGGCTTAGGGCGCACTGGTATCATTGCAGCCCTCTCTGAAACACCCAGTGTCCGTAACCCAGATGCTGTGCCTAAAACAGCAGCCTATAAACAGGCTCGTAGGAAGAAAGTGCCGAGACGGTAGAACCTCTAATAATCTATACCGCATGGCATCTCATATTCCCTAAATCTCTGTCACAGTTGACTACTCCAATATATTTACTCCCCAGGGGTGAGTATAAGTTTTGAAATCTGTTGTTAGATGAATGCATCAGCGTAATTTCATTAACAAGAAAAGGAGAAAAAACAATGTTAAGATGGGCTCTAACCTTTTTGGTGATTGCTTTAATAGCAGCCTTTCTCGGGTTCGGTGGTATTGCAGGTGCAGCAGCAGGAATCGCAAAAATTCTATTCTATGTATTTCTAGCGATTTTTGTAGTCTCGCTAGTTTTAGGTCTTCTCCGCCGACCTGTGTAGCTATAGTAAGCACATATTGACTATGTCAGATATGTAAGAAAACCTCTGCTGTTTTAGCAGAGGTTTTTTGATTTTTGAGAGGTTAGTTCTAAAGCTCTAACTAATGACAGAAACATTCTTTAAACTATTCCTCTAGTATGTAAACAATTGAGATAATTTAGAGGAAAAATTATGCAAGTTCAATCTCCAGAGCCTAAAGTCGGTTTTTCTCGATATGCTGAGCTTCTAAACGGTCGTTTAGCTATGCTAGGGTTCATCGCAGCTATTCTGACAGAGCTGCTTACTGGACAAACGCTGGTGCAGCAACTGGGACTTTTCTGGATTGCCAAAGGCTAACAAGCTTTCCTGTTGAAGCATAGTTATTTTTATGATTCACAAGGTAATTCTTGTTATTTGCTATCGCTCTTGTGAAAAAAAACTCTATCAAAAGATAGATGTAATTTAACTCACTTGACAGATGAATTAAGCTATTCATTTTCATAACATGAGGGCGAAGACAAAAAGAAAGTTGATGAGATTCGAGAAAATAATTTTAGCTACTGCTTTAACGCTAGGCTTTTTAGGATTTAATGCAGACTCTGCCAGAGGCGAACAGGAGCAGGCAATGGCTCAACCATTCGTACCACCAACGTACGAATATCAAAATCTGGCTAGTCAGGCAGAACCTGCTGATTATTGGCAACAGGTGGGTACCAACGCTGTCGTTATTGGTGAATATCAGAATGCACTTGCTGCGCTTAACAAAGCTGTTGACCTGACGGAAGCCAGGGAACCTGAGCTATTAGAGCAGCGTGGCTGGGTTCATTACCGATTGGGTAATGAACGACTAGCTTCGGCAGATTTGAGAGCGGCGGCAGCGCTTTACTTGGCTGAACAGAGCTACAAAGACTATGTCAATGCGCGAAACATTTTGCGCTTTGTTGATAGCTAGCTATCTTTGTCTATCTAGCTGATAAAAATAGAGGCTCAATGTGGCGGCTGAAATTTCAGCCGCCATTGTTGTGTAAATTTGACCCGTTGTTTTCATAGATTAACTGACGAGAGCCTGTTTGTCTCTAACAATACATGGGTTTAGTTCATCGCAAACAGAGCAAAAACGCCCATAATATAAAACAAGAGAATCAACAGACTTTCAAACCCAATTTTAGCAAATCCGTATTTCTCTCGTTTTAATAAGCCAATTAGCAACACGCCCGTCATTAAAATAGTTAGCCCCATAATAAAAATCTGACGCGCGGTAATAGCGCTGTAGATTGAACCACTACGATAGGCTATGTCTGAACAGGCAATAAACAAAAGATCAAAACAGTTACCACCGATAATGCCACCAACGGCCAAAGATAAAGCACCGCACCGCACCGCAGCAATTGTAGTCACTAGCTCAGGAATCGATGTGGCTACAGCGGTTAACAGGGTGCCCACAAGGGATTCTGATAGACCCGTTTGATTTGCGATCGCAACACCTGATTCTGCGATCGCATAGCCCGCCACAGCAACCAGACTCGCTAAAACTACAAACTGAATAGCCAGGGACCTCAGACTGACGTTAGATACAAGCTCTTCCGGCACATCTAACACCGTACGCTCAGTCTCTTTGGGCATCCACATTTTCTCTTGTCTCGCTTGAGAAACAAGACGAATACCAAAGCAATATCCTGCTACAAGCAACAATGTAGCAGGATGAACACCTAGCCAGGCTATATCAGGACCAGCATAGGCCACCACAGGAATTGCCAGCAGCGTCACCAGCAGTGTTCCCTGTAGAAGATTAGCAACAGAAGCTGCCGCATGCTCCAAGTTCGCTTTACGATAGACAATATCAGCCACGGCAAGAAACGCAGTTTGAGCTGCAATTCCCCCCACTGCATTGCTAACAGCCAGCTCAGCATAGCCTTGATAGGCCGTACTTACAGAAGTAATGATGCCTGGTAGCGAAGTACTACCACCCAAAATAACAGCACCGACGATTGCTTCTCCCCAGCCAGTTTTATCAGCGAGACGATCCGCCACTCTGGTGAGACGGGTGCCGACAAAGGCAATCACAATAGCTGCTATACAAAAGAGTGGGATTGAAGTAGACAGAGATAACATAGGAAAAACGACCGCTGCTTAACCTAACGGTCGAAAAAACAAACAACTAACAAAACCCGCAGGTCATAAACGTATCACGACTAGAAATGACGACAGTACAGCCGTTGATAATGACAATTAAAACAAACAGGGCACATCCTGTAGATAGGTTTGCCCACTGTACATGCCCTGCTGCCGAACGTATTTTTCAAGTGCCTCAAAACGTCCTATTAGTAGTTACTCAACGGCGGATGGATAGATATCATCAGCCACAAAGACAGGTTTTTCAGTATACTCACCTTCAATTTTCTCTTTGACGGATAGATCCCAGGTAAGATCATAGTCACGTTCAAATTCTGCTTCAATATATGGACGGAGGACTCCAGTTATTACTACCACGGCTTCATTCTGAACAGCAGCAGTATCTTTGGTGCCAATCACTAGCAAATCCTCACCACCAAACAGCTCATCTTCATCTAGAGTGAAAACATCAGGTGCCAAAACGTCCTCAATTTCACCTTCAACTGCAATGACTTGGTTATAATATCGTTCGGGATTAGCCGTAATATCACCTGGATCGGGAGCTAGTGCAATGGACTGGGCAATAACAGCGGGCTGTTCTTCATAGTCTGCGTAGACCTCAGGATCCAAAGTCAGGTCATAGGCACTTTCAACTTCAGCCAGGATAAACTGTTGTACGCTACCGGTTACTTGTACCTGACTTTCGCCTATCTCAGGCAGAGCTAAAGGCTGTCCCGAAGCGTTTATAACTAAAATTTCTTCACCACCAAAGAACTGACCATCGCTGATCAAAAATGAAGCATCTCCTACGATTTCTTGCGCTTCACCGCGTATAGAGACAGACTCACCGACCAAATTTTCGGTCTCCTCAACCACTTCCTCGCTAGTGACGTTGCTAGATTCTGCTGGAGTTGTTGTTGACTCAGGCCCTGTTGTGCATGCTGATGCCATAGTTATCGCAAACAGCAGACCAATCATAGTTATCTTGGACAGTTTGTGTGACACAATCAAGTTAGAACAGAAAGCCATTTTAAAGAGTTTCCTTGCAATCAGTGTGTGAGTTTATAAGCCCTAAATCAGGTTGTTCTGAAAACATAAAGTCATAAAATTGGACAACTTGATGGGACTCTTGCTTAGAAAGCATAGTTGTATTGCTGACTACAAAAATCTTCCAAAAGTTAGACCTGCAGTACGCATAGGTCTACCAGCAGTCAATTTAAACAACCAAAAGCTTTGCTGATGTCAGCAAAGCTTTTGAATCTCTACTATTAGAGAACCTACAAAATCAGTCTAGGCAGAACGTATAGCCAAAAGTTCTTTCATAGAGGCTCTCAAACGAATAGATAGCGATTGAATTTCTATCGCATTTGTAAACACAAACGTCCATTCAACACCTACCTTAAACGCAGTTGCGTCAACGTAGCCAATCGCATGCAGCTGACTACTCTCCCCGTCATAACGATACGGCTCGTCCGGATAGACTTGCATTTGTCCAGCCTCTTGCCCTAGATAACGGGCGATGGCTGCTTGGCCAACAATTGCAGCCTCAAACGGTGGATGCAGCGCTCCCTCAGTAGCAAACAAAGCTGCCGCTGCGTCAAACGCATGGGCATTAAACGCTGCAAAATAGCGCTTAGCAACGTTCTCACAGGCTTTGCCAACTTGATATTGTGCGGCAATCATATCCTACGCAGCTGGCCCCATCTCAATAACGGCATCACGCAGAACCGTTAGCTGTGAGTTAAAGTCCATAGTGGAAATTGTGTTAAACACCTTAGCCGCAGGGTTACTTAGGGAGTAATCTTCAGGTACAGGAATAACATCGCCTTTTGTCATCAGCACAGCCAGCTCGTACCAAAATAAAAGCTTATTGTCGTTTGTATATGCAGTGTACTGCTGAGTATAATCTGTGCGCGTTTTCTCAATCAGATCTCGCATAAATCCCAGCTGCTGCTCCTGCTGCATCTCTCTCACCTGGTCGAGCAGATTTTGAGTAAATTGGGGACTAGCCGCACCGGGAGCAGCTGGAGTAATAGAATTACCCATATTCTCATAGACAACCCATAACAGCCCCAATTTGTCATCGGTAGAAAGCTGTCTAAACTCGGCAACAGCCTTATTAGTTTCTTGAATCAATGCGTCAATAGACGACATGCAATAGTCTCCTTTAATATTCTTCATTAACGTAACAATCTTCAAGTCTTTAACAACCCACCTGAAGATATAGTTTTGCAAGCTTGAGATTCGTAATGGGGGAATTTACTCCTATCAATGCGGAAAATGGAAACTCTCCAGAGGCCACCGGCTCTCAGGGATCTCCTCCACGATTACCATGGACCATGTATAAGCTTTCGGCCTCTGCATAGTAAGGCTCAAAATCATTATATTTAAGCGGCCAGGCAGGAGAGGCTCCCTCTAGATGGTTGACACACTCAAAATCTCGCTCCCGCATCCGCAGCAGTGCCGCACCATACACTTTAGTACTGCCGCCACCCGGTGGTACAGACCCGGTTGAAATGAGCCATCGTCACCATCCTGCCATTTTTCATCGACACGATAGCGTCCTTAACATGAGAATGCCTGTAATCAAGGCATTCTCAGTAAGGAAAATGTAGTTGTGACCTAGCTAGACAGCTGTCCACCGGTTACGTCTAGAAGCGCGCCGGTAACAAAGCTACTATCCTGAGACGCGAAGTAAACATAGGTGGGGGCCAACTCTTCAGGCTGGGCGGCACGGTTAAGGGCACCGTCAGTGTCAAAGCCATCTACCATTTTGGCAGGCATTGTCGCTGGGATATTTGGAGTCCAAACTGGACCAGGGACAACGGCGTTAACTCGAATTTTACGCTCAGCTAAATTCAACGCCAGCGCCTTAGTCATGGAATGAATAGCACCTTTGCTAGCCGCATAATCAATTAGAAACGCCTTACCAATTTTGCCAACGATACTGCCAGTATTAATAATAGTGTCGTTCTCGTTGAGGTGAGGAACGACTGCCTTCACCATATAAAAATAGCCAAATACATTTGTCTCCAGGGTACGGCGAAACTGTTCCTCGGTTATGTCCTCAAACGTTTCCTGCACCATTTGATAAGCTGCATTGTTGACCAAAATATTTATCTTTCCAAAGGTGGCAGCAGTCTTCTCAACAATGGTGCGACAGGCCGCAGCGTCACGTACGTCAGCCTTGATGGGCATACACTTACGACCTTTGGCTTCCACCATTTCGCGGGTTTTAACAGCGTCCTCATCATTGTGCAAGTAGACAATAGCAACATCTGCCCCTTCCATTGCATATGCGATCGCAACTGCCCGGCCAATACCAGAATCGCCACCTGTAATAATGGCAACCTTATCCTTCAGCTTATTGGCAGAGCTGTAGTTAGACAAATCTGAATCCGGCTGAATATTCATATCAGCCTGACTAGCCGGATATTCTAATTGTTGACCAGAAATCTCATCGGGTGTGGGACGACGTTCTTGACTATCCATTATTAGAGTTCTCGATAATTTTGTAAAAATAATAAAGATAAAGTCATCAACATAGTCATTGTCAAAAGGAGGAGGTTGTTATCTATCTTCAGGCTTACACCCGAGTAATCTCTTCCCATGGATAGATTTAAATCGTAATCAATTTAGCCCCTTGGCTATAAGAACGATTGCGGCAGTTCTGGTCTTATAAGGAGGCAATTGATTAATGGCAGTTAATTGTTACAAAACCATGTCTTCATCCCAACATTCTCAGCTCAAAAGCAATGTAGCACCCTGGATCAGAGGGCTGGCAAGATTAGGCTATGGAGCTAAAGCTGTCGTATATCTTTCCTTGGGCATATTGGCTATCCAAGCGGCTCTTAATCTTGGTGGAGAAACTACCGGCTCTGAGGGAACATTGACAGCTATTGCCAATCAGCCTTTTGGACAGATCTTGCTACTTTTGGTCAGCGTTGGTTTGTTAGGCTACGTCCTTTGGCGATTTGTTCAGGCATTTTTAGACCCAGAGCATGACAGTGATAGCTGGTCAGACGTTGTTCGACGGCTGAGCTATTTGCTGAGTGGCATCGCCTACAGCAGCCTAGCACTTACGGCATTGAGGTTAGCTCTGGGTCGCTCTTCCCAATCAAACCAGCAGGGCAGCACTCCCGAGATGTGGGCAGCTAGACTATTACAACAGCCCATGGGGCGCTGGTTGGTAGGAACAGCGGGTGCCTGTGTGATTGGCATTGCTTTCTATTATTTCTACAGAGCTGTCAGAGCAAAGTTTCGTAAACGCCTGCGGCTGCACAACCTGAGCCAGGCAACAGGAAAAAATCTTGTTCGTTTGTGTCAGTTTGGTATTGCCGCCCGTGGTTTGGTGTTTTCTATTATTGGTGGGTACTTGATTAAGGCTGCGATCTCAGCCGACGCCGAAGAGGCCCGCTCGACTAAAGGAGCCTTAGAAGCGTTAGAACATTCTTCCACCCTTGGGCAGTGGATCCTAATTGTTACAGCGGCAGGTCTGGTGGCCTATGGCGTGTACATGGCTGCCCAAGCCCGCTATCGAAAAATTGAAGTTTTATCGTAGAGACTAGTCGTCCCGTATACCAAGCATCAGCGGTTCCTCTATCTTAGGGCAGATTAATTATCTTGTAAGATTTGCCATTATGGGTTGGTCTTTCCCTTTACTTTCAAGAGGTCTGTTGGGCTATGTCTAAGCTTAATGGTGTCATGATGCAATACTTCCATTGGTATCTTCCAGCCGATGGAAATCTGTGGAATGAGCTGAAAGAGAAAGCAGACGAACTAGCCGAGGCGGGAATCACATCAGTATGGTTGCCTCCTGCCTATAAAGGGACAGGTGGTGGCTACGACGTCGGCTATGGCGTCTATGACCTGTTTGACCTGGGTGAGTTTGATCAAAAGGGCACCGTTCGCACCAAATATGGAACAAAGAATGAGTACACTACGGCTATTCAAGCAGCCCAGTCAGCAGGCATGGAAGTCTACGCTGATGTGGTGTTTAACCATAAGCTAGGAGCCGACGCTGCTGAGGAAGTTCAGGCTACGCCATTTAACCCAGATAATCGTAACGAACCTATTGGAGACAGTCGCACAGTTAAAGTCTGGACAAACTTTACGTTTCCCGGTCGCCAGGGCAAATACTCGACAGTAGAATGGCACTGGTGGCATTTTGATGCGGTCGATTACAACGCTTACGATGACGACCTTGATGCCATTTACCTTTTTGAAGGTAAACAGTTTGACGACAACGTTGATCTTGAAAAGGGCGCATTTGATTATCTCATGGGCTGCGATCTGGATATGGAGCATCCAGAAGTCCAAGGAGAGTTAAAGTACTGGGGAGAATGGTATATCGACACCACAAATGTTGATGGATTCCGATTTGATGCGGTCAAACATGTTAAAGCTGGATTTTTTCCCCAGTGGCTTAATCACTGTCGTCAACACGCTGGAAGACGTCTATTCGCCGTAGGAGAATATTGGTCTTACGAAATTGAAGCATTACATCACTTTTTATCTCTCACCGGAGGAGACGTTGCGCTATTTGATGCCCCTCTACACTACAATTTTAGCGAAGCGAGTAAAAGTGGTAGCGACTACGATCTGCAAACTATTTTTGACAATACGTTAGTAAAGCAGCAACCTTTATTAGCTGTGACACTGGTAGAAAATCATGACTCCCAACCGCTACAGTCTTTAGAATCAGTAGTCGAAGCTTGGTTTAAGCCCCTTGCCTACGCATTAATTTTGCTGCGCAGCGACGGTTATCCCTGCATTTTTTATGCTGACTACTATGGCGCTCATTACAAAGACAGCAGTGATGACGGCAACGAATACGAAATTTGGCTAGATAGCCATCGTTGGATTATCGATAAATTTCTACATGCCCGTCATACCTATGCCTACGGTGATCAGTATGATTATTTTGACCACCCTAACACCGTTGGTTGGACTCGTGTTGGTAACGAGGAGCATCCGGGGGGTATGGCTGTTGTCCTAACCAACGGTGACAATGGTCGGAAGTGGATGGAGACTGGGCAACCTAATCAAACCTACATCGATCTTACAGAGCATATAGACAAGCCTGTCACTACCAACGAAGAGGGTTGGGGAGAATTTTCCTGTATGGCAGGATCTGTTTCTGTCTGGGTGCCAGAAGACAAAATTAGCAAGGGATGACACGCTGGTCCTCAGCATACAATTTTCTGAACTTCTCAGGTAAAACCATCCCTTAGGCAGACTTCATTACTTCTCAGGTAAAACCATTCCTTAGGCAGACTTCATTTCTAGCATCAGCCTACACAATTGGTATAGGCTGATAAGTCTTTTTCCTCAACGCTATTGTGTACCTGATTTTCAGGTATCGAAATGTCTTATTGGCCCATATCTTGTCACTGTGTGCTTGATATTCAACTGCATTTCGATTTAAGGAAAATATCATGACTAATAATCAACCAACTCCGGCTAAAAGAATCACCGACAATTTTGACAAAATCAAAGCTGAGGGAGATATTCGGTTTAAGAAAATTACCCGGATTCTACGGGCGGCTATTACAGAAAGTGTAAATGAGCTCAGGGCTGGAACAGCCGCGGTTAGCCCTGCAACCAAGGAGTTTAGGGATTCCATTGCCCAACGCATCAAGGAAACCAGTCAAGAAACCTTAGAAGAAGCCCAAAAAGTGTGGGCAAGTAGAACTAAGGAAGAAAGTTTTCAAGACTGGTTTCGAGCAGAAATTCAGGCCGTCACCAATGCAATGAGAGACACCCTAAAGAAGGACTCTGACAAGGATGCTGGCAAGCTCTCCACACCACCTGAGAACTATCTTGACTAGGGCCATGCTTATTTCAGTTTAGCTGCTCGACAAAGCCAAACAGTTTCAGTTTGAAACCTTATCGTTGACTAGCATTTGTCCTTATCGGAGCAAGTTCACCTGTATTAGATGCGCAACAGCAAATGCGATCGCAATAGTTTTAGCCATCTATACAGCATCGAAGAAAGCTGTAACAGCCAGGCAACAGAATAAGCCTATCTACCAATAATAAGTCTGTCTATCGATAGATTTAAAGGCTATACCATCTATATACAATGGTGTAGCTCATTCTGCTTCGATACCTGAGTCAGATCTATGGAAGATGTCTCGCTAATAGTTGCCTGGACACAGCTAACAGAGCCAGTTAATAATGGCTAACTCTTTTTTTCAGGCATTCAAAACTTGGCTGCACCAGCGGCGTTACTCGCTGACAGCTTGGCTTTCAACAGATCAGCAGGAAGCCTCAGAACCGGAAAACTCGTTATTACAGCTGCCAACCCCCTTGAGACAGAGGCTTTTTCAACAGCTGAGGCAGTTGCCGAGTCATCCCGAACACGTAGAGCAGCTAAAAACAGAGTTCCATTCCGCTTTTAAGGGTTGGTATACAGAAAACAAGGAAGATTCCCATCCTGATGATTGGGATATTGGCTACCACGGTAATGTTTGGATTATTGTTAGCCCATCAGTAGCTAACCTTCAAGACGTTATTGGCGTTTTCTTAAAGGAAATTGCTGAGCCAGAATCCGAGTCTGGTGGAGATATTGTCTACAAAGGACTGAAAGTACGGTTAACCCAGTGGGCAGCTCGTCCCGATGTTAAATCACTGCAGAAAGTCTTACAGCAGCAGTTTGGCCATAAAATTTCCTCAGAGCACAAACGTGAGATTGTAGTTATTCCATGCTTAGAGCACTGTTTTCTGCGTAGTGTAGACGGTCTTGAAAGCATTGATTATCTGAGAAAGCATTTGCTCAGCGATCCCTCACGGTTTTGGATTCTTGGCTTGGGGCAAGTGGGTTGGAAATACCTGCAGGCAATTTGTACATTAGATGCCTACAGTGATCGAGTTACCCACCTGAGTGAGCTATCAGATCAGCAGCTTAGTGAATGGATAGATCCTATTATTTCCAAGCTAGATATCAATTTTCCATCTTCATCACTGCAGTCTAAATTGTCTGGGGAAGAACTTAACCGAAAAGAAAAATACTTCAAAGATTTAGCTAAAGAGTCAGAAGGCATTGACACCGTAGCTATCCAGCTGTTTCTGAATACGCTTCAAGTACTGGACGAGGATAAAGCAGATCCTCAAGGAGATCAGGCAGCTCCACAAGGAAGCAAGATATCTAACAATTTTCAGAGCTATCAAATTCAGGCTAAGTCTCCAAAACATCCTAGCCTGCCAAAGCTAAATGGAGAAAATATTTACTTACTCTATTCGCTTTTACTGCACCGTACTTTAACAAAAGAAGAATTAGCTGAAAGTTTAGGCCTTATCTCTGCTCAGATCGAGCACCCGGTTCAAATATTGCGCAAAGCTGGAGTCATTGAGCAACAGGCAAAAACTCTCAGGCTTAACCCAATTTACTACTCTACGGTCTGCACAAAGTTAGCAGGAGATAACTTTTCAGTATGAATCTAGAATTGGCCTATATTTTTGCTCAATCACCTGACGGAGCAGCTGATAAAGCAAAAGATATCTTAACTAAAATCACGACATTCAAAATAGCAGAGGCAATTGCCACTATCCTTGTTGCTTACTTACTTATTCAGCTCTTTAGTCGACTCCTATTTTGGCTGTCAGAACGAGTAGTAAAGGAGTGGAGACTGAGAGTTAAGCAGTTTGTACCATTTGTACGCATGTTGATTTTGAGTATTGCTTTAGTGGTACTTATGAATCAACTACTCAACCTCTCCAGGGAGAATGTTTTTGCTATTACAGGAACAGTTGCTGTTGCCCTAGGTTTTGCTTTTAAAGACTATGTTAATTCTATCATTGCCGGTGTTCTAGGATTGTTTGAGGCTCCTTATCAAATCGGTGACCGCGTTAAAATTGAGGATGATTATGGTGAAGTGATCGCCTATGGCTTACGTGGTCTGCGGCTAAGAACTCCGACTGACGATATTGTCAGTATTCCCCACAACAAAATATGGACCCACTCTATCTCTAACTCCAACATGGGAAGTTTGGAAGCCCAAGTTGTTACTTGCTTCTATTTAGATCATTCAGCCAATCCTCAACAGGTACAAAACATTCTCTATCGAGTAGCGCAAACCAGTCGATATACCCAGCTGAGACTACCCATTGTAGTCATTATTGAAGAAAAAATTTGGGGAACATTGTTTACCTTAAAATGCTATCCCATTGATGCCCGTAACGAATTTAAGTACAAAACAGATTTAACCATTCGAGCCAAACAAAAATTTAAAGATTACGACTTCTCTTATCCCCAAATTTCAAATATCTATTTAGAAACTGTGAGGCACTGATTGCATACACTTGCCATTCAAACGGAGCTATTCGTAGTCAGGGCAGCCAAATACAATATCTGATATAAAAGATATCTACAAATTTCTGGCCACTTTTACAATAGAGAACTGACCATTTTGACGCGTAATACAAAACTGTTTCGCCTTTGCCAAAGAAGGAAACGGCAGATGTGTCATGAGAATTGAGGCCATCATTAAAAAGATACCACCAACTCCAACCGCAACCATACGATCATCGTGGAGAAGATGTTTCATAAGCCAACCAAAGCCCAGGGAAATCAATATTTCAGGCAGGACAATTGAAAAATTAAAGATACCCATATAGATACCCTTTTGTCCCGGTGGAATAGCATTTACTAACATAGAGTAGGGCAGCGACAATACACCAGCCCAAGTCACACCAAACCCGATCATGGCCAATAAAGCCCAATACCGATTTTGAAATATTAGCACCGAGATTAGGCTAACTCCGCCTAATGATAGACATAGGCTATACAACAGCTGTTTCCCAAATCGACTCGATAGAGAGGGAATCAACAATGAAAATCCTGCACAAGAGATATTAAAAACTGCAAAACAAAGACCAGCCCACTCAATTCCGTCACTATATAAAACAGAGCCTTGCTCAATAGCTCCAAAAATATTACGAGCTACGGCAGGAGGAAAGTACAGAAAGAAACAAAATATTCCTAGCCATGTTAACGACTGAACATAGGCTAATTTTCGCATAGCTGCCGGTATCTGCTGCAATGCTTTATACGTCTGCTGGATGCTTCCAATTAACCCGCCTCGCTGTGCCTGTAGCTTTTCAAAGGCTTGAAGATCTCTGGGTGGGCGCTCATCCGTTGTAAATATGGTCCACAAAATTGTAGCTAGAAACAGACCTGCTCCGATATAAAAGGAGATCTCTATTGTTGGAGGAATCTCATGAATACCATTGGCTGTAGAAGCAATGCCAAAGATGTGATTTAGCATCCATGGTAATATCGACGCTGAAACAGCACCCAAACCAATCATCAGACTTTGGGTAGCAAACCCTTGAGTACGCTGGTCTCTTGGTAGGAGATCTCCAACAAAGGCTCGATAGGGCTCCATACTAATATTGGCACTAGTGTCCAGCAACCACAGCAGGATAGCTGCCATCCACAACTCAGAAGCATGGGGCATCAGAGTTAATGCCACCGTTGCCAAAATAGCGCCTATCAAAAAGTAAGGTCGGCGGCGTCCCAAAGGGCCCCATGTGTAATCACTAAGATTACCGACAATCGGCTGTACAATTAATCCTGTTAGTGGAGCAGCAATCCAAAGAATAGGCAGCTGATGGGCGTGTGCTCCTAAATGCTCAAAAATAGCACTCATATTTGCCATCTGTAATCCCCAGCCAAATTGAATTCCCAAAAAACCCAGGTTCATATTCCATAGCTGCCAAAACTTGAACTTTGGCTTAGGAGATGTTGGCTCAATTAACACTGTTGACTGCTCAAGTACAGGGGTTGAGCTATCCATAAAAAATCAAAAGTCTTGCACAATTTAAATTAAGCGTACTCTTTCTAAGGAGTGAGATCTATCTGCATAAAGGCATATTTGTGCATCGTTTCATGATACTTTCAGCCAATTCAAATTGTCTTTAGCAACACAAACTAGCTTTGCGTACTGTCTTTGAGCAGTTGTCAATTTTGTTACCATATGCACAAAAAATTGACAACTCCCAGATTGTTTGTTCTAATGTATGTGAAGTAAACAGTAAAACTAATCTGCGCATTTGTATAAGAGGCGCAGCGTTGTAGTAAGGAAAAGGAGATAGGTGCATGCTTATGGGTGCATATCTCCCCGAAGTTATATTGGCATCCACGTTCGTTTATTTGTTGGGCATTCGTGGACTTTTATCGCTGATTCAGGGCTTAGTCACACGGGGAGAAGTGTCATAGTTGACATTTTTTGCTGTTGCGTGGGCGATTAGCTATTGGTTCATGCTCTAGCAGATTCGATGTTGCACAGAAGCTTGAAAGCGTTTTCTGTGCAACATTTTTAGTTATATAGATTTCATGTAGGGTGCAATCCTGACACATTGCTGGAGAGCGCAGACAGCCCTGCGAAATCTGGCCCCTGGATCCTGTCTAGGAGCACATAGGACGAAAGAGTATTTTTTCAATGATTACTAACAGTCAAAGATGTGGAACTGCGCGTGATTCGCAGGCAGTTGTCAAAATCCTGGTTTTGATGTTGAGTTGTTTTAATCTTGCTGGGCTATTTTTGCTGCTCGGTCCCCAATGGTTTAGCAACGATACTGATGTGAGTACACTGGACAATTTTGGAGCGACCACTGGAAGAGCACCCGTTCAAAGCTCTCTACTTCCCAAGATAGAGGTGTAAAAAGAATACATCTGCTACCTTTGAGATAGATATTCGAAGCAAGTTACACCCTAGGGCTGAAATTCCACAGATTTTCAAAGCATTTGGGGAAAGCTTGATGCCGATCTGTTTGGAAGGTTTACGTGTTTTTAGGTCTTATCAGTCCTGTTTTTGCCACCGTTGAGAAAGGCTTTTTGTTTCAGTTCGTGCTGTTGGTGATCGCAATTATCGCGCTCATCATTATACTTGGGCAGGTCGGAGTATTTTTGATAAACCAGACTCTGCAGTACGCCGCCACACCTCAGATTAATGATTTTTACAGCAAGGTAATTGAGCCACGTAGAGTGCTGCTTGGCAGCGTTATTGCTTTAGTACTGCTAGACATTGTTGTTTGGCTATTTTTTAAGGTCTTTCTGAATGTTTCTTGGTACAGTTCGTTAGAGACACTTCTAACCCTTGGACTGACACTATTATGTGGCTGGTTGATGTCCCGCCTGTTTAAGGAGTATTTCGACAGCTATATTTTGTCAGCTGCCGCCAAGCAGGGGCAAAAAGTAAATGGTGAGCTTCTGATAGTGGGGAAGTTTTTTGCTAATTTTGGCATTGTCGTTATTCTTGCTATCACCTTTGGGCAGACCCACAATTTTAACGTTTTTGGCTTGGTGGCTAGCTTAGGAGTGGGGGGGATCGCGATCGCATTTGCCGCCCAAAAAGTACTAGAACAGCTGCTGGGTGGAATTGTCATCTACGTTGATCGTCCCTTTAACATTGACGACTACATAGGATTACCAGACGGCACCTACGGACGAGTTGAGTCCATAGGTTTACGCTCAACTAAGGTGCGCACATCTGGCAAAGGAACCCTGGCAATTGTTCCCAACAACGCGATTATTCAATCTACGGTTGAGAACTTTACAGGAGCCAAAAAAGTGATGGCTCTCTTATATCTCAATTTTCGCAAGGACATCTCAGTGGATGAGCAAGCCTTGATCCGTCAGGTTGTACTCGATAGCACACGGGATGTTGCAGGGATTGACACCCGTGGCACAGATATTGCCTTCAAGCAAGATGTCGAAACCGGTTATACCCAGGCGCAGGCTACATTTTTCATCTTGGGTTCTGGTAATGATTCCATGAGAATCCGTCGCCAGCTTTTAGACATTGCCAATCAAAATCTCACCCACCAGCTTCTAGACTATGGAATTGATTTTGATATCAAGGCTCCCACAGTTTACGTAGATTCTCCGATCACGATATAAGGTTAAGTTCCCTATGAGTTTGTCAGACTTTCTGGAGGTTCTACAAATTGAACTTCCTGGGCTGCCAGCAATGCCTAAGATATTTATTTTTCTGGTTTCTGTTCTGATAGCGCTGACTGTGGGGCGCTATACACCAGGATTAGTCAGATTAATTGTTAACTACTTCTCAAAACAGCAAAGCAACGCCATTTATGAGGATCTTATTCATCCAGTTCATGACGCTTTTAGAGCAGCTGGTACTTTCTTGTTACTTTCTCTATCTTTGGCATGGCTGCGAGAAGATCATCTCGGCCTATATAACTTTTTAAGACCTCTGATCAATCTGGGGGTTATTAGCAGCGTAGCGTGGCTTGTATCACGGTTATTTAGTCAGCTGCTAAGGGTTTATGGCATCGAACTACTCCGACGTCTTGGGCGTGAGGTAGATGAGCTACTGCTAGTTTTAGAGACAATCGTCAATATTATGATTGGCTTTATCGCGGTGCTTGCATTTGCCCAAAGTCAGGACTTTAATCTGATTGGCTTAATGGCAAGTTTGGGAATTGGTGGTTTAGCGATCGCATTTGCTGCCCAGAAGATATTGGAGCAGTTAATCAGTACCGTTGTACTGTATTTGGACCGTCCCTTTGTTCCTGGTGACTACATCCGAGTGAGTCTAAACCCCCATGCTAGGGATGTATATGGTCGGATTGAGTCCATTGGCCTAAGATCCACTAAACTCAGAACTTCTGCCAAAAGTACGCTAGTCATTATTCCTAACAATACCCTGGCAAACCTGGATATTGAAAACGTGACCCGAGGAAAAAAGGTCATGGTTATGCTCTACCTCAACTTTCATCACCCCTTAGACGAGCAGTCCATTGCTCTGGTTAAGCAGGTCGTCACCAAAAGTACCGAATCTCTCTTGGGGATCGACCCAGGTAGTACCAGCATTTCCTTTGTCGGTGCTAGCAACAATGGAGCCTCAGGTCAAACTCAAGCACGGGTTACCTTCTTTATATTAGGTTCCAACGAAGACTCTATCCAACTACGTAAGCGTCTGCTAGAGCTTGCCCGTGAGAAAATCGCCAAACAGTTAGACTCTTACCAAATTAGGTTTACAGTTGATGAGCCGACTATCTATGTTGAGTCACCTGTAACAATCTAGAACAGCGCTGTGTGTTTAGATGGACGTTTTTGGGCAGTGGCTGTTGAAGTGATTACGTCTGGATCACAAGGCCGAGAGATTCCTCAACTTCTACAAGAGTATACCGCTCGTCAGTCTGCAAACACATTGGCAACATTAACTATCTCTACCGATCGGTGGAGGCAAGTTATCTCAGATGCTAGAGTCATTTCAGCTCAGATTTTGGTCTAATGAAAGTGTAATCAAGAGAAATTGCATTGCTGAATTTAACTTAGTCCATATACGGGCAGGTCACAATAACAACATATAGAACCCATTACATCAGCAATAGCAAAGGCTCTAATCCTATAGTAACAACCTTTCAAAAGCAGATGATGGAATCTTTAAGAGCCCACAAAAATAGACTATCTGAAACATCTACTAATCAGATCGGTTCAAAGCTGCTGTTGTCAGGACAAGAACTATCCATGTGGTTCTGGCAGGCAATGCCAACAGCAGGAGCCGAAGTTGAAGGCTATGTTAGCCAAGACTACGAGGTGATGGGCTATGTTATCTCGGGACAGGCCGAACTACATGTGGATGGCAAGGTGATTTCCCTTAAACCGGGTGATTCTTGGGTGGTCCCTACCGGTGCTCTTCATGCTTATTCAATTTTAGAACCGCTCACCGCCGTCAAGACAAGCCATCCGCCTAGTAGCCAAATTTATTAGATCGAGCCCCGGTTACTCTTGGCATATTGCTTACAGCACTAACAACACACAAACAACTCGAATGACTATTTCCGACATATCAACCATTGATCCTTTACTAAAGCACGAAGGTAAAGTCTGTATCTCGATTTACATGTCTACCCATAGGGGTGGTCGAGAAATACAGCAAGATACCGTTCGTCTCAGAAATTTAATAGGACAGGCGGCTACCAAGCTGGTGCAGGCTGACGTAAGTACAGAAAAGATAAACGAGATTCTGGCACCAGCTAGTGAACTGTTAGATCAATCAGACTTTTGTCAACAAAGAAGTGATGGTCTCGCACTATTCCTAGGGCAAGATTTTTGCCAGTACTACTGTGTCCCAATAGGGTTTGAAGAGTTTGTTGGCGTTAGTCCCAACTTTTACATAAAACCCTTGCTACCATTTTTGAACAATAACGGTGTTTACTATATCTTAGCCGTTAGCCAAAACCAGGTTCGTGTCTTTCAAGCAACGCGCTCATCCATAGAACCTCTAGAATTAGAGACTGTGCCAGCTAGCCTTGCTGAAGCCCTTAAGTATGACGATCCAGAAAAACAGCTACAGTTCCACAGCGGTCGCGGTGGCGCACCTCTGTATCACGGTCAGGGTGAAACCAATCGTAAGGTTGATATCCTCAGGTTTTTCCAGGCTGTTGATCATGGGTTGCAATCATCTCTAGAAGATGCTTGCAGACCCATGGTATTTGTAGGCGTTGACTATCTCTTCCCTCTTTACCGTGAAGCCAACAGCTATCCTCTACTGCTGGAAGATTCAGTTGCGACCAATCCGGACACACTACATCCACAGACACTGCATCAGCAAACCTGGCCTGTTGCTGAAGCTTATTTCAAACAGGCAGCAAAGCAAAATAAAGGTCGCTATCGAGAATTAGTAGGGTCAGCTTACACTGCGGATCGACTAACTGACATTTTGAATGCAGCCCATGATGGCCAGATTGAGACTTTATTTGTAGCCTCAGGCTATCCAAAATGGGGTATTTACGATGCTCAAACTCGTGAGTTTGTCGTTGATGAGTCTAACGGTTTCAACAGCGATGGCTTACTAAATTTAGCAGCTATTTACACCCTTAACTGCGGTGGTCAAGTTTTTATAATGGACACTGCAGACATGCCAACAAATACACGAGCGGCGGCTATTCTTCGTTACCCCATGCCGAGTAAGATGGCTACTGCTGTGTAGTCCAGCCACTGGCTACAGCTATATTACAAACCCCTCCTAGAGTCTTAAAGCTCTGGGAGGGGTTTGTAATTGTTTCTACACAATTGATTAGATAAAAAGCTCCGGCGGTAAGGATTGAAGAATTAGACAGAGCAGCCCTTATCTTAATAAATCAGGATAAGGGCTGTAATAATTTAGCCTACGTTGACTTTAACAACTTTATTCTTCTCTTCCTCAGCCTTTGGCAGCATTAGAGACAGAATGCCATCGTTATAATCAGCCGCAACACTCTGATGGTCGATTCTTCCAGGTAGAGAGACAACTCGACTAAACGAACCATAGCGGAACTCACTACGGGTCACACCATCTTCTTCTGTTTGAGTGGATAATTTACGCTCACCACTAATGGAAACCCTTTCTGCAGTGGCTTGAATGTCCAGATCATCTTTGCTGATGCCAGGAACTTCTAGCCGCAGGTGATAGGCATCACCGCGTTCTTCGATTTCTGCAGCAGGGGTAAATCCTGAGATACCATTCTGACGTGGAGAGGTGAACACGTCATCAAATAGACGATTCATGTCTCGCTGTAACGAGTCAAGCTCACGATTGGGATTCCAACGAACAAGTGCCATAGTAAGAACTCCTTGAACAAATTAAACAACAGATGTGGTTAACAGCTCAGGAACTTTTCCAGATACCGTCCTGAACAGTTCTAATGATAGAAAACTCTTCGAGGATATGGAGTTCGGTTTTCTAGAAGCGATCGGTTGTGATTACTTCCCAAAGACGCTGTCACCCCAGCATAACGTTCCAGTAATAGCGATGTTATACCCGTAGGAAAGCAAAGAAACTGCAATATTGCTGCCACAGTACTTACCTTTCCAAAAGAAAATGCCATAGACCTAGCCGCCCTATGGCAGCACTACGCCTATAGCATTTGCTCTTATTTGAGTAGTGTGCAATTGAACTTGCACGCTAGAAAGACTGATGTTTCTGTCTTTGCTGTTAGAACTTAATAAATTCTGGTGCAGTTGTTGTTACACAATCGACTACCGTGCATCAGTTCCTTGATTAGGATCCCCAGGAATGTCGGTATTCTTATTACCAGGAGCCTCTGGTTCTGCTCCATCACTAGCATCAGATGACCGAGCACCCATTCCAGTTCGACGAGCAGATGGCTCAATGGGAGTATTCTTCTCGTTAGGAAAAATCGAGTCCTTATTGCTTTCTTCTTGTGACATAGCTTTTACCTCATGTTATTGATAGATAGTCCCTGACTTATGTCATTCAAGAGAAACTAGAATAAGTCAGAAACATTTGTACAACAATATTTTCGCTTATAGGTTTGGAATCAACATCTGTCTTTAGATTAAGAGATTAATATTTCGATCTATCAACAGGGCACCTCTATTTATTAGACTTCAGAAAAATCGAGTCTCAAATGAGACTGCTATCCTCCCCCTTTTTTAGACGTTGAAGGGTTCCAAACGGACAAAATCCCTTCATGGGGTCTGTTTTAGAGCTGGCTATCCTGTCGTT